>NZ_JAVLBQ010000019.1:0-55233 GCF_031581265.1 Gracilimonas sp.
CGTTTATAATACTTGTTAACCATTGTATAGCAATATGTTACAAACAATCATAACATGCTATACTTCATAAGACCCTTTTTTAATACACTAAGGGTACATTTCTGAGCTTATGTTGGTGTATTAATTAAATTTTTTGAACTGGGTATGTTACATGGTTGATAGAAAAAAAATAATAAAGATATTTAAGGCTTCCCCTACCCCAACTTCTATCGTTAAAGCCAATCAACCTCATTTTACCTTTATAAATGTTAACGACGCTTATGTAGAAATGACACAAAGCTCAGAATCTGAGCTGATTGGTAAATCACTATTTGAGGCATTCCCTGAAAACCCTGAAGAAGAAAAACCCACAGGCGTTGAAAGATTACGAAATTCTTTTATCAAGGTTATTAATACCAAAAGTGAAGATGAAATGTATGGTATTCGCTACGATATCATACTTGATGACGGTAAGTACAAACAGCTCTATTGGAAAATAGTAAACACCCCTGTGTTAGATGAAAAAGGTGAAGTTGAATTTATTATAAACTCCGCAACTAACATCACCGAAAAATATCGCAGTGATCTCGAAAAGAAATTAATGTTGAATAATTCAGAAGATAGTTTCATTCTGATTGACAAAATTTTAAAAATTCTGAATTTCAATGATCAATTTGCCGAGAACTATTTTGATATTTTTGACAAAAAAATAAAAAAGGGAGATTCAATTTTAGACTATGCTCAGCCGGAGCGTAGAGAAACTGTAAAAGGTATTTATGATCGCGTTTTTAATGGTGAAACGATTTCCAATGAACTCCCACTTCCTACCGTTGATGGAGAAACAAGACATTTCACCATAAAATATAAACCCGCTACTAATGATCATGATGAAATTATAGGATCATTCATATCTCTGATTGAAATAACAAATGAGAAAAAGGCCTGGGATCAGTTAGAAGAAAAAGAAGCTCGCTTCAGGGCTTTGGTCGAAAATGGCAGTGACATCTTATTCATCCTAAATAAGGACGGTAACCCAACCTACTCCTCTCCGTCTGTAAAACATGTGTTGGGATACACTCCCGAAGAGATTATTGAAATGGACTTCTTTGAAAAGGCTCATCCTGATGATATACCCATGATTGAAAAGGAGATAAAAAAATGCCTGGATAAGCCCGGTGAACCCATAGAGGTTCCGCCAGCCCGGCTTAAAGACAAAGAAGGAAAATGGCACTGGTTCGAGGGTACTATAACAAATATGTTGCATGAACCGGCTATTGGGGGGATTGTAGACAATTTTAAAGAGGTAACCGAACGAATTGAAGCTGAAAAAGAAATTCAGCAAGCTAAAGAGCAATACCAATCCTTGGTGCAAACTATTAACGGTATTGTCTGGGAGTCGGATGCAGATACTTTTGTCTTCAATTATGTAAGCCCTCAAGCTAAATCTATTTTAGGGTATGATCCTGAAAAATGGGTCGGTACCCCCGAATTCTGGAAGAACAAAATTCACCCTGAAGACCGTGAAAAAACAGTTCAGTACTCCCAAAATGAAACTAAAGAAGGACGAAACCACAGTTTTGAATACCGAATGCGCAAAGCCAATCGCGAGTATATTTGGTTACAGGATGTAGTCACAGTTGTTAAAGAAGATGGAAAGCCGGTTTCATTGCGGGGCTTAATGATTGACATTACCCAGGAAAAAGAACTGGAATCAAAATTAGAATCGGCCTATGATTTGGCCAAAATCGGAACCTGGGAGCTGGATCTTCAAAATGAAAAATTGCATTGGTCTGATTATGTAAAAAAACTGCATGAGGTAGATTTAGACTATAAACCTGATTTAGACTCGGCTATTAACTTTTATAAAGAAGGCTGGAGCCGAGAGAGTATCACTGAAGAAGTCAATAAAACTATTGAAACCGGTATTCCTTTTGACGTTGAACTGATCATAGTAACTTATAAGGGCAATGAACGTTGGGTTAGAGCGGTAGGTGAACCTGAATTTATTGGTGACACGTGCATTCGAATTTATGGAAGCACCCAAGATATTACAGAGCGTAAAGAAGCGGAATTAGCTTGAGATAACACCCTCCATCAACTTGCTGAACGCGTTAAAGAGCAGCGATGCCTGTATGAAATATCAAAGCTGAAAGAGCAGAATCTCACCCCTAATAAATTGTTAGAAAAAGCAGTTCAGCTAATACCTCAGGGATGGCAGTTTCCAGAAATTACAGAAGTATGTATTACATGGAACGGAAGTCAATTTAAAACGGAGGGTTATCAGAAAACTGATTGGGAAATTTCAAAAACTATAAAACGCCGATTAGAACAGGAAATTAAAATTTCCATTGTGTACCTCACTAATGAACCGTTTGGTGATAAACCTCCTTTCTTAAGCGAAGAGCATGATTTGTTAAAGGCCATTGGAGAACAGATAGCAACCAAGATCCAACAAATAATTAGCCGAAAAGAAAAAGAGTTTGAACGTTTAAACAATCAAGCGCTGATAAACAGTACTCAAGATCTTATCTGGAGTATTGATAAGGAATATAGCTTAATAACAGCAAATCAAGAATTTCAAAAATCTATTGAATTTCAAACCGGTCAACGTATTGATCCGGGAGATTCCATATTCCAAGGAAATTCTTCAGATGATGAATATACCAGACGATGGAAAAGACATTATCGACGAGCCTTAAATGGCGAAACATTTTTTGTTGAAAATGAAGAACCTCACCCAGAAGAGGAAAGTGAAATTTGGTACGAAGTAGCATTCAATCCAATAATTAAGGATGATAATATAACCGGTGTGGCCTGTTTTGCCCGTAATATTACGGAAACAAAAAGAGCACAATTAGAAAAAGCTGAGGCTGAAAAAAATATCGGAATGTAGTAGAACACAGTACCAACATGTTCTATCAACATGACACTGAAGGGGTATTAAACTATGTAGTTCCACAATCGGAAGAATTTCTTGGATACTCCCCTGAAAAAGCCATGCGCAATTGGACAGATTTCATTACGGACCATCCCATTAATAAAGAAGGTGAAAAACACACCCAAAAAGCTATAGAAACCGGTGAAGTTCAGCTCCCCTATGAACTACAGCTTAGAACAGCTGACAATAGAATAATTTGGGTAGAAATACACGAAGCTCCACTCATTGAAAATGGAGAAGTTACCGGCATTGTGGGCTCTCTTACTGATATTACTGAACGTAAAAAATATGAAGAAAAGCTTAGGGAGAGTTTAGAACGCTATGACTTTGTAAGTAAAGCAACCCGTGATGCGATTTATGACTGGGATATCGAGAATAATAATTTGCACTGGGGTGAAGGATTTAAAAAACTTTTTGGACACGAACCTGGTGAAGGGACATATACCATTGAGAAATATCATCAATCAGTACATCCCGAAGACCGCGAAGAGGCCTTTGATGATTTGAAGTTTACCCTGCAGGATTCATCCATGAATAAATGGGCTTACGAATACCGCTTTAAAAGAGACGACGGAAGTTATGCCCACGTAATTGAAAATGGATACATTGTACGAAATGACGATGGAGCCCCCATCCGCATGATTTGAGCTATAAGAGATATTACTGAAAAGAAAGCTGCAGAAATTGAGCTTAGAAAAACCTTCAAGGAAAAAGAAAATATCTTAGATAGTATTGGTGTCGGTTTCTTTACCCTGGATGAGGACTGGAATGTAACCTATTGGAATAAAGCTGCTGAACGGCTTCTGCATACCCCAAAACATGAAATAATAAATCAAAACCTGTGGGATATTTTCGATGATGCTGTAGACCTCCCCTCCTATACCAACTATCACCGGGCAATGCATGAGCGAAAACCAGTTTCATTTGAAGATTACTATGAACCTATAGACAAATGGTTCGATATCAACGCCTATCCTTCTGAAGAAGGTATTTCTGTGTTCTTCAAAGATATCACTGAAAGCAAAAAAGCTCGCGAAGCCTTGCAGCAATTAAATGAAGAACTGGAATTACGTGCTCAGGAACTGGCCACATCTAATGCTGAACTGGAGCAATTTGCCTACGTGGCTTCTCACGACCTGCAAGAATCCCTCCGCATGGTGAAAAGCTTTCTGAGTCAACTTGACAAAAAATATTCCGATAAATTGGATGAAAAAGCCAATCAGTATATTAATTTTGCCGTAGATGGTGCCCAACGTATGCGGCAAATTATTTTGGACCTGCTTAATTACTCACGACTTAGTCAGGAAAAAAGTAAACGAAAAGAAGTTGATTTGAATATCATATTAGAAGATGTAAAAGCCCTCGAACGTACTCATATTGATGAAACTGGAGCCAAGATTAAAGCAGGTTCTTTACCAACTATTTTTGCTACCCCGGGTTCCATAAAGCAAGTTTTCCAAAACTTGATCAATAACGGATTGAAATATCAGGAATCAGGTACAGTTCCTATTATTGAAATAGCCTCCAGCGAAACAGATACGCACTGGAAATTTGAGGTAAAGCACAATGGTATTGGTATTCAAAATGAATTTCAAAGTACTGTATTTCAGATTTTTCAGCGATTACATACCCGAGATCAATACTCAGGAACAGGCATTGGTTTGGCTATTTCCAAGAAAATAATAGAACGGCATGGTGGTGAAATTTGGCTGGATTCTGAAGAAGGCAAAGGAAGTACATTTTACTTTACCATATCAAAAGAATAAATGTGTTAAAACAAAGGAAAGGTCTTAGAACCCAAAATAATGGTTAAAAGAACCACAGATAAAACGAATCATGAAACCCAAAGAAATTCACATATTATTAGTCGAAGATAATGAAGGTGATATAGTACTCACCAAAGAAGCACTGGATGAAGGGAAAATTAAAAACTCAATATCAGTGGTCCGTGATGGATGGGAAGCTGTTCAGTATCTTGAGAAAAAAAATGGGTATAAAGATGCTGCAGAACCGGATTTGATATTGCTCGACATTAACCTTCCAAAAATGAACGGTCATAAAGTATTGAAGCACATCAAAACCCATGACCACCTTAAACATATTCCTGTTATTATGCTTACTACCTCCTCTGATGAGGTAGATATCTATAAATCATACCAAAATCACTCAAACTGTTATATTACAAAACCCGTAGATATTAACAATTTCATAGATGTTATAAGTACCCTGGAAGACTTTTGGATTTCAATTTTTCAGCTTCCTCCAAAAACCGAAAATTAAGATGTAGCATGACAGCATTACAGCAAAATTTAAAACTATTGGTCATCGAGGATAACCCCGGGGACTTGGTACTTATTGAAGAATATTTAGCTGAAATATTGGCAACCGTAGACATTAAGCATGCTAAGACATTTGGAAAGGCTAAAACAATCTTACAGCAGGTTTCAAACTTTAGTGCCATTTTAATGGACCTTACACTTCCTGATTTAAGCGGTGAGTCTTTGGTAGAAAAAATAGTTGCGCTGGCTGGCCGAGTACCCGTAATAGTACTAACCAGGTATGAGAATCAAGAGTTTGGGCTAAAAACCCTGAATATGGGCGTGGTCGATTATGTTTTAAAAGATGAGCTTACACCATTCATGCTTGGTAAAGTTATTACCTATGGAATAGAGCGAAATCGAGTTCGTCAGTCTCTCCAAAAATCAGAAAAGAAATATCGAGACATATTTAATCTCTCCCCTCAGCCTATGTATTTGGTTGATATGGTAGATCGAAAGATTGTAGACGTAAACAAAGCGGCCATAGATCAATACGGATATTCAAGAGAGGAATTTGTAGGGCTGAATTTAATGGACATTCGTCCTAAAGACCAGGTTTATAAACTTAATAAGGAAATTGAACAGGCAGAAAACTCCAAACAAACTTTCTATAAAACTGTTTTAGAGCATCAGAAAAAATCAGGGGAAAGGTTTTTTGCAGATATCAGTACCAGCAGACTTAAACAAGATGGTAAAGTCTATCGAATGGTTTTAGCTGAAGACATCACATTAAAGTTAGAAGCTGAACAAAATGCTAAACAAAAAAGTGACTTATTGGCTGCCAATGCTAAAGTTACCGGCGCCCTTATAAAAAATGAAAATTGGCTTGAAGCATTATCTGAAACATTTGATGTAGTAGGTAAAGCTGTGGAAGTAGATTGGGTATATTATTTTGAAACGCATTACGATAAAGAACAAGGTAAAGACTTGTTGAGCCAACGCATTGAGTGGAGTGCTGATACTATTAAACCTCAAATTGATAATCCTGATTTACAAGATATCGAATATGCAGCTTTTCCAGATATCATGGATCCTCTTCTAAATGACAAAGTTTTCCAAGCTGTTGTACCTGAACTACCTGAAAGCGAGCTTAAGGAGCTTTTAAAATCTCAAGGAATCATCTCTATACTGACAATACCAATTTTTATAGATGCCCGGTTCTATGGATTCATTGGTTTTGACGATTGTCAAAAAGAACGAAAATGGGATAAAGAAGAAATTCAATATTTAAAAACGCTCACTTCTAATGTTTCAAGTGCTATCAAACTGAGAAATACTAATGATGAACTTAAAGTTAGTGAATACAAGTTCAAAAGTATGGTAGAAGAAGGCGGAGATTTAATTGAGATATTAGACAAAGAAGGCAATTTCAAATTCATCAGCCCTAATTTACCAAATATATTAGGCTGGTCTTTAGATGAGTTAAATGGTAAAAACGCATTTGATTTTATTCACCCTAATGATGTAAATAAAGCCAAAGAAGATTTCGCAAAAATAATGCGGAGCAAACATGCAGGACCTCGTCCCTTTCGGTTTCAAAATAAAAATGGAACTTGGGATTGGTTAAAATCATCAGCTACCAATTTATTAGATGACGATATAATTAACGGAATCTTGGTTACTGCTTCTGATGTCACCGAACAGAAGTACTATAACGAATTACAAAAACTGGAACGGGATGTTTTAGAAAAAAATGCTTTAAGAGAATATTCAAGTAAAGAAATTACCTACGACTTCCTATCCGGAATAGAAAAACTTCACTCTGCCGTTAAAACCTCGGTAACCCTTGTCAAAGATGGCAAGCTCTTCAATTTCAGCTCTCCCTCACTTCCTAAAGAATTATTGGAATCGTTGGAAGGAGTTGAAATTGGAGAAAAAGTAGGATCATGCGGAACAGCTGCCTACCGAAAAGAACAAGTTATTAGTTCCAATATTTTTGAAGATCCATTGTGGGAAGACTACAAATGGCTGGGTGGAAAGTTCAATTTTTCTGCTTGTTGGTCGGAACCTATTATTAATTCTGAAGGTAAGGTTATTGCAACTTTTGCAATCTATTATGAAAGTCCTTCCACCCCTACTGAATATGAACAAAATACAGTTGAGCGAGCTGCGCAAATAATACGTATTCTTTTTGAAAGTGAAGAGAAAAAACAAGCCGAAAAACAATTAGCTCACAGTAAGAAAAGGTTCAAAGCCCTCGTTCAAGAAGGCTCTGATTTAATAGGCATATTAGATAAAGATTTAAGATTCAAATATGTGAGTCCGTCTATTGGTGGTGCCTTTGAAGAATATGTAGGAATGAAAGCCCTGGATTTAGTTCATCCTGATGATTACGATAGAATTGAATATTCTCTTAATCGGCTAAAAGATGAAAAAAGGGTTGTATTAGAATCCTATCGTTTACGTGACTTCAGCGGAAATTATTATTGGGTAGAAACCATCATAACTAACTTGCTGGATGAACCTGCGGTTAACGGCTATGTAGCCAATTCAAGAAATGTAACCCAACAAATTGAACGGGAGGAAAAGCTGAGAGAACTCTCCCTGGTGGCTGCTAAAACAACTGATGCTGTTATAATCACCGACTCGGATGGGCTCATTACTTGGGTAAACAATGGATTCAAGGAACTCACCGGATACAAATTGACAGAAATTATAGGCAAGATACCGGGTGCATTTTTACAGGGGCCTGATACCAATCCACAAACGGTTCAGAATATTTCAGTTGCAATAGAGAATAATGAATCTATTGAAACAACCATTCTCAATTACTCTAAAGATGGCACCCCCTACTGGCTTAATATGAGCATTGATCCCATTTTTACTGATGCGGGAGAATGTTCCCATTTCATAGCCATAGAAAGAGATGTAACTGAAAAAATTGAAAAAGAAAAGGAACTTCAGGAAAGTTTAGAGCGCTACAACATTGTAAATAAAGCCACCAGCGATACTATATGGGATTTAGATATTAAAACCGATCGAATGGTCTACAATGATAATATTTATACGATGTTTGGGTATCATAAAAAAGAAGTGGAGAATGTTGGAAATTGGTGGAGAGATAAAATACATCCTGAAGACCTCTCAAAAGTTGATCAAGAACTTTCTAATGTTCAAGAAGAGAATAAAGACCGGTTTCAATTAGAATATAGGTTTAAGGCTGCTGACGGCACTTATAAATACATCTTAGACAGAGCATTTGTCATCAAAGATGACGAAGGTAACTCCATTCGTATGATTGGTGCAATGCAAGACATAACGCAAAAACGGGAAGAGGAAGAACGTCTGAAATTGTTGGAATCTGTAATTACCAATACCTCCGAATCTGTCGTTATTTTAGATGCAGAACCCGGCCAGTTTGGACGTGAAATTGTGTTTGTAAATGAAGCCTTTACAGAACTTACAGGATACTCAAGGGAGGAAGTTCTTGGAAAAACATTACATTTTTTGAATGGGCCTGAAACTGCTGATCAGGTTCGTAAGCACCTTCGAACTGAGATGGACAATTATGAAGCCACTGAAGTTGAATTCATTAATTACAAAAAAAATGGGGAGAAGTTTTGGATTAATACTTCCATGGTTCCTGTACAAGATAATGAAGGAAATTATACGCATTGGGTAGCAATTGGGCGTGATATCACCGAGCGAAAAAGAAATGAAAAAGCCATCAAAGCTTCCCTCACTGAAAAGGAAACATTACTTGCTGAAATTCACCACCGTGTAAAAAACAACCTGGCAGTAGTTTCCGGGATGATGCAGTTGCAAGCTTTTGAATCGGAAAATGAAGATCTCAAAGCTAAATTATATGACAGTGTAGTACGTATAAAAACCATGGCTTCTGTTCACGAATTACTTTATCAGTCTAATAGTTTCTCAGAACTTGAATTCTCTGAAACTTTAAGAAAGTTAGTCAAAAATGTATCTGAAACACTTCAACCTAAAGAAGAAATATTACTTGATATACATTGTGACCCACTAACCTTGAACATCAATCAAGCTATACCGGCATCACTAATAGTGAACGAAGTTATCACCAATGCCTATAAGCATGCTTTTAAAAATATGAATAAAGGCTCTATAAAATTTTCTCTAACTGAGCAAGACAACAATATTAAAATCAATATTAAGGATAACGGCGTAGGATTTGATGTTACAAACCCTCTAAAATCCGGCTCTTTAGGGATGCATCTTATTACAGCACTAACCGATCAAATTCAGGGAACTTGCGAATACAAAAGTGAAGGAGGTGGGGCAAATTTTACTTTAACCTTTAAAAAAATGAAAGCCAAAAAAGGAATTGGGAATACGCTCTTTAGCTGAAATACCAAAACTTTTGAGTGAGTCTTAGAATAAAAAAACTGGTTCAATCCGGCTTATGATAGGTTATTATCAAATTAGTCCGGCTCAGAACAAGCCTCTCCTATCTATTTCTATATCATTACTTTTCTAAATAAATGGGCAATGATCCTACGCCCAAAAGCTCGGACATTTTTTGACCTACTTCAGTATTGTCTTGCCAACCCATAAACTCGGTTGCGTAAGGACCATAAGCAGCTATAGGAACCGGAACTCCAGTATGGTAACCTGATGTCCAAAATATTTCTAAAGAATCACCTTCCGCTGTTTGTCTTTGTAATGTCATTCCACCGGTTTCATGATCGGCAGTTACAATCACTAATGTTTCACCATCTTGTTGAGCAAAATCGAGTGCTGCCTTTACCGCATCATCAAAATCCTGAACTTCATTAATTACATAATCCGAATCATTGCCGTGACCGCCCCAATCAATTTGACTTCCTTCAACCATCAAGAAGAAGCCCTCCTCATTCATACTTAAAACTTCTATAGCTTTCTTTGTCATCATTGTGGTGGATGGTTCTCCCTCTGTCCTTTCAAAGCCTCCGTTAGCAAAAAGTCCTAACAATTTACTGTTATCTGCAGTATTCAATTCATTGTCATTAACCAGTAGTTGATAACCTTCATTTTGAAATTCACTGAGTAAATCTAAAGAATCTGACCTTGTATCAGCAGAGAAAAACTCCATTCCACCGCCTAAAAATACTTCCACTCCGGAGTCTAAAAAATCGTAGGCAATTTCTTCTTCCATACTACGCTGCTCGACATGAGCGGCAAAGCTGGCCGGAGTAGCGTGGGTAATTGATGATGTGGCTACCAAACCGGTACTAAGTCCTGCCTCTTCTGCCAATTCCAAGATGGTTTTGCACACTTCTACGTCTGGGTTTACAGCGATAGCACCGTTATATGTTTTAATACCACATGAATATGCCGTAGCTCCGGATGCTGAATCAGTGATTAAATTATCTGATGAATGTGTTTTAACAAATCCTGCCACCGGAAGTGTTTGCATGTGGAGCATTCCATCAGGGCCAACTAAAGCTATTTGTCCGCTCGATATTTGCGCCAAACCTGTACCATCACCAATCATTAAAATGATATTTTTAATTTCGGTATCCTCAACCAAAGGTAATTTTTCGGGAATTTCATCCTGATTTTGGGCAACAGATATATTTTCTGTTTTGTACGTATCATTCTGTTGACAGGAAAGCGCAAAAAGACTGAGCAATATAATCTTGGCTAAAAATCTCATAATTAACTTCAGGTTGAATAAATTGTGATTTAGGGTTTATCTAATGTAACTCGACAAGAAGGAATATTTGTTAACTGTATGTAAAATCAATTTTAAATTAAGAGAATAATGACTTTATCAAACCCCATAACCCCTTTGCCGGTTTGGGTGCGTTTTGATTTCTCTTAGTTGCTTTTTTGATACGCTCAGCAGGAATAACAGGCTCATTCCTTTTTGACGATGATTTATCATTCGTGGATTTTGAAGAAGAATCTTTATTGGAAGACTGTTTTCTTTCTTTTCTGTTTAACTCATGTTTTTTAGAAGCAATTTTATCTTCCCGTAGTATAACTTCCACAGAATCTAAATTCTGAACTTTATTATTCCGTTTCTCAATTTCTTTTTTCGAAAGTTGCTTCATGGTTTTATCAGATTTTGTTTCCTTTTTCTTTTTTTGATCTGATTGGTGAGTCCGCTCTTTTTGCTTTTCCTTTTCCTTAACTTCTTTTTCTTTACTGCTATTGGGTTTTTGGGTACCAGAGCTATCCTCTACCTTCAACATCTCAAGTTGATCGCCAACTTTATCCTGAATAGCACTGAAAGCTCTTCGGTCTTTCTTATTCACAAATGTAATAGCTGTGCCGGTTTTATCATAACGACCGGTTCTTCCAATTCTGTGCACATAGTCATCAACAGCGCGTGGCACATCATAATTAATGATTAGTGAAACATTTGCAATATCAATTCCACGAGCCAAAACATCAGTAGCTACAATTAACGGTACTTGCCCACTCTTAAATTCATGAAGCGATTTATTTCGCTCATCCTGGTCTCTGTCTCCATGGATACTGCCGGCTTTTATTCCTTTTTTTTGTAGTAATCTTTCGAGCTCATCCACTCCCCTTTTGGTAGCACAAAAAATAATACAGGAATCCCATTTCATATCATCAAGTACATCCTGAACTAATGCCAGTTTTTCTTTCTGATTTACAAAATAAGCTTGCTGAGTTATACTCCCGGATGGTTTTTCTATGGCAATTTCTACCTTTTCAGGATTATCCATAAACCGGTTGGCGAGTTCTTTAATCGCATTGGGCATTGTCGCCGAAAAGAGCATAGTCTGCCTTTTTTCAGGAAGCTTTTTGATGATTTTTGTTACATCCGGCAGAAAACCCATATCAAGCATGCGGTCAGCTTCATCTAATACCAAAAACTTGATATGACTAAAATCAATATCCAGCACCTTGGTTTGGTCAATCAGCCGACCAGGTGTTGCAACAATGATATCTACCCCGGAGCGAATGGCTTTGGCTTGCTGCCCAAAATCTTCTCCCCCTATGATAGTAGCTGAAGAGATACCAGTATGATAACCAAGTGCAAAAATCTGTTCGTCAATTTGTTGGGCAAGCTCTCGTGTAGGAGAAAGTATTAAAGCTTGTGTTTGTTCTGATGGGTTTTCTAAGATCTGTTGAATAACAGGAATAACAAAGGCCCCTGTTTTACCAGTACCGGTTTGAGCTGCCCCAATAATATCTTTTTTATCTAAAATTATCGGGATGGTTTGTTCTTGAATGGGAGTAGGATCAGTATATCCAATATCCCTCAAGCCCGCTATTAGCTCTTCTTTAAAGTCAAATTCGTTAAATTTCAATGTATTTGTCTGTTATGAAAAATTTTATAGCTCTTAATATACACAGATACAAGATTATTTATTCCACTTTGGTGTGATTTCTCCTATTTTACGAGTCTAAATTATAAACCTCCAAATAAATACAATTTCCAATAACAGATTATGAAAATAAACAAATTAAGTATTGTCGCTGTACTCGGTTTTGGTTTACTGTTCTCAGCATGTACCCAAAATTTAGACGGAACACACAATCCCAGCTTAGAAGCAGATATTGATAGTGTAAGTTATGCACTCGGTTTTCAAAATGGTGACTTTTTTAGCAGCCAGGGAATTACTGATATTGATATACAAAATTACATAGCCGGGCTAAATGCCGGACTTAACGATGACATTGAGCCGGTTTTAAATCAGGAAGAAGTTAATGTTACTATTAACAGATATGTATTTGAACTTAATGCGAAGGAAGGAGAAGACAACCTCGCTGAAGGCCAGGCTTTCTTAGAAGAAAATATTGAAAAAGAAGGCGTAATGGAAACTGAATCAGGCTTACAGTATAAAGTTATTGAAGAAGGTTCAGGAGTATCACCACAAGCTGAAGATACCGTTGTTGTTCATTATATAGGTCGATTACTTGATGGCACTGTATTTGACACCAGCAGAAAAGAAGTAGCTCAGGAAAATGATATTTACAGCCAACAGAGGGAACCTTATGACGGTGCTGAATTTCCGCTTAACCGTGTTATTAAAGGCTGGAATGAGGGTGTTCAACTTATGAGCGAAGGAGCCGTTTACGAGCTCTATATTCCATCTGATTTAGCTTATGGCCCTCAAGGTCCACAAGGTAGTGCCATTGGTGCTAATGAAACCTTAATTTTTGAAGTTGAATTACTTGAAGTGAAAAAAGCTCAATAAGCTGTTTTTCAATTTGCATTAAAAAAGCCTCGCATTGAAAATATGCGAGGCTTTTTTTGGGATTATGAATTTTAGTTAAGAAGCTACATTAGCAAGTATCATTAACTCAGTAACTGCATTAATTTCAGCTTCACTTGCTCCTGATAGCATTGTTTCTACCGTACTGCGAACACCTGCATAAAATGTCTGGTATACATTAACTACGATAGATGCATTCGTCAAAGCTGAAACGGCGGTTTCAAATGTGGCCTTTGCCCCACCGCTTGCATTAATTTTTGAATCAATCTCTACAATTACTGAAGCTTCAAAAGAGCCGTCGTTTTCCATAGTAGTTCTTACTTCTTCGTGATACGTTTCAAATGCTGCTTTAATTTCACTATCTACTCCGCTACTCGCTTTAATTTCAGAACGTAACTGAACTCCGGAATCAACTATAGCTTGTATTGAGCTTTCAGACATTCCGCTTGCTTCTGCTTCAGTTCTTATGGCACCGTCAATCGCTGAGGCTACCAAAAGTGATGTGTTCTTTCTTGTGCTTTCTCTTACTTCAGAGGAAGTGGAAGCTGTACTATTTACATAGGTCCGGCTCCAAACTTCTATTGCCTTAGCTGAAGAAGAAGCATCAAGTCCTGCATTTAAATAAGCATTGACAACAGATTCAACAAATACATTGTAAGCATCTGCTCTTTGCTCCGCGCTTGTAGAAGCATCCAGCTCTGATTCTAATCTGAATTGAGCTTCTGACATACTTTCTGAAGTAGCTTCTAAAGCTGCTTGAGCATTACTGCTCATCATTTCAGAATAAAATTCAGCGCGGGCTTCTGCTGCATTTATTAGTCCTGCAGCAATAGTACTTGCAGTACTGGTATTTCCCTGTATTTCTGTAGCAACTTCGCTTGATACGGTGGACTCTACATCAGCTTTATTGACAATATCTGCACCTCCTGAAGCTACCAAATTGGCAAAAATCTCTGCCTCAGCACTTGATTCAGAGTTGATTGGTTTGAGTGTATAACTGTTACCATTTTCAATTTCACCGGACAGGTATCCTTTCCAGGTTGTACCTTGGTTTTCAGCCATTATTACGAGGTGTTGTGTAGATTCAGCATCTACTTCCAAGCTGAAGTTACCGGATGCGTTTGTCTCAGTCTGCACCCCATTTATGGCTTCAACTGATCCGTTTGAATTAACTCTACCGGCAGTAACAATTACACCTGCTGTACTATTTTGTTTTAGTTTCTGCTGTTGAGATTCCTCAACAGATCCATTAATGGTTGCTGTACTCTCTCCATCTGATGAGCTCGAAGAAGAACAGGCAAAGCCAGTTAATGAGATTGCTAATACGATTGTTAAATATTTCAAGTTTGTAAAAGTGTTCATGATTCTTTGATTGTTGTTCATGTTCACCTACTTGAAAGCCTATAAAGGATATTTGTTCCGAATTTTAATTTCAGTACCCGGCAACAGATTAATTGACAGATTTCTCATTGGTTAGAAACTTTTAATCCTATATTAAAAATATCTATACGTTTTTAATCAGTCTGTTATGCATATTTGTATAGACAAAAAATAAGGGGAAACAGCTATCAACTGTTTCCCCCTGATACGTTGGCTTTTGGGGTACAAATTCTTTTCCTGAGTAATATTTTCTTTAATTAATTAAAGCTCAATTTGTTCCATTCAGTTCTAATACAGAAATCTTGATTAATTATCCCCAAATTTTCTGACGGACTCCACTATTTCTTGAGATAGAACGTGTAATAGTTTTCTTTAATATCTCCTTACTTGCAATTACAAGAGTGTTTCGGCGGGCTCTTGTTACAGCTGTATATAAAATCTCTTTCGAAAGTATTGAATTTTCTTTACTTGGAAGTATAATTGCAACATCGTTAAATTCAGATCCCTGGCTTTTATGAATTGTAATTGCAAATGCAGGCTCATAATCTACAAGCCTCGCTGGGGAAACCTGAATATCATTCTCCCCTTCAAAATGAACGAGGCCATCGTTTTTATTAAATATCCCAAGTTCACCATTTTTAATCCTAAGCAATCCATTGTTTTTTGTAGCCATAACAGTTCTGCCGTCATACCAGTCTTCCGAAATCAATACACCTATATTTCTTTTAATCTGTTTCTCAGCATTTAGATTAATTCTCTCTGTTCCCAATTCTGATTTTCTCATCGCACATAGAATCTTTTTTTCATTGGACACTGGTAACCGTTTCTCATCTGATGCCACCACTTGCTGATGATGACGAACGGCATATTCCTCAATTAGCCGGCCCATAGTTTCACTATTAGGCTCAGCAACCTCTATGTCAGGGTACTCGGTGCTGTTTAATAATGACCAGACTTGTTCAAAGTCGGACCTTTTGATCGCATCAGAGAGATTCTTTATGCCACTGTGTTCATTAAATCTATAACTCTTGGTTAAGAACAATACACAATCATTGATTGAAGCAATGGAGGGGTTATCCTCTTTCGGTATATTAAAACCGGTCAATTTTGATATTCTATCTACAATATGTGCTGAGAAGGAGTTTTCTCCACCACATAAATCACCAAGGATGGAACCTGCCTCAACAGAAGCTAATTGGTCTTTATCCCCTAAAACAATGAGTTTTGTATCAGAACCTACCGCCCTCAAAAGACGCGTCCACATCGTAATATCTAACATGGAAGCTTCATCAATAACAATGAGATCATAAGGCAGTGGATTCTCCTTTCCGTACTTAAATCGACTTCCTGAATAATTTGCACCTAGTAGTTTATGTACGGTTAATGCAGATTCAGGTAGTTTAATTTTACCTACAATCTCTTTTGAAAGATTATTTTTACCTTTTTCTATTGAATTGATTAGACGGCGGGCTGCTTTACCGGTCGGCGCTGCCAGAGCAATCCTATAATTATCATCGGCATTAGCTAACGCTTGGGCAGCAATGATATTCAGTACGGTATAGGTTTTCCCGGTTCCCGGTCCTCCTGAAATCACCAAAAAATCTTTTATAAAACTTAAACAAATGGCAATTTGCTGCCAGTTAACTTCAAATAGATCCTGAGAAGGATTAATAAATTTCGAGAGAACATCAATTTCTTCCTTTGACAATTCATTTGTTTGGCTTGAGCGCTTATTTATCCACTCCGTAAGTTCTTCTTCATACGTCCAGTAACGATGTATATATAGGCGATTTTCTTCCAATATAAGAGGTTTGGTCTCGCCTGCTTTCCCCACAATATCGCTGCCCAAAAGAGCTGAATTCCATGCACTAAAAGTTTTAGCATCAAGCCTGACTCCTGTTTCTTTTTCTTCAAATAAAAAGATGTTGGAATCCGGCTTGTTCAGGTCTAAGCATATATGACCATCTTGCTGCATGAACATACAACAAGTAGCCGCCGTTAATACTTCATCCGATATATTCTCATCAATTTGTATTAGAAACCGAACAAATTCAGTAATAAGGTCATTGATATAACCTGCTTTTTTCCATTTACTTAAGCGGTCTATATAACTCATTAGATTCCCCCATTACTACAATACTTATCTATCTGATCAATGATATCTTTATCAGGACAGTCATAAAAAACTCCACTTCCCGGTTTATCTTTAACCACCCCTCTTAAGAATAAATAATAGACCCCGCCAAAATGATCTTCATAACAATAGTCTTTCATCCGGCTTGCCAAATAGCGATGTAAAGCCAACGTATAAATATGGTATTGCAAGTCGTATCCGGAATCCTTGATGGCTTGTTTTAGTGCATTTTCGTTATAATCGTCAGAACTATTTCCCAGGTAATTTGACTTATAATCTAGAATATAAAACTTACCCTCCTTCTCAAATATCAAATCTATGTATCCCTTCATAAATCCATGAATAGATTCCTGTAATGCCGTGTCTGGATGATCATTCCGGATTTTATCCCAAAGAACATTTGCCTTTATATGTTCCACCGGAAAAAAGAACTCCATCTCCTTAAGTACTTTGTCCTGACTTAGTACCTGCAGCGAGGTGTTTGAGTTATCAATTTTATGTTTAATGACTTCTTTAACCCATTGATGTGCAACGGTATTCCATTTTTCATCTATACCATAATAATCCAAATTATCACTTACTATTTTTGATAGACTTCCCAAATCTTGAAAAGAAATATCTTCAAATATTTGATGTAGACATGTCCCGGCGTTGGCACCTTTTGGAAACCCAAAACGGTCAACCCTCAATTCACTTGCATTGGTAGGTGTTAAATGAACTTCATCGTACCCTGCTTCATAGTCTGCCTTTTCTTTACCTTCAGATAAAGAAGAGTAACTGAGGATTTGAGGAAAATTGAAAAGATCATGTCGCTTAAACTCTTTGGCTGAAAGTTTTTCAGAATGCCAATCTGAGTCTTTAAAGGTATTTTCTTTTCGAGCAGCAATTGGGTTTCTAACATCTATATTATCTGCCTCAGTCAATATTTTAAACAAGTGATCAAAGTTGCCTTTTTGATCTTTGTTATTGCCGGTGAGAATATATGATATGGGCGATTCATGAATTTTATTATACTTAGGAAACATCACATAACAGGCAGAGACTGCCCTTGTCAAAGCCACATAAGCAAGCCTTACATCTTCAGCTTGATTTTGGTGCTTAGTAAGCTCTTTATATTTAATCCGCTCGGCATGTTCTTCTACCTGACTGATATCAATAAAATTTTCACCTTCATTATTAAATTTAAGAATGTCCTTCTTTCCAGGATCGGCTTTTGAACTCCATAAAAAAGGACAAAATACAATCGGGTATTGAAGCCCTTTAGAAGAATGAATAGTCGTAATCTGAATCAACCCTTCATCACTTTCGAGTCGTAATTGTTCTTCTTCAGAAGAAGCTTGATTGTCATCAGCGTTTATCTTCTCAAAAAACCATTTCAGTAAAGCTTTGCCATTAAGGCGCTTCTCCCGGGATGTTTTCGTTAAAAGCTCCGTAAGGTGAAGTAAGTTAGATATCTTTCTTTCAGCAGCTTTGGTTTTAGATATTCGATTTCGTATTTCAAAAAGGTTAAATAGAACCTCAATAGCCGATTCAATTCCTTTCTCTTCCCAAACATGCTTTACCCTGGCAAGTTTTTCTATGATTTGAGTCCATTCTCTTTCCTGCTCATTAAGTTGTAGCAGATCAGCTGCATTGTACCCTAATAATGAAGTTGCCAATGCCATTCTTATTCCTGGTTCATACGAAATTCGCTGTACAGAACTTAAAACCTTAAAAAGTTCGTCAGCTTCTTCGGTTTTAAACACACTGGTTCGAGATCGTAAAACACTGCTTATTCCAATCTCTCTTAAGCTATCCTGAATAGCTTCTCCCTGCCTGCCCGTTCTTACTAACATGGCGATGTCCCTTTCTCTTATTGGTTCTCCACCCAAACTGCATTCACCTGATAATAATCTGGTAATTTCATTATTAAGAATACTATAAATATCAGCTTCAATATTACCTTTATTGGAATATTTATTTTCATTCATCGCTATGAATTGCAATGAATTAGTAGTTCCGCCTAATTTTGATTTTATATATTTTTTTTCCTCTTTGTTACTTGGAGGAGCTACTTCATTAAATGAGAGTTTATTAAGTAAAAACGGATCTTCATTTTGAGTGAAAAGACTATTCACACCCGCTATCATGTTTTTATGTGACCGATAATTCTCGGTTAGATGATATGCCTGATCTTTGTTGGCATCCTCTTTGGCCGTCAAATAGGTAAATATATCTGCCCCCCGGAATCCATAAATAGCTTGCTTTGGATCTCCAATCATAAATAGCCCGGTTTCAGGACGATTGTAATAGATCTGTTTTAATATTCCATATTGAACCGGGTCTGTATCCTGAAATTCATCAACAAGAGCAGTCGGGTATTTCTTACTTAGCTTCCTCGCCAAATCACCTGATTTATCTTTTTCCAAACCTGACTCTGTGATTTCAAGTAAATCATTATAGGTGAGTACATTACCTGCCCTCTTTTTCTCTTCAAACTTAATTCTAATTTCAGCCAGAGACTCTTTAATGAATGCCGGTTTAATAAATTTAAGTTTATTCGTTAACTCAAGATATGTATCCATTAATGGGAAGAAATTCAGGTCCGGAACCGTAAAGTCTTTTTTAGAGCCTTTCTCCTTCATATACCCCCCAAACCTTTCCATTCTTTCAGGTACCCCAATTTTAGGCTTTTCCGAATCCAGTAAGCTGAGCAAATTATTCCAGTCTTGTCTCCATTTTTTTCCCTCTTTAAACGTTCTGCCACTCAGTTTTTTATTTAGATACATATCAGAAATAATATCCTTCTCTCGTTTCCAGGTATCCTTTAGTTGCAGAAAAGTAGTTTCTAATTGTTCAAGAGATTCTGCAAACTGATCGGTAGTAATATTGTCGGGTAAAACGGTGCTTTGAGGATGTTTAAATACTTCCTCTACTGTTTTTCTGAGCTCATCGGGACCAAAACCAATATCTGTCAGGTAATCAAGAATAAACCAGCTTAACTCATCTTCATCGGCTTTATGTATGAAAGAACGCCAATAGTCATCCACACACTCCTGTAGGATCTCCGTTGGATCTGTCAAAACTTCAAAGTTTACCGGTATATCAAAATAGAGGCTATACTCACCAAGTATTTTATTACAAAATCCATGAATAGTAAAAACTGCACATTCATCAAAGGTATCAATAGCTGTTTTCAGTTTAGATACCGCATTCTCATAATTTTGACTAATCAGTTCGGCAAGAAATGAATCGCCATTGGCATTCTGGGTTTCAATTGCATTTAGTGACTCCCTGAGCCTTTCCCTGATTCGAAACTTTAACTCTGCAGTAGCAGCCTCCATGAAGGTCATAACCAAAACCTGGGACGGTTCAAGGTCTTGCTCCAGCAGTGCTCTGACGTACAGTGAAGTAATATTATACGTTTTTCCGGTACCGGCACTGGCCTCAACCAAGCTTATCCCTTTTAATGGGGCTTTAAATACATTTAAGGGCTTGCTATTCATGATCGCCTCCTTCAACTGCTTGTATAAAAGGTTCCCAAAACGTTAGTGCATTCTCATGAAATGCCTCCATTTCTAAAGGCTCTCTATTTCTCCAAACTACCCTATTACTGAATTCATTTGATTCAACAAAGGTATAATTAGGCTTTGGCTCCCAAGCTTTTTTGGCTTTAGACAGAGCTTCTTTTTTATCCTTCTTTTTGAGCCATTCTTCGGCGTAGGCTTTTGATGTTTCGGGAAAGAATACCAATGTATCCGGCAGAGCTGATTTCCCTGCAAACCATTCTATATATGATTTAAATGTTTTTTTTGAAATATGATCACTTTGAATTTCCAGTATATCCACCTCATCTTTTTCCTTGGATATAAAAATACTTCTGTCAATCGCATAACCGGCCTCCAAAAGCATCAAATGCTTTAGCCAATGTTCAATTTCGTATTTAGGTTTTCGTTTACCTATTCTGCTACTGACTAAAGCATTACCATATATCCCCTTTATTTTCCCAATTATTGTTAGTCCGGATATTTTCACCTCAATATTAATCTCTCTTTCTTTCGCCTTTGACACTTTCTGAATCTCTTGATGGAGACCTGAAACCTCCTCCAAAGCTGAGCCAAATACTTTTTTACCTTTAAGTTTATCAGGGATTAATCCTGCCGTTTTTACATACTCAAAAATATCTGTATCTAAAAAACCTGAGCTTAATTTGTCAAACAGAAGTCCATCTAACTTAAACGACTCTAAATAGTCCAAGTCAAATGATTCTCTATCTTTCAATTCATTATAATAGCTTCTTGTTGATGCGTTTAATTCATTACTCAGAATATATTTAGAGGGATTAGTAAAAAATATAATAAGGTCTCTAATTTCTATTTCACTTTTATTCTCTTGAATCAATTTCTGCAAGCCTGAATCAATAAATGCGGGCTCTGCACTACTGTCACCTCTTATGCTTTTGGACAACTCTAAATTTTCCTTCGAATAAGAAGTCAGCATTCCTCCTTCCTTAAAGTAGCGAGTATTAAATGGATGCAGAGGATGTTCCAGTTTTACTATCTGACTTTTATTCATTACCTCTAAAAGTTGTTGAGCCGGCATGGAAGGAAGCTTATTGGTATCAGAGTGCTGATCTTGTCCGTGATAGGATATATGAAAGTGATCTTCAGCTGCGAAGAGTGTTTCAAGAAAAAGATAGGTATCATCTCTTTTCTGTAAACGATCACCCGGTTTGGGTTCGCCATAGATTAAATCAAATTCAGGGCGAACAGCTTTCCTGGGAAAGACTCCTTCGTTCAACCCTAACATTGCTATAAATCGAAAAGGAACCGACCTGTAAGGAATATAAGAGCTTACTGTTATTCCATGCCCAAATCGACCGGAGGCAGAATCATTACTGGTTATCTGAGTTTTGAACCAGCTTTTCATTAAGCTGTAGTTAATTTCTTGTTGATTTACAGTATATGCTGCCTGCTCTTTTAGCCTGCTAATAATGTTAAATATCCTGGTTGCAGAAGCCTCATCTTTAGATTCATCAACAATCAATTCTTTGGTGATTATTTCAACAAAATTGAGCCATTCAGTTACAGTTTTAGATTTTTCAGTTTCTTCGGAAAAGCTAAACAGAAGATGCATTAACTTGGAAAAACGGGCAGCCAACAGCATATCATCCGATGTGTGAATACCATCATAAGGAACCAACCCTCTAAAAACCTCAAGCTCATCCGTTTCCATCACAAAACCGGCCATAAGTTGGTTAATACCTTTTTTCCAGCTAAATGGGGCGTTAAAAGAGGCTCCTACCCCCCGGTGAATTTTATTTTGTTGTACCCATTCCTCAATAGTATCAACTTCTTCATCATTGATTGAGAATTTATTCTGAATGGGTTCCATGTTTACTATTTCCAACACCATACTCGGTTTAAAGGAAGAATGCAGTAGGTCAAGGACCAAACCCAAGGTATGTGTCGTTGATTTCTGATTCCGAAATATCTTGGAAACCGGAAGAGACGGCTCATTCTCATTTCCTTCAAATACGGATTCTATAACAGTTGCATATTCTTCTGCATCAGGAACAAGAATTAAAATATCCCGGGCATTTGCATCAGTATTTTCATCCAAATAATGAAGTAATTCATCCTTCAGTACCTCTACCTCCCTTCGGTTATTATGGCAAGAATGTACTCTTATGGAAGAAAACTGTGTCGCTGAATTGCTGTCAGCTTTAGTGACTTTTGAATCTACATTGAATTCCCTCAGCAACCGATTAGATAATTCAAGCTCATCTTCAGCCGGTTCATTCCACATTGAAAGAAGCTGAGTTAAATCCTCGCCAACAAAATCAAAATCTAACTTTCGGTGATAAAAATGGACCTCTTTATGGTGGGCATATTTATTCAAGATCGTTAAAAAAGGTTGGTTTACTTGTGAAAGTCCAAACACGTATAGATTATCAGGAATTTGCTCTGTGACTGGGTTGGACTTATCATCCATCCACTGTAGAAGCTCTTTATAAGCTTCAGGCCTACTTGGAATATCTTTTGTCGCTTTATGCTGTTTCCAATATTCATTAAGCTTTTTCCAAATATAGGCTTGCCACTTTTCATCTTTATGCTTTGTACTTGGTTTACCATCTAACCAATCCAATAACATTTCCGGCCTATACACCTGATATTGATCAAACACATCCGCCAACTGAGCACAAAGATGAAATCTTTTTGAGGCTACATCATTTTCCATATCGTAAATAGGAATATTGGCAAGCAGATCCTCATTCTGATTAAATAGGTAGAACAGGGTCCATTGAAGGGCGTT
Organism: Gracilimonas sp.; assembly: GCF_031581265.1. Taxonomy (GTDB): domain Bacteria; phylum Bacteroidota; class Rhodothermia; order Balneolales; family Balneolaceae; genus Gracilimonas. Next base: position 23,191 of record NZ_JAVLBQ010000019.1, read on the forward strand.
TAAATCTCCCGGCAATACTTTAGGAACATGCTTCTTATTGAGTCGGTATAGCATCCATAAAAACTCAGAGGGAAATATAAACCTGAAATTACCCGCAATCCCCTTTCTGGAAGCATACTGCAGGGAAAGCCATTCTTTGATTTCATTGTTCTGTACAACTATCCAGGTGGGTTGAAGAGGGCTGGAGTTATCTACTTTTAAATCATCACAAAAATGATGAGCGAGATCTGCCAAAGAATGTGCGTAATACGAATGGAACATAAATTTTTAGTTGTACGCTATGATAAGAAAAGCATGACTGTTTATGAATAATGAACTCAAGAAAATCTTATTGAACAATTATACATGAAGCTGAAAATAATTCTGCTTACTTGCCTATATTACAGCTAAAATATCATCCATGTTAATAACATTGAATAGCTTAAAAATATAGTAAAGATGAGATTTTTCAGCCGTAAATTAATAAAACCGGAAGACCTAAACGCTCATGGCACTCTGTTCGGTGGTACAGTAATTTCCTGGGTAGATGAAGAAGCAGCAATTTATGTGCTTTGTCAGCTTGGAAAGGGAAATATTGTGACAAAATACATGTCCGAGATCAACTTTGTAAACTCTGCAAAACTCGGAGAAGTTATTGAGATTGGAATGGAAACTGTTAAATTTGGGCGTACATCAATAACGGTTAAGTGTGTAGTTCGTAATAAGTTCAATAAAGAAACTATCATCAGCATAGATAAGATTGTATTTGTACATTTAGATGAATTTGGTAAGCCTACTCCTCATCACATTACAGAACCAGTTAACGAATAGTAATTACATTGAGTGATAAGAATAAATTAATTGACTTCTCCGGATTAAGTGAAATGCTTTATGATGAGGAAGATTATATAAAAGAATTCGCAGAAGCTGCTTTAGATTCTTTCTCTCAATTTTCAGAGGATTATGCCAAGTATTTAAAAGTTAGAGATGAAGAAAACTTCAGAAAAGCAGGTCATAAAATAAAGCCTGTAGTAAAAATGCTCTCTTTAGATCCCATTCTTGATGAATACGAACATGCTAAAACTTTACTGTGGGATAATGAACCCGATGCCAAATTGGAGGAATCCATCCAAAAAATGGAAAGTCTTTGCGATAGAGTGATTACAGAATTAAATGAGAAAATAGATAACTAAAGTTATTATGAAAGTACTTGTTACCGGTGGTGCTGGGTATATTGGAAGTCACACAGTTCTTAAATTATTAGAAGAGGGTCATGAGGTTATTGTAATCGATAATCTCTCAAATAGTAGTGAAGAAGCCCTAAAAAGGGTTAAAAAGATTACGGGAAAAGATCTCACTTTTCATGAAGAAGACCTGCTAAATAAAGAAGCTGTAGGTCAGATATTGTCGACTCACAAAATAGATTCTGTTATTCACTTTGCCGGTTTAAAAGCCGTTGGTGAGTCGGTAAATAAGCCACTGGAGTATTACGATAATAACATCACAAGTACGCTCATCTTGTGTGAACTTATGAGAGAACATGATATTAAAAATATTGTATTCTCCTCATCGGCAACGGTATATGGGGATCCTCATAAAGTACCAATTACAGAGGAGTTTCCACTTTCTGCTACCAATCCATATGGACGTACAAAACTTTTCATCGAATACATCTTAAAAGATTTATATGTTGCTGATGACAGTTGGAATATTGCCTTGTTGCGTTATTTTAATCCTGTAGGAGCACATAAAAGCGGATTAATAGGTGAAGACCCTAATGATATCCCAAATAACCTCATGCCTTACATTTCACAAGTTGCCGTTGGAAAGTTGGAAAAGCTATTTGTTTTTGGGGATGATTACCCAACTCATGATGGTACCGGTGTACGAGACTACATACACGTTGTAGATTTAGCCTTAGGTCACCTTAAAGCGCTCGAAAAGCTGAACCAAAAGCCTGGATTAGTAGTATATAACCTGGGCACCGGAAACGGATACAGTGTTTTAGATATGGTAAAAGCTTTTGAAAAAGCATCGGGACAAGATGTGCCCTACCAAATTGTGTCCCGGCGAGCCGGTGATATTGCTTCCTGCTATGCTGATCCTTCTAAAGCGGAAGAAGAGTTAGGCTGGAAAGCAACACGTGGAGTTAAACAAATGTGTGAAGATGCCTGGCGCTGGCAATCTAATAATCCAAACGGATACAAAGATTAAGCCTCCTTAAGAAATTAATTCCTACCTACTTTCTTTATTTGTCATCACTCTATAAAAAGACAAAAAAAATGCGCATCCATCGGATGCGCATTAGAGTAAATAAATAAAGTTTAGTTTGATTAAACCTTATGCCGTTACTTCTTCGGTTTCTTCTTTAGGCTCCAATGGAGCTTCTTTGAAGGTTCCGCCTTCAGCTAATTCTTTGAACTTTTTAAGATCTTTAGCTAATTGAGCAGGAGAATCTTCAATAAAAGAAGCTAATTCCTCTTCAGGTTCACCGAAAAATGTTCGATAATCCAATGAGAATTCTACCCGAGTTCGTTCACCATTATCTAATGGAGTGAATCGAATAGTTCCGGTTTGATTAAGATTACCATTAATAGTAATCCAGGCAAAACGTGTATTGCGAAGATTATCGATTATGTTAGTTGTCCAATGATACTCTTCTTCATCACCAATCTCGGTTTTGTATTCAAAAGTTTGAGAGTTAATCCTCTCCACTTTATCTATGCGTTCCAAGAACTTTGGAAAATCAACCGGATTGCTTAAGAGTTCATAGGTTTTGGCAAGAGGTAAATCAATTTCGATTCTTTCGTGCGCCATAATTTATTACTTGGTAGTTATGATCGTTAGAATTGTATTCTTTTGATGAACTGGTTGTCATGTAAATAGGCAGGACTCATCCAGATTGTGCTAAATTTACGGATAAAATGACTAACCCTCAATGCCATTGGCATATAAAAATTAGAAAATTACCCATAATTGCTTTTTATATCCCCTATTTGGCAATTGATGCTTCTCAAAACCCTTTATTAACTCAAAAATTCTTTAACGAAGTTTAAAATATCTTGGTGAATTTCTTCAATTGATTTTTCAGCATTAATAGTTTTGAATCTTTCTTCATTTTTGGCCAATTGCTCAAATCCATTGTACACACGCTCAAAAAATGTTTCCCCTGATAGTTCCATCCGGTCTTTTTCAAAATGCTTGGTCCTTTCGGCTGCGACCTGCGGACTCAATCTTAAATAGAACGTGACATCCGGTTTCACTCCATGGGTAGCTGCTTTATTTATTTGATGAATTTGATCAATTGCTAAGCTTTGGCGCCCATACCCCTGGTAAGCAGTGGTTGAATCATAAAATCGGTCCAAAATAACAACATCGTTATTATCAAGCAGTGGCTTTACCTTCTCTGCTATCAACTGAGAGCGGGCTGAAGAAAAAAGCAGAACTTCTGTCACAGGGTCTATATCTATTTCTGGATTTAATAATATGCCCCGGATCATTTCCGATAAATCCGTTCCTCCAGGCTCTCGAAATACATAAACACTATATCCCTGTTCCTGCAATTCATTTTTTAACAGCGATATCTGCGTTGACTTTCCGCTTCCGTCTATACCTTCAAATGTTATAAGCATGTATTAAATTTAAGAAGAAATTATAAATGGTTGAGCATAAAATACGAGTTCTAACCCGATAAAGTGACATTCCATCAGGTGTGGATAACCATGTTCAAAATTTGTTTAAAAAGATTCTTAATTCCCTCTCAATTTATACCTATTTTCGATGTTCTAAATTAGCAGCACCCTCTTATTTTCTACCTTTAAAAAATGGCAAAATCGACCGGTTCATACAATAATAAATACAAGACCAACAATTCCGAGAAATTGGAACAAGGCGGCCGTGTACCTCCGCAGGCCGTAGAAGTCGAAGAGGCTGTTTTGGGAGCCATGTTAATTGAACATGGTGCAGCTACTATTGCGCTGCAGATGTTGAAACCTACTGATTTCTATAAAACTGCCAACCGCCATATTTTTGAGACCCTTTCAAATTTGTATGAGCGTGACAATCCGCTTGACCTGCTTACGGTGGAGACAGAACTAAAGGATAATAACTTGCTGGAAGTGTGCGGAGGGCCTACTTATCTCTCAGATTTAACACGCTCGGTGAGTTCATCTGCGAACATTGAGTATCATGCCCAGATTATTATTGAAAAGGCCATAAAGCGAAATTTGATTTTAGCCAGTAACGGCATTATCAAGGAATCATACGATACCACCTCTGATGCTTATGATGTGCTGGATCATGCAGAACAAAGTATCTTCGACTTATCGAACCAAAAAAGCAGATCTACCGCTGTTCCTGTTGAGAAATTACTCAAAGATACCCTTTCCTATCTTGAGGATCTAAGAGGTAAAGAATATGGCATTACCGGGGTACCGACAGGGCTGGCTGTTGATGATATGACTGCAGGTTGGCAAAATGGTGATTTGGTTATCATTGCTGCCCGTCCTTCTATGGGGAAAACAGCTTTTGTACTTACTGCCGCACGAAATGCTGCCATGCATCCGGATGAAAATCTAAGAACACCCATTGCTCTTTTCAGCCTGGAGATGTCCAATCAATCACTGGTCCAGAGGCTTCTTACTATGGAAGCAAGGGTACGAGCCGATGAAGCACGGAAAGGAACGTTAAAAGACGAAGACTTCCGACGCCTTATTGATGCAGCAAGTCGCCTTTTTAGTGCAGAAATTTATATTGATGACACCCCGGGCATCAGCTTGATGGAGCTTAGAACAAAATGTCGTCGTTTAAAAAGTGAAAAAGGCATTGGTTTGATTGTAGTCGATTACCTTCAGCTTATGCAAGCCAACTCAAAAGATATTGGGAATCGTGAGCAGGAAATTGCAACTATCTCGCGTGGTTTAAAAGGCCTTGCCAAGGAATTAGATGTTCCTGTTATTGCTCTTTCCCAGCTTTCAAGAGCGGTTGAACAACGAGGTGGAGATAAACGACCTCAACTTAGTGACTTGCGTGAATCAGGATCTATTGAACAGGATGCTGATATCGTAATGTTTCTATACCGTCCGGAATATTATGGAATTACTACCACTGAGGAAGGCCAATCAACGGCCGGGCTTGCAGAAATCATTATTGGAAAGCAGCGGAATGGTCCTGTAGGAAGTAAGATGATGTATTTTGTGAAAGATTATGCTCGCTTTGAGAACCTTACTGCAGCCAGAAATTCAGGTCCTGAGGGCAATGGAGGATCATCTATTGACAATGGAAATGGTGGAGCAGCTCCTCTTCCCCATAATCCCGCACCGGATGAAGATGCTCCATTTTAAATTTCTCGGCTTATATTAGCCCAATCTCTTTTTTACTTTTCTTTTACTGTTTTTTCAAATAATCGATCAAAGTCTTTAATTCTTTTAGTCCAGTCTAAGTGTTTATTGATATTTTGAAGAGAGGATTTTGGAAGTGATTTTGTCTCTCCGATCAACAGATCTTTCATATAGTGAAAAAGATCATCTTCAGTTTCATATAAAACCGGAGCGTGGAGTAATGGGTTATGCAAACTTTCAGGGATCAATTCCGGATAATGCAGCCGATTCGGCACTAAAGGATGGCACCCACAATAGATCGCTTCCATAATAGCCACGCAGAAAAACTCATAGCTGGCCGTCGAAACTACAATATCGCCGGAATGAAGCAGTTTGCTATAATTTTCTTTGTCATCTACATATCCAAAGTGAGTAATTTGTTGTCCATAGCGTTGCCAGGCTTTTTCAAATTCTTCCGGTTTTTCATGTTGGGTGTCCCCTGCAAGTATCAGGTCGAATTTTAAATCTATATCATTTAACCGGTTCAGCACTCTAAAGAACATGGCTGGATTTCTATCAAACTGCCAGCGCTGATTCCATACGATCACCGGATTTTCATTTTGTGACCTGGTGTCAGGCTGCTTGTCAAAACTTCCAAGATCAAGTCCCGGGTGCATTACAACACTTTTTTGAGCTATCTTATCAATAGTACCATATTGTTTTCCGTCAGGAAAGTTTTCCAAAAAACCGGGCAAAGCATTCAGTAAATCGTCCAAGTGAAACTGAGAAGAAAAAATAAGCTTATCTGCTACCAGCATACTTAAAAAGTTAATGTAGCAGTAGGTTAGATCTCTACTCTCTCCTTCCGGAATGGGACGTGTGAATTGATTGTCATGCATATACATGATAATCAGGGTATGGCTGAAACGCGGATTCGTTAGCGCCATGAAAGCCGGTAGGTTCGTCATACTGCTCGTTAGGAGAAGATCAATGTCCTCCTCTACCCTGTTTGTCATTTCTGTCAAAGTAACCGAATCTCCGTGCATGCGCCATTTCCATCCCTTATAATTCAATTTTATGGGGATGATGTTATGAGAAGAGTTCTCTTCTAATCCCTTAAGAAAAGCTTTGTGAGAACCACTATAAAAAGGCTCAACGGCTAATATATTCATAGGTACTACTTGCTATAGACATTTATTGAAGGGATAAGTATAAGAAATTTAAGTATGAACTTAACTTTAGGTACAAGACAACACCGGGTGTTATTTACATTAATGCGCATACACAAGCGGTGTTTACAATATCTTCCCAAGAACATCCTCTCGAAAGGTCCATCATAGGTTTAGCCAATCCCTGAATAATAGGACCTGTTGCAGTAGCTCCGGCTAACCTTTCGGTGATCTTATAAGCAATATTTCCGGCATCAAGATTGGGGTAGATAAATACGATGGCCTGACCTGCTACCTCGGAATTAGGAGCTTTACGTTGTGCGATTTCAGGAATGATAGCAGCATCAAATTGCAATTCACCGTCAACGGCAAAATCGAGGTTATGACTTTTTACTATTTCCAATGCATTTTGCACCAATTCAATACGTTCGTGAGCCGCACTGCCTTTAGTGGAAAATGAAAGCATTGCTACTTTTGGTGCTTCTCCCGTTACTTTTTGATGGGTATGAGCTGAATCTATTGCAATGGTAGCAAGTTGTTCTTCATTTGGATAAGGTACTACTGCGCAATCTCCGTAGGTATAAACCCGACCATCATCAAAGCTCATCAGAAAAATACTTGATACCACATTTGATCCAGGCTTCAGGCCAATGGTTTGAATAGCGGCTCGTAATACATCTCCCGTAGTAGAAACTGATCCTGCAACACAGCCGTCGGCGTCTCCTGTGGCCACCATGGATGCTCCAAAAAAGAGGGGTTCCTTTACAATATCCAGTGCTTCTGATTCTGATATCCCTTTATGCTTGCGGCGTTCATAAAAACGTTGAGCATATTGCTTTAATTTCTGATCGGAAACCGGGTCTATAAAATCAAGATCTTTGGGGATAGCAGCATCCGCTTTGTCTTTAATTAGCACGGGATAAGCAAGGTTTTCATCTTTCAAAAATCGAGCTGCTTTTATAACCCGAGAATCCGAAGACCGTGGATAAACAATGGTTTTATTAAATGATTTAGCTCTTTCTCTTATTTCTTCTATGAAATCCATTAGCCTAATAGTAAAAAGATTGAAATTATTGCAATTGCCAAGCCTGTCCACTGTTTAATCGACGGCCGGTCTTTCCAAAACCAGATACCTATAAAAGTACCAAATACAACCAAGCTCACATTTACAAGAGGAAACACAATAGAGCCCGGCATTAGTTTCAATGCATAGATCAAAAATATTGACGAATATAAATTAACAATACCGGTTGCAATTCCATATCCAACTTCTTTGAATGTAAACCTTAGCTTCTCCCTTTTTAACAGAATAACAATACCTACCAAAAACGAAATAAAGAATATCCCTGAAACAAAAAGATCTTCGGATATTTGGGTTGAATAAAGCCTTTCATACACCTTTAAACCGGTATCAGCTAATCCGGTCATTAAAAAAATTAGTACGGGCAGCCAGGCATCAGAAATACCCGAAAGCCCTTTTGTATGAATTCTTGGTACCATCAATAAAAGAGAACCTAACGCCAAAACTATACCGGCATATTTTAGCCCACCAATTTGTTCTCCAAAAACAAACAAGCTTACCGCTATTGGGAAAATCAAAGACATTCGCATGGCAGCAATACTTACTCCCATACCCACCCTGTCTATGGATTTGCTGTACACAACCATGTTGGCAATAAAAATGATACCTAAAATTATAGCAATGACTAATAACCACCCGTCAAACTGAGTATATATATTCGGTAACACCGAAAACTCTTCCGAATTAAACAGACTGATTATGAAGCCGGCAAGGTAATTACAGACTAAGATCTTAAGCACATTTAGCTTATTGGTTTCTGCAAGTTTCAGGATCTGAGGAATGGCAAGAGAACAACAAATGCTTAAGAAAATGTATGCTAAGCCCATTATCTCAGCAGCTCAATTTCAGGATTACCAAAAAGCAGTGGGGTTTGAGGAAGATCATAAATACTACGAGAAGTAAATGAAACATTCCGTTCAAGGTGATCGAATAGTTCTCTAACTAAAAGCTTGTTTTGTTTTAGTGCATCTGCCAGAAAATATGTAAAAATGCTATGTCGGTTCTGATCTCCAAAACTCGAAGAATATATTCCCGACCTCTGCCCCGGTTGCGAAGAAAATAACACAGCGCTATTGATATTATTTGAGATTACAGAATCGGCCAGCCTTATAAGCACTCCCTCATAACTTTGATTCTCAATGAAATCCAGATCGGCAATAATGGTAAGTGAATGTAAATCCAACTCTGCAAGTTGAGAAAAGTAAGTATTTAAATTTAATTTGTTTATCTCTCTTCCCAAATTGCTACCTATAAGAAACACGGTAGAGTCTTCAATTTCAGCATACCCATTTATGTAAATTGCCGCACTGTGTAAACTGTCCTGAATGTTATTGGCCAAGCGAGAATAGGTTCTGTTTAGATCGAGCATAGAATTGATATCTATAGCTTTTAACATATTACTTTGTCTGACTCCTAAGGCCTGTGTAAAATAGGCTTCCATCAATTCAGCATCCCGATCCCCATAAATTCGTTCCGTATAATCTCCTTCATACTGGCTATTTGAAATAATGACTGCTGTTGAATTCCTGTTAACCTGCAGAATCTCAGGTATATTTTGTTCCACATCAACAGAGCCGAAAGGAACGTTGGGAATAGTAATAACGGAGAGATCGGAAGCAAATGCAGAAGGCCGCCAAACAGTCCGAACATCATTTGCAGAAACCCAAGTTTCCGAAAGTCCATATAGTACTTTGTACCAGTCACCCACTTTTTCTAAAAACTCCAATTGACTTCCTGCAGCCAGATCTGTTAAAACATTATTATTGTCAATTTCAGGCTCATTCCTTAATGCTGTGATTTGGGCATCTACAATAACAAACTGTTCAAAAACAGAAGATACCTGAACTTCTTTGGAGGTTGTAAGTGAGTCGTATCTGATCTCTATAAAAATGCTATCCGACGGATTCTCGGGAAAAATACTTGCATCAATTTCATCTGCAAGATTTATGCTAATACTACCATTATTAAATGAACGAGCTTCGTTTCTGGTAAGTACGGTATCACCATAATTAATGCTCATCATTGGTTGGATCGATTCATCATAGGGTCGAGCATCTGAGGTATCTGCATCTACAATAGTTCCCGTTCTTCTCAAAAGTTTACTTTCTCCTGTGGGTGAAGGCTCATCAATGGGTTTCATGTTCAAAAAGGAAAGTCCTGTAAGCATGGTCCCTGCCCCAACCAACGCATATCGCTGAGGATTGGTTGGTTCAGATAATAGTTGATCAGAAAAGGCCGCATAATAGGATATTCCGGCTGCGGCTGCCCCGAGCATCACATATCCTAACCTGGGTCTGTACTGCTGAATATATCGCTCTGCTTTAACTCTTTGGGTGTATTCATAATAATTAACCGCCTTAATTTTGAAATTAATAACCGGCTGTTCCGGGCTTACATTATTACCCTCTTCGAGATAATATCGAGTATCAATAATTTCAAAATCGGAAGTATCTGTAGCTCCGTCATCAACCACTGTCCAGCTTGTTACGGAACAGCCTTGTATAAGCAGTAACGCTAAACTTAGATATACTATGGTAAGACGAAAATTTAAGCCCATGGTGTTTGCTTGGAAGCTGTTGCAATTTTTGCAGCATCAATGGCAATTACTAATTCTTCATTGGTCGGAATCACATGTACTTCAACCTTTGAGTCATCCGAACTGATTACAGTATCACCATTAACGTTTTCATTTCTTTTGGAATCTATCTGAATTCCTAAATAATCCATGTCTTTTAATATTATTTCTCTTACAGGTGCTGCATTTTCACCTATTCCGCCTGTGAATATAATTGCATCAACTCCATTTAATGAGGCAATATAAGATCCGATGTATTTTCTTACTCTATAGCAGAACACATCAATAGCTTCATTACACCTACGATCTCCATTCTCCGCTTCTTCAATCAAGTCTCGCATATCAGCCGCATAGCCACTTAATCCTAACAAACCACTATGTTTATTCAACAAGGCGTGGACATTAGCAAGAGATAATTCTTCTTTCTCTATCAGATAAAACAAAATAGAGGGATCAATATCTCCACTTCGTGTTCCCATTATTAATCCTTCAAGGGGCGAAAAGCCCATGCTTGTGTCGTAGGAATTACCATCTTTTATAGCCGCAACTGAGCAACCATTGCCCAAATGACAAGTAATTACTTTTGAACCCTCCTTAGGTGTACCGGATGTTTTAAAATATTGTCGGCTCACGTAGTAATGGGAAGTCCCGTGGAACCCATATTTTCTAATTTTGTATCGCCGGTATAACCGGTTTGGAATCCCATATAAAAAGGCATGTTTAGGGATTGAATGGTGAAATGCGGTATCAAAAACGGCTACATGCGGCACATCAGGTAAATGCTTCTTTGCTGCTCTGATTCCATCAAGATTGGGGGGATTATGCAATGGTGCAATATCAAATGCCTGCTGAATGGCTTCTTCTACATCTTCATCAATCAAAACCGAATCCTTGAACGTTTCTCCCCCATGTACCACCCGGTGCCCTACAGCTTCAATTTCATCCAGCGATTGCAGATAATCATTATCGGCCTCCAATAGTAATTCCATAATGGTTTTTAAGGCGGCTGCATGATTTTCTATCACCATGGTCTTTTTAAACGGTTTTTCACCCTTAAATTCTTGTTTGATGATGGAGGTTACTGCACCAATACGTTCAACCAGTCCCTTACAAAGCCGATCCTGACTTTCCGTATTGATGAGCTGATATTTTATGGAAGAACTTCCACAGTTGATGACGAGAATTTTCATAGTGAGTGAGGTTTAAAGTGAGATTACCGCGCCAATGCCGATCAAGTTACGAAATTTGAACTTTTCATCGCCCGGAGCAGGATCGGACAGCCAAAATGGAATTTCATAGCGCAGGGCAAATCCGCGGTCTTTACCTAAATAATCGGGAATATTTACTGAAAACTGGAATCCGAGACCTGCTTCTGCACTTTGATTTACTTCATCCAGTATTATATCAGGTGTGCCTTGGTAATTATCACGGTAAAAAATACCGGCATCAGCAAACAAATAGGATCGAAATCTAATGAAATCACCAACAATGCTTTCTCTATAAAGCAAGTTAACAGGATTCGGAAATTCAACTTCAGTATTAACAACTCCCACAAACTGATAATTTAATGGGTTTGGATTTGAATTTAGTTCCTTCAATTCTTGAATTGCATATCCCCTCATGTTTGCTCCACCGGTGAGATGGATCAACCCTTCATCAAGTAAATTTTGGGGTATGGTTCCCTCTGCCCTGCTGATTCCCTTTTGTAGCCATTCAACAGCAGGACGATAGCTTTTTCCATAATAAAATTCCGGTGCTGCCCGGTCAGAAATATACCCGGAAAATCCTCTCAGTTTTATTTCAAATCCTTTGGGAAGTTTAAACTGCTGATTTATTTCAAGATCTATTTTGGTAAAAGAATTAGTCCCAAATTTTTGCGTGACTCCAGATTCAAACAAGAAACGACCAACTTCAAAGTTTCTCCCGATCTTAAAATCAATTTCAGCCAATGATTTCCAATTGTCACTCCACAGTTGTGGATAAGGACGATAGGCACCATCAAACATTTTTTGCCGAGTAAAACTTAGATTCAATTCTCTAAATGTATATTCATCAAAACCGATTTGCCATCGTTTGTTAACAGACAATTCATGAAAACTGAAACCTGTTCTCACAGAACTTATTAAGCGGACATTGCCTTCATTTAGCCGGTCATCTTTATTGAGGATAGGTTCCGTAAAAGAAAGATAATACGAAACCGGCAGGTCAGGTAAATTTGTTCCAAGCCAAACTCCGGCATCCAAACGATGAGGTCCACTTTGGAATTCCCCTTCCATTTCCCCCAAAACAAAACCACCTATTCTTACACCATCAACATCGTTGTACCAAATATCCGGATACACATTCAGATTATATGAATTTGATTGTGTGAATCCCGCCAATGGAAACAGGCACAACACCAAGAAGATTACTAAATATCGATATGCCATTCCGGGAGGATGTTTTGAAGTTGGTCGGTCAATATGGTATGCGTCAGCTTCATCAGCCTGCGCTGTTCCGGCCAGGGAATGCATGATTCAATTTCTTCGATTCTCATCCATCGATATTCGGAATGTTCGTCATCGAGTTTAACATCTGCTTTACCTTCAATTTCAGCGGCAAATGCAGGTATGGTATGAACCGTATCAGATGCTGCCTCATAAAACTGATTTACTGAAGGTATGGTCCAAAATTTGGATGGCGTAATCCCTGTTTCTTCTTTCAACTCACGCAGCGCGGCTTCCCAATGTGATTCTCCTTCTTTTACCTTTCCACCAACCATGCGCCACTGATTCGCATATATTTTATTCGAAGATCGTTTAAAAATTAAAAAAAGCGGAACTCCGCTTTCCATTCTATAGGGATATACATCAATTAACTGTTTCATGTAATTATATGGGAATCAATCGATTTCAATATTCTTCACCTCAAGCTCAAGAGTACCTGCCGGCACTTCTACTTCTACGGTATCTCCAATTTCTTGTCCCATTAAAGCTTGTCCAATTGGAGATTCAACAGAGATCTTTCCAGCTTTAAAATCAGCTTCATTTGGAGAAACCAAAGTGTATTTCATTTCCTTACCCATTTTCTTATTCAGAATAGTTACGGTCGTAAGCACCCGTACTTTTGACAGGTCAAGGTCTTTTTTATCCAATACCCGGGCATTGGCAAGTGCATCTTCCAGTTTCGTAATTCGATCTTCCAAATGTCCTTGGGCTTCTTTGGCGGCATCATATTCTGCATTTTCACTTAAATCACCCTTTGCCCGTGCTTCCGCAATATCCTCCGCTATTTCTTTACGACCTCTTGTTTTAAGGTCTCTCAATTCTGCTTCTAATTTATCATAACCTTCTTGTGTCAGATATTGAACTTTACTCATATGTCTCAATTTTGTTCGGTTTCTATAAATAAAAAAAGCAATCTACCTATGGCAGATGGCTTTTACAGTAACTTTGAATATACTTAAAAATAAAGGCTAATTGAATGTTTTTCCATCTCGGTTTTCAAAACTTGATTACAGCTATTTTATTTACTTCTTAACAAGAAAATGACTTTTATAAATCAATCATACTTAGGATATTTGTTAAGTCATATTTAGTGAATAAAGTCAATGCATGTTTGGTATCACCCCTGAAATTTGGTTTGTATACGGACTGATACTGTTGGCAATCATCCTTTTTGTCAACAAAAGAATTTCCTTTGATATAACTTCCCTCATTCTTCTCGCTATTTTAGTAGTATCAGGTATTTTGACTCCTGAAGAGGGATTATCAGGGTTTAGCAATCCTGCTACGGTTACCATCGCTTGTATGTTTATTCTAAGTGAAGGATTACGGCAAACCGGAGCTTTAGATATTGTGGGTGATTATTTTTTCGAATTAGGCAAGCTCAACTACCGACTCGCTATATGTATCATTATGCTGGTTATTGGGGTTATTTCGGCTTTTATAAACAACACTGCAGCTGTAGCAATTTTTATTCCCGTCATAATAAGCTTATCCAGAGATTTAGATGAAAGCCCATCAAAATTGCTTATGCCCATGTCTTTTGCAGCCATGTTTGGAGGCGTTTGTACGCTGATAGGAACATCAACCAATTTGCTGGTTGACTCAATTGCAAGAGATAATGATTTAGCGGGATTTGGAATGTTTGAATTTGCCCCGGTTGGGATCATCTTTTTTGCGGCTGGATTTATTTACATTTTCACGATGGGCATGAACCTTATTCCGGAACGGCGAAAAGATGAGTCCCTAACGGATACTTTTAAAATGCAGAGTTACCTCACAGATGTGATACTGCAACCGAACTCACCATTTGTAGATACTCCATTAAAAGATACCAAACTCATTCAAGATCTCGATCTCGATATAGTTGAAGTATTTGATACGAAAGGAAATACAAAACAAGACCGGTATTCTGTCAACCTGCAAGCTAAAGATGTGCTTCGAATCCGCGGAAGTGTCAAAGAGTTAAACAAACTCCTAAACCGGGAAGATGTTCTCATAAAACCTTCCAAACACTGGGAGGATAAAGATTTTGAACTTGGAAATGCCCAGCTGGTTGAGGCTGTTTTAGCTCCGGAGTCCTCTTTTGAAGGTAAAAAACTCCAAGATCTTAACCTGTTTCATCAATATGAGGCAATGGTACTGGCTATTCGACAAAAGGGAAAAGTACAGCAAGAACACCTTTCTGAAATACGGCTACAAAGTGGCACCTCGCTACTCCTTTATGCTAAAAAAGAACGGGTCAATGATATTAAAACAGCTGAAGAATTTGTGTTAGCTACTGAAATTGAAGTACCTGAATATAAGACCAAGAAAATCCCGGTAGCCTTGGGAATCATAGCCGGTGTGGTAGGGCTTGCTGCTTTTGGAATACTTCCCATTGTGGCTACTGCTATTTGTGGGGTGATATTAATGATACTATCCGGTTGTATTACCAATGAGGAAGCCTATCAATCCATAAACTGGAAAGTCATTTTCTTGTTAGGGGGCGTTTTACCCCTTGGCATAGCCATGCAAAAGACCGGCGCAGCCCAGGTTTTAGTAGATGTTCTAATTACTCAACTCGAGTCATTGGGGCCCAGGGCTGTACTCTCCGCTTTCTTCTTTCTCTCCATGATGCTCACTAATATCATCTCCAATAATGCAACAGCCGTTCTTCTGGCTCCCATTGCCATAGAAGCTGCGTCATCTATTGGCGTAAATCCTACACCTATGTTGGTTGCTGTCACACTCGCAGCCTCCCTGAGCTTTATGACTCCCATCGGATATCAAACCAATACCATGATATTTGGGCCCGGGCAATATACTTTTACTGATTTTGTGAAAGTAGGAACTCCGCTCAACATTTTATTCTGGATTATTGGTACCTTTGCAATCCCCTATTTTTGGCCATTTTAAATATTGCAATGAAGGAATTTTTGATAAGATACTTGCCAATAATACAAGTCTTAAAAGACTATGATGTCCAAAAGTTAAAAGCTGATATCATTTCCGGTTCTACTGTTGGAATTGTTCTGATTCCGCAGGGAATGGCCTACGCCGTTATTGCCGGTCTCCCTCCCATTTATGGCCTTTATGCAGGTCTTGTACCTTTATTTATTTATCCATTGCTCGGAACGTCCCGTCATATTTCAATTGGTCCGGTGGCCATTGATATGCTAATCTTAGCTGCGGGACTTGGGTTCTTAGCCGGTGATAATATCACTGAAAAGGTTACTCTTGCAGTTATGATTGCCTTCCTAACCGGCATATTCCAATTGGCTATGGGATTTATGAAGCTTGGTTTTGTATTTAATTTATTCTCCCGGCCGGTAATTTCCGGCTTCACCATAGCTGCTCCCATTATAATAATTGCCAGCCAAATTGGGACTTTAGTCAAAATTGATGTACCAAATTCCCAATTTGTTCATGAAATGCTATTTCAGGTTGGGGAACAAATAGGAAACCTTCATTACCCCACCTTGGTGCTCTCAGTATTCTTCATATTATTTTTGGTACTGATGCGCCGTTATTATTCAAAATTACCGGAATCGGTTATCCTTGTTACCCTCACAATTCTGATAGTTTCATTTATAAGTATCTCACAATGGGGTATTGAACAGGTCGGTAATATTCCAAGAGGATTACCAGAAATGGGGCTTTCATCATTAAATTTAGAAACACTTAAACAACTTGCTCCCAATGCGTTAACGCTGGCACTTATTCAGTTTATGACGGTAGCATCGCTTTCCAAATCATTTGCAAGAAAACATGGATATACGGTAAATCCCAACCGTGAATTATTAGCCATTGGAAGTAGTAACCTGGTTGGCAGTTTCTTTCAATCGTTGCCGATTTCTTCAAGTTTTACACGCTCTGCTATAGCAGAACAAGCCGGATGTAAAACTTCTATCCATAACTACTTTGCCGGTATTTTAATACTGTTTACACTACTGTTTTTGACTCCTCTTTTTGAAGTTCTCCCTAAGCCTCTTCTTGCTGCAATTATCGTAGTATCGGTAAGTAGTTTAATTGATATTAAAGAAATTCGATTTTTAATACAGACCAAGCCTCGCGATGCAATTGTGGCTTCAATTACTTTTGTAAGCGTTTTGGCAATTGGTATTCAGGAAGGAATTATCATAGGATTGGTGATATCTGTTTTGGCCCTTCTTCTAAAAATGAGTAATCCTACAGTAGCAGAATTGGGTCTAATTCCCGGAACCAGAGACTTTAAAAACAAAAATCGTTTTTCTGAGGCAAAAAGTATTCCAGGTGTTCTAATACTTCGTGTTGATGCCCCCTTCTCTTTCGTTAATGCCGAGTTTTTCAAAAACTATATTCTCAACAAAAGCATGAACGGAACTGACGCACCGAGATATGTAATTATCGATGGCACAACAATTGGTGATATGGACGTTTCTGCCATGGATTCCCTCCTTATGATTATAGAAACACTGAACAAGGAAGGTATTGAACTCTACATTTCCGGTTTGATAGGTCCGGTACGAGATGTACTGCGTAAATCTGACATCAGCACTTTTGTGAAATCAAATCGTTTTTTCAACACTGTTCACGATGGGGTAAAAGCGGCTCTCAAAATACAAGATGACAAAGATGGTACAGCACGTCTTCAGGACTATCTTGATATATGTGCTTAGCCAAATACTCTTATAAACGAGTTTACCAGTTAAAAATAAACCTATAGCAGTCTTTGAGTAAAGTAACCTCGCAGCGTCCGAAGGTCCTGCGAGCGTTACGAGGATATAGCTGAAGTGCCGAACGCTGCGAGGACCTACGGACGCTCGCAGGTTCTCTGTACGATGTTTTCGTCCGGTAAAAGCGTTCTTATAAGTCATCAACAGTAATGTTCAATGACTATCTAAAACGAGCTTCAATTTCATCCAGGGGAATATAGCTAATCGTTGGTTTTTTAAGTGGATCGAGATAGGGCTGCTCGCAAGCAAACAGCTGATCTACCAAAGATTCCATTTCTTCCTGCGTAAGTTTTTTACCTCTCTGTATAGCCGCTTTAGCAGCAAAAGCAATGGCAAGTTTCTCCCGGGCTTCAAGTTTTATCTTCTGTCCCAATTCCTGGTATTGATGAAGCATCGAAACAAGAACTTCTTCTTCATTTCCAATCTCAATATCGGCTGGAACACCATTAATCATAGCGGTATTTCCACTTAACAACTGCACTGAAAAACCCATACGCTGAATAATACCGTGCAATTCTTTAAGCAAGGTGTAGTCGGATGCAGATAACTCCAGTGTTTGCGCAAACAAGAGTTGTTGCGTGCTTGGAAGCGCCTCCTCCGTGGCATTGATCGCTTTTTCATAAATGATGCGCTTATGAGCCAAATGCTGATGAATAACAGTAAGTCCGGTGCGGGTTTGGGTGAGTATATAACTGTTATGAAGCTGCCAAAATCCTTTATCCTGAGTTACCTTTCCGGTATGAGTTTTTTGTGATGACTCATCACCGGTCGCAAACTCCATAGACCTTCTGGAACCCGAGTCCCGGCCATATAGCTGTTCTCCAAACTCATCACCCTTTCCTTTTACAGGATTAGACTGGGTATTTATACGGGATGGAATTTGAAATCCCCCGGCACTCTTCCTGCTTGATTCCGGCCTGTTGAAACTAAAATTGGAACCAAATCCTTTTGAGTAATCATCACTCAAAAAAGCATCTTTATCTTCTTGGATATCAGGAACTTTAAAATGGGAGTTTAGCGCCCTGTTTACCACGGAACGAGCAAGCTGAATAACACTTCTCTCATCTTCAAATTTAACCTCCATTTTAGTAGGATGAACATTTACATCCACTTTAGAGGGATCGATATCAAAAAACAGAGCATAAAAGGGGTATTCGTTATTGCGAGTCCAGGCATCATATAAACTCAATATTACATGCGTTAGGTACCGATGCTGAAATGGACGCCCATTCACAAACAGAAATTGTTCTCCCCTGCTTTTTTTTGCCAATTTAGGATCCGAAGCAAATCCATGAATTTTCACATAGCTTGTTTCTTCTTCGAACTCTATCAGACTTGCTTTATATGAACTTCCAAATATCTGGGTAACCCGATCTTTCAAGTCCTGAATAGGTAAATCATTAATAATATCTCCATCAGCTTCTATATAAAAAGCCACATCGGTATTAGCTAAAGAAGCATACTGTACCGTTTTTAATATGTGCCGTAATTCCGTTACATCGGTTTTCAAAAATTGGCGTCTTGCCGGCACATTAAAAAACAGGTTTCGAATTGCAATGGTTGTACCATCATCAACGGCAGCGGGTTTTACTTCTTTTTCATCTCCGCCCCAAACTTCGAATTCCCAACCGTTTTCATCTTCCGCTCTTTTGGTGCGAACCGTAACTTGTGAAACCGAAGCAATAGATGCCATCGCCTCTCCTCTAAAGCCAAGAGTGCGAATCTTGAATAGATCGTCAACAGAATTAATCTTAGAAGTGGCATGCCGCTCAAAACAAAGCGGTAAATCTTCTTTGCTCATGCCACAGCCATTGTCAGAAACCTGAATCAGGGTTTTACCCGCATTTTGAATAAGTATTTTGATTTGATCGGCACCGGCATCAATAGCATTATCTAAAAGTTCTTTTACGACGGAAGCCGGACGCTGGATCACCTCTCCTGCGGCAATTTTATTACTAATTTTGGGAGGTAACTGGTGTATTATAGAATCGCTGGTATGCGTATTGCTCAATGGATATAATCTGTTTTAAAGTGAAATTAGGTAAACGACAATGCTCAACAGAACTGCAAAAAAAAGTACACGAGAAAATTGTTTAGGTCTTCTTCGGGTATGAGTTTCAAATTTTATGCGCTTACGACGCTTTTCTTTTTCATCCTTTTCAGGATCATAATATCTGAATGGGTAATCGAATTTTTTGGGCTTTGGGCGGAAGCCAAACATAGGCTTAATCATAATTACACCTTATTTTTTGGGCTTTATGAAGTTAAAGACCATTATTAAACGATCTCAGCTTAATATAGTGATTGTGAAAGGTGAATATCGAATAATGAATTGATTATTCAGTGGAACTCGGCTTTTTAATCACATCTAACAGATGTTCTTTTGCCCGTAAAATTTGTAAACTCCATGCCCCTTTTATTTTCTTAAATGCCGATGTTTAAGATTTTCAATCAACAATTATAACATCAAATTATTTTCAAAATGAGCACGGATAAAGCCAAGATTTTTTACACCATTACAGATGAAGGCCCTTTTTTAGGAACCCATTCCTTTTTACCTATTCTGGAGTCCTTTACAAAGGCAGCCGGCATACATGTTCAAACCAAAGATATTTCACTTGCCGGACGTATACTCGCCAACTTTCCGGATTATTTAGAGGATGATCAAAAAGTGCCTGATGATTTATCGGAATTAGGTGAATTGGCTAAAAGACCGGAAGCAAATATCATAAAACTACCTAACATCAGTGCTTCTGTGCCCCAGTTAGTTGCAGCAATTAAAGAGCTTCAGGAAAAAGGCTATAACATCCCGGATTATCCGGAAGAGCCTCAAAATGAAGAGGAACAAAAAATTCATGATCGCTATAATATTGCAAAAGGTAGTGCTGTAAACCCTGTCCTTCGGGAAGGCAATTCAGACCGTCGTGCTCCCAAACCGGTCAAAGAATACGCCAAGAACAATCCTCATTCTATGGGTGACTGGAGTTCTGATTCAAAATCACACGTTTCAAAAATGGATGACAATGACTTTGCTCATTCTGAAAAATCACTTACCGTTGAAGATACCGATGATGTTAAAATTGAATTTATTGACGCTAACGGAACCAAAAAAGTACTTAAAGAAAGCACTCCCCTTCAGCCTGGAGAAGTGATTGATGCTGCCAATATGAGCAAGAAAACATTGGTCAATTTCTTAGAAAACCAGATTGCAGACGCCAAAGAAAAAGATGTTCTCTTTTCGCTGCACATGAAGGCAACGATGATGAAAGTTTCTGACCCAATTATTTTTGGTCACGCTGTTAAAGCCTATTTTAGAGATGTTTTTGAAAAGCACGGGGAAACACTGGAAAAACTTGGGGTAGATCCTAATAATGGATTTGGTGACCTGGAGTCAAAAATTGAAGAGCTCCCTGAAGATAAGCAAAAAGAGATCAAAGCTGATATTCAGAAATGTTACGAAAAGGGACCTGATCTTGCAATGGTTAACTCCTACAAAGGTATAACCAATCTTCATGTTCCTAGTGATGTAATTATTGACGCTTCTATGCCGGCTATGATTCGAAATTCAGGCCAAATGTGGAATAAAAAAGATGAAACTCAGGACACTAAAGCCGTTATCCCGGAAAGCAGTTATGCGGGTATTTATCAGGAAGTGATCGATTTTTGTAAAGAAAACGGGGCTTTTGATCCTACTACTATGGGGAGTGTTCCCAATGTTGGGTTAATGGCCAAAAAAGCAGAGGAATATGGTTCACATGATAAAACTTTCGAAATTCCCGGTGATGGTAAAGTTCGCGTTGTAAGTAAATCCGGCTCAGCACTTCTGGAACATAAAGTAGAAGAAGGTGATATCTGGAGAATGTGCCAAACTAAAGACGCTCCTATCAAAGACTGGATTGGTCTTGCAGTAAGACGAGCACGTGAAACCGGAGATCCTGCTATTTTCTGGTTGGATGAAAACCGAGCACATGATTCCGAACTTATCGAGAAGGTAAACCACTACCTGCCAGAATTTGATACAGAAGGGCTCGATATCCAGATTATGTCTCCCATGAAGGCTATGCGCTACACCTTAAAACGCACTAAAGCGGGTAAAGATACCATATCAGTAACAGGGAATGTATTACGGGATTACTTAACCGACCTCTTCCCTATTCTTGAGGTAGGCACCAGTGCAAAAATGCTTTCCATTGTTCCGCTTATGAATGGCGGTGGATTATTTGAAACCGGTGCAGGGGGTTCAGCTCCAAAACATATTCAGCAGTTTTTAAAAGAAGGTCACTTGAGATGGGATTCCCTGGGTGAGTTTTTAGCCCTTGCGGTTTCACTTGAACATCTTGGTAAGACCTTTGAAAATAAGCGTGCCTTAATTCTTTCAGAGGCTTTAGATGAAGCGAATACAAAGTACCTGCAAAATGATAAATCGCCATCCCGTAAAGTAAATGAACATGATAACCGTGGTAGTCATTTTTACCTGGCTATGTATTGGGCCGAGGCCTTGGCAAGTCAATCTGAAGATACCGAATTAGCTGAACGTTTTGGAAAGGTAGCTGAACAATTGAAGCAAAACGAACAAACGATTAATAAGGAGTTAATTTCAGCTCAGGGAAATCCAGAAGACATAGATGGATACTACTGGCCTGACCGCGATAAGGTTTTTGACCGAATGAGACCAAGTGAAACGCTAAATAAAATTATAGAATCGGTATAAACTTATTTCTATATCTATTGAGAAGTCCGGGTGATTAACATCCGGACTTTTTTTATTTATTCTTACTCTTGAATAATTTCCTAACCTTATCCCACAAATGTCTTCGGCCGGATACCGTAAATAATAACGGTAGCAGTTTATATAATCCCCAGAATATAATTACAAAAAGCAGAATTAATGGAATAGCAAATTGGTCGTACGCTTCATAAATGTATAAAATCTCCTCTCCCGCTTTCATGGATAGCCAAAGAAATATAGGAGTCCATAAAAGTACAGTTCCTCCAAAATAAAGAGCAAATTTCCAAAATGGAACTTCCAGCATTCCTGCACTTATATACACCGGCATCCTGCTACCGGGAATAAATCGGCTGATAATTAGTATGTAGGGACCTTTAGTATTGAACCAAGCCGATGAATTTTTGATACTTTCTTCAGACAAAAACCATTTAAATGGCGGATACTTTAAAACCGGTTTACCCAAATATCTACCTAATAGGTAGAGAGAAAAATCACCAATGAAGATACCCAAAACGGCCCCTAAAACTGCATACCAAAATGGGAGCAATCCATTTGCAGACATGATCCCCCCTCCAATTACAGCCAGGTCTTCACTAAAAAAAGTAGATATAGCTATTGCCAGTGAGTACACTCCTAAACGCTCTTCAGGGGAATCGGCTTCAACCTCATCCAAATAGGGAACCAGTTCATCAAGACTATCTTTACTGATGTTTGTAGTATCCTGAACAGATATATCTTGACTAAGGTACCCTGTATGAGCTTGAGTGGCACTAAGCATAGAACTTGTACATAGTAGAAAAATCGAGAGTAAATAAGGTTTTATCACGCCAGGCTCTTAAAAGGTCAGAGGTTTGAAGGTTCCATGTTTTTCTTCAAAATCATCTACTGATATAACTGGTTCAAATACATGCTGAACGGCTTTATTTAGTTCGATAGCTAATTCTTTTCTGTCATCATCGACAATTTTTTGTTCGCCATAATTCAATGTACATGAAATTGATTTTAACTTTAGCAATTTTAAAAAGTGTCCAAAAAAAGAATCATCTCCCCACCAGCAGACTGACTGATAAGCCGGAGCAACAGGCGAGTCAGTTTGGTATGAAATTGCGACATATGAAACGGGTAAATTTACAGAAGCAGGATATTCCAATAATGAAGTTCTGAAGTTTAAAATTGAGATTCCCGGGCTTGTCGTTCCCTCAGGAAATATGATAACTCCCTGATTCTGATTAATATTCTTTGATATAAGCTCATTCACTCTTTTAACATCACGCTTTCGATTTCGGTCGATGAACAGAATTCCACATGTTTTAACAATAAATCCTATCAAAGGCCAAGCTTTAACATCACTCTTGGCTACAAATAACCCCCTAAGCTGTGAGAATAAAACAAATACATCCGCATAGCTTAAATGATTGGAAACAAGCATAAAAGGTGGGTCAGGTACAGGACCATCTACTTCAATTTTTATACCGAGTACGTAACATGACCAACGCCCCCAGGTTTTTAGCAAGTACCCTCTGTATTTCTCGTAATTCAATCCAAAAATACTTCCCGCCAGACAAAACATGATCATGCTATAAAGCAGAATGGTCACCAAAAGAAAAATGCCTAATTTTATAAAAGCCCGTAGATATTGCATGGGCTGAAATTAATAAATTCTATGTGAAAAACAGTTGTTTAGTTTCGGTAGATAAGTTTTGCAGATCGAGTAGTATAAGGAAATCGATGGTTTTAAATTCTTGATCGATCGCTGGAACACTACATACCTTTGCTCCTAATTTCAGGTACAATGTAAAAAGGTTAGGCAATATCGGATCACTCTTTTTGATGTAAATTTTGTCTTTGCAGATGTAGTCAGGTTGAACCGGGATTAACATATTCGTATCCACAAAATCATGCTTGTTTAGATATCGGTAATATTGCCAACCTTCGTAATCATCTTGTGAGGGTATAGAGCAGCAACCAAATAGATGTCGCCTGCCTGAATATGACAAATATTTGGCGATTCCTTTCCACAGCAAATACAATGTTCGAGAATTGCGATGGTCCTTACGTATGCACGCTCGTCCAGCTTCTACTGCATTTAACAAGATTTCAGATGGCAACAAGTTTATCTGAAACTCTCTCATGGTATAAAAACCCATTGCCTGTTCAGCCATGTTATTATCTTGTAAACGGTAAGTTCCTATAACTTCAGCTGTCTCATTTTCAACCACAATAAGATGATCGCACTGGGCATCAAATTCGTCTACATCCATATTGTTGGTATATGAGCTTGCCAACCCTTCCCCAAGTTCAATATTAAAAACCTGAAAACGAAGTTTTAATGCTTCTTCAATTTCTGCCTGGTTCCGAGCTAACCTTACCGTATATTTTCTGGTAAATTGTGTTATCGATTCAAACTTTCTGTTCTTTGAATTCGTTTTGAGGATAGCTGTCATTTTATGATGAATTAATTATAGGTTTCACTAAAGCTATTGGTTATTCATTATCAATTTGTTTAGTTAATGTTGTTTAATTGTTTGAATATTTTACGATATCACTATTTATTTAAAGAGAAATATTTGATACCCTCTGTACATGCTTTATTACAAAGAATTTAAATCTTCCGATGACCGAGACTGGGTAATATTTGTGCATGGTGCAGGTGGGAGCTCATCTATATGGTTTAATCAACTTCGCGATTTTAAAGAGCATTTCAATGTATTATTGATTGACCTTCGAGGACATGGAAAGTCCAAAGACATGCTCCAAAAATATTATGAAGAGGATTATTCCTTTGAATTTATTAGTCGGGATATTTTAGAAGTTCTTGATCACCTTGAAATTCAAAAAGCGCACTTTATCGGCGTATCATTAGGAACAATTATTATCAGAACTATTGCTGAAATTGCTCCTGAGCGTGTTAAGTCTTCGGTACTTTGTGGTGCTATTACCCGATTAAATGTGCGTTCGAGAATTTTAGTATTTATCGGTCATATGTTTAAGCGGTTCATCCCTTATATGTGGTTGTATAAGTTTTTTGCATGGATAATCATGCCTCGTAAGCGACATGCAAAATCCCGCAATTTGTTTATCAGAGAGGCCAAGAAATTATATCAAAAGGAATTCTTGCGTTGGTTTAAGCTAACCAACGAAGTAAACCCGCTACTCAAGTATTTTAAAGAAAAAGAAGTGGATTCTCCTATGTTATATGTGATGGGAAGTGAAGATCACATGTTCTTACCACCCGTTAAACAGATCGTAAATAAGCATAAACACTCCGCACTAAAGGTCATAGAAAATTGTGGGCATGTGTGTAATGTAGAACGACCAAGAGCTTTCAATCAGGCTGCAATTACATACTTAAAACAACATTCCTGAATTTTATTCAGACTGTAGCTCAAAAATCCATGCATTTTCGTTGAATGTATCTCGAATCTCTAAGGTTCGATCTACTGCTTGTTTATAATCTGCAAATGCTTCGTAAGCTACGTAATTAAATCGGGTCTCCGGGTTAAATAGAATCTGTGTGTTATACCCTTGTTCTTCTAACATTTCCTGGAATTTTTCTGCGTTACCCGGAACTAAGAATGAGCCGCCGATTATAAAATATTTCATTTCTTGTTCTACCACTTCAGAAGTTTCATCAGGACCATTGGCTTGATAATCGAGGTATTCATCTAAGCTGAAAGCTTTTGGTACCACCGTCATTAACTCAGGCTTTTGAACCTGCATCGTTAACTCTTCGTCAATTACAGGTTCTTCCTTTGAAATCTCTTCGTTTATGGTATTCTAACTATTCTGACCTTCCGATTCCGTTGTATCCACTTGAGTTGTACCATTGGGTTCTACTTGTGGATCTCCCCCAATTAATTCAGGGTCTTCTTCACTAAATACCCGGTCTAAATCCGTTCTCATTCGGTCTCGTGTATCATTTAAAACCTCCCTCGTAGAAAGCCTTCTTCTCTTCATACGCTCCGAAACAGGATCAATCAATTCAGCCTGAACAATGATAATAAGTTCATTTTCAGAGAAATCTTTTGAGTTATATCCAAACAAATATCTAAGTCCTAAAAACCAACCCGGTAAATCCTTCAGTATTGGAACCCCTCTTCTTACTGTTGACTCCTCCGTTCTATATAAACCGGCAACGTACGTTGATTCCCCGTCTAAAAGTATAGCGGAGGTGGTAGCATTTTGTTTGTTTATGATAGTACTTACAACGTCGGGTTGTACTGTAGATCTTTCTACTTGTAAATCCAGATATATAAATGAAGTGTCATCCTGTGTTATTATTTGAGGAGTCGCATTCAGAATAGTTCCTGTACTTTCAAATTGGTCAATAACATTACCTGCAATATCCCGCTGCTTGATAGAAAAATCCTGACCAACCTGAATATTACCTTCTTCCCCATCTACCACTTTAACTGAGGGAGTAGCTAAAATTTTGCCAAGGTTATCTGCTTCAAAAGCCCTGAATAATGCCTGCACACTTATTCCTGCCCCTAACTCACCGAGGTTTACCAACGAGTTAAAAGCATTCTGGGATACACTTGATGCACTAAAAGAATTCACTGAAACAAATTGATCATCAAAATTTCCTGATGGAACTGTTTCTGTACCTTGAGTTCCCACAAAATTCCCAAGATCTTCCGGAGCATCACTTGTAAGTGTAGACCAGTCTACCCCAATTTCTTGTAAAGCTCTTCTATTTCCTTCGAAAAATGTAGCATTAATCCTTATCTCACGAGTTTGAGTGGTCGGCAAAGGCATTTGGCCTTCTCCGGTAGTCTGTTGGGCACCCCCGGTTGCAGTTTGGTTGGTACTTTCCTGCTCCGGCTCAGGTACAGTAATTTCATAAAAGTCTTCATATTCAGTCAATTCCAAGTCCTGGAATCTCATAATATATTCAAGAGCGTCTTTCCAGTGCATGGCCGGCAGATTCACACCAATTGTACCACTGTAACCGGTGTTATCCACTATAAATTTATCTTCATATTCTTGAGCAAAAGTATCTATAACCTCAATGGCTTCAGCATAAGAGGTGCTTTTATCAAATGCTACAATCTCGTCAGGATTGGTGTATTCGTTTAGCGGATCAACAATCTGAGCTTGCACGCTGCTTTGTAGCAATAGTGGAGCTACTGCTACAAACATGTATATGAACAACAAACTGATTTTTTTCAAAAATGCATGTAATAATTTCATCGCTCTAACTCCAAGGTGACAGATTCTGTAATACCACCTTTATTTAAGTTGAATGTGGCTGATTTGCTTTCCAAATCAATTGATTCTAATTCACCAAGATATACCTGGTCTCCTTCACTAAGTGAAGTGATATTTCCGTTTTGATCTACAATAAAAATTCTTGTTCCAGTTAATCCAATAATTCTGCTTTGTTCAATATTAATAAGATTTTCAGTATTGGGCGGAACTGTAGGCTGTATTAAAGGATAAAAAGGATTATATGTTGAAATTTCCTCATTGAGTACCAAACTATTTGTAACTCTTGGGTTTTCCTGAATGGGTACTCTTTCATAATAACTTTCTAAGGTAAATGTGAACGTAATTTCATCTAATTCTTCAGCTCCACCGGTAGCCGGCACAAGTGAAAGTTGTGTAACTTTATTTAAGAGTCGGCTATTTTCAAGCTTATTTATAAAATTTAAAACATTCACAAATTTACTATAACCACTGATATCAGCATACATCATTCCATATTGGTCTTGAGCAGTAGAATCGGTGAAATTAAAATCGAAATAAACTTTAGTCAGAGTGTCGCTATTACTTATGTAGTCAAGATAATCGAATACATCGTCCGGATTAGGATTATCAAATAGTGTTTTATCGTAGTTTTCGATTATAGAAACCGCCTTATTATACGTTTCATTTAATGCGGGAAAGGCATCACTGGTAGCCTTTTTAGAATTCAGATCATCTTGTTTTTCAGATACTGTTTGCTCTAAACGCTCAATTTCAGACATCTGGAAGAATTTGATATAGGAATAAGATGCTCCAATAAATAACGCAAGCGTTACTAACAAAATAATGGTATTTCTTACAGCGTACGACAAATCAGTCCTCCTCCCCTACAAGTTCATTAATACCTTTCGCACTTTCAGGGGTATAAATTTCTTCATCCTCAAAAAAGTCTCTGATTATATACCTGAATTCATACACTTCTCGTTCACGGATACTTGCTTCAGTTACTCTAATCAGCGTAGCAGAATTAAACGTGTTCGCTAATTGGGGTATTCGATTTCTGCTTAATGCATACCCATTAATCTCAGTACTGTTTTCATTTTCCCTGAGTGATGTAAGCCATATAGAATTAATTTCTTCAGTGGATTCATTAATTAGCCCTAAATTAGTAGACCAGCGCAGTGTGCCAACATTTAACTCATTCAACAGTGTAAGTTTTGATTGAATTTGACTTAGTTCGTTATTGATTTCATTATAACGTTGCACAGTCGGTTCTAATGAGGTAATCTGAGAGTCAAGAGAATTAACCTCGTTTGTAAGCTGATCTATTTTTGAAGCATATTGTGTATAGAAATGGTTAGCTACTATTGGAGTTATTAAAATTAAAAATAACAATAACAACCCATGCCATTGAAGCTTGAATATTTTTTGTCGATCACTTACATATTCAGGTAAGAAAGAAATATTCGGAAACTCATCAGCCTTAAATCCCGAAGCCGACCAAGCTGATCCAATAGCTGTAGTAAAAGAAGAAATGGAATCTTTGTTGATATTTCCTGAATCAAATACTTCCTCAGAAAACTGAAATTCTGAGACATCTACATCTTGAAATCGGTCTTTAAAAAAGTCAATGGCATCATCACCAAGGGAATTATCGCATAATATGAGTCGATCCAGGTTCGGAACTTCTCCGGTATCAAGTTGGAACAGTATTTTACTGAAAACTGTATTTAGGAATCTCTGATCTTTGGTCCCTTCGTTGATTATTGGAGAAACAATCCATAGCTGATTTCCTTTTAAAAAGATAACCCGCGTTGTGTGCTCATTAAATTGTATTACCCCGGTTACCGTATTGATATCAAGATCATAATTGGCTCTTATAAGTCCCAACAAATTAATCTCATCCGGCAAAATTTCACTAATAAACAACTTGCCGCTGAACAGCTCAAGAGTACGGTTAATGATGCTCAATAAATTAGGCTCTTCATCTATCGAAGCCAGTAATAAAGCGCCGTCATCCCTTACTGAGTAAGAATATTGGTCCTTATCTTTCACAGTTCCGTGAAGGGCTTCCAAACGATCTTCAACAATAACTTCTAAATCCTTTTTCTTGGTATCAGAAAAGTCATTGTCTTGCAATATCTGAAAAATGGTATTGCCTGAAGGGACACTTAAACCTAAATCGATTCTTTTTGAATCAGTTGAGGTAAGGAGGTTATAAAATAGAAGTTCATTCGAAGCCGGTGCGTCCGATTCATCCACCATATCAGTATCAACCAGATCATCTGATTCATCATCTAAATCATCAAAATCGATGTCACCTAAATCATCGTCTAAACCCTCAAGATCAACATCTTCACTTTTATCTCCCTCTTCGGCGGATGCTCCTTCAGCATCATCTCCAAACCAAATATAATATCTTCATCATCTCCACTCTCATTATCAGTTTCGTTACCGAATATATCACCTTCCCCCTGACTACTCTCAGTCCTGTTAGTTATCAGTGGTTCTACCAGACGCACTTTATCCAGGCTGATGAGCTTTAACTTATTGCCTTCCACTTGAACTCTGGCAACTTTAAGAGTCTCGTCATCAACTACAATCCCGGTATATGTTTTATCTTGAAGCATCTATTGGTATTTAATAATTAACTTCACTCATTAGTTGCTTCATTTTGGTCTTGTTATTGGCATAATTGAATACATTTTCTTTTGAAATTACCCCATCAGTATACAGCCTTTTGAGGTCTTGCTCCATAGTATTCATACCTTTTTCACTTCCTTCCATCAACATTTGGTAAATCTCACTGATATTATTGTTCCTAATTGCTGCTTTAATAGAAGAATTTACGATTAATACTTCTTTTGCCAGTGCACGTTTACCATCCAGACTTGGAACTAATTTTTGACTAATTACACAAGTTAAAACATCCGCAAGACGTGTTCTAACCCTGTTTTGTTCCTCCGTTGGCACTTCACCTAAAATACGTTCAATACTTTCCATCGCCGATGATGTATGAAGAGTACCAAATGTTTTATGGCCTGAATCTGTTATTTCGAGCGCAGTCAATATAGTTTCGGGATCTCTAAGCTCTCCAATAACTATTATATCAGGATCTTGCCGTAAAGCTTGAATAGCCCCTTCTTTAAAGGATTCTACATCCCTGCCCACTTCACGATGGCGTACTACTGATTTATGAGGCTTATGAATAAGCTCGACGGGTGAAGCGATTATTACTATATGAGACTCTACCGTCCGGTTATTTGCATCAATTATTGTATCAAGTGTGGAAGATTTACCGGAACCGGTGATACCCGTAATGAGCGTGAGACCATATTTATAGTATTTAAGACTTAATGCTTTTGCAACCTCTTTATGGGCTCCTAAATTCTTGAATGGGCGTATAACAGATAGTCAGACCGGTAATGTCATTGAGAACGCTACGGTTCAAATAAATTCTCCCGAAGAGTTTTCAGATACATTTACCAGAACTAATGCAGAAGGGCAATACACATTGGGAGATATTCAAGTTAGCTCTTTGACGGAACTTTCTATCACTTCAAATGCCAATGATTACAATCCCAGCACTAAAACTGTGCAAGTAGCCGAGGGTGATAATATTACTGATTTCGATTTTCAGCTTGAACCTGAGGAAGTTGATGATGGAAATGGTGGTGGCGGAGTTGCCGGACCAGCAGGCGGAGCAGCAGCAATCGTCTTGGCTCCTGGTGGAATCACCAATGAAAGTATCAACATTGCAGAAACGGGAGGTACCGTTAATACAAGCTTTACTTTTGCTTTACAAGACTCAGCCGGGAGAAATCTGGACTTAAACAATGCTGAAGAGGTAGAGTTTTCCATTATTTCAGGTCCCGGTGGCGGAGAAGGAATAACCCCGCTTTCCGCTCAAACCAATTCCGAAGGAACCGTTACTTCAAATCTTTTTAGTGGAAATTTAGCCGGTGTTGTACAAATTCAAGCTCAAATTGAACGGGAAGACATAGGGCTCACTATACGCTCAAAACCAGTAGCTATTACCATTCATGGTGGATTCCCTGACCCTGACCATTTTAGCCTTTCAGTGCAAACATTCAATTTTGAAGGTTTTGCCAGAGATGGCGTCAGAAATCAAATTTCTGTAATTGTTGGTGATAAATTCAGTAACCCGGTTAAACCCGGCACGGCTGTTTACTTCGAAACCACGGGGGGAATTATACAAGGCTCCGGTGTAGGACACACTGACGCAGATGGTGAAGTAAGTGTTGATTTAATATCCGGTGGGAAAAGGTCACTGCTTAATCACCCAACCTTGGGATTTGGTTACGCAACCATCACAGCTACTACTATTGATGAAAATAACAATGAGATTCAGGAACAAGCTGACGTGCTATTTTCAGCTCCACCCTCTACTCCTAATATAACCTTAACCCCTTCTACATTTACCATTCCCTCAAATGGAGGCGAAACTTTTGATCTTACAGTAACCGATACAAACGGAAATCCTTTACCTGCAGGAACTACAGTAACAATTGAAGTAGCGGATGGACTTGAGGTTACAGGTGGAGGTATTGAGATTCCAAACGCCTTAGTTGGAGGATCAGGTATTACCGATTTCACTTTTTCAGTAGCTGATACTGATGATGAAAATTCTAATGAACAAAACACACAAATCACTATCAAAGTTGAAACTCCCGCTGGTGATAAAGCCTCTGATTCTTATTCAGGTACAAGAGCAAAATGGAATAATTAAGGGTCTTATGAAGTATAGCATGTTATGATTGTTTGTAACATATTGCTATACAATGGTTAACAAGTATTATAAACG
>NZ_JAVLBQ010000001.1:0-235252 GCF_031581265.1 Gracilimonas sp.
CGACTCTTCGAATAATTGATGAATATTCTTGTCGAGTATTTAGTTCGAGTTCTGTTTCTCCACAACCAACAACAAATATCAATAACAGAATAAAGCTTGATGGACGATACATTTTAAAGTCAATTTTTGATTAAGGTTTAAAAGCCACATAACGGCCCAGCGCATAACGGGCGCGGAGATTAGGAGTTAATAAACGATTAAAATTTCAAAACAAGCAACTCTGGAAGCCAACAGCACGTCCGCGTCCCCAGTTAATGCGCTTGTTATACCATTTTATTGATTTCCAATTATTACTTCATGTATTAAAGATACTGAACGTAAATTTTCAAGAACGATACTATATGCAAAAGACCTCTCTTCTGAGATTTCAATATTATCATTAATTAGGTCATTCGGAGTATTTGCATTATTTGCTGCAATTACTTTACCGGATTCGTCAAAAAAGGTAATAGTTGTTGTTGGCTGTAATTCTTTATTGGTAACAAATTCAAAATATAGTTTGTCAGAATTATCAGAATTGGCCAACACAAAGTCATAATCGATTAGGGAATAGTCTTCATTTGAAAGCTCCCCACTTAAGTCAACTTCAATAAATAGCGTACTGTCACAGGAAATTAATATTAGACTTAAGAAAAGGGAAAGAATAAAACTTTTAGGTTTCATAGACTTACTATTTTAGTTGTGTAATTAATGGTTTCAAAATGGTATAACATATTAATATGCGACTTGGGGTATCTTATAAGACGTCGCATAATGTTCCGCATTCCGCCTTCAAACCGGCAAACCACATCTTTTTAGTTTTTATGCGAAGAAAGTGTCGCAGAACCTCGTCGGATAACATATTAATGATGAACATTTCACCACCCGATAATGTATATCATTCAACGCACAAATTCATTAATATTTTAGAGTTGTGGATATTTAACTGGTAGAATGATCAATAAACCCACTCAAATGTATCGGCTGAATAAAAGTTTATTGACTTTTTAGGAATGGTTGTAGCTTTTCTATTTCCTTATCTTAGTTCTTACTTCAACTTATTCATTCAAGCTAAACTAACTAATGGACCCCGTCACCCACGGACTTATTGGTGCCACTGCTTCCCAATCCTTTGCAAAGAAGAAGCAATTTCGGGCAGCAGCTTTTACAGGTCTGACCTCTGCCCTGCTTGCCGACCTTGATGTATTTATTGCCAGCCCTTCCGATCCCCTGCTAAACCTGGAGATGCACCGGCAGTTTACGCATTCCCTTTTCTTCATTCCGTTTGGGGCATTAATCGCCACCTTGGTCATCTATTGGTTCGTGAAAAAGCATCTGACCTTAAAACAAACCTACCTATTTAGTTTGGCCGGTTACGCTACGGCAGGAATCATGGATTATTTCACCAGCTACGGCGTGCAGCTTTTCTGGCCCTTTACCGATCAGCGTTACTCGCTGGATATTATATCAGTCTTTGATCCCCTTTTTACGCTTGGAGTTATCATTTTAGCCGGTATGGCATTTTATAAAAGGAAGAAATTATTCGCTTGGCTGGGGCTCGCATGGATTATTCTTTACCTGTCCTTTGGATTCACTCAACAACAAAAAGCGACAAGTATCGCCGAAGAAATCGCCTCGTCAAGAAATCACATAATCAGCCAACTGATTGTAAAACCTACCATTGCCAATCAACTGCTTTGGAGTGCGCGGTATGTGGCTGAAGGGCAATTGTATGCAGTGGGAATCAGATTGAGTCCTTTTTCAGAGCCTATTATTTATAAAGGGGAAAGTGCTCCATTGCTGCAATGGGAAGAGGAATTCAGCGAATACCAAGGCACCACCTTATACCGCGATATAGAACGATTTTCAAAGCTCTCAGATGGAATACTCATCAAACACCCCGATCATAACAATGTGATCGGAGATGGGCGCTATTCGATGCTGCCTACTACCCTCTCTCCGCTTTGGGGCATTGAAGTTGATACTACCCGTCCGGGCCAACATGTTGATTTTGGTACCTATCGGGATTCAAATCCGGAAGTCAGGCAAACTTTTATGAATATGTTATTCAGTGATCAGTGAACAGTGATCAAATTTGGAAAACTTGTACAATACAATTTCGTTTCTTATAACAAAAACGCTCCGACGCTGAGCGTCCGGAGCGAGTATGAATGGTTTTGTGAGCTACAGGAAAAGTACTTTTACAAAAACATGGTAAGCTAACTCATACCAAAACTGCTTACTGTACACTGCCTACTGCTCACTGTTAACTGAAAAAAACCCTATTTATTCATAGAGATCAAAAACTCTTCATTATTCTTCGTGCCTTTGATTTTATCGAGCAGAAAGTCCATGGCTTCGTAAGCACTCATATTGGTAAGATAACGGCGAAGCAGTACCACTTTCTCTCGTTCGGCATCAGAAACCAACAATTCTTCGCGTCGGGTTCCGCTTCGGAAGATGTCAATAGCCGGATACAGGCGTCGGTCTGAGAGTCTGCGATCCAGGTAAATTTCCATATTACCGGTTCCCTTGAATTCCTCAAAAATCACATCATCCATACGAGATCCAGTGTCGATCAACGCAGTAGCAAGTATAGTCAGCGAACCACCGTTTTCGATATTACGGGCAGAGCTGAATAACTGACGCGGAGCTTTAAGAGCTTCAGAGTCAATACCGCCCGACATGGTTCTCCCTTTATTGGAAGCTACTATGTTGTAGGCACGTGCCAGTCGCGTGATGGAATCCATCAGCATCAATACATCATGACCACTTTCCACCAGTCTTTTGGCTTTTTCGAAAACAATCTCTGCAAGTCCGATATGGTTTTCCGGTTTCTCATCAAACGTTGAAGCGACTACTTCTGCATTTTTAACGCTGCGCTCCATCTCGGTCACTTCTTCAGGGCGTTCATCTACTAAAACAATCAAAATTTTGGTGTCCGGATGATTTGCAGAAACAGCGTTGGCAATATTTCTGAGAATCGTAGTTTTACCGGTTTTGGGCTGGGCCACAATCAATCCACGCTGACCTTTACCAACCGGAGCAAATAAATCTATTAAACGAGTTGAGTGTTCCGTTGGTGAAAATTCCAGTCTGTATCGCTGGTCGGGGTGAATAGGTAACAGGTCCTCAAAATCCTGTCGGTTATCCATGTCGTGAGGAATACGTCCGTTGACCCCTTCAATTCTAAGTAAGGCAAAATAACGCTCACCAACTTTAGGAGGCCGAATTACACCAATTACTACATCCCCCTGTTTTAATCTAAATCTTTTGATTTGCGATGGTGACACATAAATATCATCAGGACTGGCCTTATAATTATAATTAACCGACCTCAAGAAACCATATCCGTCCGGTAAAATTTCGAGCGTCCCTTCGTTCAATAAATAAGGACCTAAATCAGGTTCAAGTTCTTCAATTCTTTCCTGTAAAGTCGGCGCCTGAGACTCCGGCAACTTATTATGCTCGTGTCCTTTGCGCGTCTTACTGTGTGGACGTTTCCTGTTGTTGCCCTTATTCTGATCTTTCTTCTTTTCCTCTTTTTT
The DNA here is from genome assembly GCF_031581265.1 of Gracilimonas sp. Lineage (GTDB taxonomy): Bacteria > Bacteroidota > Rhodothermia > Balneolales > Balneolaceae > Gracilimonas. The sequence continues at coordinate 3,528 of NZ_JAVLBQ010000001.1, forward strand.
ATAGGAAACAATATGGCTTTGTCCGCCATAATTTTTCAGTTCAGTATCTTTCTCCGAAGAACTGTTCTCTTGATTCTCATTTTCATCTTTAGATTTACTATCCTTTTCATCCTTTGAAGAGTCCTTTGACTTAGCTTCTTCGCGAATTTGTTCTATCAAATTGACTTTACGTATTCCTGTAACACGTTTAATGCCAATGGATTTGGCTATTGTCTGTAGTTCGTGAAGTTTTTTTCCTTCTAAGGATTCTAAGTCCCCGGCCGAAAGTCCGGCGGTTTCATTATCTGACATAAAAATGTGGTTATGAATAAATGATTCTTACTGAATTTGGGGTGAATATCATGTTACCCTTTTTTGGCAACTAAAATGGACATTCAATCAGGTAAGGTAAATGGGTGGAAGATTATGATACGTTTGTGATCCACCGCTTAACGATGGGATAAAAGTAAAAACTTCCCATAAAAATTACTAACTCTGTCTTCAATTCATTTAAAATTTTTTCTTTATCACTTTCTGTTAACAAAGTGGCGTCGATTTTATCCTTTACATCACTCCATTTTGCGGCTCGTTCCCCCTCCTGTTCAATAAAATAAACTTCCTTAAACCCTTTGAAATATTCTAAGGTATTCTCGTTCAGTTTATCGCCCATCAAAGAAAAAACAAGAACGGTATCTGCTATGGGTTTCATCTCTTTGATGGCATTCAAGGATGATTCCAGGGCCTGGGAGTTATGAGCTCCACTGAAAAACCAATCGTAGTCAGTGTGAATTTTTTCGAATCGAGCCCGGACGCCATCAAATGTTTCTATCCCTCTTATCAAGTTTTCCTGAGAGACATTCCATTTACTTTTTAGAACTTCAATAGCCAGCCAAACCATTGCTATATTCCATTTATTAACTGCTTCTCTGAACTTTGTGTTGAGCTGAACCGAGCGATTATTCAAAAAAACTGTGCCTGATTTCCATTCAGGTTTCAAATCATTTGCTTTATAAAGCTGTGCATTCCGGTTTAAACTAACCTCTTTAATAACCGATTCTGCTTTCTCAGAAAGATCACCAACTATAACCGGTGTATTTTGTTTTATGATGCCGGCTTTTTCAAGAGCAATTTTTTCGATACGGTCTCCCAAAATAGCTTCATGATCCATCCCGATACTTGTAATGATGGACAACTCCGGTTTTATAATATTCGTTGAATCCAGTCTCCCTCCCAAGCCCGTTTCAATGATTCCGACATCAACTTGCTGATCTGCAAAAAACCAAAACGTCAGAGCGGTGCTAATCTCAAAATAGCTTAGAGGTATCTCATGTAATAAGTCATCCGCTTTCTGAAAAAATTCGAGAATCTTTTTATCTGAAATCTCCTCCTTCTCTAACCTGAATCGCTCATGATAGCGCAATAAATGAGGAGAGGTAAATAGCCCGGTTTTATAGCCGGCTTCAGCATATACCTGTTCAAGCAGGTGTGCTGTTGTTCCCTTTCCATTGGTTCCAGCTATATGGATTGAGGAAAATTCATCCTGTGGATTTCCCAGATGATCACAAAATGCACGAATGTTCTCCAATGAAAAGTTTGATGCAGCCGCTCCGGATTTCTGAAACATGGGAATAGCATTTAAAAAATCCCAAACATCATCTATGGTTTTAAAGCGACTCAAATCTTCAGGTTCTCCATTTTATAGGATTCAAAACTCTCTTTGATTTTTCTAACAACGGGGTGCTGTATTTGAAATTCCCGATCTTCTATCGCAGATACATCCAAAATTTCTATAAGAGAGTTGGTACAAAACACAGCCTCAGCATCTTGTATTTCATATAGATCGTAGGCTCCTTCATGAACCGGAATGTTTTGCTCTCCACAAACTTCAACTATGATGGAACGGGTAATTCCCGGAAGCAAGTCACAATTTTTTGATGGAGTAAATACGGTTTCATTTTTTATCCAAAATACGTTTGCTGAGGTCGTCTCACTTATTTTGTCACTGATGGTGAGCATCAGGGCGTCATCTTTATTCTTTGCTTTTGCTTCCTGTGCGGCCTTGATGTAATTCAGCCCATTGCTAAGCTTGTATTGCCTTGACAAAGCCTTATCCGGGATGCAACGGGTGTTTGCTACAGTTAATCTAACAGGGGCTTTCTTAGGCGATATTTCTCCAATTTGCGCCATCCAGTTTACCTGGGATGAAGAGGATTTGTAGCCTCGTTCCCCTTTCCGCCAGCACTGAATTCGTACCATGGCATCTTTATCAGAAAGTTTGTTCTTATCGGAAAGTCGAACAACAGATTCTTTTAATTCATGTGAACTGAAGTCGGCTTCCATTCCCAAATAAGAAAGTCCATTGATAAGCCGATTAAAATGCTCTTGCCAACCCAAAAATTTGCCCGAATAAAACCGGATGGTCTCAAAACAACCATCCCCGTACATCATGCCTCGATTTAATGGAGAAACTGAAGCTTCTTCTTCAGTAACAAATTCCCCATTTAGAATCATACATCGGCCTGATTTCATGGCATAAACACTTTTAAGGAATCGTACCCAATTCCTTTTTCATAGCCTATATTTGATTTGAGCACATTCGAATTTTCATCAAATAAAATATAGCTGGGAAATCCGGGTACTTTCAGGTAATTGAAAAGCTTAATGCCATCGGTGTACACAAAGTTGGGGTATTCTTTATTTTGGGCAAGGGATTCTTCTGCATCTTTCACCAACGCAGCTATCACTTTCAAGGAATCGTATTCATTTTGAAGTATTTCAATTTCGTCCAACATAGAACGGGATTTGTCAGACCAGCTCGCCCAAAATACCAATATCGTTTTTTGCCCTTTAAGGTCTTCGACTCCCACTGAATCTCCCGCTCCAACAATCCGCATATTCATAGTGGTAAGTGAGTCAGCTTCCACTAAATTTTCTTCAAACACCCGGTATTGTTTGTTGGTAAAACTGAAGGATGACCACACGATTATAATCATAGTCAGGAAACCAACAGCTATCATAAAGGGTACAAACTGTTCTTGTTTTAAGCGCATATAATTTTTTCTGATAGATAGATAAGATTCTACTTCAAAATGAGAGCAGATACCGAACCAACATTAACGTTATTTGCTGCCACTTCCTCATTGATCATCAAATTAAGCAACGTTTCTTTTTCAATCCAAGAAGTAAGATCAAAATTTTGTTCTTCATCAGATCTATTCAATACAACCAGAACTTTTTCATTTTCATGGACTCTTTCAAAAATCACCCACTTTTCGACGGTATTGTGATCTAATATAGTTGCGGATCCTAAAGCTAAAGCAGGTTCGGAATTTCGCAATTCTGTCAGGGATTGATAGTAGTCAAAAAGCTCTTTATCAAAGTTATTATCATCGGCCGAACGCTCTTCCCAAAATGGATGATGGGTCTCCGGTTCATACTCCATATCTTCCCAAACCATGGGTTTTCTGTCATCCGGATCATCGGCTCCCCACATTCCACTTTCGGTTCCGTAGTACATCATCGGCGCTCCTTGCCAGGTAAACTGAAAGGCCACAACTAAGCGCTGAATTTGGCGTTCATCTTCGTTGGGTTTACGTACTTTGAAGCCGTCTCTTGGATGACTTTCCCCTTCATATTCAATTCCCTGATTTACTGTGAATGATGCCAATCTTGCGGTGTCATGACTATCCATAAGATTTTGAAGAACGTGTCCCGCTTCATTGGGATAGTCTTCCTGAACTTGTTCCAACCTTCGGACAAACTCTTCAGTATCAATTTTGTCATCAATCAAAAAATCCTTTGCTGCATAGGCAAAACGATAGTTCATCACGGATGTAAACATTTCTGCATTGATGAATTCCTTCGCTTTCTCCGTCCAAATTTCGGCTACAGTAATGGCTTCAGGGTTGATGTCCCGAACCAAAGTGTGCCACTCTTTCCAGAACTCTTTACCAACTTCTTCAGCTACATCCAGTCGCCAGCCGTCCACTCCGTCTGAGGGATCGCCATCACCATTTGGGTCCATCCATCGTTTTGTGACTGCAAAAATGTGTTCTCTTATGGGCTTAATTAGCGTGCCATCTTCCTCTTTTAAAACCGGTAAGCCTTTAAATCCCCACCAGCCTTCATAGTCAAATTCATTGGTATCAGGAGTAGCAGGATCGTCATATGAAAGTACGTTATACCAATCCTTATACGGTGAATCTTCCTGATTTTTGACCAAGTCCTGAAAGGCCCAAAATTCGGTTCCGGTGTGATTCCAGACCCCATCTATTACTACCTTGATATCTCTTTTATGAGCTTCCTGAATTAGATTCAGGAACAGAGAATCAGCTGAAGTCCACTGCCAGGTTGATGGATTCCCCGGATCTTCAGCTTTAAACATCGCAACATCTCCGACGGGATCAGGACCAAAATTTCGATCGATGTGATGGTAGTAGGAAGCATCATATTTGTGCATAGACTGGGCATCAAAAACCGGGTTAAAATAGATTCCGCCAGTTCCCAGCTCTTTTAGGTAATCCAGTTTATCAATTACCCCTTGTAAGTCGCCGCCATATCTCCGCTCTCGAACAATGGCATAGAAATCGTCGGTATGATTTATTTCCCATTGATCTCTTTTATACCAGTCTTGGGTCCATTCTGTGGGATGCCAGCCTTCCGGGCCTCGTGCTCGTTCCCTATCCGGTTGATTTGTTGGGTCTCCATCCCGAAATCGCTCCGGAAAGATTTGGTACCAAACGATACCTTTGGACCATTCAGGTGCGCTATAATAGTCTTGGTTGTCCGGAGATTGCTTTTCTGTACAAGAAAGTAAACTGACAAAAAATAGTAGTGGAATAGCTACGCTGAGTAATTTTTTCATTTTAAGATTTATATGGAGAGAGCAATTCGATGGTGTTTCCTTTAGAATCCCGGTAAACAAGGAAGTCAGAATCTATAGTAAAAACTTTAGAGCCCTTTTTATTTTCAACCATAGCAATCAAACAGAGATCAGCCAGAGAAGAGGATATGTTCTGATATTTGAGAATGAAATTATGAATATCAGTTTTGTACTTAGGGTAAGGATTTTCAACCAGTAGTATTCCCTCATCAATCAATGAAAAAAGGGTCTCTACTCCATTATTCGCATGTTTGAGTAGAAAAATTGCTTCAGTTATAACAGCAGTACAAGTTACCATTGGTGCATCAAAGGAATCCATCATCGCACTTGCCCATGCGTGTTTTGAGTCACGACGGTCAATTAAAGCAACAATTGGACCGGTATCAGCTAAGACTGTCTTTGCCAAAATCTTCCATGTATTTGGGATTAGTAGAGAGATCTCCGGGACCTTCGACTGAGCCTACCAGATGTTTAGCCCTATCCAACAAAGAGCCAGGTGTGGGTTCAACCCTATACTCTACTATCTCTTCATTCACCAGACTCATTACGGCTTCTTTTTGAGACACTCCTTTTCGTTCGGCCAGCATTTTTATCTTGGCTTTTTCTTCCGGAGTGAGCTTCATCCCAAACCATACAATATCTTTTTTATTTTTGTCTTTCTTGCTCATGACTCTAACAATAATTAACCGTTGCAACAAATTTAATCAATTGTTGCAACTTTTCCTAAAATACGCCTTTGAAGGCTTTTAAACCTGTTCAACGTTCTCATCCACATCATCTACAAAGTACATGGTAGCAGCTGCTATGAATAATACAATACCGCCTAAAATTAGGGCATATACTGCTTCTCCGTCAAAAAATGAACGAGTTACATATCCCAAAACTGTAGCTGCTATAAGCTGTGGAAGCACGATGAAGAAATTGAATATCCCCATGTATAATCCCATTTTTTTAGCAGGTATAGAACCGGCGAGAATGGCATAAGGCATTGCTAAAATAGAAGCCCATGCAATTCCTACTCCTACCATGGAAATAATCAACATCATGGGGTCTGAGAAGAAATAAATTGAGATAAGACCAAAACCACCGAGTATTAGGGAAATAGCATGAACCCATTTTCGGCTCAAGAGTTTTGCCATTGGTGCAAGCCCAAAAGCTACAATTGCAGCCACCCCATTATAAACTCCAAACATCACTCCAACCCAATCGGCTCCTTCGTTATAAAGAGCTGAAGTGGTGTCACTTGTTCCATAGATATGAGCCGTTACACCGGCCGTGGTATAGATCCACATGGCAAACAAGGCAAACCATGAGAAAAATTGAACCAAAGCCAGCTGTTTCATGGTTTTGGGCATATGAATAAAATCATGCATAACTACAACAAGTCCTTGGTCTGTTTTGCCTGTCTTTTGCAAAAACCCGGATAACATCATGATCAACCCAACAACTGTTAACCCTCCGGTTGCAACGTACACTTCTTTGTCGAGGGCATATTCATACGTAAGCCAGGTAGTTATGGCTCCCACAACCGCAAATATAAACCCTAAACTAATTTTCCTTTGTCCTTCCCCGGCTTCAATAGGTATATCTCTTAAATCATTAGTCTCCTGCCTAACATTTACCAAACCTGATTTAACTTCTACAACTTCATTATTTTCAGTATCAGCTTTATATCCTTTTTCATTTTCATCAAATCTTTTAAGTTGCTCGGGAGAGTATTCTTTGGATTTTATTACCGTCCAAACAACAGCTCCAATAAATGCGACCGCTCCCAAATAAAAAGACCATTTTACCGACGGAGGAATGACACCCTCAGGCGCGGTATTAGCAACACCAAACCAATTGTTCAACATCCAGGGTAAAGCTGAAGCTACAACGGCTCCGGTTCCAATAAAGAAACTCTGCATGGCAAAACCTTTAGTGCGCTGTTCCGAGGGAAGCATATCTCCGACAAATGCCCGAAAGGGTTCCATAGATACGTTGATGGAAGCATCCATAATCCACAGCATACCTGCGGCCACCCAAAGTACCGGGGAATTCGGCATAATCACCAAGGCAATGGAAGCCGCAATTGCACCAAATAGAAAATATGGCCGACGTCTACCTAACCGGGTCCAGGTGCGATCACTGAAATAGCCAATAATAGGTTGAACTACTAAACCGGTAAGCGGAGCAGCAATCCAGAGAATAGGAATATCATCAACACTGGCTCCCAAAGTTTCAAAAATACGGCTTACATTGGCATTTTGAAGGGCAAAACCAAATTGAATACCCAGAAAGCCAAAACTCATATTCCAGATTTCCCAGAAGCTGAGTCGGGGTCGTTTGTTTAATAATTCATCTGACATAAGCCGGTGGTTTTAAATTGGTGTTTTTCTTAAAAATATTTTCCGAGATTAATTTGAAAATTCACTCCGAAGTTGTCATCCTGAGCGTTTTAAACCTTCATAAAGCTCATTAGGGCTTATGTGAAGGGTCTCAAACTTTAAAAATTTATCAGTAAAAAACTTTGGGATCCTTCGCGGTAAGCACACATACTCATTAAAGCCAACGGGCGCTCAGAGTGACAAAAACTATATTGTATCATTTTGTCCTTTTTAACTATTATTTATTCGCAATCAGCAGCCAGGAATTTCCTGCTACTTCTACCGTATTGATATCTTCTTCGGGAAGCTGATCGGAGTAAATTTCATAGGATGTGTTACCTGTGATTCCATATTCATCCAACGCTACATTAACTGATTCACTTCCATTATTCAAATACACAAATACCCAGTCTTCACCTTTTTCACGCTTATATGTAAAGGTATTTTCAGAAGATTCAAAGATATTCAGATCACCCCCAAATTCTCCGTTCCAGAGTGCTTCATTTTCTTTCTTGAGGTCCAACAGCATTGTATAGAATGGCTGGTATTCGTAGTCTTTCCATTCTATTTCATCTTTTTCAAAGAACTCAAGCTGCTTGTCCAAGTTTGATTCCTGTCCGTTGTAGATAAGCGGCATACCATCTATAGTTGCAGACAAAACAGCAAAGTTTTCGAAGTTATCACCATACATACCCGGATCAGTTCCATTCCAGGAATTTTCATCATGGTTAGTGGTGAAATACATTCGGTAAGCATTTTCAGGAAACTTGGTCTCTTCAACTTCCATCAGGCTATCCAATACGGAAAAATCTTCGTTTCCTGCTGCTATTTCTCTAATTAAATGAGCATAAGTCCAGGTATAAGTCATATCAAAGGCTTCTTCATGCATTACCGGACCTTCATCCTCTGCCAGCATAAATACCGGTTTTATGGTATCAAGACGATCTCGTGCTTCATTCCAAAAGTCAATGGGTACCATTCCTGCCACATCACATCTATAGCCATCTATGTCAAATTCCCGCACCCAATATTCTAACGCATCATGCATGGCCTCACGCATTTCATTATTTGAATAGTCTAACTGAATTACATCTGTCCAATCTGTTCCACGAGGAGGCATAAAATTTCCTTCTTCATTCAGTTCATACCACTCCGGGTTTTGAGTCCACGGATTATCCCATGCCGTATGATTGGCCACCCAGTCAATAATTACTTTCATATCTCTTTCATGGGCTTCGTCTACCAAAGCCTGGAAATCTTCTTCGGTACCAAAATTTGGGTTGACTCTTTTATAATCTTGAACTGAGTAGTAACTGCCTAAAGGCCCTTTTCTGTTTTCTTCTCCAATAGGATGAATTGGCATCAACCACAGTATTTCAACTCCCATTTCTTCTAATCTTGGGAGGTCTTCTCTAAACGCATTGAAGGTTCCTTCTTCAGAATACTGGCGGATATTTACTTCATAGATATTCGCATTTTTACTCCATTCCGGATGCTCAACATTTCCGACAGGAGTATCCTCCGTATTTTCCACTTCTGGAGATGCACACGAGGACAATACCAATACAGAAATGGTTACAAAAGCTAATAACAGGTTTTTAAATGGGTTCATGAGTGTTTTATGAAATGTTTGTTGATAAATTTTTCCGAGTATAGTGCAGAACCTGCGAGCGTCCACAAGACCTCGCAGCGTTCGGTTAAAAGTATCTATTGCCGCTACCTGCAACGCTCACATCCCGAATTACTCGGGAGAACACTGCGAGGTTGCTAACATTTGCCCCTTCAGGAAACATCTTATACTCCCCGGTTGAGAACCTTCAGGCGTCAACCAGAGGGATATAAGTCAGGCTCACAAAGTCAAAATTTCAAATTTGTTGGATGGAAGTGTGACGTACAATCTTCCATTTTCAACTCTGAAGTCATTGCCAAAATGAGCTTCTAAATTGGTGTAATCGAATTCTTCGCGCAGTTCTACTTCAATTTCTTCGGTTTGAGCCGATTTATTGAAAACCGTGATCACCTGATTCTCAAAGTATGCACGAGAATACGACAGTGTGTTTTCTGTAACAGTGTGAAACTTAAAATCTCCGTATAAAAGCGGAAGTTCAGAAGTTCTCAGGTCGGTTAATTTCTTGTAGATATTCCGGTTGCTAATTTCATTTTCCGTCAGCTCTGATTCATCGAATTCCATCCAGCGACGGTTATCAGGATCGTTGGCTCCGGGCTGTCCGTATTCATCTCCTTGGTAGGTAACAGGAATTCCCGGAATGGTCTGATTGAAGGCATGAAACATGCTCAGCCGGTCATAGGCAAAAGCCTGGGGATATTCAATTTCACGGGTCCAGCCGGCCAGTTTGCCGTCTTCATCCCAAGCTACTTCCCCGCTCGTTAACGTGATAAATCTGGTTTTGTCATGATTACCGGAAATGTAGCCCATCAAATTATGATAGCCGTAATAATTGAAGCTTTCCTGCAGTTGGGTTTTAAATCCTTCAAAAGAATTACCCTGCCCAAAGGTGTTAAGCCCCGTATCATACATATTGAAATCAAACTGTGAATCCAGCATGCCGGAGTTTATGTAGCTGGCAATCAGCTCGCGACTTCCATAGGTCTCCCCAATCTGGAACACGCGCTTACCGGTTGGAATCGTCACCGAATCTTTGATTTTACGAGTCAACGTTCTCCAGAATTCCAGCTGAATATGTTTTGTGGCGTCGTGACGGAAACCGTCTAAATCAAATTCTTTGACCCAATAAAGAGCCGAGTCGGTCATAGTTTCAATAACTTCAGGCCGGGAAAAATCGAGTGTTGGCATAAAAGTATCGAACCATGTGGTTAGTCGATATTCATCCCACTTTTCGGTATTCAAGGTGCCATCCGGCAGATACAGATCTGTTGCCCAATCCGGATTATTCTGATAAACAAGATGCTCTTCATGCACGTGGTTAGCTACGTAATCTAATATCACACTCATCTCATTTTGGTGTGCCACATCCAGCAGTTCCCGGAATTCTTCTTCCGTACCAAACCTATAATCTAACTTTGAAGATGAAATAGGCCAATAGCCATGATACCCTGAAAACTTGGTAGTCACCCCTCCTTTATCCCACAAACCATAAGCTCCTTCCGGGTTAAGAGTGATTGGAGAAAGCCACAGCGTGTTCACTCCCATTTCTTCGAAATATCCATCTTGTATTTTCTGTGTGATGCCGGCGAAATCTCCGCCGTAGTAATTAGATTTGGGATGAATGTCGGGATCATCAACTTTCTTTGTGTTGGAGGGATTCCCATCTTTAAAACGATCAATAAGCACGAAGTACATATTCCATGTGTGATAATCGTGGCGGTTAAGCCGATCAGGATTGCTCAGAATTTGCCCGTTATGCAAGGGAATCAGTACATCGTTTGACAGTTTACCATTTTCGGCATAGGTCCAGGCACGAATATGAGACCGTTCCATAAAGGACGCATTCGCAGGTAATTCAAAACTCACAAATTTATCCTGATGTTGTGTTTCCAGTTCAAAATTATTCCACAGCACAATGGTATTCTCAGGAAAATCCGTTTTTAGATATACCGATGGACCGGAATAATCATAGGTTACTAAACTTGGCTTTTCAGCTTCTATATCTCCCACAGTAAGAACTGAATTTGTTCCTCCCATGCCGTTTGAAACGGTATTTGGGTTAGCCGGATCGGGTATTTCTACTCCATCTACAACCAACACATACTGATAAACACCTTCGTTTACCAACATTGTCGTTTCCCACACGTCTCCATTCTTCTCTAAGATTGCGGCATTGGGATTCCAGTTGTTCATTTCCCCTTTTAGCTTCACTGATGAGACTTCGCTATCCGGCTCATAACAAATCGTAACTTCTTTTTTGACCGATTTTTTTACTAAGAGGTCATATGAAAATCCTTCAGCCCAAATATGGAGCAAATCAAGTGGAGCTTCTAAATTACCGGTTAGGGTAATGGTGGATTTGTCTTCAGCAAGCTGAGCCTGTAACCCTTCAGGGGCAATAACGGAATCGATGAGTGAGTGAGAAATAAAGTAATCAGCCGTTATTATTTCGGTTTCCCCATACTCAAGAGTTACAGGTGTTGCCAGCCCTATGACTTGTGATTCTTCCGGGGCCTCGATATAAGATGAACACCCGGTGAGAACCAGCACCAGTACAGTAATTACGGATTTAATGGTCTTTGTTAACACGTGTTTAATTTTAAATTTTGAATGTTAAATGTTGAATTATTTCATAAATCAACATTTAACATTCCCAATTTCCTACTTAATGAGCATCATCTTCTGAGTGAATACTTTTCCACCTGCTTGCAATCGATATATATACATACTACTACTTAGGTTTGAGGCATCAAAATGTACCTGGTAGCTTCCGGCAGACTTCCTTTCGTTTACTAAAGTAGCCACTTCCCTTCCCAGCATATCATACACTTTCAGGGAGACTTCACTGCCCCCTGCTAACTGATAACTGATCACTGTGCTCGGGTTGAAAGGGTTTGGATAGTTTTGTTTTAGCTGAAATTCGGTTGGTATATTTCCATTTGAAAACTCTTCATTTGATGTCACCAATTCTTCATCAGGACTTCCAAAATCTTTGGTTGAATAGATTTTAAATTCTCCGGGATCAAGGTTCAAATCAAAATCTGCCCCTGAAACGTTAACTGAAGTTCCGCTAAAGAAATCAAACCACTCTCCGCTATTTGTGAAATTTACATCTACCGTAGTTTCTGTAACACCAAAGTTGCCAACAGCCACCACTGTTGCATCATCATGCTCTAAAGTGAATGTCTTAGTGGAGCCACTCAGACTATAACTTGCAGATACAGGATCTGTAAAAACCGGGGAGCTTTTTCTAAGGCGAATCAATTCTTTCCATGTTTTATAGAGTTTCAGCCTTTCTTCATCTTGAAAATATTCCCAGCGAATTGGTTTTTCAGCCGTTCTTCCCGGCGCAAAAGACGGACAATCGGGAGATTCATTCAGACACTGTTCCCCATTATCACCGTATCCATAGCCGAGTTCTCCAAACTGCCAAATCATTTTAGGTCCCGGCAGTGTAAAGAAAAAAGCTCCCGCTAATTTCTGTCTTCCGAGTGCTGTTTCAAGATCAGTGATATCGTAATCTCCGGATGAATTGCCAAATTTTCTGTTCTTTAACATCAGCCATTGCTCATCGTGACTTTCCATATACCCAACCAAGTACCGTTTTTCAAAACTTGATCTTGATTCTGAAAGCACGCCATATAAATTCGATTTCCCACCATCATGATAGCCCATCGTAGCTTCGCTGTAAGGGTGATTCATATTTCCCCATAACATGATACCCTTGCCTTCATCTACACGGTAATTTGCCCACTGAGCTTCTTCACTCTCCTGACCCAAGTGCTCAAATATGACAATGAAATCCTCATCGGCAGCCCACTGATAATCTGCGTACTTTTTAAGCACTTTGATGCGATCCGTTTGCGGTGCATTGGTACAACCACCACTGTCACCAGAACAATTCTGGGTAAATCCTTTCGTTAAATCCCAGCGAAATCCATCTATTTTATACTCATCAATCCAGTGCTCAATCATTCTTTTGTTATAATATTGAGTACCGGAATATGAATGGTCAAAATCGTTGAAAACATTGTAGGCATGACGAGCCTGAGAATTGAAATAATAGGAATCATCATTTCCATAAAGCTGGAAAAATGGATTGGGGTCTGATGCATGATTCATTACCACATCAAGAATAACAGCCATACCTCGTTTATGGGCTTCATCCACAAAACGTTTAAAAGTCTCGGGGGTGCCGTATGCTTTATCGAGTGCAAGGTGGTGATTCGGGTTATACCCCCAGCTTAAATTACCATCAAATTCACTGACAGGCATTAGTTCAATAGCATTTACTCCAAGATTTTCAAGATAGTTGAGTGAGTCAGTCAGTGTTTGGAAATTATTTTCGTTCAGGAAATCCCGCAATAGAAGCTCATATATAACCAATTCTTCTTTATCTGGACGTTGGTAGTCAGAAGCCTCCCACGTATAATCCTGCTCTTCTCTTAAATAAGTAACCCACCCTTCTGTTTCCTCTGAAGGATAGGGCATCAGGTCAGGAAAAGTGTTATCGGTGATATATTGATCATTAAAAGGATCAAGAATCAATTCTGAATATGGATCTGACACTCGTACTTCACCATCTACCAAATATTGAAATGCATGATCTCCTGCTTCCAGGTCATCTAATTCAATCCAGAACCAGGTGCTGTCACTTCCATGGTGTTCGATATTCATTAAGTAGTCTGATTTTGGAGTCCAGTCATTGAAGCTTCCAATCACATGCACATACTCTTTAGAAGGCGCAAAGAGTGAAAGCGTTACCGAACCATCAGCATTTCTGGTAATTCCATCTTCAAGGCCTTCAGGACGAGGTGTTTCGGATTTGTTTTCATCAACAACAGTAAAAAAAACAGAGGCCGTATCAGTTACATTTTGACCATTATCGGCAACAAGATCGAAGGTTACATCGGTATCACTTTCTGTGGGAGTAAAATTATAGGTGAGTGTTTCTGATGTATCCGACAATACTTCATTCCCATTCTTAAAAAGGGTCAGACTTAACGTGCCTGCATTTGTAGAACCGGCTCCTTCTAATTCAAACGATTCATTATCATTTAATATCACAAACTCTTTATCCGGCGATAAAAATTGCGCATTGGTTTCCCCTGTAAAAAGATCAATGAATATATCTGAACCCCCGGTGTCCTTTCCTTCCCGAACTATTTCACCATTTTGAACCCCTTTAAAAACAATGGCAATCTGCTCTACTTCTTCTCCGCTACTGACGCCAAAAAAATCCCTAACAGATGGTGAATATGTAAATCCCCATTTATCATCTCCAAGTGGAGTTGCTTTCATGGATTCATCGTTTACCGTCCAGCCATATGGTACGTATTTCCAGACTCCCCCATTTGAACTATTGTCGGTTATGAGTCCGGTATGTAAATATACATCTCCCGAAAATCCTTCCAGCTCTCCATTTCCTTCAGTGGCATCATAAACAATGGTAACTTCAGAATTTTCAGTTGGAAAAGACGGTTCTGTAGTAATAATTTGAGCCCAAAGAGAATTTGAGAGGAACAACAAAAACAGCAATGGCAGAAACTTTGAGCTTCTCATATTAAATAACTTTTAGGTATCCTTAGATCTTCCATTCACTGATATGGAAGTGCGGGTAACTAATTCGGGGGTATAAATGGTTTGTGAAACGGTTTTATCAGGATTATTCATCCTGTCTATCAAATTTTGAGTAGCGAAAAAGCCCATTTCTCTCATCGGCTGACGGACGGTTGATAGCCCCATATATTCGGCCAGTTCAATATCATCATAACCAATTATCGGAATAGATATTCTGGTATCTTGCATGGCTTTTAATGCACCTACCGCTTGAATGTCAGAAGCACAGAAACAGGCATCCGGTCTGGGTTTTAAGGCCAGAATTTTCTTCATTGCTTCGTAACCTGCTCTTTCCGTAAATCCATCACGATTCATGGTATCTCCTTTCACAATCAATTTTCCATTAAAAGGAATACCACACTCTTTCAATGCTTTTTTATACCCTCTCAATCTATCTTTTATTGGCTTAGAATCTTCATATGCGGAGAGCATTGCAATCTTAGTATGGCCGCTGTCGTAAAGTGCTTTTACTGCTCGATAAGCTCCCTGTGAATTATCAACACTAACAGAATCAAACCCTTCAAAATATTCATCCACTAACGTTATCGGGACATTGTATTTTGTAAAGCTTTCCCAATCTTCATCTTTCAAATGAACAGAAACAAATAAGTAGCCTTCAGCCCACCTTCGTTTTAAGACATGTTCAACTTGTTTTTTAAGATCTTTATTCGGTGAAATGTTGAATATGCTAAGGTCATAATTCAAATCACTTAGCTTATCCTGAACACCTCCAAGAATCTCCATAAAAAAGTAATTTGATATCACCGGTACAACAATCATCAAGGTGTTATTCTTGCGGCTTGCTAATCCCTGTGCATAAACCTGAGGGTGATATCCAACCTCATCTGCTACAGCCAATACTTTTTTGCGTGACTTATCTGACACATTCTCACTGTTATTGAAAACACGTGAGACTGTGGCAATACTTACACCGGCCTTTTTCGCGATATCGTAAATCGTTGCTGCCAAATCAAAAATCTTAAATTAGTGATTACCTTACTGTCAATTAAACTCCGGAACAGGATTAAACTATCTATTATTTAGCTCACGGATGTACTTTATGTACATTATTATGAAATAAACAGTTAAGATTGTAGAAAAACTGAGCCGGGTTACCCCGGCATAACCGGGGATTCCAGACTGTTAGCCTTTATTGAATTTAATTTTGGCTTAAAGAGTATGAATAAGGGGCTTCACTCAAATCCAACGTAACCGTATAATTTCCAGACTCAGCTACTTGAATGTTGCTACCTCCCTGATCCAGAATACCATCACCTTCATTATCACCGTAATCTAAATCCCAGGCATCATTCGCTCTGAATTTCATTTCACCGGCTGATAGATTTAGCGTGATCGTCCAAACTTTATCAACTAAATCGTATGACATGTCTTGATCAGAATCCCAGCCATTCGGAGTTGCACTGCCGATAACCCCCCATTGAGTATTTAATACAGTATAGGTTAGTGTATTCAGGTTTACATTGATTTTGTAATAACCCGGATCAGCCAACTCTATATTATTACCCCCGGCCTCAAGAGATCCATCGCCTCCACTGTCACCATAATCTGCGTCCCAGTCTCTTTCAGGAGTAAACTTGTACTGATTACCTCCGTTAGCCATATAAACATAGCCTTCATATTGCTCATTGCTCTCTACTGAGGTTAATGGTGGGGCATCTTGCGGTGTCCAATCGTTACCATAACCACTGGCTGATTGATAGCTACCCGGTACAAAGATTTGAGGATAACTAACATCTATGAAATATGGCGTAACAGACATTGAGATCGGATCGGATAACATTTGTTCGATATCATCATTGATATCCGTTATTACCCGAACCTCGATTTCAGATTCTACATTTGCAGGCAATCCGGCAGCTAACAAGCTGTTATTGAATTCTCCCACCGTCATAGAAAATGAAGTCTCAGAAGTTTGCCCAAGATCTGTTGGGCTTTCAAAGTCGGTACCTGAAGGAGCCATCTCGACCTTATAATCTGCAGCCGTTCTAAAACCAACACCGGGTTTACTCCATTCAATCTCAAATGCAGTTTCATCTGCATTTTCTTCCGTAAGGACAATACTTTCACCGGAAGGTCCCGTGGTTATTTTGGTAGGCTCAACATTGGTGCTAAACTTAGGCCCTAAAGAGTCTTCGCAAGAAGCAAAAACTAACAGGCCGGTCAATACAAAAATTAATAAGTTTAATTTCTTCATAATTCTGTGGAATAATTTTTATTGGTTATTAATAACCTGGGTTTTGTTCCAGATTTGGATTCGAATTCACATCAGAAGCAGGTATTGGGTAAATGCTATATATATCACTTACACCAGTGCCCTCCTGCACACCACCTTTCCAGGCCCATACATATTCGGAAGATGTAAACTGACCGAAACGTATCAGGTCAGTTCTGCGGTGACCTTCCCAGTATAATTCTCTTGCACGTTCCTGAAGTACTAATTCCGGTGTAAGATCACTACCTGAAATATTAGCTGAACTGTTGCCATAAGCACGCTCTCGAAGCTCATTTATCAATGTAACAGCCGTGCTCGTATTTCCACCTGAAGCACCTCTTGCAGTGGCTTCAGCATACATCAGATAAGAATCCGCTAAACGAAACATTGGAAAATCAATATCCACAAAGGTTAAGTCGCTTCCTGCTTCGCCACTTCTTGTGATATTCTTCCATTTTGTAACGGTATATCCGTTTGAAAAGTCAGATATATCGGCAACTTCTTTCGTTTGTCCGTCAGTAAAAAACATTTCGCGAGAATCATTCGGGTTGATCTGCTTCTCAATTGAATAAGTAAGATTATTGGTATCAATAACCATGTAATAGAATCCACCTTCTTCTACTGAGAAGTTGCCTCCGCCTCCGGAAACCATACTCCCGTCATTATTGCTGTACTCCTGACTTCCCCAATCACCTTCCGTGAATTTAAATTCGGCTCCATCAGCGAAGTAAACATATCCGGTATAAACACCGTTATTCTCATCAGATACTAAGGTTCCTGCATCTAATGGACTCCAGTCACCACTGTAACCACTGGCTCCCTGATAACCACCAGGTACATACAAAATTTTATCGCCATCAGGATTTGGAGTTTGAAATCCGGTATAGTCATCCATGAATAAATCCACGAATTGAGGGGGAACTCGGTACCCACCCCAGCCACCGTCAAGACCAAAATCAGAGGCATTCATGTTGCCACCTACTGCAGCATGAGCGATGAAAGTTGTTCCACCATACCCGGTAGTATTGATCCCATCAAATGTAATTGGGAAGATGATCCCGTCAGAAAGATGGTTATCAGCCAAGAATAATTCCTCATAATTATCGTGAAGAGTGTAAGCACCACTATTGTTGATCTGTTCCGTATAAGTGATTACATCATCATATCGATCCTGACCTATATAAACTTCAGCATTCAAATAGAGTTTTGATAACAACATCCAGACTGCAGCACGATCAGCACGACCGTATTCATTTTGCCCCGGAGCTGATAAATTACCCTCAATAACTAACAATTCACTTTCAATAAAATTGAATAAATCATTAGCATTGGTAGCTTGTGGCGGTTGCGACCCTACTTCATTCTCTTCTGTTACAAAAGGAATATTTCCTCCAAATAAGTCGAGTGCATGCCAGTAATTGAGAGCACGAATAAATCGAGCTTCAGCAACATATTCCTGGATTACAGCTTCCTCTCTTCCCTCAGCATTTCGAATGAATTCGTTAGCCAGAGCAATTTGATAGTAGATCCTGCTGTACATTCCCATAACAAAGTTGTTAGAAGCCGTCCAGGAAATTGTATTGAAACTTGGAAGGCCTTCGTCGCCCCAGCCGATAACAGCCAGATCAGTTGGATTTACCTGATGAGTAAAATATTGACGAAGATAACTTGAAAAGCCTTCATCAATACCCTGAATATCAGCATCACCAGCAGGGCCTTGCTGTCCGGTTGTAGCAAATCCGGCATACAGTTTAGCCAACACCTGTCGGTAATCTTCCGGAGTTTCATATACTGTTTCAGATGTTACAACATCGTTGTCAATTGGAGTAGTATCCAAATCATTAACACATGAAGTAACAGTGAAACCCAAGAATACAATAAGTGCTATAAATAATGTTCTATATGTTTGATTAAACATGATCTTGGTTATTAAAAAGTTTCAATTAGAAGTTCAGATTTAATCCTAAAACAAATGTTCGGGGACGTGGGTAAATATTATTATCAATTCCGCCGAATACTTCAGGATCTAATCCACTGTAATCAGTAATTACAAATACGTTCTGTACAGTCGCAGAGACTCTGAGACTGCTTATTGCATCAAGTACATTATTAAATGTGTATCCTACGTTAATATTATCAACTCGCAAGAATGACGCGTTTTCAACAAAATGGTCAGAGAAAAACTGAGCATTATCAAAATTGGTTTCCAAAATAGAGGATGGAGCATTTCTCAAGTAACCTTCATAAAGCATCTCACTGTAATAGGAGTTACTCGATTTTACGTTGTTGTACACATAGTTACCCAAACTTGCATGCCCTGCCAATGAAGCATCCCAGCTTTTGTATTCCACTCTTGTGTTAAACCCAAATTCATAGTCAGCACTTGGGCTTTTATATCGATATTTGTCAGATTCATTTATTACACCATCTCCATTTCTGTCAACATATAGCCCTTCAATGGGATCGCCTTCCGCATTATAAACCTGCTCATACACGTAAAAGGAGTTTCTCGGATAACCAACTGTGTGGACTTGGATAGTGTTTCCCACACCTCCTGAAATTCCACCTGTCTCAACACCTATATAGTCAGGATCATCTACAGTGGTAAGTTTGGTGATCTCATCACTATTTTTGGCCATGTTAAATCCAAGTTCCCAGTAAGTGTCTTGTGTAGATATCATCCGGCCTGTGACCTCAACTTCAAACCCTCTTACTTCCAGGTTACCAACATTAGAGAGAATTCGATTTGTAAAGTTGGATCCAGCTGCTACAGGCACAACATTCAACAGATCAGTAGTTTCTCTATAATATCCTTCAACCTTTCCAAAAACTCGGTCATTAAAGAAACTATAATCTAAACCTATATTGTAAGTTGTGGTCTCCTCCCACTTGAGGTTGGCGTTGTAACCTTCGGGACGGAGAGTTGTTACAAATTCATTACCAAACTGGTACCTGGCTGTTGCCTGACTGTATGTGTATTGAGCTAAATAAGGATAATCTCCCAAACCGATCTCTTGCTGACCTGTTACACCGTAACCCAACCGAAGTTTGAGCTCGGTAATGTTCTCTACATCACTTAATAATGACTCCTCATGCATTTTCCAGGCTAATGCGGCTGATGGAAATAATCCCCAACGATTTTCTTCAGAGAATCTTGAGGTCCCATCCTGCCTGAGTGTAGCCGTTAAAAGATACTTGTCTTTGAAGGTGTAATTCAGCCTCCCAAAGAATGAAACAATATAATTTTCTGTAGCATAGTCAGAATCTTGCCTGACATCCAGGTTTGCTTGATCACTTCGGTCATAATTGGTCGTATAATTTGAACCATCTTCAAAGTGATGCTCCCAGGAATAACCAGCAAGTATATCGAAACTGCTTTCCCACTCTGAGAGATCTTTTTTGTAGTTTAGGTAAAAATCGATCAATTCATTTTCTTTGACCTGGTCATAATCTACTCGAACTCCTGAAGTCTCAGGATCACCTGAATATTCAAAAGCTGCATTTTCTGGTACTGCAATATCACCTGCAGCCACATCAGAATAATCAAAACCAACATTTAGAATAGCGTTTAACCCAGATGCAAATGGCAACTCATAATCCAGTTCTAAATTACCGATAGTTCGATAAACTGTTGATTCATCAGTGCGTTGCTCTAGTAATGCTACAGGATTATCTGGTGCCAAAGTATTTGGGTCATCATTATTATCAACCCAGGTATAATAGCCTCCGTAGGCATCATCCTTATCACCCACTCTAACAGGTTGAGTTGGGTCGAAGACAACAGCAGAGCCAATGGCCGCTCTGTTTCCAAACTGGTTATCAACTCGCATTCCTTTCAGGTTTAAGTTAACCTCTAATGCATCATCCAACAGTGTTGGATTTAATGTAACCGATCCAGTCAAACGATGATTTCTATCTGTTTTAAGGATTCCTTCATTCCCTGAGAATCCTAAAGAAACTCTGTAAGGAGTGCTTTGATAAGCACCGGTTAGATTTACATTATGATCTTGTCCAAAAGCATTCCGATAGATTTGATCTTGCCAGTCTGTATTGGTATTACCCAACCGGTCAAGACCATTTTCCCCAAATTGTTCTTCTACAACATCACGAAATTGATCCGCATCAAGCATATCAACTCGTTTTTGATTCGCCTGATATGAAAGTCTTGTGCTATAATTTACATCCAAATCTTGCCCTACACGTCCCTTTTTAGTATTGATAATGATCACACCATTTGATGCTCGAGACCCATAAATAGCCGTTGCAGATGCATCTTTTAAAATATTTATGGACTCAATATCATTCGGGTTTATCGTATTAAGAGGGTTCCTCATACCTGAGATTCCACCACCATCCAAAGGCACTCCATCCACTACAAAAAGAGGGTCGTTGCTTGCTGATAAAGAAGACCCACCTCGAATACGGATAGTTGCTCCACTACCGGGCGCACCATCACCTGATGTAACACTAACACCGGCAGCCTTACCTTGAAATAATTCCTGTGGAGAAGTAATATTTCCCTGATTAAAATCAGCTGTACTTATGGAATTAACTGAACCCGTATTATCACCTTGTTGCTGTGTACCATACCCAATTACAACTATTTCTTCACCAGAAAGTGTTTGAGGAGTTAAAGCCACATCAATTTGTGTGCGCCCCTCTATAGGAACTAAACGTCTTTCAAAACCGAGATACGAAAACGCTAAAGTATCCTCTAAACTGGATACTCTTAACTCGTACGTTCCGTCTAATGTAGTAGAAGTACCAACAGTTGTACCTACTACAATAATATTTACTCCAGGAAGGGTGTCACCGGTTTCGCTATCTGTTACAGTACCGGAAATGGTCCTCTGATCCTGCGCATAAGCTTCATTTTGTAATATTCCCGAAAATAGCAGTGCCATAATTATCGGAAAAAATGCAAGTGTTTTTAATGCATTTTGACTCTTTCCTTTTAAGCAGCCTCCTATAATCGGTATAGCTGTTTTATTCATATCAGGTCTCCAATATTTGTTTAACTGGATTTCTTGGTTGTTTATAACTTCTTTTAATGTATGTAAGCGCTTACATAATTTCAAGTAGAAATTACCTGTGTATTGAGTCCTTGGGAATGAATCGAGCATTACTATTTTAAATTAATTTACCTTCATTTATTTATAAATTTTACACTTAATAATTGTATATGAAATGACAATATCCCCCCTGAGGTCTCAAACAGGTAGTCTGAATAGGCTAACAATAGCTTTATATAAATGAAAGGGCTTACAATTTGATGCTCAAATAAGAAAGATCATGAGCGCATTTCGACCTTATTCTTCCCGTAATTCTCTTTAATGTACTTATTCAAAATTCCCCTAAACTCTTCCCCAATATTATCTCCCCTCAATGTAGTTGAGTGTTCCCCGTCAATATAAACAGGAGCTTTGGGTTCTTCGAAAGTTCCCGGAAGGGAAATACCTATATCTGCATTCCGTGATTCTCCGGGACCGTTAACCACGCAGCCCATCACAGCTACTTCCATCTCTTCTACTCCGGGATATACTTTTCGCCAAACCGGCATAGATTCTACAATGTATTCTTGAATATCCTGTGCAAGCTCTTGGAAATATGTGCTTTTGGTCCTACCACAACCCGGACAGGCCGTAACCTGTGGAATAAAACTTCTAATTTTTAAAGACTGAAGTATTTGCTGGGCAACCTGAACTTCAAGTGCACGATCAGCTCCCGGTTTTGGAGTTAAGGAAACCCGAATGGTATCCCCTATTCCCTGTTGCAAAATAACAGCTAAAGCTGACGCACTTGCCACCATCCCCTTCATTCCCATCCCGGCTTCGGTTAAACCTACATGTAGCGGATAATCGACTTCCTCTGCAATGCGTTCATATACGGTTACTACATCCTGCACACCCGACATCTTGCAACTTATAATAATTTTATTGGATGCGAGTCCCACATCTTCCGCTAATTTAGACGAACGTTTAGCACTTTCAACCATAGTATCAAGCATCACTTCTTTTGCAGACTTGGGCTTAGCCAAACTATTATTCTCATCCATTTTATCAGCCAGCAGCTGTTGATCTAATGATCCCCAATTTACCCCTATTCTAACGGGCTTGTCATACTTGATGGCTTGTTCTACAATTGTGGCAAAGTTTTCGTCTCGGGTTTTGGTGCCGGTATTTCCGGGATTGATTCTGAATTTAGCCAGAGATTTTGCCATCTCCGGGTATTTCGTCAGTAGCTTATGTCCATTGTAATGAAAATCTCCGATCACCGGAACCGGAACGCCCCGATTTACTAATTTCTCTTTTATATAAGGGACTGCTTTTGCCGCATCATCATTATTAACCGTTATGCGCACTAACTCTGATCCAGCTCGATATAAATGCTCAATTTGATCTGCTGTTTCGTCAATATCGGATGTATCGGTGTTGGTCATAGACTGTACTACGATTGGGGCTCCACCACCCACAGGAACATCCCCTACCATTACCTGAATTGTTTTACGACGCTTTATTTCGGCCATACCTGATTAATGCTTTTAAAGTGCTAAAGCTAATTATCTTTGCTCAGTTCAAACAGTTTTTGTTTTTCTTCCTTGGACAATGAATCATATCCTTTCTTAGAAATTTTTTCGAGAATAGCGTCCAATTCATTTTGGTCTACCTCTTCTACAATTTCAGCATCCTGGACGATGTGCATGTTTTTATTTCGGGAAGATTTGTTTTTGGACTTAGAAGGCTTCACTCTTCCAAATAAATATTCAAAATATCGGATAACCAAACTTAAATCTTTTCCTTGTTTATACGCTTTAATCATCAAATATCCTCCCAAAGCTCCACCTAAGTGGACTAAACGAGCTACTCCATCACCGGCTCCAATAAATAAAATATCGATGGCAATCCATCCGGCAACAAAATAACGTGCTTCAGTGGGTGGGAATAAAAACAACATGATTGGAGCCCGGGGAAATAGCATTGCAAAAGCAACTAACATCCCGGTAACCGCACCGGAAGCACCAATGACAATGGCATCGGTAAAAATCATGGCAAGTCCGGCATCAAGTAAAGCGCCTAAAATACCAGCTCCAAAATAAAGTACCGTAAATGTTCGGGGACCAACTGTTTCCTCAACAGCCCTTCCCATCCACCATAACCATAGCATATTGAATAAGAAATGCAGAAACCCACCATGCAGAAACAAATAAGTTATCATTCGCCATGGCTGGGTTAAGAAGGTCGGAAATGAAGGATCGAATCCTAAATAAGTGACTGCCCAATTATTTAAGGTCTGTCCGCCCAGCATCTGGATCACAAAAACCACAAAAGTAGCAAGCATAATGGTTCGGATAGCTACCGGCATCCGAAAATATGCGAACTTTATTCCTCCCCAAAAGGAATCAAAAGGCAAGGAATTTCGCATTCCGCCACCACCTCCGCCCGGAAAATTAAATGATCCTCTTCCTCTATCCATAGTATTCCGGTTTCTTTAATCCCCAGTATTTGATGAGAATGAAGCCGACTAAAAGTCCGCCCAAGTGAGCAAAATGAGCTACCCCACTATTTGGCATCGAGAGGCCATTAAACAATTCAAATAGCCCATAAAATGTCACAAAATATTTTGCCTTTACCGGGATGGGCGGTATCAAAAGCATGATATATCGATCTGGAAACATCATCCCGAACGCTAACAAAATTCCAAATACTGCACCTGATGCTCCCAAGGTATATGTGAAATATCCACCCACAAACATGTGGATAATTGCCGCGCCAATTCCGGTTAATAAATAATAGACAAGGAAACGTTTAGAGCCCCACAAATTTTCTATGGCCTGACCGAATATCCACAGTGCAAAAAGGTTAAAAAGTATGTGATATAAATCGGCGTGGAGAAACATATAGGTAACAAGCTGCCAGGGCATGAAGCCTTCGCCGAGCGGATTTAAAACCAGGTAAGGAGCAATGGCCGCACCAATGGGAGTCCAGCCTGAACCGAAAATCTGCTTGGTTAATAGAAAGGCCAACCCATTGATAATCAACAGGTTTTTAATGACCGGTGGAAATAAAGTGAATTGGGTATTGGGTGAAAAATTATTCAAAAAATAGCTGCTTTAGTGATGATTCTTTTTGATACGTGAATATACGTTAATCCCGCTCAAAGTTACGCCCGGAATTCCTTGTCCGGGATACGTGGTATCGCCAACAAGATACAAACCTTTAAACGGAGTTTCGTGAGAAGTCCATTTGAGCAAGCTTCGTGCCATACTTTTGGGGATTCCACCTACCCTGCCTTTTTTACGGTACACCCAGTTTTCCCAAGTAATCGGTGTTGCCGTGTGAATGACTTCGATTTCAGCCTCATAAAAACCGGGCAGTTTCTCACACAGTAACTCAACGATAAAATCTTCAACCTGTTGTTTGGCGTTATCATATGTTCCATTTAACCGATACCACAATTCAGGCGAGGCATGTGTTGATATATTTAAGGTACGCATACCCTCTTTTGCCCGATCCGTATCTCCGGGTTTCGACATAGAGACAAAAACAGAGTCAGAATTTGTATAAGGGACGGTCTGCCCATTATTAATATGAATTTGATTATGCAGGGGTAATTCCGAAGGGTATGTATCTGTAGTTGCTATCCCGAGAGTAATGGCTCCCCAGGCTTCGTCAAAATCATTGGCTTCATTCTTGAAGTAAGCTTTCATTTCCCCGCTCGTCAGCTCTTTCATATTCCATACCGGTACGTTGGATATCACAATAGGAGCACTATAGGTGTATTTTTCTTTTCGGGTATTCTTGGTGTGAACCATAAATTGGTCACCTTCTTTTGAGATCATCTCTACTCCTTCTTTGGTGTATAGTGCTCCACCTTTGTTTTGGATAAAAGAGCGTATGGTATTTACCATTTCAAGCAATCCACCCGGCACATAAAAATTGGAATAGTTAGTATAAGTCAATCCGGCCGCTCCAAACAAAAACGGGGTTTCATCTGCTTTGGCTTGAGCCGTGATCATCAATTGCTCATCTACAAATCGACGAAATTTTGGAGTATCTACTGCATATTTTTGCATCACCTGTTTCACAGATTGAAACGCATACTTAAGCACCCACACATCAAGCGGATTATT
This sequence comes from Gracilimonas sp., assembly GCF_031581265.1. GTDB lineage: Bacteria > Bacteroidota > Rhodothermia > Balneolales > Balneolaceae > Gracilimonas. The sequence continues at coordinate 29,364 of NZ_JAVLBQ010000001.1, forward strand.
ATTAACGGCAAGCTGTCCCCATTCGGAAATATTTTTAGGAGGGAAAAACGGATTCTCTAACGAAACCTTCCAAACCAGATCCGAAACTTTCAGCGCTTCATTCCAAAAAGCTTTTTGTCCCTTTGGGTTACCAAACACACGAATACATTCTTCTATCCATTGGTCTCGATCTTTAAAACGAGTGATCTGATCTCCATCCAGCCAAACCGACATACTTGGAGTGATCTCCTCCCGGGGAATATCGATACCCGTTTCCTTTTCCAATTTCCATAAAGGCTGATTTTCATCAAAACCGATGAGTGTAGTAGCTCCTGATTCAAACACATACCCTTTTCTATAATAGGACGAAGAACATCCGCCCGGAGCGTGCGCTTTTTCCAGAATGAGGACCTTATAACCATCCTTTGCAAGCATAGCACCTGCACTCAACCCTCCCATACCGGAACCCACAATAATAGCGTCGTAGTCTTGATTTATTTTCATGTGGATGTAACATGAATTGGAGCCCTAAATGTTCCAATGAATTGGAACAAAAATGACGCGAATCAAGCGGATGATCACAGAGCTTAGTTGATGGAGGAATAAACTTCAACTTTCCTATCACATGTCATCCAGTCCTTTAATACTCATTCCCAAGCTCAGGCTTCTAATTATTCAACTATTATTAGTGGGATTTTCTTGATGACCGGGATTCTATTTTTTCCTGAGTATCGATGCTTATATTCCTACCCTTTAAACTACTTCACAGCATGACCGAAGCGTATTTTTTTGAAGAAACCTACACCGGAATCGATTTCACCAAAGAAACATTCGACACCGGAGATTATGAACTTTGCCGCTTGAACTCGTTCCGGTGCTCCGCTCCGAAATGCCTTATCGAGGCTCTGCCTTACAATTTGGCTTAACTTCCTTTAAAAACAACATTGCCAACCTCCGATAACCTCCATCATCATTAATTACTTTCGAATGGGGGAATCGTTAGGAAATTTGTAATTACTTTTTGGTTAAAGTATACTCCCTACTTAGAATCATACCAGCCTTTTATGAATAAATATAAATGCCTGTTCCTTTTTATTTTTTGTGCCCTACTGATCTCCTGCTCTTCTTCACCAGAAACGCCGGTTGCCGACGAGGAATTGCCAAATGAACCCTCTTTAGAGCTAACTGAAATTGCACGCGTCAGTAATATCAATGATGAGATCTTTTTCACCGCTTTTAGAAAAATAATGTTGACATCGGATGGGCATGTGATTCTAAATGACTGGAGGCAACAAGCACTTTTATATTTTGATGGTGAAGGTAATTTTTTGGAAAAGATCGGTCGGGAAGGAAGAGGTCCCGGAGAGTTTGCTGACCTTCGTGATCTTCTACTTGCTCCGGGCGATACCATCCACACCTTTGATCGCAACAATGCACGGCACCAGATATTTGCACAGGTTGATGGTTCCTGGAAACAGGTTCAAGAGTATCCCCTTGAACAGAAATTCAGCGAAGAACTTCATTCCTTTTATCCTGAAAAGGTATATCCAAGAGACGAAGACAGTTATTGGGCTCTGTACCGAAACAATATTGGTATTAAAGATACAACCACGATGTACCATGAGTGGATGACGCCGGTGAATACCGATCTTGAACCACTAACTGAAGAGAAAAGACTTCTTGGGCCAGCTGAAGTAACTCTTGTGGCACGGACTGAATATTCGATGGTTTCAAGTTCGCACCCCAATAGTTTTAAGACGTTTGCAGAATTTGACTCCGAGCTGGAACTTCTACACCGGGCGTATAACAGAGACGCTACCATCAGGATCTTAGATTTAGATGGAAATGAACAGGACCGCATCCAACTGCCGTTTGAAAATGTTCGGTTTGATGAGGAGCGGAAACAGGAGCATCTCGAAAATTTAAAAAGCAATGACTCCTACGATAACGCAGCTGTTTCCAGAGCTGAGGATCTGTACCTCGAACACCGAGCTTATATCCTGCAATTTGTGATGGACAATCAAAAACGCTATTGGATACAAATACCCCGGCAGGATGAAACCACTCCCGACTGGATCGTCGTAAATTTCGATGGCTCTCTTGCCGGAAGTTTCAGAGTTCAGGATCAGTTTGAAGGACTGCAAAGCTTTACTTTAAGCGCAGTGCGCAATAATCGCCTCTACGGATATGCTTATTCCGAAAACCGTGAACTGTTTCTTGTTATTTGGGAGGTTGAAGGTTTATAGCAATACTTGGACCGAGTGATCCGACATGGTATTCTTAAAATGGGTTAAGTTTTCAACTCGTTCTGGTGCTCCGCTCCGGAATGCCCTATTGAGGCTCTGCCTCACCTTGCCGGGAGTAGGAAGCTGAGCTTCCATCATGCATTCCGCAGAGCGGCGGAACGAGACCAAATGATGGATGAGCAAGATCAAACACTGATCACTGTTTCCTGTTCACTGTAAACTGCTAATGCGCTTCCAACCAATTACCTGCAATCCCTGCCTCTACTTTCAGTGGCACATCCAGTTCTACGGCACTTTGCATAAACTCGATAATCTTATCCGGCACTTCCTCCATTTCACTCTCGTGGATCTCGAAGATCAATTCATCATGCACCTGTAGTAGCATGCGGCTTTTTTTGCCTTGGTCAATCAACCAATGGTGAATTTCAATCATAGCCAGCTTAATAATATCAGCAGCCGTTCCCTGAATCGGCATATTGATAGCCGTTCTTTCGGCAAACCCGCGCACGTTCCAATTGCTTGCCTTGATATCGGGAATGTAGCGCCGTCGACCCAGCATCGTTTTCACATAGCCATGTTCACGGGCATATTCTTTGGTATCGTTGATATAGTTCAGGATGTTCGGAAATCGTTCGAAATACTGATCAATCATCTCCTTCCCTTCCTCATTTTTGATTCCCAGTCGTGATGCCAGTCCATACGCACTTACTCCATAGGGAATTCCAAAATTTACCTCTTTGGCTTTTCTACGCTGATCAGCTGTTACCTCATCCAGCGAATCCAAATTAAAGATCTCCTTTGCGGTTCTGGCGTGAATGTCTTCGTCGTTTTTAAAAGCCTCCATCATCGCTTCGTCTTTAGCGATGTGAGCGATTACTCGCAATTCAACTTGGGAGTAATCGGCAGACATTAACTCGTATCCTTCTTCAGCCACAAACGCTTTCCGGATCTCCCGACCTCTTTTGGTTCGAATAGGAATGTTTTGGAGGTTTGGATTGGAAGAACTGAGCCGACCCGTAGCCGCCACACTCTGGTTGAATTCAGTGTGAACGCGACCGGTTTCTTCCACCACAAGATCAGGCAGTGCATCCACATACGTAGATTTAAGCTTGGTGAGCTGACGATAATCCAGAATGAGGCTGGGCATCTCGTATTTAGGAGCCAGCTTGGTGAGCACCGACTCTGCCGTGGAATATTGTCCGGTCTTGGTTTTCTTGCCGGCCGGTAATCCCATTTTATCAAACAAGATCGTCCCAAGTTGTTGGGGTGAATTGATATTGAATTCTTCACCGGCCTTCTCATAGATCTCAGCTTCCAGTTTCTTTAGATCTTCATCCAATTCCTCCGAAAAAGCAGAAAGCATTTCAACATCCAGCTTAATTCCCTTGAGTTCCATATCGGCAAGCACTTCCATCAGTGGGAAATCCACTTTGTAGGCAATTTCCAAAAGCTCATCATCTTTTAGGCGATCGTTTAAGATCTCATATAAACGAAGCGTGATGTCCGCATCTTCACAGGCATACAGATAAACATCCTCCACTGCCAGATCAGCCATTGACTTCTGCTTCTTCCCCTTCCCGATCAACTCTTCAATAGCTACCGGTTTATAATTCAGCAGGCTTTTAGAAAGTTCATCCATTTTCAAACGCTGATTAGCATCGATCAAATACGCCGCTATCATCGTATCAAATGCATTGCCTTTAACCTCGAGCCCTGCCCGTTTAAGCATCATAAAATCAAACTTGTAGTTATGGGCGATCTTCAGGATATGCGAATCTTCAAACAGCGGACGAATAGCTTCAATTACTTCTTTTTCATCCAAGCCATCTTCTACATTCACGGGAATATAGTATGCCGTCCCGGCCGTAGCTGTAAGTGAAATTCCCACCAAAGAAGCCGTTACGGGATCAGGGCTGTCGGTTTCCGTATCAAAACAAAAATGTTCTTCATCCTTGTACTCATCAACCAGTCCTTTCACTTTATCGATGGTATCGAGTAGTGCATAATTTACTTTTTCCTCGTCCAGCTCCTGCTTCTCAGCTTCTTCTTTGAAGGAACCGAACAGGTCCACCTGATCGCCTTCTTTTTTTGCTACCGGACCTTGTTCACCTAAATACTTCTTGGTAAGCGTGCGAAATTCCATTCGCTTGAAGAATAATCCCAGTTCTTTTTTATCCGCGCCTTTCCATTCTAATTCTTCCCAGTCTGTGGTCTCAGGGACATCAATTTTGATGGTGACCATATCTTTAGCGTGAAGAGCCTGCTCACCGTATTCAGTCAATCCTTCCCGCGCACGCTTTCCTTTGATGTTGGGTGCATCCTTAATAGCCGCTTCCAGCGATCCGTATTTTTTGATCAGCTTCGGTGCACCCTTTTTCCCAATACCCGGTACGCCTGGAATGTTATCAGAGGTATCACCAATCATCGCCAGCACGTCAATTACCTGATCGGGATACACGCCGAAATAGTCCTTCACCCCTTCCCGGTCAATGATATTAAATCCGCCATTGTTATTATCGGGTTTCATCATATGGATGTGATCGTGTACAAGCTGCATGAAATCTTTATCGGGAGTCACCATCATCACGTCCACATCATCGGCATTGGCACCGTTTGCGATGGTTCCAATGATGTCATCGGCCTCATACCCATCCTGCTCTAAATTCTGAATGCCCCACGCTTCCACCATCTCCTTGATCAACGGAATGCCGATCTTCAACTCCTCGGGCTGTGGTGGACGATTGGCTTTATATTCTTCGTCTTTCTCATGCCGAAATGTGGGAGCATGCGTGTCCCAGGCTACTGCGATATGGGTTGGCTCTTTTTCCTCCAGCATTTTCTCCAGCGTATTCGCAAAACCGAGAACCGGTCCGGTTGGAATGCCTTCAGAATTTTTTAATCGACTATTGATAAATGCGAAATGAGCACGATAAGCGAGTGCCATTCCATCGAGTAAATAAAGGAGTTTTTTAGACATGAATTTGGTTAAATTTGAAACCTTAATTATTTGATGGAAACTAATTTTTTTTGAATGTAATTACGAATGAAGATTTTAGCATAGTACGTTTACTTTTAGGAAAAATAGGTCCTCCCTCGAGGGAGGTGCCGAGCGTATGTGAGGCGGAGGGTGTAAGTTTAGGCTTAGAATGCTTGAAGATGCTATTACGATCTTAACCCCAACACCTCTCACAACAAATCAGGAACAACTGATTTGTTGATCTCTCCTCGAGGAGAGACTTCTTTTTGAATTCAAATATCCAAGAATTTGATCTTTTAATGAACATCTCAGATCTCCCAAAAATTGAATTGCATCTGCACCTCGATTGCTCGCTGAGTTTTGAGGTGGTAAAACAATTACGCCCCGGTACTACGAGAGAAGAGTACGAACGAGATTTCATCGCACCGGAAAATTGCGCCAGCCTTGAAGAGTATTTGAAATGTGCGCAGGAGCCGATCTCCATTATGCAAACCAAAGATCAGCTGGAAGCTGTAACGCTGGATCTATTTCAGCAGTTGAAAGCTGATAATGTGATCTATGCGGAAATTCGTTTTGCTCCGTTACAGCATTTGGATGGGGGATTATCCGCTGAGGAAGTCGTTAATATCGTGAATAAAGTAACTTCTAAAGGAATTCAAGAAACGGGCGTAGAAGGCCGGATTATTTTGTGCACGCTTCGTCATTTTTCGGAAGAAGACAGTATGAAGACCGTCAAACTGGTGGAGCAATTCAAAGGAACAAATGTGGTTGGGTTTGATATTGCAGCCGATGAAACCCTCCCAATCAACAATCACATAAAAGCGTTTGAATATGCCAGAGAGCATGGAATTCATTGCACAGCTCATGGCGGTGAAGCTCGCGGACCGGAAAGTGTGCGGGAGATTATGGGGAATTTCCATCCATCTCGCATTGGTCATGGAGTAAGAAGTTTCGAAGATCCTGAACTACTGGATGATCTAAAGGAAAAGAATATTCATCTGGAAGTATGCCCCAGCAGTAATGTACAAACCGGAATTTATGAATCGGTAGCTCAACACCGTATCCATGAGATCTATCAAAATGGAAACTCGCTGAGCGTAAATACTGATGGTCGTGCAATCTCAAATGTTTCCCTCAAAGAGGAATACCAGAAATTAAACCGCCATTTCAATTGGCAGATAGAACAATTCAAGAAGATTAATGAATTCGCCATTGAAGCGGCGTTTTGTGATGAGCGGACGAAAGAGAAAATCCGTCAAAAATTAATTAACGGGTTTGAAATCATGTAGTAGGTCATCCCAAGGGATGACCTTACGGAAATATTACACATTGAAACGGAATAACAACACATCCCCATCTTTAACCACATATTCCTTCCCTTCCTGGCGCATTTTTCCGGCATCGCGGGCGGCTTTTTCTGATCCTAATTCTTCGTAATCAGAATAAGCGATGGTTTCTGCACGGATGAATCCTTTCTCAAAATCGGTGTGAATGACTCCTGCAGCTTGTGGAGCTTTAGTTCCCTTTTCGATGGTCCATGCTCGGGCTTCCTTAGGTCCTGCCGTAAAGTATGTAATTAGTCCTAATTCCTTGAATGCTCCTTTGATCAAACGATCAAGTCCGGCACTTTCTACCCCCAATTCATCGAGGAACATCTCTTTTTCATCCTCATCCAGCTCAGCGATCTCGGCTTCAATCTTGGCACAGAACATCACTACTTCATCATCATGTTGGGAAGCGATTTCTTTTACCGTATCTACATATTCATTCCCGTCTTCAAGATCTGATTCTCCTACATTACATGCGTATAACACAGGTTTTGATGATAGCAGGAACAAGTCTTTATAGGCTTGCTTTTGGTCTTCTGAAACTTCAAATGTTCGAGCTGAGTTTCCTTCTCCCAAGTGCTCTTCAAGTTTTTGAACAATTTCTAATTGAGCAACGATTTTTTTATCACCGCCTTTTGCTTCCTTCTTCAATTTCTCAACGCGCTTTTCTACACTTTCCAGATCTTTCAGGATAAGTTCTTCTTCAATGATAGCTACATCGCGCTCAGGATCTACATTTCCCTCTACGTGAATAATATCATCGTCATCAAAACAGCGAACCACATGCAGAATCAGGTCTACTTCACGAATGTGAGATAAGAAAGCATTGCCCTTCCCTTTCCCTTCGGAAGCACCTTTAACCAATCCGGCAATATCAACAAACTCGATACTTGCAGGGATTATTTCTTTGGACTCGGCCAGTTCACCCAACTTATAAAGTCGGTCATCGGGCACCGGCACCATACCCACATTGGGATCGATGGTACAAAAAGGAAAGTTTGCTGATTCAGCACCGGCGTTACTCAGTGCATTAAATAAAGTTGATTTTCCAACGTTGGGCAGGCCAACAATTCCACATCTTAAGCTCATGTATAAATAATTAGTTGTTTAAGCGTCTAAACTTGGTTGTTGAATAAATTTTAGTTCGGGAAGGACCACGGCCGTTAGTTTAGCCAAGCCGGAGCGATTATATACACACCCTGTATCAATTCCTATCATGCTTTCTCTAACTATTGGCTCTTTAACCGGAGTATGACCAAATACTACCCTTTTCTCCCACTTTGTTTTATGGGCGTGAATATGTCCACGCTGCCAGATGAATTCTTCTCGTTCCTCTTCCCTTTCTAAATTTTCTTTGATAGTAAGGTTTGGATTGAGTCCGGCATGGACGAAAAAATAATTTTCTGTCTCCCAATAATATTTGGTATTAGAAAAAAAGTGGTAATGAGGATCGGGTAAATGAAAGCTGCCTGGGTTTGAATTGTAGTCATTCAAGGTTGTATTGCCTCCATTGGCGAGCCATAAATCCCAATCATTATTTTCGTAGGCATCCAATAACATCTGGTCATGATTTCCTCTTATGAAGACACATTCATGTGCTTCATCAAAATGTATGAGATCTTCAACAGCTTGTTTGGAATCGGAACCTCGATCGGTGTAATCCCCCAAAAAAACATACGTTGGAACAGTGCCGAATTTCTCATCAAGGTTTTTTAGTAATACCTGGGAGGTTTTGTAGCAGCCGTGAATATCTCCTATGGCAATAATTTGCTGACTGGAAGACATATAAATCAGGATCCTAAGCTTTTTTCAATTAGACCGCGACCGGTTTTTTTGATGAGATCTTGTTCATTAAGATCAGTTAGAGCAGCATCTAAAATACCATTTATAAATCTACCGGATTTAGCTGTTGAATATCGTTTGGCAAGCTCAATAGCCTCATTTAAACTCACTTTGGTAGGTATTTCTTCAAAATAAAGGAACTCACATAGTGCCATCCTAAGAATAAACCGATCAATTAAAGCCAGGCGTTCGATATCCCAATTCCTGATATGTTTAACTATAATTTCATCCAGCTCTTCTTCGTGTTCAACAGTCCGAAAAAATAACCTTTCTGCAAACCTGGCGAGATCTTTTTCCTTCACAAAATCTTCTTTCTGAATGAGATTACTTACAATGTGCTGGGTGGAGTCTTTGCTTAGTCGGTAGGCGTAAAGCGCTTTTAATACAGTTTCTCTTACTTTTCGTCTATTAATCATGCCAAATAACAAATTAAGTGAGCGCCAAAGATAAGGGTTTGCTAAAACAATTGTGCACTATAATAAATCACAAATTGATCATTCGATCCATCGGTTAATCGCAATTCATTGGGAGTGATTTTCGAAAGACCAATAGACCGATTTTCGATGGACGATTTAGTATCATCACAGTCAATCAAATACATCAAAAGAAATAAAAGTCCGTTGTTGTGTTACTCCCTAAAAGGTGGCTATATTTGAAGTCTTCAAATTATTGATTTCGCGTCCTTAGCTCAGTTGGTTAGAGTGTCGCATTGACATTGCGGAGGTCACTGGTTCGAATCCAGTAGGACGCACTCTTATCTTAAGCTTCCAACAAGGCTGTATCTAATTCCCCGGCCTTATCTTTCTTCTCGAATCTGAATTCGAAAACGGCTCCCTCCTCATTTCTAAAGTCAAATTCTGCATCAAGTTGATTAGCAAGTGTTTTAATGAGCGTTATTCCCAATGATTTATTAAGATCAAGATCTGAAAATTCCGGTAATCCCACTCCATTGTCACTGATTTTTAAACAAATTTCTTCTTCTGATTCACTTTGCGACAAATGCACACAAATTTCACCCTTATTCCGACCTTTAAATGCATGTTTATAGCTATTACTCAAAATTTCATTTAATAAAAGTCCACAGGGTATTGCTTGTGTAATCGGTAATTTAACTGGGCTATATCAATATCAATAGATACCTCTACATCAGATTTTTCCATTGTTCTGCCTATGACACGCGATAGCTCCTCGAAATATTGTTTGATGTCTATTTCTGAGAAATCTTCACTTTTATATAATTTTTCGTGCACCATTGCAATGGAATGTACCCGCATTTGGCTGTCTCTTAGTATCTTTTTGGCACTTTCACTTTCAGCAGAATATGATTGAAGTTCCAGTAAACCGGTTATCACAGCAAGGTTATTTTTTACTCTGTGATGGATTTCTGCCAAGAGCATTTCTTTTTCCTTTAGTGACTTCCGTACCTTCTCCTCTGCCTCTTTTCGGTCGGTTATATCAACATAGAGTCCATAAATTCCCACTACACTTTTCTCTACAACTACCGGAACGGCATATATAATGACATCTATAATAGTGCCGTCTTTTCTTATTCTTTTTTCAGTAGTCTCCTTTACATGGGCACTTTCCGTAAGCCGCATGGCTTCTTCCTGATCTTGTTCCGGAACTATGAGCTTATCTAACTCTAACCCTTTGATCTCACTCTCCCGGTAGCCAAATAATTGCTCAAATCCATCATTTACCATTTCAACTTCATGATGCTCATTTAATCATGATGCTCATTTAATAAAGCGATCCCTATTGGGGAAGAATTGAAAAGTTTACTTAAAAGTCCTTCACGTTGTTTTAAAGCTTCTTCAGATTGCTTTTGTTCGGTAATATCACGTTCAATTACAATCAGTACATCTTCTCCAAAATAATTACCGGTATTTACCAAGAACTCTGTCGGAAAAACTTCGCCATTCTTCTTTTTACCCCAACCTTCATATTTACCCGGTTCTCCATCCTTAGCTTTTTGAATAATCTCTTCTACTCGTTCTTCATCATATTTACCGGGTGCTGATAGAATTTTATTATGCTCGCCAATTATTTCAGACCGCTTATATCCAAATGTGCTTTCCAATCCCTTGTTGGCTTCTATAATGATTCCATTAAATAGGTCCTGGTAACTCATCATGCTTCTTTTAGTATCCGAAAGTGCTTTTTCGCGATCCGTTACATCATGGGTTAAGGAGTAAATCGAAACCACTTCCCCTTCAGCATTATACAACAACGAATTATACCACTCACAATAAATTATATCACCATCTTTAGTGATATTTCTGTTAATAACTGAAACTTCCTGTTCTCCTTTTTTATGAGCCTCTTTAATTTTATTTCGAACAAAGTCTAAATCGTCTTTGTGAATAAATTTCTTTAAAAGTTGGTCCTTTTCAATTGCTTCGTCTGAAGTATATCCGAATAACTCCTCAGCTTTTTCGGACCAGTTAATTATATTAAGCTGTGGATCCCATTCTATCTCAGCTAAAGGAAAATTATTTAAATTAAGCTGACTGGAAAGCACTTTTTTTGAAGTCCCTTTCCTAACAATATTGGTAACATTATGAGCTATAATTAATTTTGCGGGATTCCCTTTATAATTTATCAGGTGCCCCGAAAGCTGAAAATATAGGTGTTCATCGGCTTGCGTCTTAAACAACCAAATATCATCTGAAGAAAGATGAGATTCGTTTTTTAGTTCTAAGCCCAGTTCTTTTGATGATATTTTTTCTCCGAGATCAAAAATCTTTTTGTTTAGAATTTTATCCCTGGTATACCCCAACACTTCAGAAGTCACTTCATTTATGTCCATTATAGTTAACGAAGTTTGCTCGCATATGAACATAGGTTGAACTTCAAAAAAGCTCACATCTTTAGAGGATTTAATCATTGAGTAAGTGCCGATCTGTTTTTATCATTGCCGTTCGAATATCACACTTCTAATCCAGCAATTCCATTAAAAAATATTGACAGGAATATACCTGTGTGTACATACTATTTTTTTTATCTTACAGCGCTTATGAAATTTTGAGAACTAAACACTGAATGGCAGACCAAAAAATTACGCTTACATTACCCGACGGAACCCAACGTGAATATTCATCAGGAACCACCGGTTTAGAAGTAGCCCAATCTATCGCAGCCGGCTTAGCCCGTGCAGCACTTAGTATTACAGTTGACGGTGATATCATCGACCTTGATCGTCCGATTACAAAAGATGCAGAAATAGCTATTAATACCTGGGATAGTGAAGACGGTAAATATACCTTCTGGCACTCTTCTGCTCACTTGCTCGCTGAAGCCATTCAGGAACTCTATCCGGAAGCTAAATTTGGAATCGGCCCCCCTATTGAAAGTGGCTTCTATTATGATATTGATTTTGGTGATAAACAAATCACTCAGGAAGACCTTCCTAAGATCGAACAAAAATTTATTGAGAAGGCAAGACAAAAGTCTGAGTTTGAACGAAAAGATGTTTCCAAAGAAGAAGCACTGAGCTTTTACAAAGAAAATGGCAACGAGTATAAAGTTGACCTGATTGAAGATCTTGAAGACGGTACCATCACTTTTTATACCCAAGGCGACTTCACCGATTTGTGCCGAGGGCCTCACATTCCTAATTCCGGAGATGTAAAAGCCGTTAAGCTTACCAGCTTAGCCGGAGCATATTGGCGCGGTGATAATGACAGCAAGCAACTGACCCGTATCTACGGAATCAGCTTTCCAAAGCAGAAAATGCTGGAAGAACACCTGAATCGTGTGGAAGAAGCCAAAAAGCGAGATCACCGTAAGCTTGGGAAAGAGCTCGGTATTTATATGATCGACAGTATGGTGGGCAGTGGCTTGCCGATGTGGTTGCCAAATGGAACCATCCTCCGCAGAACATTAGAGGCTTTTCTTCGGGATGAACAGAAAAAGCGAGGATACAAAGAAGTTATTACTCCGCACATTGCCAATATTGAGTTGTATAAAACTTCCGGACATTATCCTTACTATAAGGATTCACAGTTCAACCCGATGGAAGTGGATGACGAAGAGTACATGCTCAAACCCATGAACTGCCCGCATCATCACCGAATTTATTCCAATGATTTACGCAGTTATAGAGACTTGCCATTGAGACTTGCCGAATTTGGCTCGGTATATCGTTACGAACAATCCGGTGAGTTAAGTGGACTTTCCCGCGTTCGCGGTTTTACCCAGGATGATGCCCATATTTATTGCACCCACGATCAGCTCAAACAAGAAATTAAGAACACCATTGAGCTCACTCAGTTTGTGTTCAATACGTTTGGGATGCCGGTTGATATCCGCCTTTCCTATCGAGATGAAAATGAAAAGAAATATGGGGGTAATACCGAATATTGGGATCGTGCTCAAAAAGAAATTAAAGAAGTGGCAGATGAAATGGAGCTGGATTATAAAATAGCTCCCGGAGAAGCCAGTTTTTACGGTCCAAAAATTGATTTCATTATTCGGGATGCTATTGGCCGAAAGTGGCAACTTGGAACCGTACAAGTTGACTACGTGATGCCAGAGCGTTTTGATCTTACCTATGTAGGTTCTGATAATGAAAAACACCGTCCGGTTATCATACATCGTGCACCATTTGGATCAATGGAACGCTTCACCAGTATTTTAATTGAACATTTTGCTGGAGACTTCCCGGTATGGCTTTCTCCGGAACAAGTGCGGATCCTCCCTATTTCGGACGACCAAAATGCTTACGCCGAATTTTGCTATGAAAGACTCAAAAAACTAGACGTTCGAGTGGAATTAGACACACGTAGTGAACAAATTGGCGGAAAAATCCGAGATGCTGAAACGAGTAAGGTTCCATATATGTTAATAGTAGGTGCCAAAGAAGTAGAAAATGAAACTGTTTCAGTAAGACGACATACAAAAGGCGATATTGGAACTTTCAAATTTTCTGATTTTCTTTCAGACATCAATGAAGAAATTCAAACAAAAGCTTTACCAAACAAAGACTAACTAAACAACGAGGTTACTATCGCAAGAAGAAGTTACTCACGGCGACCACCTAAGAATGATGATCGCCCAAATATTAACGAAGAAATAAGAGCCGATAAAGTTCGGGTCATAAAGCCAGATGAAGAACATGAAGTCACAACTGTGGAACGTGCTCTTCAAATTGCAGAATCGTACAATCTTGATTTAGTAGAAGTAGCTCCCAAAGCTAAGCCACCGGTTTGCAAGGTGATTGATTTTGGGAAATTCATGTACGAAAAAAAGAAGAAAGAAAAAGAAGCCAAGAAAAAACAGCACACCATGTCTGTTAAAGAATTGCGCTTCCGTCCGAACACAGATGATCATGATCTGGAATTTAAAACCCGCCATGCCCGGGAATTTCTTGAGGGCGGTGACAAGGTAAAAGCCACGGTACAATTTCGTGGCCGTGACATGCTGTACACCGAAAAGGGGGAATTGTTACTTTTACAACTCGCTAAAGACCTATCCGACGTCGGTAAAATTGAATCTAAACCAAATATGGAAGGTCGTAGAATGATTATGATCTTGACCCCTTCCAAAAGTTAATTCTTCATTGCACAGGGTTATAATTCTCCCTATTTTATAAGTCTTTAAATTTTCACAAAAGTGGTGGATTTCCATGCCAAAAATGAAAAGTAACAGTGGTGCTAAAAAGCGGTTTAAAGTTACCGGTTCCGGTAAAATTAAGCGTAAAAAAGCTTACAAGCGTCACATTTTGACCAAGAAAAGTAGTAAAAGAAAAAGGGAGCTTGGAAAAGATACATTGGTAGATAAAACCAATGAGAAGTCTATCAAGCGACAAATTCCTTATAAATTTTAAACACTAAAAACACGACAAAATGCCACGTTCATTAAATTTGGTGGCTTCCCGTCGCCGTCGCAAAAAGATCATCGATCAAGCGAAAGGTTACTGGGGCAAGCGTAAAAACGTTTACACGATTTCTAAAAATGCGGTAGAAAAAGGTCTTTTGTACCAATATCGCGACCGAAAGAATCGTAAACGAAATTTCCGTCGTCTATGGATTACCCGCATCAATGCGGCTGCTCGATTAAACGGTACTACCTATTCTAAGCTCATCCACGGGATGAAGCAAAAGGATATGCGGATCAACCGTAAAGTACTTGCAGATTTAGCCGTACGCGATGCAGACACGTTTGCTGCTATTGTTAAGGAAGCCACTGCTTAATTGCATAATTTATTATATAAACCGGTAGATCTTTTTCATAAGGTCTACCGGTTTTTTTATTTTCAGGAATTGTGTTTGCTCCATTGCTTTCACAACTCTTTTTGGTTCCGACGCAGAGCGTGCAGAACCAGTCTCGCTACGCACACCCTGCGCCGTAGTGAAATTTCCATATTAATTAATAGACTAAGCATCACATGCTTGATGACATAAAAATTTTAGAACAAGAAATTCAGCAATTTGAGATTGAAGATGAAAATCAGCTTGAAGATTTTCGTTTAGAATTTTTGTCTCGTAATGGAAAAGTCCAATCTATGTTCAAGAACATGGGACAAGTTCCAAAAGAAGACCGGGCTGAGGTCGGGAAGGCTATGAATCAGGTCAAAAATTTAGCTGAGTCAAAGTTTGAGGATGCTAAAATTGCATTGAAACAAGATCAAAGTAAAACCCTTAGCGCCAAAGATGATATCACGCTAACACCTCCATCCTATCCAATGGGTTCGCTTCATCCACTTACTCAAACGCTGGAGGAGATGAAATCCATTTTCTATCGGCTTGGGTTTACCATTGCGGATGGCCCTGAGATTGAAGATGATTTCCATAATTTTACTGCTCTGAATTTCCCACCAAATCACCCGGCACGTGACGAACAGGATACGTTTTTCATTCGCAAAAGTGATGATCCCAATATTCAGGATTTAGTTCTTCGTACGCACACGTCTCCTGTTCAAATTCGGTTAATGGAGAATACTGAGCCTCCTATCCGTGCTATTATGCCCGGACGTGTGTATCGAAACGAAGCCGTATCTCCAAAATCATATTTCCTGTTCCATCAGGTAGAGGCGCTTTATGTTGATGAGAATGTTAGCGTAGCCGATCTTAAAGAAACCCTGATTACTTTTGCCAAGCTCATGTTTGGAACCGATGTTAAGTATCGGCTTCGCCCCGGTTTTTTCCCTTTTACCGAACCGAGTCTGGAAATGGATATTTGGTGGGGATCAGATCAGGATGGCAAATGGTTGGAAATTCTCGGCTCCGGAATGGTAGATCCCAATGTGTTCAAGCATGCTGGCGTTGATCCTGAAAAATATACCGGTTTTGCCTGGGGAATGGGTGTAGAACGAATTGCCATCTTGCGCCACGGCATTGATGACATCCGTACCTTTTACGAAAATGATATTCGCTTTTTAGAACAGTTTAACTAAACACCTCTCTTACTTTAATGAAAGTATCCTACAACTGGCTTAAAGAATTTATTGACCTTCCACTCAACCCGGAAGAAACCGCTGAAAAATTAACCCTCATCGGACTTGAAGTAGAAGAACTTGAAGAGTACGGTTCTTCCCTGGACGGCGTGATCGTTGGTGAAGTCCTTGAAGTGCGTGAGCACCCCAATGCCGATCGGCTTCAGGTATGTGAAGTGAACCTTGGTGCTACCCAAACACAGATTGTTTGTGGAGCCAAAAATGTAGCAGCCGGACAAAAAGTCCCTGTTGCAACCGTTGGTTCTATCCTACCCATTAAACTGGATGACGGTTCAAACCTTAAAATCAAAAAAGCCAAATTAAGGGGAGAAGTTTCAGAAGGGATGATTTGTGCAGAAGATGAACTCGGCCTTGGAACAGACCATTCCGGAATCATGGTGTTGGAAGGAAATCCAAAAGTTGGAGCTCCTATTTCTGAGATTTTTGAGCTATATCAAGATACCATTATCGACATTGCCATCACCCCAAACCGGCCGGATGCTACTTGTCATTTGGGAGTAGCTCGGGATTTAGCAGCTGCTTTAAATTCGGAACTCAAGAAGCCTAAAATTCCATCCGGAAAAACGGTTCATAATTCTGATGACATCACCATAAAAATAGAGAATGCCGAAAAATGCCACCGATATGTGGGCAAAATGGTGAAGGGTGTTGAAATAAAAGAATCACCCCGTTGGCTGCAAAATAAACTGAAAGCAATTGGTGTTCGTCCCGTCAACAATGTGGTGGATGTGACCAATTTTGTAATGTACGAATTGGGTCAGCCCCTTCATGCTTTTGATTATTCCACCATCCGTGGTAAAGAAATAATTGTAAAGTATTTTGAAAAAGAAATTGATTTTGAAACGCTGGATCATGTAAATCGAAAATGCTCGCCGGGCACTTTATTTATTTGTGATGGTGAAGGTCCTGTTGCTATTGCCGGCGTTATGGGTGGTGTAGATTCAGAAGTAAGCGACGACACTACGGATATCCTCATTGAAAGCGCCTATTTTGACCCCGGCTCTATCCGAAAGACAGCAAAAGAGCAAACTCTGCAAACCGATGCCTCTTATCGATTCGAGAGGGGCATTGATCCTAATTTGCAAGCAATTGCAGCTGAACGTGCGGCGCAGTTAATAGCTGAAATTGCCGGAGGAACTATATCCGGTGAAACCATCGATATCCATCCTACTAAAACAAAAACCAACGAGCTTTCACTGCGAAAAAGTTATGTAAACCGTTTGCTGGGAACCGATTTCGATATCGATACTATTTGTAAAATTCTGGATGGATTGGAACTAAGAGAAGTTTCTAAAAACGAAGATACGATCACTTATGAAATTCCAACTTTCCGTCCTGACCTGGAACGTGAAGTTGACCTGATCGAGGAAGTGGGACGATTATTTGATTACAACAAGATTCCCTCTCCCGGCCACGGAATTTTTGTTTCATCGGAACCGATCAATGAATGGGAGAAGTTAAATCAAAAAGTCCGTGAAACTGCTCAGCAGCTTGGGCTTCGGGAAATATATTCCAACTCACTAATCTCTGAAAAAGATGCTGCGTTGTATGGAGATCTGGATGAAATGATTCCGGCTCTTAACCCCTTGAATAAAGACAACAGTACGCTGCGGCCTTCCCTACTTCACGGATTTATGAAGTCAGCCTCGTATAATTTTAACAGGAAAGCGTCCGGAGTTCGATTTTTTGAACTTGGTCACGTCTTTAACAAAAATGAAAAAGGAAGCTATTACGAAGGAATTAAAGAAGAAGTGCATGTGCTATTTGGACTGGCGGGATTAAAACATAAAGAAAGTTGGTCGAAAGAGGCTGAACCTTATTCTGTATTCGACTTAAAATCTCTGGTTAATGCTTTCTTCACTAAAATTGAATTAGCAGACCATATTAAATCTAAAGCAGCAGATGATACTACCTTAGAATATTTCTGGGGTGATGTTAAAGTCGGCTCATTGTTTCTTCCTTCAGACGAATTGAAGAAGGCTTATGATTTTGAACAAGAAACTTTTGTGGCCGAACTATCCGTGTCTGCTATTGCGGAAGCATTGAAAGTTATTCCTGGAAATACCTTCCAGTCCGTGCCCAAGTTTCCGGCATTTGAGTTTGATTTTGCGGTCATTGTTCCCCAAGAAGTTACCGCAGGTGAGCTTATGGATGTTATTAAGGACAAAGCAGGAGACCAACTGCAAGACATTGATATATTTGATGTTTTTGAAGGTGATTCCATTGGAGAGGGAAATAAAAGCCTGGCATTCAGACTTCAATTTCTTGACCGTAACAAAACCTTGAATATCAAACAAGTAGAACCTATTATTCAGCGTATTGTTAAATCACTTGAAAAAGATTTCTCAGCCAAACTGAGAGGTTAGATAAACCTTAATTCTTATGAATAAACTTGCACAACAAACCGATAAATTTCGGCAACTGCTGGATGAAGTAGGTGCAGAGGTTGACAGTCTAAAAAAAGAAATTCGTGAACTTAAACGTGAAAATAGCAGGTTGAAAACAAAGCTTGAAGAAGAGCATGAAAAACAAACCGATATTTTCTCTGCAATAAGTGAAAGTGAACGATTAGCATTTCGTCAACATGTGCAAGGGTTGATTGAAAAAATAGATCATCATTTGGGGGCTGAATCATGAAATCCATAAAAGTTTCCATACTCGGTAAGCAATATCCCCTTAAAGTTGAAGATCATGAAGAAGAAGCCATGATCAAAATCTGCAGTTATGTGGATGAGCGCTTCAAAAACTACAGGCAACAGCTCGTAAAACAACCGGAATCTACGGTTATGGTTTTAGCTGCTTTAAGCATTGCAGAAGAACTCTTTGAAGCACGCCGGGCAAACAGTGAACTCGAAGACAATGAAGAAGCATTAATGGAACGGGTAAATCACAGTCTTGAACGCTTACTTACCGAAATTAAAGAATAAAATTACTACCAAACGATAGGAGTTTACTTTGGCTGATACCATCAGCATTTTTTTTGTAGGTGATATTGTCGGAGATCCCGGCATTGAAATGACCAATACCTTTCTGCCCAGTCTCATTAATAAATATGACGCGGATTTTGTTATTGCTAATGCAGAAAATTCACATGAAGGATTTGGCACTAACAGGCATATCATAAAAAACCTATTAGATCTTGGTGTTCATGTAGTTACCGGAGGCGATCACTCTTTTGATAAATGGAAAGTATTTGACTACATGCGAGAACATGATCACATTTTGCGCCCCCTAAACTATCCTAAAGGCAACCCCGGATTAGGTTTTAGTCTATTCAATGTGCCTAATAAAAATGTAAAGATTGGGGTCTTAAATTTACAAGGCAGAACTTTTATGAAGGCTATTGATGACCCCTTTTCTGCCGCTGAATGGGCACTGGAAAAAATTAGAGAAGAGACTAACATTATTATAGTTGATTTCCATGCTGAAGCTACCGCAGAAAAACAATCACTCGCTTGGCATATTGATGGTAAGGCTTCTGTACTCATCGGAACTCATACCCATGTACAAACCAATGATGCAAGAATCTTTCCCGGTGGACTTGGCTACCTCACTGATGCAGGCATGACCGGTTCTTTCAATTCTGTAATCGGTATGGATAAGAAAGTATCCATAAAAAGATTTATGACCGGTGTTCACCAAAAATATAGAGCTGCAAGCGGTGACAATAAATTGTGTGGAGTTTTTGCTAAAATTGATGCTGAAACCGGCAAATGTATTCATATTGAGCCCGTAACTTATCCCGGCTTAACTAATACTATTGAATAATGGATGCTGAAAAAATTGTTCTTGAAGCTAAAGATCTGCATAAAAGTTTTCCTGCTGCCCAGGGCAGAGATGAATTACATGTATTGCAAGGGATGGATCTAAGTATTTCTGAAGGATCTGTGACATCCATAATTGGCTCCAGCGGAAGTGGTAAAAGTACATTATTGCATATTTTGGGAGGATTAGACCGACCGGATTCCGGAGACATCTATTGGGATAATGAAAATATAACCGACTATAGTGCAGATGATATGGCTGAATTTCGAAATTCATATATTGGTTTTGTGTTTCAGTTTCATCATTTATTACCCGAATTCAGTGCGTTGGAAAATATCGCCATGCCTTCCCTTATAGCCGGTAAATCATCAAAGGAAGCTTTTGAGAGAGCTAATGATTTATTGAAATTATTTGGAATTGAGAATAGAAAAGAGCATCGTCCTACACAGCTTTCAGGTGGTGAACAACAACGAGTGTCAATGGCCAGGGCACTCATGAATGAGCCCCGGATTATTCTCGCTGATGAGCCTACCGGGAATTTAGATCAGTCAAATACTGATATCATCTTGGATCAACTTTTCCAACTTCGAGAACTTACCGGAGTTTCCGTCCTGCTCATAACACACGAAAAAGAAATTGCAAGTCGTTCAGATCGTATTTTAGAGCTTAAAAACGGTACTTTACATTCACTTTAATGTTTTGGTAAATCCTAAAACAACCCTATTTTTACACCCTTAAAAATCACAGATATTTTAAATCAGAAATTATGTCGAAAAGGCTTTCAAAAGAAGAATTAGAAACAGATCCGTTAATCGATAATTATAATCGGTTAGCAAGCTATTATTTAGAGAATAAAGCTCAGGTTATTTCCATAACTGCTGCTCTTATTATTGTTATAGGCAGTATTTTTGGCTGGAATTTTTATTCAGCTGCCCAAGAAAATAAAGCTCAGGAGCTCCTTTCAATTGCTGAAAATTATTACAACAGCAGCGAATATGAGAATGCTCTTTATGGTAATGATTTTGAACTTACGTATGGGTTTGATCAGATAGCCGATGAATTTCCATGGACCAATGCAGGTAATTTAGCAAACTACTATGCTGCCGTCTCAAGCTTCCAGCTTGGAGATATTGAAAACGCACTCGTGTATATTGAGGAATTTGATGTACCGGAAGGAATTTTGGGAGTCGGTGCACTCTCCTTTCATGGAAAGTTATATTTAGCCAATCAAAACTATGAAGCCGCTGCCGAAAAATTTGTTCAGGCGGCTGAATGGAGTGTAAACAATACTACTACTCCCTCTAACCTATATGAAGCGGCTCAAGCTTACTACGAAGCTGAGAGCTACGAACAGGCTGAAGAGTTGGTAAACAGAATTATCAATGAATATCCACAAAGCAATAAAGTTGCTGATTCGCAGCGTTTGAAAGGAATGATTGCTGCTAAGTAAAAACTAAACTTATTTATACTATATATGAATTAAGGCCTCTATTTGAGGCCTTTTTTATTGGTAGTAATAGACTAAACGGAATTTAAGTAGCTATGGAGGTCTTCATCTGTTTCAATATTCAGTTTCTTTCTCAAACGAGAACGACTGATATACACGCTGGATGGCTTGATATTTAATAAATCTGCAATCTCTTTGGAATCGAACCCAATTTTAATGTAAGCACAAAGTCTAAGATCATACCTGGTCAAGTCTGGAAATTTTTTTCTTAGTTTATCATAAAATTCTTGATGCAACTCGTCTATCTGAATTTCAAAGATCTCGTCCTCTGCATCGATATGTGAATCGATTATTTGTTTAATTTCAGCTGACTTCCTTTCAAAGGATTTAGGATTCTGTTCAATGTTCTTAATTTTCTTTTTCAAAGCTTTCAAGATCCTGTTTTTTTCGTCATTCTCCTTCGTTTTTGTCGCCAGTTCTACAGTTTTACTGCGTAGTTGAGCCTTCATTTTTTCATATTCAGCTTTCATTTTCTCTTCTTCTACAATCTGTAACTGCTGCTGATGTATTTCTTTTTGTTCTCTCAACGAATTTCGCTGATTTAACAACAATTTCTTTTTTTGCTGATTAAGCGATTTATTTTGCCATCGATAGAGTAAGTATGCTAAACCGATAACAAATAGCGTATAAAAAAAGTAGGCATACCATGATAAATACCAGGGAGCTTTTATATCAATCTGTATAGTTTGAGCCTCAGTTATACTCTCTTTGACTTTGGCCCTTACCTGAATTGATCTGGCCCCATAGTCTAACCCAATTAATTCTACTACACCCTCATCCAACCAATTGCCCCAGCCATCATCTGTTCCTTTCTTAAATTGATATCTAACGTTGTCAGCATTAGGTACTATAGCCTCTACCCTTAGATTATTGAATTGATAAGGCAATTCTGCACCGTTGAATGCCTGCATTTGATGATCATTAGTAAATGCTTCTATTTTTCTAATTAATAGCGTATTGGAATTATTAACGTTTTGATAATCTCCGATTCGCACATCTCTTAAAGCGAATCCATTGTAGATGGGAATGAACTCATAATTTGAATTTAGTTGTACCGGCTTTTTGTTTTGCAATAAAACTTCCTGAATTACCTTGTCTGTATTTCGAATGTCCTGCAGGGTAAAATCTCCTGCAGCAGCATCAAAGCCATACACATTAGTCTCAGTAATTACCTCCATCTGTCCTTCGTTTTTACTTAGTATCAAGTCATCACCTTCAAAATTGGCCTCCGGAAAAAACTCACGATTAGTTGGTTCAATACTCTCGTTCAGCTTAATCTTTATAATCCCATAGTTAGGAATATTGACCCAGATAGTTTCATCATTTTCAATCACTATTTGTGTAACAGCACCTACTATAAGCTCCATATTTTTTAGAAAAGTCCATTCTCCATCTTGCTTCTCAAAAATTGAAATTCCATTGTAATTGCCTGCAAACAAATGGTCGTTAGTAGCTTCTACAGTCCAAACACCCTGCCGGTTGTACAAGCTTTCAAATTGTTGACCTTGAAGTGAGTAGAGGCCCTTGTCGTGCCCCACTAATATTTGACCGGCTATTACTTTTAAGTCCCATACTTGTCCTTCTGTACCCGGTATCAGGCTAATATTTTCATTTGAAGAACTGTTATCCAATTCATCCCAAGGAACACTGTACAGCCCTTGGTTAGTCCCCAAATAAAATACATCATTCTCTAAAAAAGCACTATATCCTGTCCCAAAATTTCCCAAATAGTCATTGAAAAAAGTATAAGCACTATTAAGGCTTACTGAGGTAATTCCGTAGTCTAACCCAACCCACAACTTCCTGTTTTTTGAATAATGTAAACTGAGGACTGTATTATTTTGCAATCCCTTACTTTTATTGATGTGGTGTACAATATTGCCTTCTAAATCGGTTATAAAAAGACCGCTTAAAACTGTACCAAAAGCCAAGTGAGAATCTCCAATAGTAGCAAAACTAAATACATTTGAAGAAATGAGCTTTTCTGAAAGATTTGTATGCAGGGACCTAAAATTACCGGATGCAAACTGTATCAATCCCTTATCTTTTGTAACTAAAATAAGGTCATCAGAGTTATCAGCTTTATATATATCAATAACTTCAGGTGAATACCCAGTCGGAAAATCAACAACTTTTGATACTGCTAAAGCCTCAAGTTTATAGAGACCTTCATTATTTATAAAATAAAGTTCATTATTCGTGTCGAAACTATTCTTAATAGTACCCGAAACCGAAATTTTAGTCAGATTACCATCGTCATAAACATAGATATTGCTGGATGAAACAAAGAAAATGTTTCCATTAACAAGATATACTCCCCAAAACTCTTCATTTATTTCATTCAAATCTTCTTTAAACGGATATAATGAAGTGTATTCAAACTTCTGAAATTTATTTTTTTTCCAAACCCCAAAATCTAAGTCAGATCCCGTATAAATGAGTGAGTCATCAACCACTAAAACAGACCTGACAATTCCCTCACTGCCTTTAAAGGATGTCCAATTTCTTCCATCATACTCCAATAACCCCTTATCAGCAGCCATATAAATAATGCCATTCGGGGCAGTGTCAATATCCCATATTTTCCCTTGGTGATGGTAACTTGCCGGAGGATAGTTTTGCATCAATGGTACCCCCTTTTCCGGGAATGACTGGGAAATGGCGGAAACAGTTCCAATGATGGAAATGATAAATGTATATGTAAGTAATCTTTTCAAATAAGCACTCAATTTATGAACATTTAAATATCTAAAAAATATTCCAACTTCCAAGACCGAAATTATGTTCAGCTGAAATGAATTTATTGACTCATAAATTCCACGTTATTTTATTTACAGAAAATTTTTATAAACTATCAGGCATTAAAAAAGCCGATCCTTTTGGAGACCGGCTTAGAAAATAAAACCTTATTTTTTACTTGATCAGCATCATTTTTCTAACCTGAACTTCATTTCCGTATTGAAGTCTATAGGTGTAAACTCCGGAAGCAAGTGCAGATGCATCAAAGGTTACCGTATGCTGTCCGGCTGTTTTGTAGCTATTTACTAAAGTAGCTACTTTTTGCCCTTGAATATTAAACACCTCTATATTTACTTCGCTTCCATTTGGAATGTTATAGGAAATATTGGTAGTTGGATTAAAAGGGTTCGGATAATTCTGATTCAGTGTGAATTTTTCCGGTAATTCATTTCCATCATCAATGCTGGTTGATGTTTCTCTATATAAATAGAGGTTATCCAGGTAAGCAACATCGAGATTCGATGTAATTAAGAATTGTGCAAAAGCACTCATATCTGATCCATTAACTGCATTAAAATCAGCAATAGACACATCTACTGAAACCCACGTGCCAGAATCATCTCCTGATAATGCATAGGTGTATTCAAATGCATTGGTCTCACCGTTGCCACCTGCATGATTGGACCATTTTGGGTTGAATACTTTACCGGTTACATCCGTCTCTGGCGTCCAAAAGTCCATGTGGAAATGAGTCATCTCTGAAGCATCAAAGGCACTTGACACGAAATCAACACCTAAGAAATTTGTGAAGATGATTTTTTTGGTATCGTTATCTTCTATTACAATATCTTCGATATCTGAATCATCCCAGGGGGCAGACCACTGATTGATAGAAATGTTATCGTATGCATTGCTGTATAATGAAATAACATCGGCTGCATCACGTGATGGAGGTGTTGGAGCAGCTGTTTCTGGAACAGGATCTTCTCCGGCTGAGTTATCTACTTTTAAAGAAACATTATCTATCACAACTACACCAACATCGGCACCCATATCAAATAAAACACGGCTATTAGCAGAACCAAATCCTGTAGATCTTAGAGAAAGAGTAAATGTTTGAGTTTCCTCAGTAAGAGTAACTTCCTCAGTAGCAGAAGTAAATGCTCCTTCATTCAAACCAATTCCTGCAATCATAGTACGTGTGTTACCAGAACCAGTAGATGCGTCAAAAGACAAAATGTAATTTTCACCCTGAGCAATTTCTACGCCCTGGCTTAAGTTTACATCAAAAGCATTACCTGCAGAAGTAACATCAGCAAAATTATAACTGTTTCCTCCTTCAGTTCTAATGTTTAATGCATTACCAAACCATGAGCCGTCATCTCCTGCTTCAAAATCACCGTTGGTCAGAAGTTCTTCACCACCACTATCTGAGGCAGCAGTTACCATGATATCATCAACTAAAATAGTTCCGCCTTGATCCTGTTCTGCTCCTGCTGCTAAATTAAACTGAAGTTTAACGGAGTTTGCTGAACTCGAAATTGATTCATGATCAAAAGTAAAAGTGGTGTATTCTGAGTCACTGAGCTCCGAAATAATACCATCATCACGCTGCACCACTGAACCTCCAATATCCGTTAAAACGAATACATTGGTACCAACGAGTGACTCAGACTTAATTGCAACCGATACCGTAACGGCAGTGTCGCCACCAAAGTCGATGTCGGTGAATACTTTTTCCACGATATAGGCTCGACCGCCTTCTCCATCCGCATTAACCCCTCCAAAACGCATAGCTCCGGAAGATTCAACTCCCGCAGTTTCAGCCCATTCAAGGGTTACTTCATCAGGTTTGGCGGCTGCGTCTCCTGCAGTTGTCCAGTCCTGAACCGAAGTGTCTGCATCAAAGGACTCTACGGATAGATCCAAATTGTCCTGTGCTAATGCCAAATTCGACATCGCCAGCAGGGCAAATATTAATAGTGTTGTTAAAGTTGTTGTTTTCATGATCTTATAATTTTGTGTTTATGATTGTAGCTTTTTACTCTTTATTAAATTTTGATTATTAGTTACTTTTTTTAGTTGAATATTTAGTTAAGTTTAAGTTCTAATTTTCTGTTCAGAGAAAGATTGAACAGCCCTTTTAGGCGTTCTGTATATGGTAAAAAGTCCCCAGTGTTTTTCAGGTTCTAAAGGATCGGATGAGCCTTTCCAGTCTTCATCAAAGGCTTCAAAAAAGAAGGTTAGGATGCCTTCTTGCTCAGTCCAGTTCATCAAATTCTCGAAATACTTTTTTTGGTAGTCTTCACTGACATGATTCTGTTTAATTCCATTCCCATTTGATTTTGTTGCCCATCCTGCTTCTGCTATCACCACCGGGATATCCTGATATTTTTCAGCCACGGCGTAGTAATTCTCTTTGGTGTAGTCGATGGCTTCATTTATGTGCTTATATTCCCACACGGGATAGGTGTGTATGGAAATGAAATCCAAAGCTTCAGCAAGCTCCTCCAGCTTAAAGAGCCACGGCATGTAATTTTCGCAAAACGTAACGGGTTGAGCCGTTTTTGCCTTCACCATATTAACATATTCCAACACTTTATCTTCGTGCACATAATGGTCGGTCCAGTCCACACAAGCTTCATTTCCTACTGATAATGAGAAAATTATATCGGAGTATTTGTAAGCAAATCCCGCAAGTTTGTGGATTTTATTTTTGTTCTGAACCGCATTTTCTTCAAGCTCTTTTTCGGAATAGACACCTCCGCCCCAGGGACAATTAAAGTTGTTCATTTCCGCTTCGATGTAAGCGCCAAGCATCACTTTGAAATCCAGGCCTTCTGTTTCGATCACATCAAGGACGGTTTGGGCGTGTTCATCACAATTGTAGAGACGGAGATATTTCCAATGTCCTTCAAGAAGCAATAGATCTTCCTTCACTTCTTCATAACTGGGTGTACTATGCCCGGGGCGCTGTCCTTTCCGGTACCCGGAGTAACAAATGGCGCGAGCCGACTCAATTCCTATTTCCCTGAAGGTGTTCATATTTAGTATTTAAGGTTTCCGTCTTTATCCCAGATGCCCCAAAAAGCACCTACATCGCCTTCCGAACCCACTTTCCATGATTCATCAAAAGAGGCGAAATAGAATACTTCGATATCTTCATCCTGAGACCAAAGGTTCGTGTTGATGAAATACTTCATGGCATTTTCTTCTGAAGGAATGGCTCCGCCTAAACTTTTGCCTTTGCTGGGCCAGCCTGTTTCGGTGATGATCACTCTCTTTCCTTTCCCTGCTTCTTTTGCCTGATGGAACATTTGGCGCATGTGCTGGAAGGAATCTTCAAAACTTGTACCCTCCCAAAATGGATAGCAGTTGCAGAGAATCACATCGCAGGCTTCGGTGATCTCCGGCCGTTGAACGAACTCATAGTAAGCATCTACATAGCCGACCGGAATGTTTTCAGGCAGTCGTTTTTTGACATCTTTGATGTAATTAAGTAACTCCTCTTCTTCCAGGTCTTCGCGATAGAGCACCTCGTTTCCAACTACGGCGATATCCACTAAGCCTTTGTTAGCCAGTTTAATAAGACCGTCAATCTCTTCTTTATTTTTTTCCTCGTCATCTCCAAGCCAAGCACCTACCAGCGTATTCAATCCAAGTTCTTTGGCCACTTTCGGGACGTGCTCATTTCCTTCAATACAGGAGAATGACCGAACCCACTTTGTATGCGGCTTGATGATCTCCATACGTCGCCGAATCTGATCTTCCGAAATGACATCGCCGGGCTCCTGACCTTCTTCATACAAACTGAAGCAAAACCCATGAATGCCACTTTCCAGCACTTCCCGGAAAAGGCAATCCACTTCCTTCTCTGACAACTCTTCCAAATAATTGATCCTGGAAACCTTTTCAGACTCTTTATAACTCAGATATTGTTCTTTTCTAAACGACATTTTAGTTTACTTTTAACTGTTCATTTTTATTCCAGAGGCCCCATCTCGCGCCTACATCTCCTTCGTGTCGGGCTTTCCAGGATTCGTCAAATGAGGAGAAGTAAAACACTTCCACTTCCTCTTTTTCACTCCATTTCTTTAAGCGGATGAAGTATTTCATCATGTTCTCGATGGATGGTTCTGCCTGATCAACGCTCTTTCCGTAAGTCGGCCAGCCTGTTTCTGCAATGATCACTTTCTTATTACCGGCAACCTCTTTTATTAATTCGTACATCTTTGTCAAATACAGTGGTGAATAATCGGCATCATAGCCCTCCCAGAATGGATAACAGTTGGCCAGTACCACATCACAGGCTTCAATTACTTTCGGGCTTTTATGAAGCTGATAGTACGTATCCACATAACTCACCTTCACTCCGGGAAGCGCCTCTTTGACCTGTTTGATATACGCCACGATCTCATCTTCACTCAGTTCTTCTCTCAGCAAGCACTCGTTACCTACGATCACTATATCTGCATAACCAGCTTTGGCAACCTTGATCAAGTTCGCTATCTCTGTTTCATTGACTTCACGATTATCATCGATCCAGGCACCAACAACAGTTTTTAGTCCCATTGTTTTTGCCACTTCGGGGATGAGTTCGTTACCATCAGTACAAGAAAATGAACGGACCCATTTTGTATGTTGGGCCAAAACCTTCATTCTTTTTTCTATTTGCTCCCTTGATAGCTGATCGCCCAGATTTTGCCCTTCCAGGTATGGACTGAAACAGAATCCATGAATACCACTATTCAATGAATCCTTGAAGCTATTTCTTAACTTCTTCATGCTAAGATTATTGATCTCAGAAGCAATTGCTTCTATTTCAGGATCAACAGAGGTCAAAGAAAGCAAGCGATCTTTTTGATAATAATACGGGGCCGGAGCGGCTTCTTTTTCTGCTTTACGGGCATCTAATATTTCCCGAACTTCATTCGCTTTTTCTTCCGTTACGTCATAATCGCGCATCACCCAAAGTGCCACCATTGTTCCAAACATTGGCAGGCCTGAAAAGAATAATCGCAATCCCGTGATCGCTCCTTCAGGTTGGGTATCAAGATTCCCATCAAAACCTACTACGGATAAAATGACTCCACTTAATCCGCCGGCAATCGCAAAACCAAACTTCACCATATACCAGTAAATGGCTCCAAATATTCCCTCTCTTCGCTTTCCGTATTTGAGTTCATCCAGGTCGATAACATCGGCGGTCATCGACATCATCAATACAAACAAACTTCCGATCCCAAATGAGTGAAAAGGTAAGGCCAGCAAGAACAACCAGGGTTCACCGGGGACAAATAAAAACCACAGACTTGCATACCCGAATAATGCAATCGTTTGGGATACCATAAAGGCATTTTTCTTGCCAATCTTTTTAGACATGTGCGAGACAACCGGAATTACCAAAAACGTGGTTACCAATGCACCGGCACTGCCAAACAGTGGTGTCCAAATACCCGCTTCACCGGCATCTCCACCAAATAAGTACCAGACGATAATGAAAAATGAAAATCCTGCAACGGTGTTGAAAGCGTTGAAAATGAAAAAGGTGGAAATACAGAGCTTTCGAAATGGAACGGATGAAAAGGCTTCTTTGAAGCCTCTGAGAATTTCTTTCAGGCTCCGCCCAACATTTTTCAGTGTAAGCGGCTCATAATCCTCATTAACAGTAGATCGACTTGGGATAAAAATTCCGGGAATCATTGCACATATGGCAAATATAACTCCTACCCAAATAGCAAGTTCTCGAGTAGCTTCTTCAGCTGTTGGGAACCAAGCCGGATCGTACATTATCACCCAGAACCACGGAGCAATCACCCAAGCCCATTGCCCAATCCATTGAGCAATAGCCATGATATCGGTTCGTTCGTGGAAATCGTCACTCATTTCATAACCAATAGCCACGTAAGGAACACTGAAGATGGTTAAGCCAATATAGAAGGCAAAAGACCAAAACAAGAAATACCCGAAATTGTAATTGACCGAATTTTCAGCATATAGTTGCCACATGATCGTGAAGGCAACGCCCATGATGACGGCCCCGGTGATCACATACTGTCGTCTTCTTCCCCACCTTGATCTGGTATTGTCTGATATAAATCCCATGATAGGATCGGTTACCGCGTCAAGAACCCTGGGCAGAAAATAAACAATGCCCCACATCCAGCCCGGAAAACCAAGGTTCTGCACCAGCACTACCATAAAAATTCCCAGTGTAGCCGGAAACATCTGATTGGCCAACATCCCCATCCCAAATGCAATTTTGTGACGGTATGGAACCTTCTTTTTAGTAGCTTTAGCCTGTGACATGTTTTATCTATTTATGATTTCGTATCTGATCATTCACTCGCAGGGATCACCACGGTTTGAATGGCTTTACCTTGTATTTCGAACGATGCCTTTTGTCCATTCAGATCTAATTCGATCCCCTTTTGGGCTTCACCCTGATTCAACAAAACTACCGCAATAGAACCATCCGGATTCTGAGCGGCTGTAAGCATTAACTCATCGTCGCTAATCTCATGCCCAATTCTTACGGCACCCGGACGGATATATCGGCTGAAGTGACTCATAGTGTAATACAGTGGCGTGTAATAAACCTCGTCTGCATCAGGATCTACAATGACCGGAGCCACACACCAATTTTCAGCCCAATTCGGACCGCCTTGACGATTAAGAACCATATTCCAGTCCACCCAGCCATCTACCCAGTTATTCAAGGTACCTATCATATCTCGCGCATAACGAAATACCGGTACATATTTGGGATGCAGGTGCTTACGATCTTCCGGAGCCCAATCCCATCCCCAGTCTGTGGCCTCTTTTGACCAATACCAGGCATCATCTTTCCAGGCCGGGATATCTGCATCCACTGTGGCTTCTGTTTGAATGAGATGCTTATTCGGCGCTTTTTGATGCGCATACTGAAGCTCTTCGGCAAAGATCTTATACGTACTTGCATACCAGTGCACGGCCGTTCCGTCATAATACTGGGCAGCTTCTTCGTCATCATACATCGCGTCCACCCACTCAATAAGTTCCTCGTGACGGTTTTGGTCATAGCCTAACAATTTGATATCTGCATAACCGTCATTTTCCAACTGTGGACCCAGATGATTCTTCACAAACTCGTTCTGTTCTTCCGGGGTGAAGTGCATGCTTTCCCAGTTGCTGTCGTTGCCCAGCGGTTCGTTTTCTACCGTGATTCCCCAAATGTCGATGCCTTCTTCTTTGTAGGCCGTCAAATATTTAGAGAAAAACAGCGCCCAGGTATCATAATATTCCGGAAGCAGTTTACCGCCTTTCCAATCGTTGTTGTCTTTCATCCAGGGCGGAGCAGTCCACGGTGAGGAAATAATCTTGAAGCCATCTTGGGAAATTTTCATTGCATCTTTGATCATCGGAATGAGATCATCCCGGTCTTCTTCAATGGAGAAGTTTTCAAGGTTGCGATCACCCGGTACAGGAGCATATGAATAGTTCCCCAGCGAAAAGTCACTGGAGTTCATATGCGTACGAGTGAGTGAGTATTTCGCACCGGATTCCCCAAAATAGGCTTCAAGGATATCGTTTCTATTTTCTTCACTTAGTTCATTCAACAGGTAAGCACTAGCCTCGGTGAAGGAACCTCCGATTCCAGTAATTTCCTGGAAGGTTTTTTCTGGGTTGATGGTCACCTTAATTGGATTGTCAGCTTCCGAAAGCGCTTCTAATTTTGTGAGTTTATTACCGGATTCGGAAGTTTCGTAGATCTCTACATCCAGCGAATCTGAATTTGTACAGCTGGCCATCAAAACGATTATTGGTAAAATGGTAAGTAGTTCAAACTGTGGTAGCATAGTTTACTCCTGTTCTTGTTTTGCCTGGATCTCAGCATCCGTGGGCGGTACTTTCACCGTTTCCATCAGCGCATCCAGGTCCCCGTTAAATGTTTTGGTGATGGGTTTTCCATCCCGTGTTAGTCCGTCAAAAACACCCGATTCTACTTCATCCCAAAGCATATATTTGGCTTCCGATTGGAGGTTGATCAACCCAAAATGATTTTCTGATCCCAACTGATTTGTGGCATCTTTCCACTTCTCATCAAAAGCCTCGAAATAGAAAACTGAAACACCATTTTCTTCTGACCACTCCCGAATCAATTCATAATACCGGGCAGATTTAAACTCATCCGTAGCCCGAGAACCTTCATCTCCGTAATACCCATTGGAAACGGTTGCCCAACCGGTTTCGCCAATATGAACCTGCTTATCCACGCCCTGACTTTTCATGTAATCCACCACCCCTTGGTATTGAGAGACTGAATATTCCAGTGACCGCTGCATGGCAGCTTCAATTTTCTCCATATCGCTGAGTTCTGTTTCGTCCTCGCGAACGCCCCAGAAATCGGGATTGTAATGCGTGTCGTGCATCGGGTAGGTGTGCATGGAAATGTAATCCACAGCTTTGATGAGTTTGTTGAGATCTTCTTTGTGATACTCACTTCCTCCCCCGCCCCAAGAAGCAAAATTGTCGGAACTGGTGATCCAAAGCGATTCAGGTAATTCTCCTTCATCTTTCAAATTTTGAAGGTGATTCACCCATCGCAAAATGATACCAGGCTCCACCCAATATTCGGTTTGCCAGTGAACCATAGCTTCGTTACCCACGGCGATCACTTTCACGACATCGGGATATTCTTTGGCAAGATTAGCCGCCCTTTCAATTTCTTTGGAATTACGAGGACTGTCTTCATCACGTATACGTTCCGGTTCATCGGTCCAGGCATTTTTAGCATCGATCCAGGCCCCCATCATCACGTACATTTCGAAGTCAGGATCTTCCTCCTTCATCTCACTAATTGCCTTTAACAACCGGGGTACGGCCTCAAGATATACATTGTAGGTCCTTATGATCTTTATTCCTATAGCAGACAAAATTCGCATGTCTTCTTTTAGTTCAGGAATAGTTGGCACGCTGTCGCGGGTAATTTCGCGGTAACCGCTATATGATATTGCGGGATAGTTTATGGGATCAGCCAGGATTTCTTCAGCCGTGATCGTCTGCTCATTCATAGGATTTTCGGCTTGATCACCGCAGCTCATAAATAGCACGGAGGCTATCAGGATGTTATATATCAGTGGTTTGTGCATGGTGATCAAGGTTTAGGGTTATAGGAGGTATTCCGGTTTCAGCGACACTGTTATTTTTTTAATGTCTCCGCTGCGTTTAAAAATTTGCTGTGAGATTTCTTTATCGAGTTTTGTGTTTCGAAAGGTTCCGATTGAACCATCACTCATTTCAACTTTCAGGCCATCGGCATCCGAAATGTGATACGTCACCGGAACCTGGCAATACGTGAAGGCAAGTACCTGTGAAGGAACTTCTATCTGATAGTTTTCCTGATCTAATGAGATCAATGCTACTTCCCTGCTTTCTTTCGTGAACTCATTTTTCTTAAGCAAAAATGGGTTGAATTCGATCTGACCGTCTTCAACGCGAATGCCCAGTTCTCCAATTCTGGCAAGAATGTCTTCCTTCACCTGACCGGTCATTCCGGGTTGCTGCGCTCCGCGAAATTCCGGCGTGTGAGAATATGGATCGGTAGGGAAAGCGCCGTACACTTCCGGCGATTTATGAACTCCAATGCCTTCACCGATCTCTTCGAAATGTCGGGCTAATTTTTGCTGAACGGCTTGATCGGCATCTCCGTGATTTGCGGCCTCACAAACCTCATACACCGCCAGGTACAGTTTCGAAACCATGTGCCAGTAAATAGAACCCAAACCTTCATAAGCAAAGAATGTCCCCGAACGCCCCGTAAATGCTTTGTGATTAAAGACTTCTTCAAAAATCTGAAGAATCAGTTTTTCTTGTTTTTTGGCAAGACTGGCATATTGGGTTGAACTAAGTTCATCCAACGCATCCTTTAAGTCCCGGGCATTTTTGAAATTTCCGCTGAAATGATAACCGCCGTTTATATCTTTCTGAATGATCTGACTATGCCCGTCTTCCAACAGTTGCTTCAATAGCTCTGAGCGTTCTACGGATTTTTCGGGAATGTTATTACGCTCCAAAAACCCCGATAATTCTTTGTTGGGATACAAAATGTAACTCTGCTGATCTTTCCGATAGAGCGAACTGTTTCGTAGCGCATCCAACAGCTTCACCGATTCTTCCGGTGTTAAATATCCTGAACTTAAAACGGCAACTTGTCCTTCAAGCATTTCTTCGAGGTAGGAAATCGAGATCCCATCTTCCTCTAAACTCATAATGTTGTAGGCGTGATAGAGATCATCTTTTCGCTTATTCACTTCAATAGAATGCTCCAGATGATCGAGCGCCATCTGAATAAATGCTGCGATCTCAGCGGTTGCAATAGTGGTTCGCTCACCGGAAAATCCGTTTTCATAGATTGCATTTCTAAACTTGCTTCCGGCTTTTCCAAGGGCTTCGGTGATCGCTTTGCGGTCTTTGACACTAATGCTTCCATCTAAAAGATCTACATGATCGCTCAAGACGCCGTGAATTCCCTTAAAAAACTCCTTCATTTCTTCAGAAACCGAAACTTCATCTAGCTCGGCCTGATCCATGATTGGCTCAAAGAACTTCAAAAATCGGCGCAGGTAGTACAGCGTCACCATCGACACGCCATTTCCGACCAGCGCATTGTTGGCATCGTTCCATTCCGGCCGCTGCGTGTTCATCCATATTCCGGCTTCTGGGATAAAATTGGAGACTTTGGCCAACACCGTTGCCAGCAACTTCTCCATGAAATTAACACGATGAATGTCATCCTTTTCACTGCCTCGCAATGCGCCATCAGCTCCCAGCTTTTCTACTTTGGCGCGAATTTCGGCATCGGCAACATTATCAAATTCAATGGTATCTTTGGGATCTTTGGCAATGTCGTCGTAGCCCTTTATTCGATACGGAACGTTGGCATACACAAACACCTCTTTGTCAAAGAGTTGCTCAAGTGCTTCCGGCTCGTGTGACTGATAAAATTCCAAGAACTTGAGCAGGTAAATGATCTGATGATCACCCCAATACCCGATAAATGACCAAGGATCATCCGGATCGGCAATTTCCCAGTCGAAGCCATCCTTCGTAACGCGATATGGATTGTAGCCATCAAAGGTAGATGCGTTCAGAAATTTGAAGATCATCCCCTCAATAAACTTGGGATAGGAATGTGCCAGCGCTTCCCAATTCTGGAAAATATCTCGCCAATTGCCCTCATAATCCAGGATCTTGGAGCCGTCCACTTCGTTGTGGGTGTTGATGGAAAACTTGTTCCACGGTCGACTCGGATCTCCGTGCCGGCGACTGAATTTTAGGGGCAGATATTCTTTTCCAAGTCGCGTAAGATCGGGATCATCTGCATTCGAGAGTTTTTGATCCAGCGTGAATTTGTCAAACGTGTCATCCAGTCCTTCGAGGAACGTTGCGTTGTTTTTGACTACCTCTTTGCTGGCATTGTTCAGGTACGCAACAAAATCCTTTTTCTCGATTCGGTAGTTGTGATCGAAAGTCCCACCCCGCATGATATTGAACAGCGTATTCGAAAAGTGCCGGGCATTTTTGAGCTGATCTGAACTGTGCTGAATTCCATCTGCCCCGGCTACCAATTGCTTGAGTTTTTGAGTGCCGCGTTCAACATCAGCAAGTACTTTTTCTTCAAGTTCACGGTCTCCCTTCAGTGCTTCATTCAGTGCTACCACCTGAGCATGATTCTGGTTCACATTGGCAACCATCATCCATTCTTGGGTTGAACCGGATGAAAGCTCCAGATCAGATAAAACGAAATACGCCCCCTTCTCCGCTTTGATGTCTTCTTCTTGCTGAACCGATTCTTTCTTCCTGAATCGATTCAGTTGAAGTGAAGACAAAAGATAGGTTGGGTTTTGAAGTCCTTTTGACCAAGCCACATTCGCTTTCAAAGCCTCACTCGGTTCTGCCTTATCCACGATGATGGCGCTTAAAGCGTAAATACCCAGCCCGGTTTCCGAAACCAATTCGCTGCGCTTGTACGCATCTACCAAATTGCTCGATCGGTTTTGGAGATCACTGCTCACACCATACGGCATGATATTCTGCATACCATCCAGCACTCGGATTTTTAGGTCATCATCGGAATTGTTGATTAATTCTGACTTCCTGACAAAACCGTATAGATTGCTGGAATTCCATTGGTATCGAAAGGTAAGCCCGATATCATGGTTGATCTCTTCAAACAAGATCTTATTCCCGTGCCAGCTCTTGAACACATTTCGGGAGGTTTCATAGCGAAATTCATCCCGATTGGAAAATGGTTCCCAAACCTGAGTTTCACCATTCACTTTAACCTGAAAAATAGTTTTGCTACCGGTAGTATGTGCTAATTCCGTGATTTTATCATCAGTATAGTATGGGAAAAGTGCATGTTCAGCATTCTTTCGTCCGGCAGTGAGTCCGCCATTACTTGATATGAACATCCAGTGGTTAGAGTCACTTACTATACTCATGAAAAAAGGCCTCATTTCGTCAAAATCGGAGATCTTAAACCATTCTTCATCATTAATATTTTGTACTGTTATGGACACGTGTTATTTCTGTACTTAAATTTTATTGTTAATTTTTCGCCTCAGAATTATCAAATAAGTTTAATCTTCATAAACCCTTACATAATCTACTTTCATCGTCTGTGGAAAACGGGTTGAACTATTAGGAGGACCTACAAACGTACCTCCAACCGCTACATTCAAAATGATGTAAAACGAATTGTCATTAAAAACCCATTCTCCACTTACATCCCCGGGAGTAATTTCATTGTAAAGCACATCATCTACATAATATCGGATCACATCAGGTTCCCACTCAATTGCAAAAACATGGAAGTCTGTGTCGAATCTTCCATTCATCAATTGATAACTGTCTGTCACCGCGTTACCTGCAGAATATCCCGGTCCGTGGACGCTACCGTGAATGATGGTTGGCTGTTGCCCTCTGTACTCCATGATGTCGATTTCCCCAATCTGCGGCCAACTCACAGTGCCACCGGAGTCGTCTCCCAACAACCAAAAGGCTGGCCATATACCCTGTCCCCAAGGCAGCATTATTCGGGCTTCGTATCGGCCGTAGATACTTTCAAATTTATCTCTCGTTAGGATCTTTGCAGAGGTATAATTGGATCCGTCAAAGGATTCGCTCTTCGCAGTTATATTAAGCATTCCGTCTTCCACAGAGATGTTTTCAGGACGGTCCGTGTAGTACTGAAGCTCATTATTACCCCAGCCGGGTTGCCCGAAGATCTCCTCTCCTGTTCCGATGTCAAATGACCATTTTTCGGGATCAGGGTTTCCTTCATCTTCAAATTCATCCTGCCAAACTATATTTGTATAAGTATCCTCAGGTTCATTATTGCTGTCACAATTCACAAACAGAAGAGTGACCATGAATAGTGCTAATGGAATTCTGAGCGAAATTTTCATGTACTTAAATAATTTCTATAGGGTTCGGTTTTTGGTTCAATCCTATCGATACAGATAAATATTATCTACATAGATCGTAGCCCCTTGCAAGGCAGGACCTGAATCAGTATCAAATACAATCTGGCCAAGATTTGATCTGTTGGACATTCCGGAGATATCAAGATCAATAGTAATCCACTGCCCTGACACCAATGCAGGGTTGGTGCCTGTAGTTATATTAATGCGTGATGTTGTATCATCTCCACCTCCAAAGGCATCATCAGCACCGAAATCTCTAAGGTTCACAGCAAAAGCGGAACCGGAAGGAACATTATTGGGCAGGTAGATATCCACACTGAGGTTTGTCATAGTACTTCCATCTATGGTGGGTACATTTTGATTGAACTCAATGCCCACAAAGTTGAAATTCTCGTATCCAAGTACACTGTTTCCATTAACTGTAAAGTCACTGGAAGTGGTTGTTTGAAATGGTTCATAAAAGCCGTTGTAGAAATCAACGGGTTCATTTTCATAGGCATCACTGAAAATAGATATCACATTTTCGGGAGCTATTGTTGGAGTCGGAGCCGGAGTAAATTCCCCAATTGACTCAACGGTGAGAGAGCCATTAGCCGAAATTCCACTTAACGATGCAGTAATCTCTGTTGTACCTTCACCGATCACAGAAACTGTACCATCTTCATTGACCGTGGCTACGCTTGGGTCTGATGATTCAAATTCAAAATATGACGGTGCTGCGCCCACGGTAATATCTACACCATTGGCCTGATTAATGGTATAGCTAAGCCCTGAAACCTGGATATTTGACCCTACAAAACTGGTTTCGGTCTGCTCGTTTCCATTAACGATAGCTGGCCTTGGTTGCGCCAACCCGGATATGTTTTCATATTTTAGTTCGTCAACCCAGAATGAATATCCATCGCCATCTTCAGGTCCTTCTGAGTACCAAAACAACCCTTGTGATGAAGTTAGAACAGACGGGTCCGGAATTGGAATAACGTATTTCTCCCAATTTGTGGTCAGTTTCAAGCCACTCAATGCCACCTCATATTCATTCCCAAGAAAATCTTGCCCGAATCCTATATCATTTATGGTTCCGGCTTTAGTCCCTTTGGCATAAAAGGTAAGAGCATTGTAGGATGTTAAATTCCTTCCTCCATTTTCATCTCTGAATATGGCACCTGCGTAGGCTCCTCGAGGATCCCCCACATTTGGTACATCGAAGCGCATAGCTGCAGCACTGTTGTTATAGGTATCATCCCCTTCTTCTACGCTGAATGCATCTTCCCTGGAGCCTTGATAGGGAAAATATTCCAAACCAGAACTAAATCCCTCAATGAATACATTGGGGTTAGAAGGAAAGTCAGGTTCTTCTAAACCATCAACAGAACGTTCGCAACCTGCTACAGTAAACATGAGCAGTAAGCTTGCCAATATGGTGCGTTTGGTATTTTTTGTGAACATATTCTTCATGTTTCTCACCTGTTATTAATTCGTTATATCAATTTGTATGTATGTCCTAAACTCCCACTCACTGCCATTATCAAATCCGGGGGCTGTTGGGTCAGGTACGAGTTCACCACTGACATCCATCATATATGTTGGAGCATATCGCGGTGAATACTCATTCAATGATCTCCATGTACCTCGTACCCCAATTCGGGTGGAAGGCAGATCAAACCAATCGGGTTTTCCTAAGTCCGTAGAAAAGTCTAACATCAGCTGTAAGGGGAACGTCAGGTTGAAGTCACGGTGATAATCGTAGGGTCCCCAATCGTTCACTTTCACGAAACTATTGAGTTTCACCTTTTTATAAATCATTCTAACATCGCCGCCATATCGAGTGATCAGCCTTGGGTCGCTGCCGTTAGCCTGAGCATCTCCACCGTATAGGTTAGCAATGATCCCTAAGTCTCTGTTTACTTTCGAAACTATCCTGGTGTGTACTTCCCAAAGGTCTTCCGCAGGTGGAGCACCGGGGAATGGGAAAAATGTACGTCCATCAGGCAGAATCCCTATTGCGGCATCACGAGTGGTTGGCAAGTGCCGGTAGACAAAACCTAAACTCATTGCAAAACGAGCATCTTCGGCAATATCGTTGTTCCATTCATACATGTAAGTGCCCGGGGTAGGATCGTATGTAAGTAATAATTCACCTGATATTTGCTCACGGTTACCTCCAACTACAAAAGGATCATCAAGAATATTACGCGGCCTTCCGGGAGCATTTACATCAGATGGAATTGGCCCCTCAATGGGCTTTTGCCATAAAAAGTTAGGAGCAATCTGTAAGTTGCCAATGTTGTATGTAAATCCTGATAAGAAATTATATTGATTCCCGCTTCCGCTGTCTTTGAGTCTCCATCCCGTAAAAGTCATTGTTTGATCTGCACCACCGTTGGCCACTAAGCCCATTAGTGCTGATTGTGCATACCAATTGAATACTCCGCTTTCGTAGGTTAATTTTATTTTTCCACCCCAGTTGTCTTCTGGTTTAATTTGGTCAACATACACATCATAATTACCGTTGCCTTGTTCACGGGCCAGTTGGAAGTCACGACCATTCAAAGGCTGACCTGCCCATATACCACCAAGTTCTACCCCAATGTTTCCAAACTGTCGGTCGGCATGAACCGTAAATCGTCTTGTTTTAGGCTGTGGAATAGCAAAAGAACTCCCCGTTAAACCCTGTCGTTCTATGTCTTCATGGAAGATTCCGGTTAAGTTAGTCTGTCCTACATTTGTGGAATATTTCAGCAATACCGCCGGGTTAGCTCCCCACCACAACTGTGGACCAAAAGCAAGCTTAAAACCGTCAAACATTTTTTTACCCTCTGCTTCAAAACCAAAGGGCGCGATGCCATTGTAGATATCAATTTGATCACCATAGTTAGCTTCAGGGTATAATCCGAAGAAATCTCCTTCATATCCCCAGTGATAGTGACCGGTACGATAAAAGCCATCGAGATTAAAGTACTCTTGGTTCCATGAATAACTTGCGCTGTAAACCTCAACCCTGTTTAATGATTCAGCTGTTACATTACCATTTTGCCCAAGTAGCTCTACAGCCCTGCCCCGGTTCTCATAAAAAATCTCATCGATCGGATTTTCAGCTACATTACCTAAAATATTGGTAACAACCTCGGCCCTCATATTTGGAGCCGGATTGGCCTCTACACCAATGAAATAGGATTGCATGTGGTCGAAACCTAATTCATCCGGATATTGTACTTCATTCGGATTGGCATTATCGGGAGTTGTTATAATATCTCCTCCGGTGTTAAACGTTTCGAATGTTGCGGAAAATCTACTTAGAGAAATGAGATCAGAACCACCCTCGGATTGTCCTCCACCTGATTGGGCGCGTAGTTCTGCATCGATTAATGAGATGTTGGAGAAGTAGCTTTCCAAATCGTTTTCTTCAACTCCTTCTGCATATGGGTCAAATTGGTGTACTTCTTTTAGCATATAATAGGCGGCTCTTGGATAAAGCTCATAAAACCCATCCAGGCTAGTTGGCCCTTTAGCCATTATACCAAACCATTCTTCATTCATGTTATTCTCGCCCGGTACATGGTCGAATGTATATCCCCCGTTTTCCCATGACGCGTTAGTATCATGCGTATTCAAACCTTCAGTTTGTCCGAATTTCCACCATCCATCGCTGAACTGAAAAGTAAAACCTCCTATGGAATTATCACTGCCTCCCAACCCGGCTGCGTTATTGTAGATCTCTTTCCAATTACTAAATAAATAATTGGCTTGAGCCCCTTGCGCTTCTTGTAAGGTTTGAGCATTAAATGCATCTGAACCAAACTCAGTAAGCAAAACCGGCTTATCATATTCATTATCTACCCGTTCATATAGATCAGTGAAGGTCATTCCGCGATAGGTGTTGGTGCCGAAGATGTCAATATCCGGGGCTAATTCTGCGATTAAGTCCATGAACAACAGATCACCA
This sequence comes from Gracilimonas sp., assembly GCF_031581265.1. Classification (GTDB taxonomy): domain Bacteria; phylum Bacteroidota; class Rhodothermia; order Balneolales; family Balneolaceae; genus Gracilimonas. The sequence continues at coordinate 70,615 of NZ_JAVLBQ010000001.1, forward strand.
TTGGCTATGGCAATAGGTCGGCTGTCATCAACTTGCTTCATTTGTACAGCAGCTTCATTAAAAAGCTTGTACATAGCACGTGCTCTAATTGTCGACTTTCGGTCTTCAATTGGAATATCCTCCGTTTCAGCCCCTCCCCAGAATAAACCATAGTTATTTTCATTCCCCAGTAAAAATAAAAGTAAACCCGGTGTGTCTTTATATTCTTCAACCAGCTCAGTGACTTCACTTAACAATAATTCCTGAACTCTGGGATCAGCATATTCTGTATTAGCCATCCAGGCTCCGTCTATGGTCAATCCATACCGACCAAATGAATGGTTGAGCATCGTATAAATTCCATAGTTCTCGTATATATAGGTGATCCACCGTTTGGGAATACCGGTATAAACTCGAATAGCATTTACTCCCATGTTTTTTAGCAGAGCCATTTCATAATCAAGGGCTTTTTGTATGAACTCCGGAGACTGATTCCATAAACTGTAAGCGTAGTTAGTGCCCCTTGGAAAATAATCCCAGTTCATACCATTAATCATTTGGGGTTCACCGTCAACAAGCAGTTGCCACCCCTCCTGTGTTTTTTCTACAGATACTTGTTCTGATTGTGCCATTACTGCAGTGGATATGCTCAGTAATAGAATGAGTAGAAAAACGGGCTTTTTCATATCTAATTTGTTTAGTCATTTTCATTCATAAAGGTGAAGGCAATTTTGCCTGGAAATGCCTTAACGCACCAGACATTATAATAGGCGAGCAGAAATATCAATATTTACAATGTATATACAGTGTACTTTGGAAGGGCTTTTTTGAGCTAAAAAAGCCCTTCCAGTTACTTGAAATGCTTTTTTATTCAGAAATCAAATCTGGAGAAGATTCGAAATTATTTTTCTCTGTATATACTTAATAAAGGTGGGAAAGATGGCTGGAAATAAGACTTACAACATTTCACATATGTAAAACTTAGGAAACGACTTGTGATACTCTACCAATTGGAAAAGAAATGGTGTACCTGATTTTCCTTTAAGTCAAGTTCAGTTTTCGGAAGATAACTCATCCACAATCGCATTAAATTTTCTGTCAAATTCACGATAATATTCACCTGTTGCCGGACCGGTAAAATATCTATGCACATAGCGGGCATAGCCTTCTTTATCTATAAATACAAGTGTTGGGAAGGCCATAATCTCATCCATAAATGGAAATGCTTCAGCTGCCTTAGTCTTGGAAAGCGGACCACCAAGAATCATTCGGTAAGGCACATTCAGCCTTTCTTTATAGGTTTGAATTCGCTGTAATCCATATTCCGGAGAATAGTTCGCCTCATAATTCACAGCAAGTATTTCAACTTCTTTAGCGGGATTATTGGCAACCCAATCCCTTAAATACCGGGTTTGATCCTGACTGTTAGAACACCACATTCCCATTATCTGTACAATGAGTACTTTATCTTCATAATTTTCCGGATTGATTTTCTGATCTGCTAAACCAGCTAGTTTTTCCCATTCGGGTTTGATATTTCTACCAGATAAATCTACAAATTCAAAAGGGTCAGGGAGTTCAACTTCTTCATCCCTTTTTGCTTTCCAAGGGCGGGAATATCCATCATCGAGTATCAGATCGCCACTCCATTGTTGAGTTCTTTCATCGTAGCTCCCCTTCAGCACAAAAGAATGCACACCATCAAAAGTTGACAGTTCAATCGTATTGCCCTCTACTTTCCCTTCAAAAAATCTATAAGCGCTGACTTCGGTCATCAGGGTCCCGGTCACTTTATTGCCATTCTGTTCAAAAAGTCCCACGGCAGGATATTCACTGTTCATGCCCACATTCACTCTCATATCCCAACGCTCACCCACTTGTACAGGATTTTGTTCCTTATAGATATCGTACCTTGGTAATCCGAATTCCCCTCTGAAAGGATAGCTTCGATTGTTGTAGTGCTTGAATAGCGTCCCTTCCATAAACTCCTCTCCCATCTTCATTTTCAGGGTAATATCAAAGCCAAACATAGGAATGACGAGGCTGTCGCTACGTACCGTAGCTTCCAGAGAAGCGCGATCACCACCATTGATAAACGTTAGCACAGGTTTAGTACCTGGTTGCGGATAATCCACCTCAAACTGAAATGGTATTTCTGCATTGCTGTAAATGATAGCGCCTTTCCAAAGTCCTTCTCTGGGCGATTGAGCAAAACTGAAGGTGGAAAACACAATGAGTGAGACGAATAGGCTAACAAGATTTTTCATGAAGAGGATATAGCCATTTCACAGAAAATTCCGAGGTCGTTGTGATAAGATCACTTAGGGCGGATTGGTAATCCTCCCGGGTAGCCTTTTGTATCTAACCTTATTCTGCTAAAACACCAGTCGGGCTACCAGCCCGACCTACGGTTTTCTACTTAGCCGCTAACGGATAATCTGTGTAATCCCAAAATCAGCTTAATCTGTGATCACATGTTACGCCGATACTGCCCGCCTACTTCATATAAGGCATGAGAGATTTGTCCCAGCGATGCCACTTTCACCGTTTCCATGAGTTCCTCAAACAGATTTCCATTATTACGGGCTATTTCCTTAAGCCGTTCAATAGCTTCCTCAGCTTCTGCTTCATTTCGCTTCCAGAACTGCTCCAGGTTTTCAATCTGCTGGCGTTTTTCTTCTTCAGTAGAACGGATAAGATCGATTTCTTTTTCTTCCTCTTCACCGCCCTCTTCTTTTTGGAAGGTGTTTACCCCAACAATAGGTAGCTCACCTGAATGTTTTTTGGATTCATAGTACAAGGATTCATCCTGAATTTTCCCACGCTGATACATATTCTCCATCGCGCCCAGAACTCCACCTCGTTCAGTGATGCGATCAAACTCAGTTAGTATAGCTTCTTCTACTAAATCTGTGAGCTCTTCTATGAAATAGGAACCTTGATTAATGTTCTCATTTTTAGCCGTTCCCAACTCTTTATTTATGATCATTTGTATGGCCAATGCCCGTCTTACAGACTCCTCAGTCGGTGTGGTAATTGCTTCGTCGTAAGCATTGGTGTGCAAGGAATTGCAATTATCATATATCGCTAATAAAGCCTGTAAAGTGGTACGGATATCGTTGAACTGAATCTCTTGTGCGTGCAGCGAACGACCACTCGTTTGGATATGATATTTCAGTTTTTGAGATCGATCGTTGGCTTCGTATTTATCCTTCATAGCTACGGCCCAAATTCTTCGGGCTACCCGGCCGATTACTGCATATTCAGGATCAAGACCATTGCTAAAAAAGAAGGAAAGGTTGTGAGCAAAATCATCTACATCGAGTCCGCGGGCAAGGTAATATTCCACGAAGGTAAATCCATTTGCCAGTGTGAAAGCAGCTTGGGTAATTGGGTTGGCTCCAGCCTCAGCAATGTGATAACCTGAAATAGAAACTGAGTAGTAATTCCGAACCTTATGCTCGGTAAAGTAGGTTTGAATATCGCCCATCATCTTCAGGGCAAATTCAGTGGAGAAAATACAGGTATTCTGAGCCTGATCTTCTTTTAAGATGTCAGCCTGAACGGTTCCACGAACTACATTTAGGGTATCTTCCTTGATTTGTTCATAGGTATCTTCTTCAATCAAATGATCTCCTGAAATACCCAGCAACCCAAGACCAAACCCATCGTTTCCTTCCGGGATGTCATTACTGTACTCAGGGGGATTAACACCTCGTTCTTTGAAGTACGATTTAATCTTTTTCTTGGCCTCATCCCACTTACCATTTTCTTTCAAGTATCGTTCTACCTCCTGATCAATAGCTGTATTCATAAACATCGCTAAGATCATGGGGGCCGGACCGTTAATGGTCATAGATACCGACGTTTTTTGGGAAGTAAGTTCAAAGCCGGAATACAATTTTTTCATATCATCAAGCGTACAAATACTTACACCGGAATTCCCAATTTTACCATAAATATCGGGACGGTAGCCGGGATCTTCGCCGTAGAGTGTTACGGAATCGAAAGCTGTGGAAAGTCGGGCAGCCGGCATTCCCTCACTTACATAGTGAAACCGCTTGTTGGTCCGCTCAGGTGTTCCTTCTCCTGCAAACATTCGGGTTGGATCTTCTCCTTCTCGCTTGAAAGGAAATACGCCTGCTGTGTATGGGAAATAACCAGGTAGATTTTCTTTGAGGGCGAATTTCAGCTGTTCCCCTTTATTCTTTGTTTTTGGAAGGGCTACCCGTGGAATTTGGAGCCCACTCAGCGACTCCCGGTACAACTGATTCTTAAATTTCTTATCCCGGATCTGCACTTCAAAGTACTCTTGCTGATATTTCTCAAACAACTCATTCCAGCCTTCCAGAATTTTTTTGGGAAGGGCATCCAGTTTAGAAATCCAGTGCTCACGCATTTTGGAAAGATTATCCTGCATTACGGCTTTTTCATCGGGGTCCCAGCTTTCGAGCTGATCGATAGTACCTGAAACCTGATCCAGTTTCGAAGCTACATCTACCTGCTCTTCCACCCACTCATGATAATCACGAACGGTTTCTGAAATTTCGGATAGATAACGAACTCGTTTTCCGGGAATGATGGCCTGCGCCTGAATATCCTCAGCCGGGTTGGGATTGGTATATAATTTAGTTTCCCAACCAATTTCATATCTGTCATTGATACTATCTACCAATGCTTTAAACAGCCGATTCACGCCTTCATCATTGAATTGTGCAGCAATGGTTGGATATACAGGCATATCTTCTTGCTTCGCATGCCATTGGCCCGTATTTCGGATCATTTGCTTCCGAATATCTCTCAGCGCATCTAAAGATCCTTTTTTCTCAAATTTATTCAACACGACAAGCTCTGCAAGATCTAGCATATTGATCTTCTCAAGCTGCGTGGCTGCTCCATACTCGCTGGTCATTACATACATCGGGATATCGGTGTATTCCACGATCTCCGTTCCACTTTGACCAATCCCGGATGTTTCCACAATAATCAAATCAAACCCGGCAGCCTTGTACAATTCTATAGCTCCAAGCAATCCTTTACTGGTGGCACGGTTGGAAGCACGAGTGGCCATACTGCGCATAAAAACGCGTTCCGTATCAATACTGTTCATGCGGATTCGGTCACCGAGTAACGCCCCTCCTGTTTTGATTTTTGAGGGATCAACAGAAATAATTCCAATGGTGAGGTCTTCAAATTCCGTCAAAAACCGACGGACTAATTCATCCGTTAAAGAACTTTTCCCGGCTCCGCCAGTCCCCGTTATACCAACTAAAGGAATAGTCTTTTTACCGATTTCTATTTCATTTTGATCGCCATCAAGGAGTTTACCTTCCTGATAAGAAAGTACCTCACTTTGTTCGTTCTCAATAGCAGTTAGTGCCCGGGCAAGCTGACCATTTTCTCTTTTGGCTACTTTCTTAAGGTCCGGTTTAGCTACTTCAATAGGATCGAAATCACATTCTTTAAGCATGAAATTGATCATACCCTGTAACCCCATTTTACTGCCGTCTTCCACCGAAAATATCCGTTTTACACCGGCTTCATGAAGTTCTTTGATCTCATCCTCTACAATTACACCGCCACCGCCACCAAATACTTTGATATGCCCGGCTCCATTCTCTTCCAACAGCTCAATCATATACTTGAAATACTCCACGTGTCCGCCCTGATACGAACTGATAGCAATACCTTGTGCATCTTCCTGAATAGCACAGTTCACGATTTCATGGACAGAACGATTATGCCCCAGGTGGATAACTTCAGCGCCACTGCTTTGCAAAATGCGCCGCATAATGTTGATGCTGGCATCATGGCCGTCAAACAGGCTTGCAGCTGTTACAAAGCGAACTTTATGCTCACTTTTATATGGCTTTTGAATATTGCTTTTATTTTCTGACTGAACAGCTTTCTTAGTTGCGGATGTTGATTTCGTTTCTACCGACATAATTTTATTTCTTGATGTTTGGAAGCGGTTCCAGAAGATAACGATTTATGAAGGGATTTTCGATGTTGGTTTAAGTTGATTTTAAACAGCCTTGAATTCCAAATTAAGGCTGTTTTTTCTCGTCGTTTGGTTTAGGATTTTTATAAACCAACGTTCGGTGTGGAAATGGAATTTCAATACCTTCTTTATCAAACCGTTTTTTGATACTTTCCATCAGGTCACAACCCATAATAAAAGCATCCTGTGGGGTATTTACCCAGCTCCACGCACGCAGATTCACCGAAGATTCACCCAACAATATGACCTTAATTGGCACAATATCATCTCCGGCCTCTTTTTGCTCGTCAGTACGGGTGTCTATAAAAAACGGGTGAGCCAAGATTTCATCTTTCATAATCTCTTTAGCAAGATCTATATCCGAATCATAGCTGATACCCATATCAATCCACTTGCAAATTTTATTATCCTCGTAATTGGAATTTATAACAACCTCGTTGCTGATTACAGAATTCGGGATAATAATTCGCCTGTTCTCAAAATTACGAATCACCGTATGGCGCAGGTTAATGTCTTCCACTACCCCACTAAGGTCAGTTCTAACCTGAATGCGATCGCCGATCTTATAAGGTTTGAACATCACAATAAATAAACCTCCGACAATATTTGATAACGCAGCCTGAGAGGCAAAACCGATGGCGATTGCAAACAATCCCGCACCGGCAAGTAATGAAGCAGCAATTACCCTGAGCTGCGGAATCATGTATATAGCAAAACTGATACCGGTAAGATAGATCAATACAATAACCGACCTTTTGAAAAAGACTAAGTTGGTTACATCCTCACCATCTTCTACTTCTTTGGATTTTCGGATCATTACATTGATAATCCGAGTTGTCACAGATCCTACAATAATGGTTGTAACCAATATTAGTCCTATAAGGATAGGCAGATGCCAGGTACTGTCAATATATTGGCTTAACAAATCGCTCATAATAAATTAGTTAAATGAAATATTTATTTCGGAAGTGAACCCTTCCTGAACATTTACATTTTGTCGTACAAAATACTTTTCCGGTGCTTCATACGGAATCACAGAACCACGGTCCCATTGCTCATTTCTATTTTCATCCCTATATATAATTAGTGTGTATCTTATTGGAGCCAAATTACTTAAAGTTAACAACTGATTAAAATTTGAGTTCTTCAGCTGCTCACCGGAAGGTCCCAATAATCTGGCGTAATAATTATCTGTGGAGTCCGCATCCTGTAGATTGACTTCAATCTCCCCGTAGTCAGAAACATCCCAATTGTTGGGTTCAAATAACTTTCTTCGTTGCGTCAGTGGGTTCCATGCTAAAAACTGATACTCTACCCCATCAATCCATATTCCCTGTGGCCGAATGACCAATTCATTGCCATCCACTGAAACTTCGGGCCAGTCATTAAAATCAACATCGCCTTCTATAACTACCAGAGAATCAATAACCTCACTTTCTGAAATTGGAGTTGCATAGGTAATCCTGAATTCTTCATCCGGTGCCAGTCCGTTTTTGCCATTTGCTGAGATAATTCTCTGTGTAGTAGTGTCTTCCTGTGCAGTGCCGGTAAAGTCAAGATACTCTGAGACCACTTTATTTCCTGCTAAATCTGTCACACCCTCAGGATTGAGCCGATAATTAACGCCTTCTTCCAATACATTTTCACTTTGAGCAAAAAGTACAAAACCCTCTTCAGGGGATACATATAACGGATAGGCTAAAGTATATTGATTTTCAAGGGAATCAACGATTTCAAACTCCGTATTATCTTTAACTTTAATATCCTCACTAAACCGCAGCCTCAATCTATTTTGTGAGAATAAACCAACTCCCTGAAGAGTTGGAGTAATTGAATCCACTTGAGTGGTATACAGAACATCAAGAGTATCTGTTCCATCCTTTTCAAGGCTGATGATATCTTCATAAAAAGGATACGCGCTTTCATTTTCTTCTTCCCAAATTTTATTTCTGTTGCGGTCGTCAACCAACAGTGCTTTATAATCTCCTTCAGCTAAATAAGAGAACGTAAACACGCCACCGGTATCAGTTTGAGCTTGGTAATTCGCCCTGCTACTTAAGTCAATAGGTTGTCGATACAGAAGAACCCGCTTTTCTTCGGCAGGACTTCCATCATGAGCTAATAAAATTTTTCCGGTTATCTCGCCTCCGTCAATATCATCTCCGGTAGAAATTGCCAGCGTGTAAGGCACTTCTAAATTGTTTCCTCTCGTATCAGCCAAATCCGTTTCAAGCCGAATAATAACCGTTGTAGAGTCTGGAAAATCTTGTTCAAATTCGAGTTTCATGGACTTTCGTCCCCACGAAATATCATACGCGATCCCTAAATCAGGTTCCACCGTAATGGCTTCTCTTGCTGAAGCTCTTCGCACAAATTCATCAAACTGAAATTCAAACTCTCTGCCTGCAAAGTTAGTAGTGCCGGTTTCTGGGATCGTCTTTTCAATAGCAGGACCCTGACTGTCAGAAGGTCCTCCGGTTGGGGCAATAGGCGTTGCACAAGAAATGGCTACTGCAAGGACAACGCATATGGAAAAACTGATTTTTAATCGTCTGTGTATCAAATGAACGAACTACATTTTGTGTTAAAGCTTTCAAAGATAATCATAAAAAACCTTGTTTTTATTTTTATGAAACTCCTTTCACAAAGATATACCTTAGAGTTCACAGAATGAAACGATGAATTACTTTAAAACCAAAGCCGAGTCATTCTGTTTTTGCAAAAGCCTTTATATTTTAAAAATATGATTCTACAAAAACCTGCACTTTACACTGACCTTTACGAATTAACCATGGCCCAGGGATATTTTTTATACGGACGGCATAAACAAACTGCTAATTTCGATTACTTTTTCAGGAAGCTCCCCTTTGATGGTGGATATGTTGTTTTTGCCGGGCTAAGCGACTTTTTGGACATCATACAAAACTTTCGTTTTCATCCTGATGAAATTGAGTATCTCAGGAAACAGGGATTCAAGGAAAAATTTCTTGAATATCTCCAAGATTTTGAGTTCAAAGGCACCATATATGCTGCCAAAGAAGGTGAAATCGTATTTCCAAATGAGCCTGTTGTTCGTGTTGAGGGAAATGTTCTTGAGGCACAAATACTGGAGACGGTTCTGCTGAACACCCTTAATTTTGCTTCTTTAATTGCCACTAAAGCCTCCCGTATTAAGCAGGCTGCCGGTGATCATGCTGTGGTAGATTTCGGGCTAAGAAGAGCGCAAGGCCTCGGTGGTTTGCAGGCATCCAAATCCTGCATGATTGGTGGGTTTCAGGGAACCTCTAACGTATTGGCCGGAAAACTGAATGATATTCCTATCAATGGTACTATGGCCCATTCCTGGGTGCAGTCGTTTGAGGATGAATTAACCGCTTTTAGGACCTATGCAGAGCACTATCCCGATGCCTCCATCCTGCTTGTAGACACTTATAGTACCTTAAAGCAGGGTGTCCCTAATGCTATAAAAGTTGCGAAGGAGTTGGAAGAAAAAGGACATAAGCTGGTAGGTATTCGATTGGATAGCGGTGACCTTGCCTATTTTGCCAGGGAAAGCCGAAAAATGTTAGATGACGCCGGACTTGAATACGTCAAGATTGCAGCATCCAACCAACTTGACGAATACCTGATTAAAAGCTTATTGGATCAAGGAGCCCCAATTGATCTTTTTGGAGTGGGAACTAAGTTGGTAACAGCCTATGATGACCCGGCACTGGATGGTGTATACAAGCTTAGCAAAATAAATGGCAAGCCCTCCCTAAAAATTTCGGAAAATGAAGAAAAAGTAACTCTTCCCGATTCTAAGAAAGTCATTCGGTATTTTAATGATGATGGTTCCTTCTATAGTGACGGAATTGCTTTGATTGATGAAGACACTCCGGAGACCATTTATCACCCCTACATCGCTCACCGTTCAACCCATGTATCCTATTTTGAAAGTGAAGAACTGTTGCATAGAATCGTAGATGAGGGGAAGATAATTATTGATTCTCCCTCAGTTGAAGAAAGCGCATCCTATGCTCAGGAAAGACTTTCGAAACTAAATGACGAGCATAAACGCTTTGATAATCCCCATGTGTATAAAGTGGGCTTAAGCAGAAGGTTACGTGAACTAAAAGTCGAACTTATCAAAAATGCCTGATATGAAAGCATTAATAATTGTTGACGTTCAAAATGATTTTTGTCCCGGTGGCGCCCTTGAAGTTCCTGAAGGTGACACGGTAGTAAAGCCTATCAATAAGCTGATGGACTCTCTTGATTGTGTGGTACAAACCCAAGACTGGCATCCCTCCGATCATCTTTCCTTTGCTTCAAACCATGGCAATAAAGATCCATATGACACTATTGAGATGGAATATGGAGAACAGGTGTTATGGCCGGATCACTGCGTACAGGGAACGGAGGGTGCTGAATTTCACCCCGACCTTAAAAACAAACCCTCCCAACTGATTGTTCGAAAGGGATTTAGAAAAGACATCGATTCCTATTCTGCCTTTTTCGAAAACGACCATGAGACGGTGACCGGACTCCATGGTTATCTGCAAGCCAGAAATATCGATGAGTTGGTCATTGCCGGGCTGGCCACTGACTTTTGTGTTAAATGGACTGCCCTGGATGCACGAAAATTAGGGTATAAAGTTACCTTGGTTGAAAATGCCGTCCGAGGGATTGATATAGAAAGCTCTGTGGATGCAGCTTTTGATGAAATGCGAGAAGCCGGGGTTGAATTTAAAAACTCCGGGGAGATTTCCGATTAAATTGGCTGCTAAAAAGATTTTTGATTTTTGTGTATTTGGAGCCGGCCTCGCAGGTGTAGCGGTATCACAGAAGTTATTAGATGCCGGAGCTACAGTTTGTCTTTTTGATATTGCTGAAGTGGCATCAGGTGCTTCCGGTACTCCTTTGGGGATGGTAAATCCGGCTACAGGAAGAGGCGGCACCAAAGCATGGCGGGCTAAGAAATGCCTGGAATCGGTTACTGCAGATATTGAGTTCATTCAAACTCAAACCAATGATTCCTTTTATAAAAACACAGGTATTCTCCGTCCGGCCCAGGATGAGAATATGGCGGAACGGATGAAAAGTAATGCGCTGGAAAAAGACTGGCCTCAAGGTTGGTGTAAATGGTTAGATGCTAAAGAAGTCGCTGAGATTAACCCTGACTTACATTGTGTGAAAGGAGGAATGTGGCTGCCAAAAGGATTGACGGTGAACGTTGCTAAATATCTGCAAACTAAAGTCCAATACCTGACAGAAAAGGGATTAACTCTTTTTGAAAATGCCAGCTATCTGATTGATCAAGATGATAATTATACTGTAAATATTAGCGGTGAGCGAATCGTTAGCAAAAATCTCATCTTTACGGCCGGAAGTGAAACCGATAAAACCCAATTTTGGGATTTCCTACCCCTTCACCCCATCAAAGGACAGTTGGCCATCTTTGAAACACCCAAAGCCGGCGACTTCGATTATTCCATATCAGCATTGGGATACATCGCCTCCATCTCCAAAACACGATTTATTGCCGGAAGTACCTATGAACATCACTATGACGACCTGGAACCAGACGAGGAAGGTCTTAATTATTTGAAGAAACGATTAGGCAAGGTTTATCCCGCTCTTTTTAAAGATGCGAAATTAGTTGATCAGTGGGCCGGTGTGAGAGCCTCTACTCCAAACCGAAAACCTTTTGTGGGACAGCACCCTGAATTTGAAAATATCTATGTATTTGCAGGATTAGGTTCCAAAGGGTTGCTGTATAGTGATTATCTCGGGGGACTGCTCGCCGAATATATAATGGAAGGAGCCTCCCTTCCACCGATGGTATCAGTCGAGAGGGTTTGATCTTTGAGTGATGGTTTTTAAAAAATCTACCCAATGCACGTCATTGCGAAGGATTCGGCGACCGAACGGGAGCAAATCCTGCGCCTGTCCCGCACAATTTTGTCGGGGGCAATCTGTTTTCAATAAGAAACGCCTTCACTAACGCCTCGTTGTTAACCATGCGGGCTGTATTAGGGAGATCCCGGATCTGCATCTTCACTCCATTCCGATTTGTCCGGGATGACGGGCTTTTAGTTTTTGGGTGGTAGTTTTTAACAAATCGACCCAAGGCCCGTCATCCCGCACGAAGTGCATACGGAGATGCGGGATCTCCTGCCATGAGAAATGTACCTTCCATTTCTTCGTTGATGAAACTCCCAAACGGTATTAGGGAGATTGCCGCGTCTTTCACTATCCCAAACCTACCTTTTACATGGTTTCCTCCTCGCAATGACGGTCTTTTATTTGTTTAATCTTCGTATTCAAATTACTCCCCACAACCCGTCATCGCGAGGAGGCTGTTTGCTGCTATTCGAGCTTTATCGCTTGCCGACGTGGCGATCTGTTTAATTGTAGCAACTCCATTGCCAACGTCAGGTTGTTAGGCATCACAGCCTTACATTATGCTTGGTGGGCGCCTAACAAAGACGGCCTTTTATTGGTTATTCAGGAACACATGCCCATAAAAAAAGCCCGAATCAGTTGATTCGAGCTTCTAAGCATTCTGCTTTAATTAAGTACTACCTCCTACTCACAAATATCCGCAACTTGTTCGGTATAGGAAGTAGTTGATCCGTTAATAGTCACTGTTCGTTTCCGATTTTCATTATCAATCTTTATGATAAAGTCATAATTCACGCCGTTTATGACATTCGAGATCTCAAAACTGCCACCTTCAACCCGGCCGTTATCGTCTTCATTTTGATTCCACTGGATATTCCTTGCCGTTCTCCAAGACTTTCCTTGTCCTTCCGTTCCTGCTCTCCTATAAAGGATAGAAGCAGAGGGTACATCTGTAACCGTAATTTTTTGCCCGCTCGGGCAAGTTAAACCCACTTCAATTATAGCAGAATCTATTGTTTCAGCAGGAGGCGCAGGTAGATCAACCGTTGGATTTGAAGTTCCACATACATCAATGGACTCTTCATAAATGTCATTTGCTAAGGTAGCTCTTATTGTCTTACTTCCTCTTGTGATATTTCTTAGCTGAAGCACATTTCTGCCAGCTTGTAAGTCTGCACTCCGAAAAAATCCACGTTCGGTAATTCGTACAGGAATAATACCTTCATTTCCATTGCGATTAAAAGTCAGAGATGAGTTGCAGGGCTGTTCAGAAAAATAAACTAAGGCGGCAGATCTGAATATTTCTGAATTCAAAGCGTACCTCAGACTTACACGACCATCCGGTAAATTTGTAATCTGAGGATTTGAATAAAGAATAACACGTTCAGCTGTGGTTGGACTAATGAAGGCCAATCGTAATAGCTGCTGGAGTTCCCTATAGGTAGAACCATTCAGAACAAAATTCAAAATGTAAGAACCATCGTTTAACTGATTCCCATTGGCTGCTATTTTACCGCTTCCGCCCTGTACATTAGTTGCAATTTTTCCTGAAGCATCTGTAATGGTTAAATCCATAGCTCCCAACAAGGTCACTGCAGAGTCTCCTACATTCTCCACTAATTCATCAGGAACAGCCTCAACCGCTAACGCTTCATTTGGACTGTAGTAAATTGCACTGGATTCGAGTGAGCCGGTTAATGCTACACCGTTTTGATCTGTAAACATACTTCCCTTAGCTACTTCAACAGAACTACCGGTTTCTTCTCCTGAGTTATCAGTAGTATTGCTCAGCTCTATATTAATATCTTCATTAGTAACACCACTTTCGTCAGCAGACCCGGCAACCCCTTCTTCAATTTCAACTCCTGAGGGTGGCGCACTTTTCTTAATCATATTGATCGTAAAATTATTTGCCCCTTCATCTGCAACAGAGATAGTCTTAACAGCTGATAAGTATCCATTAGCTTGAAGTCTTAACTGAATTTGAGCAGGATTTGATTCACTTGGAGCAACGCTGTTGTCAATTCCAAAATTTAGGATTCCATCTCCTACCTCTCGCTGACTGATAGGATCGCTGTAAATGTCAATGATATCAGAGCTATTTTCTCCCCCAAAATTTGCTGTCACATTATTGCTGATGAACTCCCCGGTAGCGGCATCAATCAATTGTACCGTTACCGATGTATTTATGGGTTCAAGTTCCACCAACACACCAAAGTCATCGGCGGCATCGGTGAGTCCTGAAAAATCACAGCTGTTCAAACTCACAGCTAAAACTCCAAGCAACGCTAATGAGTATATTTTCTTTATTAGTTTCATAGGTATAGTCTTTTTTGTTAATACTCTTTTGATATTCTTGGTAATTAGAAGCGGTATGTTAAACCCAGGTTCAATACCGGATAGAATTTGAAATCTTTAAGTCCGTCTTCAAAATCCTGATCCTGGTTAGCTGTCGGGGCAATCATACCGGTCCCTTCCATCGTCACATTCGGAGAGTTGGTGTACATGGCACCCAATTCAACATTGAGCTTAAGCTTGTTGCCTTTGGCTACTGGATTACCGAATCCAAGTCCGGCATACGGGACAATCTTGGATTCGTAATCCACTTTAGCTCTCAGCGATCCGAGTCGATCCGGCTCAAACGTCTTGGTGTCACTGAACTCGTAGGGCTCGTTGGGTGTGGCCCCGCCATCAATGATAAAATCATGGTAGAAAATCCCGCCGGAGAGTTTAAGTCCTTTGCTGAATGGATAAAAGTCCACAATGGCTCCGACCGAGGTTACATCACTGGTCATATCGTAGGCAATATCCGGATCATCATCATACACCCCGTCCATATCGTAAGAGAAAAAAGTTCCCGAGACGCGAGCGTTAAGTTTGTCGTTTACGGAGTAGGTGAAATCTCCACCAATTCCTGCAGAACCGGCTTTTATTCCTACTGCCATCTGGGCATTTGCAAACTCGGTCGTGAGAAAGAATACCCCTACAATTATTAAAATTCGAGTTGTAAATGTCTTATTCATATGTGTACCTGGATGTTTATTATTTTATAGTTGAAAAAGGTCGTTCCGATGAAACGGTCTTTATCTATTATATTTTTGATAAAGAGTTGAATTGGAGCAGTAATAATACCAATCAACCATCCCTTCTACATTTAATCTTATTCTATATTTCTATTTTACGGGCAATTAACCTATGTTTTTTTAACAATTCAATTTTACTGTTAATATTTTAAAAATGCACCCTTTATTTCAAATCAAACATTAATTTATGTTTTGGTAACCGTATCCGTTTTTACACTTACTCTTCGGAAAACGATGTACATTTATCCGCCTATTGATAGTACATATTTAAAGTGATACGCACCATAGGCAGTAATGCCCAAAACATATTAGGTAGTAGTACTTATGTATTTTCACGTAACATTATGATGAGCTAAACTGAAATATCAATTCTCTTACATATTCAGTATTTTTGAAGCTTCTCAGAATTACCAAAATTAATAATCTTATTTAATGTCAGACCAAGAATTATCCCTTTCAGAACAAGAAGAAATTCGCCGGGAAAAATTGCAGCAATTACAAGAGTTAGGAGTGAATCCCTACCCTTATTCTTTTGACGCCACCCATACCTCCAAACAGATCTTAGATAATGAAACTGAACTCATTCGGGATGAGGATAATCCTGATACGGATACCGTTGTTGTAGCCGGTCGTGTTATGACCAAACGAGTGATGGGGAAAGCGGCCTTCTTCAATTTACAGGATTCGGAAGGGACCATTCAGGTGTATATACGCCGGGATGATGTAGCCACAGAAGAACTCGGAACTGACAACTACAATAAGGTCTTCAAAAAGCTCGTGGATATTGGGGATTTTGTAGGCATCAAAGGATTTGTTTTTAAGACGGGCACTAATGAAACGACGGTTCATGCGGAAGAATTTACCTTCTTAGGCAAGACAATCCGTCCTATCCCCACTCCCAAAGAGGAAACGACGGAAGATGGGGAAACCATCATCCACGATGCCTTCACCGATAAAGAACAGCGCTATCGCATGCGTTATGTGGATTTAATTGTGAATCCAGAAGTTCGCAAAACCTTTCAGCAGCGAACGGATATGGTTCAAACCATGCGTAACATCATGAATGAGAAAGGGTATCTTGAAGTGGAGACGCCTATCCTGCAACCTGTTTATGGTGGTGCAGCTGCTAAACCTTTTGTAACCCACCACAATGCGTTGGATATGGATCTGTACCTACGAATTGCCAATGAGCTTTACCTGAAGCGTTTGATTGTAGGCGGATATGACGGCGTGTATGAATTTTCAAAAGATTTCCGGAATGAAGGGCTTTCCCGTTTCCATAATCCTGAATTCACCCAGGTTGAGCTATATGTGGCTTACAAAGATTACAACTGGATGATGGAGTTCACCGAAAACATGCTGAAGCAAGTGGCCCTGAAACTGCATGGTTCTACTAAGGTTCAGGTTGGTGAGAATGAAATTGATTTTAAAACTCCCTGGCCACGCATCCCATTATTTGAAGCCATTGAAAAGGAAACCGGTCATGATCTCTACGGCAAAGATCTGGATGAACTAAAAGCCATTGCCAAAGAATTGCATATCGAAATGGATGAGTCTTTCGGTGCCGGTAAAATCATCGATGAGATTTTTGGGGAATTTGTGGAAGGCAAACTTATTCAACCGACTTTCATTACGGATTACCCGATTGAAATGAGTCCCCTTACCAAAAAGCACCGTTCCAAAGAAGGATTGGTGGAGCGATTTGAAGCGATTTGCAACGGGAAGGAAATTGCCAATGCATATACCGAGCTTAATGACCCAATCGATCAACGGGAACGACTCGAAGAACAAGCCAAACTACGCGCCGGTGGCGATGAAGAAGCGATGACCATCGACGAAGATTTCATCCGTGCCCTGGAATATGGAATGCCTCCAACGGCCGGAATCGGTATTGGTATTGATAGATTGGCGATGATCATGACGAATTCTGATTCTATCCGGGATGTACTGTTCTTCCCTCAAATGAAACCTGAGTAGGTTATTTGTTAATGGTATATTCGTTAACAGGCTGTCTTTAAGTCTATTCCAAAAATATAACTGAAGGTTTATCAGGATCATACAGAAACCGCTTAACAATTAACGAATAACCAATAACTAAAGCATGAAATTTGAATGGTATCTGGCAAAGCGATATTTCAAGGGATCCCGAAAAAGTTCGGGATTTCTTTCCTTTATCAAATATATGTCGATTGCCGGTATCGCCATTGGTGCAGCCGGACTGCTAATCGCTCTTTCTATTGTTCATGGATTTAAGTCTACCATCAATGGCAAGATCATGGACTTTGCCCCTCATGTAACCATCAGTACCTTCACCGATCGGCCTATGGATCGTGCTGATACCTTGTTGACACATCTGGACCAATATCCTCAAATTGAAAGCAAACAGGCTATTGTGCAGGGACAGGTTATGATTCAGACCCGGGATAACGTCACCGGCACCACCATAAAAGGTGTGGATGCGGAACAACCTGATTTTGGAGTTGGAAACTATCTTGCCAGCGGTACCTTTGATTTAAAAGTTGATCCTGATGGATTCCCAGGCATTATTCTTGGGGCACAATTAGCTCAACAACTTCAAGCTGATGTCGGGTCGATCATTACCGTGTACACTATTGAAGGAGACCCTACCCTCCTCAATTCCCCGGAAATAAAACAATTCAGGCTAACTGGAATCTACGAGACTGGTATCGATCTTTTTGATGATGTCTTTGCTATGGTTGAACGAAAGCATACCCGACAACTTTTCAATTTCAGTGAAACTCAGGCCAGTGCTGTAGAAATACGATTAAAAGATGACGAGAAGATTAATTCTTTTACTGCTGAATTAAATAAGCAGCTTATTTTTCCTTACTTCAATGAACCCATTTATTCTGTTTTCGGTAATATCTTTGCCTGGGTTGAATTACAAGAAAATATGATTCCTTTGGTTATCAGCGGTATGATCATCGTGGCTGCCTTCAACCTGATTGGCGCTATCCTAATGATGGTACTGGAGCGTACCCGCGATATAGGGATATTGAAAACCATTGGGAGTAAATCGAAAGCCATCCGAAAGACTTTTATGCTTGAAGGGATGATGGTTGCGGCCATTGGTCTTGGGATAGGGATTATTATCTCTCTTATCTTCTATTATTTGCAGCTTAATTATCAAATTATTCCGCTCTCCCAGGAAAATTATTATATGGCCTATGTTCCGGTGGAACCTCATCTGCTGGATTTCCTGATTGTTTCTGTGGTCACAGTATTCCTATCCGGATTAGCCTCTTGGTTCCCTGCCCGAATCGCTGCCAATACCGATCCCGTCAAGGTTATTTCCTTCGGCCGATAATACCGTACCTCGGCTCGCTGAGCCGAAATGGTTTAACCGGCAAACAACTTTGGAAGCAAACAAAACCTATATTAGAACTCCACATCTCAAAAAGTCCTCTTCAAAAATAAATAAGTCAGGATAAAACTTCGTGAAGCTTAGTGTCCTTGTGCCTTTGTGGTAAAAAGGAAGGCCACGAAGGCACAAAGCCACCAAGAATCACAAAGGGGAAAGCAGAATTAAGGATGGAGTCGAAAAAGAAAATTGAGCTTATTGAAAATTTGAACACTAACTGGGAAGAAATTGCTAAGGACTGGTTTTCTTGAATACCCTCAATAGTTGTCACCCAGAGCGGTAAAAGAATTTGGGGGGGCTGGTGGTATAACGCGAAGGGTCTCAATGGTTGATCTGGCAGGTAGTGTTGGCGAGTGAGATCCCTCGTGTAAGGTCGGGTTTTCTTTGGCTAATTTTGGGCACTCGGGATGACAGCTTTTGGGGTTGTAGTACTATTAGTTTGGAAGCTCCTATTCCCTAAGAATAAATTTTAACCCATAAAAAAGGGCGGATAAACTATCCGCCCTACTGGTAATATCATAGACTAATGAATTTGAGACCGATATCAGTTTAGCACAGTATCTACTTCTTCCCAGTCCATATCAAAAGCTTCGGCTACATCTTTATAGACAATAATTCCGTTGGCAATATTTAATCCTTTCAACAATTCAGGGTCATCATTAAGGGCTTGCTTCCAGCCTTTATTGGCTAAGTCAACTGCATAAGGCAAGGTTACATTCGTCAGCCCCATCGTTGAAGTATAAGGCACAGCCCCTGGCATATTGGCCACACAATAATGAACCACATCATCCACCATATACACAGGATCTTTGTGGGTAGTTGGCTTTGAAGTTTCAAAACATCCACCCTGATCAATGGCTACATCTACCAATACTGTTCCGGGCTTCATTTCCTTTAGCATATCGCGAGTAATGAGATGCGGAGCTTTTGCACCCGGCTTCAATACAGCCCCGATAATCAAGTCAACATCAGATAGCATTTTTCGAATGTTCGCTTCAGATGAAAATATGGTATTCACATTTTTATCCATCACATCATCGAGGTAACGAAGGCGCGGCATGTTGATATCCATGATGGTTGTATCTGCGCCCATACCGGCGGCAATTTTAGCTGCATTCACACCCACAACACCACCGCCAAGCACTAACACTTTGGCGGGAGGTACACCGGGAATTCCACCCATCAATTTACCCAATCCACCTTTGGGTTTTTCAAGATAAACGGCTCCTTCCTGGGCAGCCATACGTCCGGCTACTTCACTCATAGGAATTAATAGCGGAAGAGATCGGTCGGATTTTTCAACTGTTTCGTACGCAATGGCAATACATTTAGACTCTACTACCGCTTTTGTAAGCGCTTCTTCGGCTGCAAAATGAAAATAGGTGAAAATAACCTGTCCTTCCTGCATCCGTGGATATTCCACTGCGATAGGTTCTTTCACTTTCATGATCATTTCGGCTTTCTGCCAAACTTCTTCTACATCATCAATAATAGTGGCTCCGGCATCAACATACTGCTGATTGCTAAAACCACTGCCCACACCGGCATTATTTTCAATTAGCACCTCGTGACCGTTCCGCGTTAGCTGCACAACACCACCCGGTTGAATAGCTACCCTGTTCTCGTGGGTTTTAATCTCTTTAGGGACTCCAATAATCATGATATAAAAGTTTAGTTTAGCTGTTATTTTAGGGGACGCAAAGGTAGGTATTTTTCAGGAAAACTTGGTAATCAATATTTGTTAATGAGATACCATTTCCCTTATGTTATTTCCTGTTAAAACAATAAATGTTTGATCTATTTGCACTACTTTTGTTGCACTAATTTTTTTCGGAACCAATCATTTTCAATTATGACTAACAAATATATACTCACTTTAAGCGCCTCCTTACTGTCTCTAATGCTGATAGTTGGATGTTCAGCAACCAAGAAAACTTCCTCCGACCAATCCTCACCCCAAAAATTTTCAGCACCTTCAGACGGTTACTCTTCCGTAATTACCGACGAAGCTGAAACAGATGAAGGACTTTTTGATGTCCACTGGGTGGATGATAAACTCTATTATGAAATCCCCGACTCATTACTTAAACGCGAGATGTTACTTGTAAGCCGACTCGCCCAAGTTCCTTCCGATTTCTTTGGATTCTTCTCGGCAGGATCAAAAACGGCTGAGCAAGTTATCACTTTTGAAAAACAGGATGATAAAATTTTGTTACGTAAGCAGTCGTACAATGCAGTCGCTTCGGATACCCTACCGATCTATCAGTCTGTAAAGGCAAACAACTTCGCTCCTATCATTGCCGCTTTTGATATTGAAACCATGGGCGAAGATTCCACATCATATGTTATTGAAATGACTGATTTCTTTACTTCAGATATTGAAGCAATCAGCGGAGCTATTGGCTTTTTACGCCAGCAATATCAGGTTCGCCGACTTGACGGAGACCGGACCTACATCGAGTCAGCCAAAAGTTTTCCCCAGAATATTGAAGTACGCCATGTGCTAACCTACAATGCCGGTAATCCTCCTTCCGACCAGCAAACTGCTACTTTATCTATGATGATGAATCAGTCGATGGTATTGTTACCTAAGGAACCAATGCGTCCCCGTTACGAAGATTACCGGGTAGGCTGGTTTACCGTAAACCAAATTGATTATGGCTCTGATGCCCAAAAAGCAGAAGAAAAAAGTTACATCCGCCGATGGAGACTGGAACCCAAAGATCCCGAAGCTTATGCCCGCGGAGAATTGGTGGAACCGGTTAAACCTATTGTGTATTACCTCGATCCTGCGACTCCCGAAAAATATGTACCCTACATCAAGCAGGGCGTTGAAGATTGGAACGTAGCTTTTGAAGAAGCCGGTTTCAAAAATGCGGTGATTGCCAAAGAAGCTCCTTCTCCGGAAGAAGATCCTGACTGGAGTCCAGAAGATATTAGATATTCAACCGTTCGTTGGGTTGCAAGTACCATCCGCAATGCTGTGGGACCCAGTGTAAGTGATCCGCGTACCGGGGAAATTATTGAAAGTGATATCGTTTGGTATCACAATCATATGCGTTCTTATCGGAATCGACTGATGATTGAAACGGGGGCGGCAAATCCCGCCGCTCGCCAACTAAAGCTGGATGACGACCTCATTGGCGAAACCATGCGCCGTGTTATTTCTCATGAAATTGGTCACGCCATCGGACTTCCACACAACATGCAGTCAAGTTCGGCTTACCCTGTGGATTCGCTACGTTCCGGAAACTTCACCCAAAAATACGGGATAGCAACCACCATCATGGAATATGCTCGACAGAATTATATTGCTCAACCGGGCGATGAAAACATCCGGTTCATCCGAAAAATTGGTCCATATGACAAGTATGCAGTGAACTGGGGCTACCGTGTAATACCTGATGCTGAAACTCCGGAAGACGAAAAACCTATCCTTGATGAATGGATTCTTGAAAAAGCCGATGATCCTGTATATCGCTTTGCTTCTTCTACCGGGTATGATCCATCTTCACAAACCGAAGATCTGTCTGATGATCCGGTTCAAGCCAGTACCTATGGATTGATGAACCTGAAGCGGGTAGTCCCGAATTTGATTGAGTGGACTTCAACCCCGGGCGAAGGCTACGATGATCTGGAAGAAATTTATGGAGAATTAGTAGGCCAGTGGGCGCGTTATGCTGGTCATGTTTCTACGAACATTGGTGGTGTTTACCAAAGCAGAAAAAGTTCGGATCAGGAAGGAGTGCTCTACAACCCAGTCCCAAAAGATTACCAGGTTGAGGCCATGGGCTTCCTAAACGAACATGTATTTACGACTCCCGATTGGCTGTTGGATAAAGAGATCCTTCGCCGGATTGAGCATGCAGGTGCCCTTGACAGAGTGCAGGGATTACAAACAAGAATGCTCAATGACGTAATGGCCGCAGATGTGATGATGCGTCTAAATGAAGCTTACGCCTTTGATGGCGATGAAGCTTATGCACCACTTGAGATGCTGGAAGATTTAAGAACCGGTGTATGGAGTGAGGTTTATGAGATGCGTCCCATAGATCCATATCGAAGAAATCTGCAGCGCGAGTATCTGGATAATATGGAAAGTCTGTTTACCAACGATTCCCAAAGAGGTGTTGATGTCAAAAACTCTGACATCCGACCTTTTATCCGGGTAGAGCTTAACCAGTTGCAAAATGATTTGGAAAGAGCACAAACTCGAATTTCAGATTCGCTTTCCAGGGCACATATTGAAGATGCTCTGCACAGGATTGATGAGATATTGAACCCTGATAATTAACTTCCCGCTACATATTTTTGAGACCAAACCCCTGTGTAAAATCAGGGGTTTTTTAATTTCAACCTAGGCTTATAAAATTTCCATTTTGTGATTTTCTTTTCCTGAAAATAAATTTGATATATATATAAGTATTATAGTAAAGGTATGTTTATAAATATATACTACTTACCAATCACTAAAATCTTTTAGTTGTGAAATATCTTATGATAATAATGTTAGTGGGGTTTTTGAATACTAACTCTACACTTACTGAAAATTCTGATCTAATCAATACCGAAGTAATAAATATTTCAGATTAAATTATAGAATTAAAAGCACCAATTGTTAGTCCATGCTTAGCTGCAAGTTTACAGAAAAAGAAATCTGATCCATTATTATGTGCTTTTGCTTGCACACCAACTTGGACGCCAATGTATGATGGCCCGGACAGTGCTACTTGCGTACAGGGTGGGGGCTCTATATGTCAAGCTTTACTTATAGCTTTACAATGTCCATCATGTACTCCACCAATAATTGAATAAGGTTATTATGAAACTAATTTTAGCTTTTCTAATAACTATGGGGTTGGGCATCTGTAATGCCCAACCCTCCATTATATTTAAAGGGATTAGTAATAATCTCAAACTTGTAAAAAATAAAACAATTGAATTGGATGAAAATTTAATGCCATTTGGCAGAGCATACGATATCTGTAGTTTACCTAATTCAAATAATTTTGTTTTAATTACAGATCAACAAACTTCAAGTGTAATCAAGTATTCGCCTGATGGCTTGCAAATGCAAATAATTGGTAAAAAAGGACGGGGACCATTTGAATATGAACGGCCAGTAAAATTATTTTGCGATGTAGATGCTATTTATTTTCGGGAGGGGGTCTCATCCAAATATTTAAGTTTCGATAGTAATGGAAATGGATTATGGGAAAAAATTGCATTTCCTATTGCACCAGGAAAGTTCATTATTGATGATAATTCGTTAGTTCTTATTCATTTTGTACCTCAGTTGCATAAAGATTATCTCAAAATTTTTGATATAGATAGTGAAGAGCAAATCAAATCTTTTGGGTTTACTAATAACATTGATCCTTTACTCGGTATATACAACGGCTCAGGTGGCTTAACAAAGCATTTTGACCGAATCTATTTTGCTCGCCCCTCCGATACCAAGCTCTATTACCTGCAAGATGAAAGTGTTGATTCTGTTGAATTTACTGATCCCGAGTTTGAGGTAAAAAAAACCAACCTTACCCAAGACAGTGACTGGAATAAGGTTGTCGATTATATTTCGTCAAACAGCCGGGTATCCGGATTATTTCCTCTAAGTAATTATCTCATCGCACAAACTGAGCACGGAACTGTAGAAGAAGATCGATATTCAAAACTTTTTGTATTCAACAAAGATCATACTCTTTTAGATGAAATTACGGTTCCGCCAAAATCGCAATTATATTATCAGCAGAACTTCATGAAATTTTCAGGAAATGGGTTTTTATATTCTTTCTATGAACAAGGAAATCAAAAATTTATTACTGAATGGGCTATAGAATCAATTGAAAACTGATATCATCTCATCTAAATTCTTACTAAAATAAATTGGTGCTTTTTACTTCAGCTTTGCAGCCTTATATATACCTTTCTCCGTAATTTTAACATGACCGTAAAGAAATGGCCCTCCAATAGAAGCCACTTCAATAAGTCCTTTTCCTTCCAAATATTCGAGTAAATTTTTGAGTTCCGTGCGGTCTAATTCAAGCTCTTCCACTAAACTTTCTACAGCAACTTTGACCTCCGGATTACTTTCACTTTTCTCTGCAAGAAGTGAAAGCAGCTCTTTTGCTCGTTTGTTAAAGTCTCCGCCTATTAGCATATATTGGGTTGATGAAAGCTTGCCAAAGAATGCCCATTTCACCTAAACAAAACGTTACGCTATTGTTAAGCTATTATTAACATCAGTATCTTAATTACATATAAAATCTGCTTTGCTGGAAAATCAATGATATCATTTTCGCGTTACTCACTATGCTGATTAGTCAGCCTTAAAGCAATCGTTTATACTTTCATTTAAAGCCAGAACACCTTACCATAAATTGCTTTTAAATTAAATTTCTATATAATTGAAGATTGTAATAATTGGTGCCGGTGAGATCGGGTTTGATCTTGCCAACGTATTATCTACTGAAAAGCATGATGTCATTGTAATGGATCATGACAAAGAGTGTCTGTCAAGGGTTTCCTCTTCCCTGGATGTACTTCCTATCGAAGGAAATGCTACTTCGGTAAAAGACTTGGTTAAAGCTCAGGTCGGTGATTGTGATATCCTCATTTCCGTTACCAGTATTGATGAAGTAAACATGATATCGGGGATGATCGGGAAAAGATTGGGAGCCAAAATGGTCATTGCCCGTATTCGCAGTGACGATTTTACAGATAAAGATTCTCCTATTACCCCCACCGATTTAGGCATCGACGTAATGATTCACCCTGAGTTATCCGCTGCTCAGGAGATTTCACAACTTCTTAAAAGATCTTCTGCCAGTGATGTTATTAACCTGGCCGATGGAAGGATGCAGCTTATTGGCATTCGGTTAGAGAAAAATTCTCCCCTCATAGGAAAATCCCTAATTCAATATTCTGAAGACTACCCTGATTTAACGTTTCGGGTGGTAGCAATTGTCCGGCGTGGGAGAACCATTATCCCCGACGGATCCATCAAACTTCAAAATTATGATCAGATTTTTGTACTCGCCACAACCGAGGACATCAATAGCATCGTCAAGACTACAGGGAAAAAAGAAACCGAATTAAATTCCATTATGATTGCCGGCGGCTCCGATATGGGTGCCATGTTAGCCCGTATTCTCTGTGCTGATAAAACCAAAGAATGGTCCATAAAATTAATAGAACCCGATTACGAGAAAGCTGAAAATTTAGCTATAGAAATGAAAGATGTCATGGTTCTGCATGGTAATCCGACTGATCCGGATCTTCTTGCAACAGAAGGAATCAGCGATATGGATGCCTTTATAGCTGTCACCGATGATGAGGAATCAAATATTATATCCTGCCTGATGGGAAAACATCTTGAAGTGAAAAAGACCGTGGCATTAGTATCTAAGCCTGACTTCATCCCATTGGCTCAAACTATTGGGCTGGATGCGGTTGTCAATAAAAAAATTGCCGCATCTAATGAAATTCATCGGTACGTACACCAGGGACGCGTGTTGTCCGTAACTGAACTAAGAGGGATTAAAGCAGAAGTTATTGAACTTGAGGCTACTCCAAATTCCAAAGTCACTAAAAAACCGGTTAAAAAATTATCCCTTCCTTCCGGCAGTTTGATCGGTGGTATTGTAAGTGATGACAAAGTTGAAATTGCCACCGGTAATACGCAAATAAACGGCGGTGATCGTGTGATTGTATTTTGTGTACCTAGTGACATTGATAAAGTAACTAAGCTCTTTCAATAATGGCACTGATATCCGGAAAAACATCCATACGGGCACATATAAATTTTACCGTTGTATTAGGAATACTTGGGGCTTTTATATTCTTTTTAGGCTTCGCCCTACTCATGCCTGCTTTGATCGACCTTGTTTATAATGAAGGCACCTGGCAGGCGTTCCTCATTTCGGCAGCTATTGCTTTCGGTTCCGGAGGATTATTGTGGTATCTGTTCAGGCCTAAAGAAGAGTTAAGAATAAGGGAAGGGTTTTTGATTGTAAGTTTAACCTGGCTGACCCTTTCTATTGTTGGTGCCTTGCCGTTTGTAATATCAGGTATTCTTCCCTCCTTCACCGATGCCGTTTTCGAAACCATGAGCGCCCTCACCACCACCGGTTCTACTATTTTAGGGGGCGAAACCAGCAGCGGATTTCAAAATCCCCAAATCGAAGAAATCCCAAAAAGTTTTCTTTTCTGGCGCTCTCTGGCACATTGGCTGGGCGGTATGGGCATTATCGTTTTATCATTGGCCATCTTACCATTATTGGGAATTGGGGGAATGCAGCTGTTTCAGGCGGAATCTCCGGGACCTACTACCGACAAGCTTACTCCTCGCATTCAGGAAACCGCCAAACTGTTGTGGGGCGTATATGTAGCCTTTACAACAGCTGAATTCATTTTGCTTTGGGTTCATCCTTCCATGGATTGGTTCGAAGCAATCAACCACGCTTTTTCGACCATGGCCACCGGTGGGTTTTCGACGAAGAATGCCAGTATCGAAGCCTTTAACTCCGTCTACATCGATTGGGTGATCATTGTATTCATGTTTATTGCAGGAATTAACTTTGCGATGCATTTCCGTTTACTGCGGGGCGATTTTAAATCCTTTTTCGACAATCGGGAAATTCGATTCTATGGCCTCGTTATTATGGTCAGCATTCTTGTCATCTCATCCACTTTGTGGATCATGGATAAATATGAGCTTTTTGAAGCCATTCGCTATGGGTCCTTCCAGGTGTTAGCTATCGTAACTACCACCGGGTTTGGAACCGATAATTACGAAGTCTGGAACACTGCGGGTGCATTTTTCTTATTCCTTCTCTTCTTCACGGGAGGTTGTGCAGGCTCAACGGGTGGCGGTATCAAGATGATGCGCTGGGTGATTCTTATTCGAAATACCGGTCGTGAGATCAAACAGATCATTCACCCCAAAGCCATCCTTCCGGTACGAATTGGCGATCAGGCTATTACCCAAAATATTCAGCGTACCGTGCTGAGCTTTTTCGTGCTCTACATTTTCATGTTCGGACTGGGAGCTTTCATCATCAGTTTGTTTGGATATGATTTTATGTCTTCGGTGGGAGCTAGTATTGCATCGATTGGTAATATTGGTCCGGGTTGGGGAGATTTTGGTCCCACCGACACCTTCGCTCACCTGCCCTTTCTGGGGAAATGGGTACTCATTATGCTCATGATGATTGGCCGACTCGAAATCTTCACCGTGATGATCATTTTCTCACCGGCTTTCTGGAAACAGTAGAAATTCTTCTCGTCAAGGTCTCTCCTAAATCAGTTGATAACTTTATTTTTGCACATTTGAACATCAAATTATAGAACTGTTATAACCTGAGTTCGATTATAAACATCAAGAAGTCGCCTTCCCTGTAGTTGTTAAATAATTTGAGGACAAAAACAACGAAGAGCACTAGCGCAGGCGTCGCGCCTGAGCGGTGGTTGAATTGGCAAACAAGTTGGTCCAACCGAGACGCTTGAACTAGATCGAGACTCATTTCCTACTCCTGGTGACAACTTGGGGGGGGATAATGTATTTTTAAATTGTCATCCCTGTAAATGTCAGATAATTTGGATACAAAATAGTTTTTTTTCGAGTTATACGGTAAAGTCCTCCTTTGAGGGAGGTGCTGGACTGAGCGAATGCGAAGTCTGGCGGAGGGTGTTGGTGCCAAGGGCAACATTACCTTTACAGTCTCATTTTCCCTAATAGCTCTAAATCTGAGTTGTATTAGGCTGAACTATCTTTGGCGCCAACACCCCTCAAAATCAGTCAGGAACAACTGACTGATTTATCTCCCCTCAAGGGGAGACTTCATTTTTTACCAACATTTGTTAACGAATTATCTAACATCTACAATGCCGAGTGAATGCCGGGCCGTGGAGGGAATGCCTGTCGAACACGAGGGATTTCAATGACTAATACTACCTGCCAAGTCAGCGGTAGAAATTCTTCTCAATGGAGTCTCTCTTAAATCACCTGACAACTTTATCATTGCACATTTGAGATTTAAATTATAACATTCCTTTAAACAATACTGTTATGGAAACAAAAATCAGAAAAATTGGAAATAGCCTTGGAGTTACCCTCCCAAAGCAACTTATTGATGAACTCCATCTCAAACAGGGAGATAAAATCACAATCACTAAAAGTGGTTCAAATATTGAATTAGAACCTGTAGATCCAGAATTCGAAGAATGGGCTGAAGCTTACCGTGAATCCAATAAGGATTATAAAGAGGTCTTTAAAGAACTCGCGAAATGATAAAATTTCTGGATAAGAAAACCATCTTACTATTTCATGAAGATCAAATAAAAACGTATGGTGGAAAACTTGGTGTTAGGGATCATGATCTATTAGAATCAGCTTTAGCACAACCTCAAGCTAGCTTTGGAGGAGAGTATGTCCACGACTCAATTTATAAAATGGCTGCCGCCTATGGTTTTCACATTTGCAGTAACCATCCCTTTTTTGACGGTAATAAAAGAACTGCCTTGGTAGCAATTTATACTTTTCTTTTTGTGAATGGGTATCGGTTAAAAGCTGACAAGAAAAAATTATATGCAGTAATCATGGATTTAGCGAATGGCAAACTTAGCAAAGATGAACTTTCTAAATTTCTTGATAGAAACACAAAGAAAATGTGACCGATTAAATTTTTTCATTCTTAATCCGCGTGGTTGAATTAGCAAACAAGTTGGTCCAAGAGAGACGCTTGAACAAGATCGAGACTCATTTCCTGCTCCGGGGGACAACTTGGGTAGATAATGTATTTTTAAATTGTCACTCCTTGTATGGTGGTTTTGTCTTCAAACGTATTCGCTTTGCACACTTCATCCCATCCATCGCCGCTGATACGATACCGCCTGCATATCCGGCTCCTTCGCCACAGGGGTATAATCCCTTGATTTGTACATGCTCTAAAGTCTCCGGGTCTCTTGGAATTTTAACCGGACTGGAAGTTCGGGTTTCCGGGGCATGGACGACAGCGTCATTTGTTAAATACCCCCTCATGCTTTTGTTGAATTCTATGAATCCCCTTTTGAGGCTTTTATGAATGAAATCCGGCAACACTGATCCCAATTCAACCGAAGTAATACCCGGGGCATACGAAGTATTGGGCAAATCGGCTGATACTTTACCTTCCACAAAATCTTTGAGTCGCTGAGCGGGCGCGGTTTGGGTTTTCCCTCCTTCTGCCCAGGCTTTTTGTTCAATGGATTTTTGAAACTCCATAGCGGCCAGCGAACCGTATTTTTCGAAAGGTTTGAAATCTTCGGGTTTGAGTTCTACCACGATGCCTGAATTGGCTGTTCCTCTCGCTCGTCTTGAGGATGACCACCCATTCGTCACAATCTCTCCGGGTGAAGTGGCACAAGGGGCAATCACGCCTCCGGGACACATACAAAATGAATACACTCCACGATCTCCGGCTTGCTTGGCGATGGTGTAGGCGGCCGGTGGCAGGTAGTCGCCACGGGTTTCACAGTTGTATTGTATAGAGTCGATGAGTGCCTGGGGATGTTCTACCCTTACCCCAACGGCCAGCGGCTTAAGTTCTATCTCAATGCCTTTGCGGTGAAGCAATTCAAAGATATCACGTGCAGAATGACCGGTGGCTAAAATAACGCTTGAAGCTTTAAAGGTGGTGCTATCTTGTGCAACAACGCCTTTGATAGAAGATGAATCGGTTATAAGATCTGTGACCCGGGTATTGAAATGAATTTCACCGCCGTGCTGCAGAATACATTCACGCATGTTGGCGATAATTTTGGGCAGCTTATTGGTCCCTATATGCGGATGGGCTTCCACCAGTATGTTTTTAACCGCTCCGAAACCAACCAACAGCTCCAACACTTTTTGCACATCCCCTCTTTTCTTGGAACGGGTGTATAATTTTCCATCGGAATAGGTTCCTGCTCCGCCTTCCCCAAAACAATAGTTGGAGTCTTCGTTGACTTCATGCTTTACATTGATCCCCTTCAAATCCTGAATACGATCTTTGGCATTCTTCCCACGTTCAATAATCACGGGCTTTAGTCCTTGCTCAAGGAGCTCCAGGGCTGCAAATAACCCGGCCGGACCCGCACCAATTATAATCACTTCTTCCGCATTGCTTACGTTTGGGTAATACGGCAGGGTGATTTCCTCCGGCTCATAATCTTCCCCGATATAGAGTCTGACTTTGAGATTGTAATAGGCCTGTCGCGCCCGGGCATCAATGGATCGTCTTAACACCTCGACATGACGTAGGTCATCTTCAGCCAGCCCTTCTTTCTGAATGAGGTATTGATGAAGTTTTTGAGCCTCTCCTGCCACTTCCGGTAATACGCGTATCTGTAGTTCTTTCTGCATATCCCAAAAATACGGAATTGGTCGGTTTTAACTAAAGGGAAATGGGGGTGCTGTTTTGAAGTGTGGTGTGGGTATGACGAACTGGCGCACGGACAAACGTAAATTTAATTTTCAGTTTACTATATGATGCAAAGAAAACAAAACGAGCAAGAGAGGGCGAGGTTCTTCCGCGTTAATGCGCGGGTGATACTGAGTTTTCTTATTCTCTTGAAAATTGTGCTATGACGTCATAACCAAAATTGCGGAAACTAAGTGTCAGCTGAATATTTGTGACTTTGTCGACTTTTATTTCAATCACTTTTTCCTCCCAAGGAAACTTTTGGTAAATAATAATTAGACGTTCATCTTCCTGGAAAACCCATTTGCTTGTACGTTCATTTCCACTAACTAGGCTTTTCATTTTGTTATCCTCCAAGAAGTGGAATTCTTGAGTAACTCCGAAACCATCACCAGTAGGGCCATTTTGTACTTCATATGAAGAAAGTTCCCAAGGATCTCCAATCAGCATTCTTTCGGTTTGAGAAAGCTCACTATTGGAAGAAAAAATATCACAACCAGTAATTGTTACTAAGACAGATAAAAGTACGTAATATGAAAAGCTTAATTTCCTCATGACATCATTGTTTTGTGAGTATAACATAATATTATGCAAACGAGGGCATTGTTAGTGCGAACGAAAAAAAACCGCTTTCAGCCGATTTCTATCCCCTTCCTATTCGCATAATGTGATTTTAGGGATGTTATCCACATCGTCGTTCGCCTAACATCTACTTGGGAATGTGCAGAATTCTTTTGAAGAAAAATCAATTATTTAGGTGCAACAAATGTAGCCGGTGAGTTCACGATGATTTGCGATAGACCGTTTGACCGAATGACCGACTTGTGATTTAGGTTTTTAAAACTGGAAGCTGGAGCTTCCGAGATGGCATTACAAAGCCGGAGCTTTGTAACGAGGGGGTGGTGTACTGAAAACACCGGGAAAGAATCTATCAACGGAACCAAGGATGGTAAGCAATCAAGTCCTAAATGTTTGAGAGCTCAACCATCTTGTGTTTTCTTGATTTTTTGGTTCGTTTTTTATCAAGAAAAAATGAACAAGGAAGTCGGCTAAAGGCAATGAAATTAGCCCTTAAACATCTGTTTTAAAATGAAGAATAGCTATTCATTTGGTATCAATCCCCTTTCTTGAATGAGCAGAATCGATGCTTCAGCCATATCCCTGTAACTGTGACCTATACCTTCTGCATATTTAAGTTGCCAGCTCAAGGGAAGTCCCCTTTCTGAGGCAACTCTCTGGGCAAAGTCGAAAAAATGCTTACCCCTTTGTGGCCGTGACTCCCCTTGCTTCATTGCCTCAGGGCGCGTGCGAAAACCACCTTGGTCCGGCGTATCTTCCGTCCCAAGAAAAATTACAAGTGGGCGTTGAAGCGAGCGGTTGAGTCGGTCTTGCGAATTGGGAGCACCCGAAAGTCCGTATGGATAGTTCTGTTCACTATCGGGCAGCGTGTACCATCCGGAATTGGCGGCAATAGCCAAATCGAAGCGGGCATCAGGATTAAAAAGAACCATTCGATGGACGAACTGACCGCCGGCTGAATGTCCGAAGAGGACATAACGATCCATCACCCGGGAATCAGAGCGACGAAACGTGTCAAAGAGTTGTTCCACAGAACTGAAATACCAATCTTTCTCAGGGAGGTTCCATGAAAACCACGATACAACATTACCTGTAGCATATCGATATTCAAAGCCACCTGTAGATAGTGATCCTACAAATCCAATTATTTGCTCATCAGAAAATTCAGGAGCTACCACAAGAAACCGGTTCTCATCGGCAAAAGGTATCCACGAATCCAAATAATCTTCCCCATTGCGTCCCATGCCGTGGAGTACCATAACCAATCGCAGGGAATCACCAACGGTGGAAGGCCGATAGTACCAAACGCGATTTATCCCTGATAATTCAGATCCACTCGTTTCGAACATATTCTTACCACCGGAAACTTCGATTGTATCCGTATGAGTTGGTTCATCCGTATCACAGCTGCCCCAAAGAAGTATCCCCACAATAATTATCGACCAAAAATTTATGGCACCTACTTGAATATCTGGTTTCATCCGGAGGTCTTATTCAGAAGATTAATTTAAGAATTGAAATGAGCTCTAATAAAAGTCTAGTAGCGATCCAAAGCAAATTAACAACGCAGCTTTTGATAAACTACTTTGGACCGGCGATCCGAACAGATATTCCGAAAGAGCCTTTCGGAACAAGCAAAACCAGGGTAATGACCGATTTGTGAATTAGATTTCCAGAATTGGAAGCAGGAGCTTCCGAGATGGCGTGACAAAGCCGGAACTTTGTAACGAGGGCATGATAGTGTACCGAAAACACCGGGAAAGCATCTATCAACGGAACCAAGGATGGTAAGCAATCAAGTTCTAAATGCTTGGGACCTCAAATATCTTGTGTTTTCTTGATTTTTTGGTTCGTTTTGTATGTGTCCGACTACCGGAGGATCAAGAAAAAATGAACAAAGAAGCCGGCTAAATGCAAGTGGATAAAACAAGGACAACATTTATTAAACGCAAGGCAGTACACAGTTATATGATCAGATCTAATTCACGATGATTTGTGACAGATCGATAGACCGAATGACCGATTTGTGATTTAGGTTTTTAAAACTGGAAGATGGAGCTTCCGGGAGGGCGTTACAAAGCCGGAGCTTTGTAACGAGGAGGGAGAAGGCGGCTAAAGGCAAATAGAATATTATGCGCCAAGATATTTAAGAAGCTCGTAAACCAAAAAAGCAGGCCAAACCAAAGACTTTAAAAATCCTATTACGCCTCCCACAAATCCGGTAGCATTACCTATGTAGTACACCAATGCTCCGATAAAGCCCAGTCCATAGATACCGCCCGAAACACCTTGATTCGATTTATTATTCTTCTTGTCTTCCATGATTGTAAACACTCCAATTTATTTTATTTATAAGCTGACTAACATACTACAGTACGAACGAGGAAATTTTCTGGGCGGAAAAATTCTTGCTGCTTTTACTCGATCTTTTCCCTTCCTATTTCGCATAATATCTGCTCAGGAATGTGCAGAATTCTACTGAGAAAGGAAAATCAATTCCGTTCCGTTAGTGCAGTACATGCTATCAGTGAGTTCATGATGAGTTACGACAGATCGACGAACCGTATAGCCCATTGGCCACTGCAACTTCTTCGGCCTTAGAAAAAATAGCGTTAAGAAGATGACGTAATGAAGCGTTAAAAATGAAATCATACCGCATGGTACTCAGATTTCCTGCAAGCCCAACTATGGAGCATTGATTTCATTTAGCGGAGTGAAGTCAGCTTTAGCTATTTTTTCGCCCGCCTTGATTTTTTGGTTCGTTTTGTATCAAGAAAAAATGAACAAAGAAGCCGGCCACAAACAAGATGAGATACACTAAAAGAGAGTATGTACTAAATTCAAGTACAGAAATACTCAATCTCATTCACGATAAACTGCCAAGAACAAGAAGTTAACTGGAAGCTGGAGCTTCCCTGAATGCATTACAAAGCCGGAGCTTTGTAACGAGGAGGGAACGAGCGGGACAATCGGTCTATCGATATTTCCAAAAAACCCTAAAAACGAATCCAGTCTTTGTCTTCCAACCACTGAATGAGGGCGGGTAATAAAGTAACGGAAGTCAGTAAAGTCATCCCTATCCCAATTACCGCCATAACGCCAATGGATTGTAGACCGGGATGCGTGGTAAATAAAAGTCCGGCAAAACCCAGCATGGTCGTAAAAGACCCCATGGTAACGTGCTGCCCGGTGCTCGATAACACCTGCCACATACTGTTTTTCCCTTCTTCCCTATACCGATGTGCCAGGTGAACCCCACTGTCTTCCCCAATTCCCAAAATTGCCGGAAGCACCACCAGGTTGTAGATATTGAACTGCAATCCAAAAATCATCATGATGCCAAACAAGAAAAGTAATCCCACCAGCAGCGGCAACATCGCAATCAGCGACCACCGAAATGAGCGAAAGGAAAACAGCATAAAGAAATAGATGAAGATAAAAGTAGCTGCTACCATATAGGGACTTTCAGTTCGCATCAAATCTAGCATAGAGGCCGCTACTATAGAGGTACTTGCTGCATAAAACTCTGATCCGTCGTCTAATGTCACCACACCCACATCATCCTTAAAAGCGATAGATTGTCGTCCATCGGATAAACCCACCGAGGGATAAACAATCACGAAACGCCCTACGTCCCCGTCTTTGGTTATAAACCGTGATTTGAGGTAATCAGGAATTTGTTCTAATGAAACGCGCTCTGTTGTTTTGGAAGCTTGTCGCAGTTTGTCTAATTCTTCATCCTCACGATCTACCAAAAAAGGATCTTGCAGCAGCTCTCGGACCTGTGCTATTTTATCGAGTTTTTGCTCTACTTCTTGTTCAGAGGTTGGAAATCGCTCTTGCAGGGTTTCTACACTTTCAATGGTTGGAGAAGTGGTATCGGTGCGTGCTCGTTCTTTGAGTATTGCCGCTATTTCTTCTACTTGCTCATTGTTTTCAGCTACAATGTAGGCCGGATTCCTTTTGCTTGAATCGTCTACATTTTTCGAAAATTCTTTAAACTCCTCATACTCTGGGAAGGTGGGTTCCAGTTCGCTGAAATTATACTGAAAGCTTAAATTCCCGCTAAATCCCACTACAAATGCCGATATTACTACTCCTACTATAACTATAGCGCGTGAAAACGGATATCGATGGGGGCCGTTTTGATCCTCTTTCTTTTTGGCGCTTATCAAAATCCAGTTCAGCCGTTCGTCTAAAATCACCAATAATGCAGGTAAAATGTAAAGCATCCCAAAAAGTGCCAACAGGATTCCTGTTCCGGATATAAAACCAAATTCTGAGAATCCTCTGAAATCGGCAAACATCAAAATATATAAAGCTGTTGCAGTGGTGAAAGCCGAAACCAAAATAGCCTCTCCCGTTTTCTCATTGGTCTCAAAAATGGCCTCTCTCACCGTCATACCTGATGATCGTAACTCTATATATCGTGCATAGAAATGGATTCCGTAATCAATCCCCAAGCCAAACAAGATCACAAAAAGGACGGAGGTCATGGTGTTCAACATCCCCAAATAAAAATAAGTGATACCGAAAGTCCACACTAAACTTATAAGCAGTGGTATCCCAATAATGAGAACAGGAACCGGCATCCTGATTAAGTGTGACCACACCGAGTATTTACCCTCTCCCCTTGTTCCCTTGCGGTAGTGAAGATATTTCTTGATAAAAAAGTAGAACATAACAAGGAAAATGACACTACTTATACCTGTAGCGAAACTCCCCATTACGTCATCCATAATAGAAGTCAATTCTTCGAGGTGCCTCTTCAACCGACCTCCATAACGAACCTCCATTTCGGGGTGATAGCTTGCCGGATTCAAAGAGGCCAGTAGCTCATCATATTCCTGGAACATATCTTCCAGGTATTGAATATTACTTTTAGAACCGGTAGGAAACAGTTTTATAACCATTACCGTACTATCCGGACTGATGGGGTATTCGGAAGGCACTAATGTGTTGTAGCTGTCTTGGAAATTTTCGGTGCGGGTATCTTCTTCTTCCTCCTCTTCATCACCCAGATCGAAATAAAAGGGATTGGCTTCCTCTTTGGCTTGTTCTATTTCATCTTCAAGCCACCCAATGATATCATTTAATTCAGAATTACTGGCTAAATACAGGGCATTATTTTGGGTAAACTCCGTTTCTCGTCTGAACTCAGCTCTTTCGAAAAAGAAATCCTCATTTCGGGGATAGTACAACTCCAGGGATTTCTCAATCAGGTCTTCAGCAAAAGCTTTATTGGCTTCAAAACTTGGAGATTTAATGGCAACCTCCATTGCCGTTTCACCCCCTACAGTTGCATTCAGGGTATCTAAGGCAACTACATTGGGATGATCTTCCGGCAGGAGATTAGCTATATCGGTATCTACTTTTAACTGGAGTGCATAATATCCACCAACAAAAGCAAGCAAGATGCAAGTCAAAATTACCCACCACGGATGTGAATAATTGAATTCGAGGATGGGTTTAAAAGTCTTAAGAAGTTTTTTCATTAATAAATGAAATTCTGGTATTTAATTCGTTTATAAACTGATTATTTAAAAGCCCTAAAGAACGCATATAATTCCAAATTCAATTTATTCGTCCTAAAGTAAATCGTTCAAAAATAAGCTATTTTAGATTTATATAACATCTGCTGTGGAACTTTAATTTTATATTAATACTTCTATCCGATACAGATATTATCTTTTAATTTTATCACTTAGCTTACAACAAACTTCTTTCTTATTTGTTATTCAGTATGTAAAAACCAGCCGATAATTTACCTAATTATTCATCGATCATTTATCAAATCAAGTAATAATATTTTAATGAACTTCAAGCTGACGGGATTTCTTTCCCTACTACTTCTTCCTTTAATTGTCTCGGCACAAAACAGAACTTCTACTCCAGAGGGTACTTTCCGGGATGCTACAAGTCAGGATTTTGCGGCTGAAAATATATCCTCAAAATATTTTAATGAGTTGTGGACATACCACATACAATTGGAGAATGGCATGCAGGTTATATATGCTTTCTCAATTAACGATTTTGGTTCGTTTAAGGGAAGGGTAACAGGGGCAAAATTAATCATTCAATGGAAGGATGGGAAAACATACGTAGTTAACAAAGAATATAGTCCAGCAGATTTTATTAATGAACCGGACAGTAATTACATACGTTTAAATCCCGATAAACCCTATTGGGCAAAAGGCCGTTTTGAGAATGAACACCGGCTTTCATTTGATGGCAATAAAGACGGCATTGAATATGAGCTTAACCTTAGCTTGTACGATATCGCCACCGGAAAGGTATTAGGTGATGGCGTGTATAATTTTGGCTCTAATGAACTTGGCCTATACCTGCTAATTCCCCATGCCAAAGTGAAAGGATCGGTTTCAATAAACGGCGAAAAGGTGGAAGCTATCGGTACCGCATATATGGATCGTATGTATCAGAATAATTTATCCACTGAAATCATGGATCGCAGTTATCGCATTAAATACGGTGATGATGAAAATGGATTATTCCTTCATTTTATAACTATCAATGCGGCCGGCTCTAAAACTCCAATTGGGTACGGAGTGCGATATCAAAATGGCATGGCTACCATGTTAACCCCCTCTGAAATCGAGCAGGTTAAATCCACTGTAAAACTTGATGAAGAGATTGTGATTAACCCCTATCAAATGGATGCCTTCAACGTAAAAGTGAATAAACACTACAACACCTATTCCATGTTAGATGAATTAGGACGATTCAAGAAATTCTTAGCAAAACAGGTGATTGGAGGCGAGCTTATTGAAATGAACGGAACCATAAATATTGATAACACTAAACCCGGTTATTTCTACTATATGGTTACAGACTGA
Organism: Gracilimonas sp.; assembly: GCF_031581265.1. GTDB lineage: Bacteria > Bacteroidota > Rhodothermia > Balneolales > Balneolaceae > Gracilimonas. The sequence continues at coordinate 108,819 of NZ_JAVLBQ010000001.1, forward strand.
AAGAAGCTAAATTCAATCAGCTTTCTTCAGCTTCAAGTAATTTTTCTGCATGTGCCAACATTTCCGGAGTATCTACATCCTGCCAAAAAGCATCACCGATATTAAGTGTGTGCATCCTGCCCCGGTCGGCTAATGTTTGAATTCCGTCGGATAGTGAAGCATCTCCCTTTTTCTCATACACTATTTTAATAGCCTCCATCAGCTTTTGTGTGCAAATGAAAACACCGGTATCAATGCAGTTATACTCAGTAATCTGCTTACCTATTTTTTTAATTTTATTGTCTTTTGAAAGCACTTTAGTGGCATCATCCATATCAAAAATTTCATCAACTTTATGGTCCACCAAGAGAGTAGCTCCATCCACTGGAGGCTTGTGAGACTTTGCCAAAAGCATCATTTCATCAGACAAAATGTGGTCTGCCATAGTTAATACAAACTCTCCTTCTACTTGCGGGGAAGCAGCTAAAACCGAAATCCCGTTACTGAGATCATATTGTTCGTTCTTAGCAAATGTGATCGGAGTCTCACCGGTGTATGACGCCAGGATATCTTCTTTTATTTCTTCATATCCGTAACCCAATACAATTACCACTTTCTCACATCCGGCTATGCTTAAACTTCGAATCGTTCGGTATATCAGGGGAATTCCGTGTACGGTTGTTAGCGGTTTGAGATCGGTTTCATCATCAACTCCGGCTAAACGAGATCCAAATCCGGCTGCTAAAATTACACCTGTTCGTCCATCAATTTGGTTTGGCATTGCTTACTTGTAGCTATCGTAATTTTCGGAAAGATGCGTTACCGGCTTCTCCCCTCCCATCACACGAAGGGTATTTTTTAGGCGGAAGTGCTGAATAAAGATATCATGTTCTTGCACGTGTCCGTCTTCCACCTGTGGACTCTTGAAGTAAAAACTCAGCCATTCCTGAATACCGCCTTTACCTTTGCGCTTGGCAAGATCAAGGAAAAGTGCGAGATCAAGAACAATAGGAGCTGCGAGGATAGAATCGCGACATAAGAAATCTACCTTAATTTGCATGGGGTACCCCATCCATCCAAAAATGTCAATATTATCCCAACCCTCTTTTTCATCACCTCTGGGTGGATAATAGTTTATGCGTACCTTGTGGTAAAGGTCTTTGTAAAGGTCTTGATAGGTATCAGGCTGCAAAATGGTATCCAATACCCCTGATTTTGTCTTTTCTTTAGACTTAAAGCTCTCAGGATCATCCAAAACCTCACCGTCACGATTTCCGAGAATATTGGTTGAGAACCAGCCTCGAATTCCTAACATCCGTGTTTTAAAGCCGGGAGCTAAAATTGTTTTCATCAAGGTTTGACCGGTTTTAAAATCTTTACCGGCAATGGGCACTCCCTTTTCTTCAGCAAGCTGAATAAGGGCCGGGAAATCGGCAGAAAGGTTTGGAGCGCCATTTGCATAGGGAACTCCCTCCATGATGGCTGCATAAGCATATAGCTGAGACGGGGCAATAGACTCATCATTATTTTCCATTCCCTTCTCAAAAGCCTCAACCGACATATGGCACTCTGATGAAGACTGATATACTTCCGTAGAACCACACCATACCATAACGGCTCGGCTTGCACCTGTTTCCTCAATTTTATTTCGAATATCTTCTCGAAGTTGCTCAGCTAAGTCTTTTTTATTCTTGAAGTCTTTTACATTCGGACCATCAAGCTTCTTAACATACTTCTGCTCAAAAGCAGCAGACATAGGTTTAATTTCTTTTAAGAAGTCTGCAATAGGATCAATATCCTGAGGTTTAAGTACCTGTGCGTGCTCACAAGCTTCATACACGTTGTCAGATTTTACATCCCAGCCGCCAAAAACAATATTATCTAAACTTGCCAGAGGTAAAAAATCTTTAATCAATGGATTTTTGTTCTCAGAACGAGCCCCTAACCGTATGGTCTGCATTTGAGTTAAAGACCCGATAGGTTTCGATAAACCCTTCCTCACAGATTCAACTCCGGCTATGAATGTGGTAGCAACGGCCCCCATGCCGGGTGTGAGTACTAAAAGTTTACCATCATCTGTGGCATTTTTGTTTTTTGTAGACATTCGAAATATTTTATTGATGAAATTTTGTGCAGCGCAAAGATAAATAACTTGGCTAAGTTATGTTAGCTTTTAATTGGTAATTCTTTAACAATTTGGTAAACCGGACAAGGTTTATTTCAATTCCTTGGAGTTCGCCCTATATTTGACTCGCTTTAATTTTCCCGAACCCAAAAACCGATGAGAACCCATAAAGTATGAGTGAGTCTTCTTTTGCCAAGCGAGTGGCTGCATCGGTTTTATATAGTGGTGCCGGTTCTGTAACCGCTCGAATATTAAACGCAGTTGCCCTCTTTTATACGCTCAAAGTTATCTCTGAAGAGCAATTTGGTATTGCTGCGCTTGCCTTAGCTTTTTTCAGTACTACAAAAGCGATAACGGAACTTGGACTGGGAACCGCCATCGTTCAGGAAAAGCGAATTGGTCGCACTCAAATTGATTCTCTGTTTTGGACCAGCTTTCTGCTTTCCGTTGTTGTGTATGGTCTCCTTTTTTTAGCGGCCCCGTTTATAGCTTCCTTTTATGATACGCCGGTGCTCTCCCCTATGATCAGGGTGTATATGCTGGCCATAATCGCCTTCAGCTTCTATATGATTTCCAGTAAACTGATGATGCGTGATCTTGAGTTCAAGAAACTGGCCATTAGTGATAATGTAGCATTGGCCGCCTCAGCTGGTTTGATGATTTATCTGGCTTATACCGGTTGGGGCGCCTGGGCTATTATATTGGCAGAACTGGCCAATAAAGTTGGACAAATGGCTTTTAGCTTAATGTTTAAGCCTTATTTCCCGCGATTTCGTTTTAACTACGAACAAGTTAAACACCTTTTAGAATTTGGGCTTTATACTACCGGATCAAATTTTTTCCAGAAATTTTATATGAATGCAGACTACCTGATAATTGGTAAATTCTTTTCTATGGAATTGGTGGGAATCTATTCTTTTGCCTACCGACTCGTATTTGATACGGTAAAGGAATTATCAAATGTGATCAATCGCGTAGCCTATCCTGCTTTTGCAAAGCTTCAGTATGAAATCCCAAGATTAAGAAACTACTTTTTTACCATGTCGCGGGCTAGTATGCTGTTGGTTGGAACCGTTATGGTTATCATCGGAACCTACATTGATTGGTTTCTTCCCTTGGTCGGATTCGAGAAGTATATGGACTCCGTTCCTTATATGAGAATTTTTGTTGCTGTTGGAATCATCCAGTGCCTGGTTACTTTGCTCCCCAAATTGATTAATGCGAAAGGTGAAGCTAAGTTCATCTTTTACTTTACTTCTTCTAATGCCATTTTACTACCGGCAGGTTTCCTCATTGCTTCCCAATTTAGTATGATGACTGTAGCGTTGGTTTGGCTGACTGTCTATCCGTTAGTCTCGTTGGTATTAATCTATTTTGGAGCCAAGCTCACCGAAACCCCGGTGTGGGAATTTGGACTGAAAAGTATAGCTGCTTTTACAACTCTCATTCCGCTCGCAGGCTTCGCCTATGCTGTGAGATATGGAATTACCTTAGTTTTCCCCGAAACCTCTATACTGGCCGTTATATTGGCTTCTATATTCGTTTTTAGTGTAACAGCCACAGTAATTTGGTTTCGCGAGAAGGATGCTATTAGTGCTATTCGAAGTTAGGTGTTTTTAGGTTGCCTGATAATTTTTTGCATGCAATTTCTTATTGGTCTACCGTGAATTCGTAGTCTTTAAGGAAGTCATACTTTTGGCTTCGTTCGGCAACCTGGTCAATTTTATCCTGTGGCCATTCGATTTTACTACGACTTTTTGAAGGAGAATCAAATACTTTTTCAGCTGCGGCATTCAGATAATTTTCATAAGGCTCAACTTCTAAAAACTCGACCAATGTCTTTAGAGTCCCTTTGGAGTCTTCAATAAACTGCTCATGTGTCATTTCACACCATTCATTGTCAGCAACCTGGGTCTTTAATATCGCATTCGCTTCCACCCGCTTAAAATAGCTGTCAATGGCTTCTTGTAGCGAATGCCTTCCGCCTTCCCACTTGCGTTTGTGTGTAGCAATATTATCCAACGGGTGACGAACTATATGAATCAGCTTAATCGGCATCTGTACTTCTTCCCGCAGTTTCTCGATGATATCAGGTTTAGCCTGAAGGTGCCTGGATGAACCGCCACCTTTTTTATCACCTATCACTCTTAGATTGCGGTATCTTCCCTGCCATAGACCCTCAATTGCATAATCGTAGCCGGTCCATTCTCTTCCTTTTCCAGTAAATACTTTATCCTTGTGCAGAATCAAACTAAAGATTTGTTCCTTGCTGAAACCGGCTCTCAGATATCTTAGAGCATCTAATTCGTGAGAAATTACTACATCAGGATGTGCATCCAACAAAGAACCAACCAACGTATGTCCACTTCGCGGGTAGCCAATAAACATGCAGTAGCGCTCGATCTGCTCATAATCCCACTTAAAATGTGTATTTAAGATTTTGCTTTTTACATAATGCCAAGGCATTCCAACATCCGCTTTGATATCGCGACGTTCGAACCCAAGTGCATCTGAAACTGCTGTTATCTGATCACCAATTTTTTGTAAAACTGACATACTTTTAATGTGCTTTTTAATTTTTTGGAACTAAATCTGTGTAGCCTTCATCTCTGGCATTTGTGACATCTGCCCAAAATGACCGGCTCAAATCTACGGATTGATAGTATAATTTATGGGCAAAAGAGAGTTGCTGTTCTGTTTTCTTATAACCCATGAGTGTAAGTGAAGATCCGGCTTTATTATCAATTAATGCTTTTTGCCAAGATGTCAATTGGAGCTTCCACTCCTCATTTTTATCTGTCTGAATAGGCTTAAGAGTGCCTTTTTTCCAAGATTCTTCTCCTTCCGCAAAACCTGTTTCCTCGCGTTGATAGTAGTTTAACATCTCCCCCTCAAAGTTTACTCCCAGAAATTCACATGTTTTCTTTAAGGTTTCTTCTACAGCATTAATAAAATCATTATAGCGCAACATCATATACTGACCTGAAGATAACTCTTTTGCCAACCATTGATGCATTTCAACATATTTTTTCCAACGCTTTGTAGTCACGATTACAGAAGGAGATCCAAATTGTGCCTTAATTTCGGAATTTGCAGCAGCCCTTGGATCTCTAAATAAAGTGATAAATTTTGCATCCGGATAAGCCTCTAAAATCTTTGGAATATGCAGGATATGTCTTGGGGTCTTCTCCCCTATTATTGGTTTAACTCGTTTTTTCCTGTATGCAGTAAGATGAAGACTATATAATGTAAGAGGATCAAAAGCTTTAAATTTATCAGAAAGGGCTCCTATTTCATCATAATCCAACTCCAAATCCCGAATACGGGTTTTATTGGAATACCAATGATTCAACAATTTTGTGGAATATATTCTTTTATTGTCGGCCTCACTAAAACCGGCTTTCAAACGATCATAGTAATGGAAAAAATGAGTTTCAGGTGGGATAACCAACTCGCTGTGCATATTCAACATGCTTTGTAATAACGTAGAACCGGACCGACTCACTCCGGTTATAAAAAACAGGTTAGACTCAGTCTCATTGATATCTTGCTGTGTAACTGAAATAGACAAATATTTAGGATTGAGGTCTACTATTTTCTGGGTTATTCAATATCACGAGCCATACTTTGGAGGGTATTCCAAATTCGTTCGCAATTTTTTCCATCCGCTGATAGCATATGTTTATTGAGATACTCCTGTGCTTTTTGTTTACAACAATCCGGATTCTGTAAGCCCTCCTTAATTTGCTGCATCATCGTATCAAAGTCTCTGGCCAAAAAGCCCCCGTTATCTTCGGGTGAATATTTCCAGATAAACTTGATGGAATCTACTTTCTTTTTTCGAATGCCAAACATGGTTTTATTTAACCACATAAAAGACTCATCCTTACTTTTAACAGGATACACATGTACGGTAGGCCGATGTGTAGCATAAAAAAGGTTAGCAATACTACTGAAATTAGTTACCATTAAATCGGAAACTTGCAGATCAAGGAAGTTATCAGGATGATGGTCTTTAAACTTTAAAAGCACATTATCATACTTGGTTTCCAGGTTTTGCAAAAATTCAAGATAATGGTGTTCAAAACGAAAGGAGTCGTGCAAGCGAAGAATAACATTTACGCCCTCTTCCTGGAGCTCCTTCAATAGTTTATTGAATAGTTCGTCTTCATCTCCCCAATGAGAGAATACTTCCCCATAGTGCCATGTAGGTGCTATTAATACTGTTTGCCGGTTTACAACATCAAATGGATAATAGGGCTGCAATTTTTCTTTGGATACCTCCTTCTGCAAATAATCATGACTGGCTGAACCGAGATTAATACAATTTTCGGGATGAAAACCGCTGACCTTGGTGCGATGCTTATAATCAACCGGACCAAAGCTTGTCCATTTTATATCCGGATTTGGTTCCTTCATGGTTCCCCAAGTCAGTTTTATATTTCGATGGAGCCACTTAAATTCTTCCTCATCATTCGGACCTTTCCAACCGTAACCGTGCCATAAAATCAGAGCTTTGGGACTGAGTTTGCGGAGGGGAATATTATTATCCATAATAGTGATATCCGGAGAAAAACCTTTGATACCCCTAAGCAATGAGATGTTATTGGTCTCATGAAGTTCTAAATCCAAGTCCCAAAACTTATATATCCCCTCGCTCTTAAACTTCTCGACTTCGTCCAGGAGCACTTTTACTTCAGCATCTGTTTCTTCTGTCAAATACTTAGTAAAACTGAGCATATCTGCGCCAAATGTAGTGGCGTAGATCAAAATTTTCATAAACTTTCTATTTAATGAAGTACTTAATTTTTAAAGTAAGAAATCCCCAATTCACCAAAAAACAATTCAGTTAAAAAATTGAGATATAGGGTTTTGCAGCATCTTTATTCGCTGAATATGATCTTCATTTAACTTCTGGATGCTCTTTTACGCAAGCTTTCCATTAAAGTATCAAAACCACGCTGATTTATGATTCGTTGAAACTGCCGGTTGTAGGAAGAAGCCGTGGAAACATCATCAATTTCCATATCTACGATTACCCAGTTGCCATTTTTCTTTTCCATTTCATAATTGACCGGAGTTCTTACATTTTCAAGTTCGGCGAGCGTTTCTACTCTAGCTGACTCACCATCGCTTTCAATAGTATTGTAGCTTACTTTAGCGCGATAAATATCAAGTTTATTAAGGGACTGATCACTTACAATGGTAGAAAAGAGTTCCACAAATTCGGTTCTTTGTTCTGTTGAAATGGTATCAAAGGTTTCAGCCAGTGCTTCCCTTGCCATGGCTTCAAAATCAATGACCCCATTAATAATTTCTTTCAGCTCAGCTCTTTGCTCATCGGTGTATTCTGTTCCTTCAGGCCCCACCAGTTCTTTAATTTGTTGATCACGTTCTTGCATCATTGCTCGAATTTCTTCTTCAGCATTTTGTGCAAAAGAAATGCCGGTTGCAAAAACTGTGAAGAAAAGTAATATGGTTTTAAATCTGAGTATTTTCATAGCCGTTAATTTGTAATAAAAGTGGTTAGTGGAATACCTGCTGTTTTATTGAGCTTTGCCAACGAGGTGTTAAATTCAAAAATGCGTTGCTTTAATTGAAGCTTTAACTCCAGTTCTTTTTTCATTGCATCAACTAAATCTTTTACCTCTCCCATACCAAAATCATAGTCAAGTTGTTCCTGTCTTAGCCATCTTTTTGAAGTTACCAAAGCACTATCAGTTTGCTTTACTTTAACATCTGCCAGTGAAGCTTTTCGGTAACTGTCATTTACTTCTAACATAATTCCGTCTTTGGCCGCATCCTTAGCATAGGTTACTTTTCTTAGTTCTATTCTGCTTCTCTCTAATGATGAACGAATGGAGAAAAAGTTTAAATCCTGACGTATCGTTAACCCAAATCCACCACCCAATTTATTTGTGTTGTTTATAATAAAAGGATTGGACTGACGTGGACGATTGGGTGTATTCGCAAAATTAAAATACCCCCCTAAATAAAGACCTGGAAGATTTTGGCTTTTCAGAGAAGACATATAGGTTTCAGTGGCTTCTTTTCCGATATCAAGAGCTTTTAGCTCAGGACGATTATTGAATGCTGCACTCTGGTAGAAGTCAATGGGTTCTATTTCTGATGCAATAGGATCGAGAAACCGAATTTCAGGTTCATAGATAATATCTTCTTCGTTCCGTAGTACATAATTCCAGGTTTCTCGAACAAAATTCAGATTTTCAAAAACTTCCGCCTTTTGAATTTCAAATTCTGATTTGTAGATCTCGAACTTGAAAATTTCAGATTCATCAAGGCTGGTGTCTCCCTCTTCCCGCATTTTTTCAATCTTTTTGTCTACTTCAATAATCTTCTCTTGAGCTTCATTCAGAAGTTGCTCAACTTCTAATGCCAATACATAGCTGTAATAAAGTTCAAAGAGACGTATCTCAAAATCAGATTGTTTAGCATCAAATTCATATTGAGCAGCTTCTACTCCTAACTTCGCAGCCTCAATTGCTTTACTAATAGCACCCCAAGTAAAAACAGGTTGCGCAGCAGTTATAGAAAACCGAGTAAATACCGCCCAATCTTCCCAGTCATTCTCAAGGTTTGGATCCAAATAATATTCATTTTCAGATAAGTTTGGATTATTACTCTTCACTCCAGGTACTAAACCATGCTGACTTTCAAAGCGAAGATTAGGTAGTATACGCTGTGCTTTAGCAAGTTCAATTCTGTTTTCAGCCAATTCAACATTTTGTTGATTGTAATCCATCTGCCCGGAATTGTCTTTAGCCACCTCCATAAACGTATTAACATCAATTTTAAGTGTATCCTGAGCAAAGGCACTTATATTTACAGAGAAAATTAGGGCGAGAAAAATATATAGTGATCGTGCTGTCATATATTATATTTAATTTGAGACATAAACGTACGCACGCTGATAATATTTAAAAACTGTTGTTTAAAACAAAAATAGCCCCAAAATGGGGCTATTTTATTAATGCGGAGAGCGAGGGATTCGAACCCCCGGAGACCGTGAGGCCTCAATGGTTTTCAAGACCACCGCATTCGACCACTCTGCCAGCTCTCCTAATTTTCACTCAGTGCTTGCGCACCTGAAACAATTTCAGAAATCTCAGTAGTAATAGCACTTTGGCGAGCTTGATTATACTTCAACCTAAGCTCTTTTTCTAAATCTTTAGCATTTTCAGTAGCACTGTCCATCGCTGTCATTCGTGCTCCCTGTTCAGAAGCATTTGATTCCAGAACCGCTCGCCATAATTGCATATTAAGGTATAACGGTAATAGTCGTTCTAATATAGCCTGAGAATTTGGCTCGTAAAGGTAATCAATAGCTTGTTCAGATGCATTATCTGAATCGTCATTTTTTAAATTTGCAGTATCAATCGGCAATACTTTTTGAACCTTCCGGGTTTGAGCTATCACAGATTTAAATTCGTTAAATGCTATATACACTTCGTCAAACTGTCCACCTATAAATTGTGACGTTGCCTTCTCCATGATAGATGATGTCGAATCATATAGTATATCATCAAAAAAACCGGGGAATCCTTCAATTACGTCATACTTTCTCTTTTTAAAGTAAGCATTCGCTTTTTTTCCGATTGCAACAATTGACAGAGCTTCATTTTCCAAATATTGCTGGAAATTTTCATTCAACTGCTTTTCAACTTCTTTAAATAAGTTGTTGTTGAAACCTCCACATAATCCTCGATCGGAACCTATAACGATAAACAATACATTCTTAACAGTCTCCGGCTTTCTCATCACCGGGTTAGATGAACTACTATATTCTGCCAGTCGCCCTGCTACCTCTGCAATTTTAGAGGCATAAGGCCTGGTTTCATTCATCCTATCCTGGGCTTTTCTGAGCTTGGCAGCAGCTACCATTTTCATAGCTTTGGTAATCTGCTGTGTATTATTTACAGATGATATCCGATTTCGTATATCTCGAAGGTTCGCCATCGATGCTTAATTAGTTGGTTGCGTTGATTTGATCGATTACTGATTTAGCAATTTCGATAATTTGCTCACCGAAGGTGTCATTTAATACTCCACTATCTGAAAGTGCATTCATTTCCTCTTCATGCTTAATACCAACGGTTTCGAGGAATTGCTCCTCAAATTCTTGAATTTGAGTTACTTCCAGCTTATTGAGAAGTCCTTCATCATTAACTTTCAGAAGTGCTATCTGCTGCTCAACGGGAAGTGGCTGATACTCACCCTGCTTAAGCAGTTCAACGGTACGTTCACCGGTTCTAAGCTGAGCTTGAGTTGAAGCATCAAGGTCTGAACCAAATTTTGCAAAGGCTTCAAGCTCTCGGTACTGAGCTAAGTCAAGTTTCAGTGTACCTGAAAGCTTCTTCATTGATTTAACCTGTGCAGATCCACCTACACGAGATACTGAAGTACCAACATCAATAGCAGGACGAATACCTTGGTTAAATAAATCGGTATCAAGGAATATCTGTCCGTCAGTAATTGAAATTACGTTGGTAGGAATATAAGCAGATACATCACCGGCCTGAGTTTCAATCACAGGTAATGCTGTCAATGATCCGCCACCCTTCACCTTTGACTTCAGCCCATCAGGAATGTTGTTCATTTTCTGGGCTACTTCATCATTATCAATAATCTTAGCAGCACGCTCAAGCAAACGACTGTGAAGGTAGAAAACATCACCGGGGTATGCTTCACGTCCCGGAGGTCGTTTAAGGAGCAATGAAAGCTCACGATAAGCAACAGCTTGCTTGGAAAGATCATCATAAATTACCAAGGCATGTCGACCGGTATCGCGGAAGTATTCACCGATAGCGGCACCGGCAAACGGAGCAATATAACGCAGTGGAGCACTAGTACTGGCAGGAGCAGCAACAATTGTTGTGTATTCCATAGCACCGTTATCTTCCAATACCTTTCGAATATTAGCTATAGTAGAACCTTTCTGCCCAACTGCAACATAAATACAATGAACAGGCTTGTCGGTCTTCTGTGTTTCTTTTTGATTTATAATTGTATCGATGGCAACGGCTGTTTTACCCGTTTGGCGGTCACCAATAATAAGCTCACGCTGACCACGACCAATTGGTATCAACGAGTCAATTGATTTAAGTCCGGTTTGAAGTGGTTCGGTTACAGGCTCACGATAAATTACTCCGGGAGCTTTACGCTCAAGTGGTAATCTTACAGTATCACCTGTTACAGCACCTTTTCCATCAATTGGTTTTCCAAGGGGATCAATAACGCGACCAAGTAATCCTTCTCCTACATTGATGGAAGCAATATCATTGGTTCTTTTTACTGTATGCCCTTCTTCTACCGCACTTGATGAACCGAAGAGAACGATACCTACGTTATCTTCTTCGAGGTTAAGTACCATACCGGTAACTGAATTACCTTTTTGATCTTTAGAATCGGGTAGTTCAACTAATTCTCCGGCTTGTACTTTAGAGAGTCCGTAAACACGTGCAATACCGTCTCCTACCTCAAGAACGGTACCAACATCATAGGTATCTGCTTCTTTATCGAAGCCTGATAATTGTTTACGTAAAATGGCTGAAACTTCGTCTGGTCTGACTTGACTCATTGTATATATTGATTAAAAAATGTTGTGGTTTTATTCCGAAGCTGCGCTAAGGAATTCATCCTCAAGCTGTTTCAATTTATGTTTTACAGTAGCATTAGTAACCGTATCTCCAATTTTGACGGCCATACCACCTTTGAGATCTTCCTGAACAATAGTAGATAAGTTCACTGTTTTGTTAGTAACCTCTTCTAATCTTTCTTTTACCTCTTTAAGCTGTTTTTCACTTAATTCATTGGCTACATAAACTTCAGCAGAAATAATACCTTTATAAGCATTATACTTTTCGACAAAAGCGAAAACGATTTCGTCTAATAAATTCTGCCGGTTTTTGCGTGCAATGAGGGTAATGTATCTGTGTACAAGTTCACTCACTTTATCACCAAAAATAGCTTCAAGAGCTGCAACCTTTTTATCTGGTTTTATAACCGGGCTTCTTAAGAAAACAAGTAAATCGCGTGAACTTTCAATAGTTCCCTTAATTAAAAGGATATCTTCAAGTGTTTGCTCAACTACATCTTGTTCTTTTGCAAGCTCCAAGAGTGCAGTGGCATAGCGATGTGCCGCTTTTGTTACCAGCATATGGTTAATTGCTTAGTTTTTAGAAAGGTTAGATAAGAATTTATCTACCAGCTTGTTATTCTTTTTAGTATCAAGCTCTGCATCAATTATTTTTGAAGCTGATTGGATAGCAAGTTTCGCTACCTCTTCTCTCAACTCCACCAAAGCTTGTTTCTTTTCTTGTTCAATTGAGGCTCGGGCCTGCTCAATAATTTGATCAGCCTCCTCTTTTGCTTTACCAATTCGTTCTGTACGAATTAGTTCCGCTTGCTCAACGGCCTCTTTGCGTATTTGCTGAGCTTTTACTTCAGCTTCACGCAGAGCTTTCTCATTATCTTTAGAAATCTTTTCTGCCTTGGCAATAGCTTTTTCAGCAGATTCCAACGATTCCTTGATATTTTGCTCACGCTCCTGTAGTGCCGACATTATTGGAGGTACGGCGTATTTCATCATTACAAATAGGAATGCGATCAGTGAAACTAAGATCCAGATCGCAAACCCGGTATTGAACGAAAGTAAGCCTCCTCCGCCTGCTAAAAGGAAAGTCATAGGTTATTTACCTTTTTATTGACCAATTCCGAGAGCAAGTAGAATACAAATAACGGCACCAAGAAGAGCAACACCCTCAATAAAGGCTGCAGTCAAAATCATAGCACCACGGATATCTCCGGAAGCTTCAGGTTGACGTGCAATACTTTCGGTAGCGCCTTTTCCAATCATTCCGATTCCGATTCCGGCACCAAGTGCTACGATTCCAGCTCCAATACCAGCTGCTAATAATCCCATAGTTCTGTTTGTTTAGTTTATTATTGAGTTATAGTTATACATTTTAAAGTTCTTCAGCGATGTGCTCAGTATGATACCCTTCTTCTGCATGGTGATGATCTTCAGCTGCCATTCCAATAAATACAGCTGACAGAAGGGTAAAAATGTATGCCTGTAATAAAGCTACGAAAACCTTAAGAGCATACAAGACAACCGTTAAAGCAACGGAAAACACACTTACACTTACGCCTGCTACTGATCCAAATATATCAGCAAAAATAAAGATCAATCCGAGTATAGCGATGATCATTATTTTTCCTGATAACATGTTAGCAAAAAGTCGAATTGCGAGCGCAAAAGGCTTGGTAAAAATACCGAGTATTTCAACCGGCGTTAAGATAAAACGAACCCATGTTGGAACACCTGGGAACCAAAATATATGTCCCCAATAATCTTTAGTACCACTAAATTGAGTGATCACAAAAGTAAGAAATGCTAAGGTTGCGGTAACAGTTAAGTCGGCAGTGGCAGTTGCTGCCCATGGCAGTAATCCAAATAGGTTCATGAAAGAGATGCCCATAAACATGGTAAACAAAAATGGCATGTATTTATCAGCTTTGTGATCATCAATGTTTCCACGGACAACATCATCACGTATAAATATGAATAGCACCTCAAAAATATTTTGAAAGGTTCCTTGAGGCTCCACCTTTCTACCTATACCTTTTTTATATCTCCCTGCAGCCATTACAGTAAGTATAACAGCAAGCCCCATCCCCAACCAAAAATAAATTAAATGAGACGTAATAGATAAATCCACGATAATGTGGCCTGAGTTTGCAGGAACAATTACTCCTTCTTCACTTTGGGTAAAATCATCAGATGCAGCAGCTTTTTTTGAATTTGCAAAAACAGACACACTTTTTTCACCCTCACTATTTTCCCAATAAAAAATACGGGGTAAATAGATTTTACCGGCAGGTGTTTTCAGGTAATCATGATCAGCTACCGTACCCATAACATCGAGTATCTGTCCGTCATCTTCCTGAGATGCGTTAGCTGCAAATGTGTTTGATGTGCTAATCGATAAAAATAAAAGAGTTAGAAAAACTCGACGCAGGGTTTGGACCATTTTAACTGCTACTCTTTTTGAAGAATTTTGTTAATAAAAATCATTTCCGTTACAGATTGGCAAAGATAGGAAATTATAAAACTAACTGTAAAGTAGATTTCATTAATTTTTGTCACTCCAACTAAAATTCCGAAAAGAATTAGCACCAGTAAAAAACGGACCACTGTTGAAAAGAAAAAAACCTTGATAAACAGCTTATTTTCAACATTTCTAAACGCATCAAATATCCAGGCGCTGCTGCTTACAAATATGGAACTTAACATTACACCTGATACAACAGCGACTCCTTCACGTTCCCCTATCACAAAAAAAAGAGTGGAGGTGAGCATAAGAATGAGAGAAAAAATTAACGTCCCTTTAAGTACTGTTCCTTTCATGTGTTATCAGCTCCCTCTTTAGAATCGAAATTTGTTGAAATTCGCAGCATAGTAAATCCAAAAATGATCATTGCCAGCAACACTCCAATCAATATTAGAACAGGTGAAGTTCCAAAAAACTCATCAAGATAGTAACCTGCCAAAATGGGGATTACGAGCGAGGCTGCAATTTCTGCACCAAGACCAAGATATTCTGAATATTTTTTAGGGAGAAAATTTTTTGACAAGAGCCTATTATGAATTCTTTACTTTGGAATTTTTGCGAAATCAGCATCTTCGTTGCCTTGTAGTGAATCACTCCCGCTTCCCATTCGGCAAGATCCATTTATTTGAGCCCCTTCTTCAACAATTAAGGTTTTTACGTAAATATCACCATCAATAATTGCGTTTTCTCTTAAGGTCAGCTTATCAGATACTTTTACCTGTCCCTCAACTTTACCGGCAATATCTGCTTCCTGTGTGGTTACATTCCCTTTAATATTGCCACTAACTGTTATAATCAATTTTCCTTTTGATGTAGCCTCACCTTCAATTATACCTGCTACTCTTATGTCGGCTTTGGCACTAATATCTCCTTTTAGAGTTGTACCTTCACTTATAATATTTACCGATGGAGACTGTTTCGAATGCTTAGACATTTTACGTTCTTTCGTTTTTGAATTTAACATACTTAATAGCTCTATTTGATTAAATAAAATTCCGGATTTTGAGGGGTACCATCTTTCCATATTTCAAAATGGAGGTGAAGACCTGTACTTAAAACACCAATATTTCCTGCTTCTCCTAAGATATCACCCTTCAAGACTAAATCACCATCTCTTTTATTAATCTTGGAGAGGTGCTTATAAATAGCAAGGATACCACCACTGTGCTGAACAGAAATAGTGTATCCATTGTTCATGGTCCAATTACTGTTTACAATGACGCCGTCGGCGATATTAATAACTAATTCATTGGTTTGAGTAGCAATATCTAATCCAAAATGTTCCTGTTCAGGTTCATATCTCCTGGTCAGGGTTCCCTGAACCGGAAACTTAGCAGGAAATTCGGGAGCTGAATTAACAATATTCGAAAAAAGAATCTCATTTTGACTTAAACGCTCAAAAGTTGCAGTCTGATCGAAATTTACAAAATCCGGGTTGGAAAGCCCCTCACCTCCACTAAATAGCTGATCAAACCTTTGGTCCGGAGTGAGGGTAGTATCCACATTCAAACGTATAATTTCCTTCATTTCTTGAAGCTGACGGTCTCTCTTTAGCAGAGAATCTTCCAACGCTATTGCTTTGTTGGTAATTTCAAGTACTTGAGATCTTATATCCGAATCCGATCCACCATTTATTAAGTTACCTAATGGAGTGATCATAAATATACCGGCAGTGACAAGAATCACCATTATTCCCAAAAATGTAATGCCCACAAAAAGACTATTAGGACGAAGCTTGTAGGAATTATCCTTGTCAGGTTTGGAATCATCCAACAACATTACAGTCAGCCTTTTATGGCGTTGTTCAAATAATTTTTTGAGTAGTTCAATCATTGTATTTCAAGTTACTACAACAAAAACTAATTATTGAGTTGAAATTTCATTGAAGATTTTGGTCAACTCTTGCGTTAAATACTTTCTGTTAAATAATTCTACAAATTCAGCTGAATAATCTGGGATGTTATCGTCCTCAAAGTCTTTTATCAAATGACCTAACTGTGAAGATACTTCATCAACATCATAGGGTTTTGCTAAATAAGCTCTGCCATAATTTAACAATAATTCCTTAGCACTGCCCTCGGGCACGAGTCCAAGGATGGGTTTTTTAGTCGCAAAATATTCACTTGTTTTACCTAATGATATGATTTCAGGATTTTTCTTTTGCCCAATATTAAGCCATAAAATATTCGCTTTAAGCAAGTTTTTTGTGGCAGTTTTATGATCTACATATCCGTAGTCAACAATTAGAGAAGTGAGATTGAGTTTATTTATTGTTTTCCAGTGTGTAGCATTTAAGCCTCCCTGAAATTGTAATTCTATTCTACCTCTGAGATGTGGCTTTTTTTGAAATAGCTTTGCCATAGCTTGTAAAAAAACTTTTGGGGTACTGTCAGGATAGAATACACCACTATAAAGGAAACTAATTTTATTGGGAGATGAAGGGGCTATTGCATTTGCATCTTCAAAATCCTGTGGATCATATCCATGGCCAATCACTTTTGGTTTTTTCAAAACCCGTGAATTGATACTGTCAGCTATATGCTCATTCACGGTCAACAACTCATCTGCTTTTGATAGAGTTTCAATTTCCAGCGCTTCCATTTTTTTACGGTGCCAGCGGGTAGGATATCTCAAAAGGTGACTCCCAACCCAATCATCCCTCAAATCCATGACAACAGGAATTCCTGTTTTATCCTTAATTCGTTTAGCCAGCATTAAATTACTGTATGGAGGGGCAGTTGAAAAAATAAGATCAATCTTTTTAGAATCAATTATCTCCAGGGCTTTTTTGAACCCGGGCCCTATCCACTTTTTTTTATTATCTGGCAGGTATATGAAATTTGAAATCCACCGAAGCACTTGTCCTAATGGCTCAGGGATGTTTACATCTTTCTTTCTTTGGCTAATTTTGTGAAAAGGGGTATCTGCTTCAACCCGAAAAACATCAATATTTAAATTCTGCAGCTCCTCATTTAACGATTCGTCAAAGGTGTGATATGCCCCAGGCTCAGGACACAACACAATGGGGTTCCACCCAAATTCACGCAAATACTTTACGAATTTAAGAGGACGTTGGACCCCACTCCCTCCCATGGGAGGGAAATAATAGACAATGAAAAGAACGTTCTTCATATTTCGGGTTGAGGCGATCAGGAGACCGAATAATTCGGCGCTTCCTTCGTGATTTGAACCGAATGTGGGTGACTTTCTCTGTAAGCCGCAGCTGAAATCTGCACAAACTCAGCTTTTTTCATTTCCTCGATATTTGCAGCACCTGCATATCCCATGGCTGCCCGAAGTCCGCCAGACATTTGATGTACAACTTCACTTAAATGTCCTTTGTAGGGAACACGTCCTTCAATTCCTTCCGGTACTAATTTGTTGATATCGTCTTCAACATCTTGGAAATATCGGTCTTTAGATCCTTTATTCATTGCGCCAATACTTCCCATTCCCCGATACGATTTATATTTACGAGATTCATAGATGATCGTCTCACCGGGGCTTTCATCAACCCCGGCAAACATTGATCCCATCATAACCGCATCTGCTCCACCGGTAATCGCTTTTGGAATATCTCCGGTTTGCTTTATACCTCCATCGGCAATAAGGCCAATTCCTTTTTGATTGGTATACTCGGCAACTTCCATAATTGCACTTAATTGAGGAACTCCAACCCCGGTTACCACTCGCGTTGTACAAATAGAGCCTGGGCCAACTCCAACTTTTACCACATCTGCACCGGCTTCAACTAAGGCTTCGGCGGCAGCTTTGGTAGCAATATTTCCACCAATTACATTTAGATCAGGGTAAGACTCTTTGATTTTTCTGATCGTATCAAGAACACCTTGGGAATGGCCATGTGCGGTATCTACTGTGATTGCATCTACGCTTGTAGCAACTAAAGCATCAACACGATCCATAGTATCAGCTGTTACACCCACTGCGGCTCCAACTCTCAAGCGTCCCATTTCATCTTTACATGCATTTGGGAAGTTCTTTTTCTTCTCAATGTCTTTAAAGGTGATTAATCCCACTAACTTATTATTCGCATCAACGATGGGTAATTTCTCTACTTTATAATGCTGTAGAATTTGTTCTGCTTGTTTTAGGTTTGTCCCTTCTTTTGCAGTGTACAAATTTTCATGCGTCATGATATCTCCAAGCTTCTTGCCCATCTCAGACTCAAAGCGAAGATCTCTATTTGTTACGATACCTACCAAAATTCCTGCGTCATCAACAATTGGAATTCCTCCGATTTTCTGCTTTTTCATAAGTGCCCGTGCTTCCCGAACGGTAGCATCTTCTTTCAGTGTAACCGGATCTACGATCATACCACTTTCACTTCGCTTCACTAACCGAACATGCTCCGCCTGATCTTCGATACTCATATTTTTATGAAGCATGGCAATTCCACCTTCGCGAGCTAATGCAATTGCTAAACGGTACTCAGATACCGTATCCATAGCCGAGCTAATGATAGGAACATTTAGTTTGAGCGTTGGGGTCAGATTTACCGTGGTATCGACATCTCTTGGTAGTACCTTCGAGTAATTGGGCACCAATAGCACGTCATCGTAGGTAAGCCCTTGGCGTGTAATTTTTTTGAAGGGAGAGGAATCATTCATTATAGGCATCAATAAAAAAATTTAACTTGCAGTTTTTCAAAGATACGAACTTTCGGTTGGAACTACTTAATGAGATTCCCTAAAATTATATATAATATATTGTCTTATAACCGATTAAAATATTTGAAGCTTTTAATCAATAATCCTGAAAATGGCAGAAAAAGAATTTACACAAAATCAGATTCGTGATATCCTGGCAAAAGCTTCAGAAATTCAGCAATCAAAGAATGATTTGGAATCTGAAGAACGGGGTATCACTTCTGCAGAACTGCAGGAAATTGCAAGTGAAGTTGGTATATCAAAAGAAGTTTTAATTAAAGCTATTCAAAGTGTAGAAAGCCGGGCTAAACAGGAGTTTAATTGATTAATTGGCACAGGTGAATTACAGTCATCAACCATTATTAATCAAGAAATTACAGATCTTCAGCTTGATCGGTTGTTCCCTGAACTGAACGCGTATACCGGCCAAAAAGGTACTGTAGAACAAATGAGGAACAGCTATGACTGGGAGCAAGTTGAGAACAAACTTGAAAGTATCAGGCGTGTCACTGTAGTGCCAAAAGATGGAAAGACAAAAATCACACAATATGTAAACTGGGATGAATTTAGAGGTGCAGGATTATTTCTTTCTACATTTTTCGGGGCACTTGGGGTCGCTCTTATTTTAAAAGCATTCGGCATTCCAAAGACCTCTTATTTGCTTCTCTCTTCTATTGGTGCTTTAGCCGGTTATTTCGGTTTCATGGGCGGTCTCAAATATTATTTCAACAAACAGAAAAAGAAATTTGAGTCTATCATGCAGTTAATAACAGATGTACTGGAACAGCCGGCACAACACCGCATTAGTACTGATGATATCCCTAAAAATTTAGAAGAAAATAAGACTCAGAAATATAAAACCAGATCCTGAGTCATATTCTCAATAAAGCATTTTCACTACAGAGATTTTACTTTTAATGCATCAATCGCCGTATCCAAACTGCAAATTCCATCCTGAAAGCAGCTTACCCAGTAGTGAATAGAGTCTCTTCTTCTTTTTACAAAAGGATCGCAGGAAGAAAAACGCCCTTTGAGTTCTTCTACCATAAATTTCACATCTTGATGAATTTCGATCTTTAACTCATCAGGTAGATTTCCCCAGCCCATTAAATTGAAGGCTTCCTGCATCTCGTTGTACTCTTCGATGCTTTCTTTCTGAATGCGTTTTAGTACCGGAACGGCAAATAATGCTGTTGCTTTGTTTTGCTTTGAAGTAATTGATAGTGCTTGATTCATCATGGTCATTGAGTTTTGTTTTTTGATTTACTCAATGATACTCATACCAAGTGACAACATAGTGTCACCCCGAAAAATAATTTATTCTGAAGATCAAAATCACAAAAGAATAAGCATTGATTGTATGAAATATTGTGCCTCAGATATTTAGGAATGGATTAGGTTTTAATACCAAACGATAACGATCCTATTTAGTGCTTTAGAGTTTTCATGGCAGTACTAAACGAAAGTACACACTATGTGGAATTAGGGAAGCAAATTATGTACATTTATTTATGTACATAATTCAAATTCAAAAAGATGAAGAAAGTACCCGTAAATAAAGTCAGAGAGCAGTTAGCTAAATACCTCACTGAGGCTGAGCGTGGCGAAGAGGTCATCATTACCAAACACAACAATCCCATTGCCAAGTTGGTGAATTATAAGGAGCCAAAGAAAAAGAAGAAATTCCCGGATATGACGGAGTTTCGGAAAAGCCTGAATGTAGAAGGCTCTGTGTTAGATACCTTGTTGGAAACCAGAAATGAAGAAAGGTTTGGTACAGAATAATATCTACATAGACACCAGTTGCCTAATACCCTACTATTTCAATGAAACACTAAGCTCCAAAGTCCAAGATTTCTTTGAGTCTGATAATAATTTCCTAATCAGTGAACTTTCAAAGGTAGAATTCTATTCAGCAGCCCGAAAGAAAGTAAGAATCGGACACACTACTGAATCAGAAGTAAGAAAAGTGTTTCGGATATTTGATTCACATATCCAGCAAAAGCTATACTCGATCATTAAGTTAGATGGAATACATTTTGATGCAGCCTCAAACATCATAAGATCAACTGAAAATTCTTTGAGAAGTCTGGACGCTCTGCATCTTGGAATAGCCTATTCAGAAAATTATTCAGTCTTCAGTTATGACACAATTTTCAATCAAACCGCCATAGAATTTGGCATCAGTGTATATCCTGAATAAGCCTACTCCGGATAAATACTCTTCTTCGCCGCCAGCAATGTATTCTTCATTAACATTGCTACCGTCATGGGCCCAACCCCACCGGGAACGGGTGTAATCCAGCTGGCTTTCTTTTTCACCGATTCAAAATCTACATCGCCTACCAGTTTATAGCCTTTTTTAGAAGTTTCATCGGCAATTCTGTTGATACCCACATCAATAATCACAGCCCCTTCTTTGATCATCTCGGCTTTGATAAGATGAGGCTGCCCGGCTGCAGCAATCAAAATATCAGCAGATATGGTGTGTTGTGTAAGGTCTTTAGTGTATTTATGGCAAATGGTGGTCGTAGCTTTTCCTGATGAGTTTTCTCTTGATAACATAATTGCCATCGGGGAACCCACGATGTTACTCGCTCCCACAACTACAGCATGTTTAGATTTCACCGGGATGCTGTAATGCTTAAAAAGCTCCATGATTCCCGCCGGAGTACAACTTTTAAAACAAGGTTGATCTACCGTCAACCGACCAACATTCATGGGGTGAAACCCATCCACATCTTTGCGGTGGTCTATACTTTCAATCACATCATGAGAAGATAAGTGGGAAGGCAATGGCAGCTGAACCAAGATTCCATCTACCGAATCATCTTCATTATAATTTTTAATGATGGACTTAAGTTCTCTGGCAGAAATAGTATCCTGCAGGATCTCTGTATGGGTTTCAATCCCAACGTCCTCACATGCCCGGGTTTTGGCCCCGGTATATACTTTTGAAGCAGGATCATCACCCACTAAAATAACTTGCAGGAACGGAGGCCGGTTCCCCTTGGCTGTCCAATCCTCCACATCCTCCCGAACGCGATTTCGTACTAATTCTGCTACTTGTTTTCCGTCAATTATCTCTGCACTCATGCTATCGCTCTATATTGTATTTTTTCATTTTGTTGTACATATGGCTTCGCTGAATTCCGATGGCCTCAGCAGTCTGACTTATATTCCAGTCGTTCTTTTCCAACTGCTTCACCAAAAATAAGCGTTCTGCCGTTTCTTTGAAGTCTTGGAAATCTTCGGTTTCATCCGCCAATTTACCCAAATGCTCAGCTTTCAGGTCTCTTGTTTTGAGAACGTCACGTACGGTTTCCTCTGTGATTTCATCACTCGAAGCCAAAATTCCCAAACGCTCTACCGCATTCTGAAGCTCCCGTACATTCCCTCTCCGTTCTTTTTGCTGAAGGGCCTCGAGCGCCTCATCTGAAAAAGAAATCGAAGAAAAACTAATATCACGTTTTTTTAAATTCTGAAGGCAAGCTTCAGCAATCAATGGAATATCTTTATTTCGCTTCCGAAGCGGCGGTACTTCAATGGGAATTACGCTAATGCGGTGAAACAAATCTTCCCGAAAATTTCCTTCTTTTATTTCTTCTTCCAGATTTTTGTTGGTAGCGGCCAAAATCCGCACATCAATTTTTATGGGTTCACTTCCTCCTACACGTGTAATCGTACTTTCCTGTAGTGCCCGTAATACTTTGGCCTGGGCTTCTAAACTCATATCTCCAATCTCATCCAAAAACAACGAACCGCCATCAGCTTGTTCAAACTTTCCAATTCGTTGGTCGGAAGCCCCGGTAAAGGCTCCCTTTTCGTGCCCAAATAGCTCACTTTCTAATAAATCAGATGGAATGGCTGCACAGTTTACTTCTACAAATGGTCCTGCACTGCGCGAACTTTTTTCATGAATCCATTTGGCTACCAACTCTTTTCCGGTGCCATTTTCACCGGTGATGAGAACACGCGATTGTGTTGGTGCTACTTTCTCAATCAGATTTTTAATCTCTTCAATGGCCTTACTCTCGCCTATGATCTCCTGTATTTTAGGCAGCTTCTTTTTGATTTGCTTGTTTTCTTTCTCCAAACTTTTTTGAGAGAGTGCATTACGTACTGCTATAAGTAACCGATTCAAATCCGGGGGTTTTTCGAGAAAATCATAGGCACCCATTTTAGTAGCCTCCACGGCAATTTCGATGGTACCATGACCGGATATCATAATCACCGGAAAGTCATATCCCTTTTCACGAATGGCTTTTAATGTTTCGAGGCCGTCCATACCCTGCATTTTTATATCCAGAAACATCAGGTCGATATCGTTTTCGGCTAAAAAGTCCAGTGCAGCCTGACCGCCATCTACGGTTGAAACCTCGTAGTCTTCAAACTCCAGGATCTCCTGCAGGGCATTTCGGATAGATTTTTCATCATCCGTGACTAATATGTGGGCTTTTTGGTCAGGCATTCGTTATTGGTTAATGGGAAATGGTTATTTGTTTCATAAACGATGAACAAATAACCATTAAGCAATTCAATACTTTTCGTAAAGGTACATCAAAATTTGTTCATGGACGGCATCGATAGAACTTACTTTCTCGGAAATAAAATTATTGGTTGCCAGGCTCACGATCAGTTTTTTCCCGGATTCCGTTTCCATATAACCACTCAGCGTTCGAACGCCTGTTACAAATCCTGATTTCCCTTTAAAGTTTTTATACAAAGGCGTGCCCTTCATTCGATGTGCCAATGTTCCATCAATTCCGGCCACCGACATGCTGTTGAAGTAAGCTTCAAACTCCGGATGATCCTGCATTTTGTGAAGGAATTCAGACAAATACGCTGTTTTGTTGAAATTGCCCTGCGCCATCCCTGAAGCATCATTCATGACTACATAAGTCGTATCAATTCCAAAATTAGCTAAGAATGTTCTTACCTGATCGATTCCATGCTCAAACGAACCGGGCTGATTTCCGGCATCTGCAGAAAGCCTTTTCACCAACATTTCGGTGTAAAAATTGTCACTTTCCTTATTGAGCCACTGAACCAATTCTCTCAACGGTTTGGAACGATAGGTAGCTATCACATTGGTAGTATCGTAAGAAAAAGCCTGATCGGGGACGATGATTGGTCTACTGAATTTGATTCCATTTTCATTTAAAAAATCTTTGAAGGAATCGAGGAAAAACATAGCGGGATCGTTGATAGCAAGCGACTCGTCCTCATAATACCCTTGCGGAAGTGTACTGCCCAAAATTATGGTATTCCCTCCCATCTCACGTCTATAGTACTCATCATATTCTGTAGCCGGATGGGTAATCACCTGCTGATTTTTAAATGTCACGTAATCAGTGCTGTCGGGGAACCAGGTGATTCTTGGTGTACCACCAATCTTTCCCTCTGCAAACACTTCCAAATCTACCGCATTATTATTGAAAGAAAGTGGGCTAATTTGCACACCATAATAAAATGACATGTCGTACCAATCCCAGCCCTTTGGATAATATTGATTATCAAACAAAGAAATATCAGCCATCAAATTGCCCTCAATGCGCTGAATTCCAAGATCCTGCAACTGCTCCAAAAAGATCTTAAAAGCATAATATCGATCTTCTTCATACAAATCTCCGCTGATGGACGGATCTCCGCTTCCCTTTATGATTAGATCTCCAACCCAGGTGTTACCCTGTAATTCACCATCTCCATAAATATTTGTGGTGAACCGATAGTCCGAACCAAAATGATCCAGAATGGCCGCGGAGGATATTAGTTTTTGGTTAGATGCGGGTATGATGGTTTTATGTGAATTGAGGCTTTCAAGAATTTTACCGTTTGCATCCCGAACCGTAACTGACCAAAAGGCTTCCTGATTTGGAGCATTGCCTATTATGGATTGCACGTTTTGAGCTACAGATACTTCCGCAAGAATCGCAAAGCATAACAGGTAAGTAAAGCGGATAATTAAGCTCATTTAGCTCACAAAATATTTTTCTTCCTCTTCTCTGAATGCTGACAAAATTTCCTCAGTTACATCACAGGCCAGAATTTTTTCTCTGAATGAGCCACTGTTCATTAACCTCGATATCCTGCTCAAAAGCTTGATATGCTGTTTATTATTGGCTTCAGGGCCTACCAAAAGAAAAACTAACCTAACAGGGGCCTTATCAATAGATTCAAAATCAAGAGGTTTCTTAAGTAACGCAAATGCTGCGAGGTTTTCATCAACAGCTTGAGTTTTTGCGTGCGGAATGGCAAGTCCTTTCCCTACTCCGGTTGACATTATTTCTTCACGTTCAAAAACTGCTTTTCGAACTTCTTCTAATTGTTCCTCCGTTTCAACTTTATCTTGTAGTGTATCAACTAAAGCGTTAATAAGGTCTTCCTTGGACTCAATTTCAAAGTTACATAATACTGTAACCTCATCTAACAGCGAAAATAAATTCATGTAATTTCTTTAACAAAAGTGAAAATTCATCAGCACCCGAATATAGGCACCCTTTAGACAATCAATCAAAGATTAATTAAGAAGCTTATCCTCTTATTTAAATTCAATAAAATTTCCCTCCTCTCTAATTATATAATCTGCAATAAGCTTACAAAATCCTTAAACTTGGGCATGCAATGGATTAGAAGCACAATCACTGTTTTAAGAAAAGATCTACAAATTGAATTGCGTACCCGTTTCGCATTCAATATGGTACTTGCCTTTGTAGCAGCGGCAATGCTTTTAGTTCTTTTCACTCTTCGTGCCGATCAACTGGAACCGGGACCCAAATCCGGTTTGGTATGGATTATAATCTTGTTTGCAGCACTTTCTGCACTAAGTCGAAGTTTTATATCCGAAACCGATAAAAAAACGTTTGATCTGCTTCGTATTTATGCTGATGGATCGACTTTGTATTCCGGTAAATTACTCTATAATTTTTTATTCACCTTATTTATAAATGCAGCTACTTTCGCCGCCTATATATTTCTAATGAACCTTCAAATTCAATCTTGGTCTGCTTTCCTGTTTGTTTTATTTATCGGAACCGCAGGACTATCAGGAGTAGCTACCATGACGGCCGCTATTGTTTCTCAGGCCGATCGTAAAGGCGCTATTTTTTCAGTATTGAGCATCCCATTATTTGTTCCTTTGATTTTACTTTTGGCTGAAGTTAGCGAAACTGCTTTCATTACCGGTGATAGTGAATCGATGAATAACATTATGGCTCTAATTGGTTTTGCAGGAGTCACCATAACCACAGGAATTTTATTGTTTGATTATATCTGGGAGGAGTAAAATGGATATCAAATTTGGCAACAGACGAATTATTGGTCAACAGAGAGCAAAAGAGCAGGTTGAGCGAATGCTTGCCGCTGACCGGGTGAGCCATGCTTACCTATTGTCTGGTCCAAAAGGAGTTGGTAAAACGGCGTTTGCCCTGGCCATGGCAGAAGCGATAAATGGAGTTGAGCATTTAAGCGATTTGGGAGAACATAAATCCTCAAAAAAATCATCTTGGTTTACCCATCCTGATATACACGTATTCATACCCAAACCCACAAAAGTGGATACCGAAGAACTCAGGGGACGGTTAGAGCTATTGGCAAAAGATCCTTATGAAATTATCGATTTTTCCCAACGTCCTTCCCTTGATGATGATTCTTCCAAGAATTTACAGGCTTTTTATCCCATAGATTATTTTAGGGATGACATAAGGCCCATCGCAAAATTGAAACCGAATGAAGGTGACCGTATTGTCATTATTTTGACACATGTTGAAACTATGAGAAAAGAAACTGCAAATGCTTTTTTGAATCTTTTGGAGGAACCATCTGACCGACTCATGTTTATTTTGACCACCGAAAACTACGAAAACCTCCTCCCTACCATCACCTCAAGATGTCAACATATTCCATTGGGGGCTTTAAGAGACAAAGAAGTGGAGCAAGGTTTAATTGAAGTGGATGGGCTTGATGCTGAGGATGCTGCCTACCTGGCCCGAGTATCAAATGGGAATTATGCCATGACTCGTTTCTTCGATATTTCAAAGTTGAAAGAAAACCGGGAAATGGTCGTTCAGTACCTACGGATGGCTTTTAGCCAAGATGCAAACGGGTTATCTACCTTAGTGCAAGACTGGCAAAGTTCAAATAATATTGAAGGCCTGATTGCAATTACCAATTTGATTGAAATGTATATCCGCGACCTCATGGTATATCGTGAAACCCAAAACAAGAAATTCATTACGAATATTGATCAACTTCAGTCCATTCAAAAGTTTGTGCAATCATTAGAGAAAGCTCGTCTGGAAGAAATGATTGAGCACTTAGATGAGTTTCGTCCCGCTCTGAAGCAAAATGTTAACCCAAAACTTATTTTCATCGTCATTGCCTTACGCTTTTCTACTTTAATGCGTGGATTGGATCCCGAAATTTCCACTCAAGACAACTGGAATCATATACCTGCATTTGTTTCAAGATGAAGAATTTAAAGTTTTATAAAATGGAGGGTGCCGGTAACGATTTTATTGTTATTGATAACCGGCAGTACGATTTCAAGCTCGATGAAATCATAGATTTTACTCCAGCATTATGTGACCGAAAGTTCGGAATTGGAGCTGATGGAATATTGGTACTCGAAGAGCCGCAAAAAACCGAAGTCGATTATACCATGATCTATAGAAATGCAGATGGAAGTGATGCGGGAATGTGTGGTAATGGAGCTCGATGCCTGGTATATTTTGCTTTTAAAAATGGGTTTAAAGAAACCCAAACATTCAATGTTCATGATAACATCTACAAAGCTGAAGTAGATCAGAATGACTTAGTAAGTATTCATTTTCCTGTAGAAGTAAAAGCAACTGATTTTGAACTGCAAGGTTTTGATCTTGTAAAAGCTGATTCCGCCACAGAGCATATTGTCACTTTTGTTGAAAAGCCGACCTTGGAAGAAGAGGAGAAATTAGTCCAGGTCGCGAGAAAATTACGGTATCATCAAGAACTTGACCCTCCGGGAACCAATGTAAACTTTGTTCACGTTGAAGATGAAAGCACCATCAACCTTCAAACTTATGAAAGAGGCGTCGAGAACCTGACACTTGCTTGCGGAACCGGTGCTTTGGCTTCAGCTATTGCAACTCATCACCACTCTGATAATCAAAACAAACATGCCAGTTATACCATACATGTAAAAGGAGGAACGTTACAAGCCTCTTTTGATTTTTCATCTAATACCAATACTTATCACCGTTTAATTCTTAAAGGACCAGCACATTTTGTATTCGAAGGCTCAATTGATCTTTAAACTCTTATTATTAACGGGTTTTATTTTAACTCTTCATGGTTGTTCTGTAAATCTTTCTAATTCATCTAATAACAATTACGATGTTGGACAAAATTACATAAGCAGATATCTTGTTCCTAATCAGCTCCCAGCACCGGCAACCATCAAAAGTGTTCAACTTTACAGAAAGGGAAATACCAACAGTCCACCGGTCATAAAACTTGGATCGTCTGAGCAGCTTGTTCTTTCGTTCGATGAGCTTTCTAATGCATCCGGACAATTTCGAATTACTTTTACCCATCATGACCAGCAATGGAATCCAAGTAATATTCCTCAGGATTGGTATTTGGCAGGTATGAATGAAGTGATTGTAGGTGGAGGTAAAAAAAATCAACTTTCGGAACCGGACTATTTCCACTACTCAACAGAGTTTCCAAATGATCAG
Source organism: Gracilimonas sp. (assembly GCF_031581265.1). Lineage (GTDB taxonomy): Bacteria > Bacteroidota > Rhodothermia > Balneolales > Balneolaceae > Gracilimonas. The sequence goes on from NZ_JAVLBQ010000001.1 coordinate 137,440, forward strand.
CTTTCTTTTGAAACAAGTGGAAATTTTATGCTTCATGTTATTGATTTCTCTTCCGGAACGCGGCTTTTTTCGCTGCCCTTTTTTGTTACCGAAGAAGCCGGTGAAATGACATCATGGGTTGAGACAAAATACAATGCCGGACGCAGATTCGGAGCCTTAGATCGCCCCTTTAGCGAATATATCTACCCGGATTTTATCGAGTTTCCTCAATTTGATTTGAGCTTCTATTTTGCCCAAAACCGGTTTTGGGGTGATATTAAACAATCGGAACATTTTGATTTTTCTGAAGAAGATCGAACTCAATTTCACCTTTCTGAGGATAATGCATTCCCGGCCAATTTTGATTTTATAGGATTGAACCTAAATAATTTTTCTGTAGATGGTTCCCAAATAATTGACTGGTTTCCTGAAAGAAATCCTCCTGAAGTAATCCTGCGCCGTGATATTTTAAATTTTTCTGCCACCCCATCATCAGGCTGGAGAACATCCTTCGGTAATCCTGAAACGGGCGTAGAGTCAAGATATGCCAATATTCGATTCAGGTTTCAGGATGGAGGTGATTTTTCAAGCAATCAAGGCGTATACCTGGTTGGAGACTTTAATCAATGGGTTCTTTCCGAAGACAATAAGCTAAAATACAACAATCAAACTGGATATTGGGAAACATCTGAACTCATTAAAGAAGGGACTTACACTTATAAATATGCCATTAAATCTGGCCGAGATGGTATTGATGACTTAATACTAAGTGATGCCGTAACCCGAAGTAATCAGGAATACACAAGCTTTGTGTATTTCCAAGATCCGGATTACAGGTATCAGCGCTTACTAAATGTACAAGTGTTCAGGTCTTCTGCTTCCCGGTAATTTTAAAAATCTATCCCAATGGAAAAATAGTGGATTGGTTTAGATTTAAATCCTGAGCGCTCATAAGGCCAGCCAACATCATATCTCAGCGGAAGCCCAAAAACGATTGTCCTAAGGCCAAAGCCACCACCAATTAACATATCTCCGTCCACATAAGGAGCTTGTCCAAGTTCACTAACTTGCCCATCCTGATCTCTTATCTCGTAATACCCGGTTCGCTCTTCAGCTACTTTAAAATCTAATTTTGCTTCATTTACAACTGTATTTTGCCGATCCTGAGTTTCATAAAGTCCATAATCAATTCGTTCACCCCATGCAGAACCGACATCTAAAAAGGCAGCACCTGTGATATTATACAGGGGTAAAATTGGGATAGCTCCGGGTATGACAGCTGCAAATAATGGGAATCTAAACTCAGCATTTATCAATGAGAAATTACTTCCATAGGTGGTGTTGTATGCATAGCCGCGAACCGGTAAGGCAGGTACGGTAAAAAAGCTATCGGTCAATTTATCGTATGACAGCCCGTTTTGATTGAATCGTTGATTAATCCAGCCGAGCCTTCCTCCCATAAAATAAGTTTGTTTATCAGGTCCTACAGAAGCTGCGCCTGAAGCTCGCAATGCAAAGCTATAATTCTGTCCCAGGTTGAAATATTTTCTAAAATCTGCGAGTACAGAAGCAAATAATGGGGCATTATTCCCCACACCGGGACTACCGGAGAGACCTATTGAATATCTATTTCCTCCCCTTGGTGTTAAGAAACCCGGTAGTGTTTGATCGTTGGTAAAAATAAATTCCGGATACAGAAATATACTACTTTCATTACCTGATTGATTCTGTCCAAACGTATATCCTGCATATAAATCACTGACCGTGCTATAGTCTCTGGTAATACCTAAAGCCGATATTCCACCATCAATGCGCTTAAATTTATCGATTGGATATTGAGCTTTAGCTCCTCCTCCAAAAGTCCTGAAACGGATGCTTTCTCCAAAGAAGGTTTGATATCTGCGCGATGAATGGAAATAAGAAAAAAACCAGTTCGTTCGGTTTTTCAGGTAGCCGTACTGCAGTGAATAATCACTGTTACGAAGATCTGACACAAAATTAGTTCCAAGTGCAATTTGGTGATCACCCAATAAGTCACTTACAATAAACTGAGTGGTGGCGTAAGAACCGTAGGTTGATGCCACGAAAGTAGGATTATAAGCTATATCTGTAGAGAACTTCAGTCGATAATTTTTGGGTTGAAAGCGTCCGTCTTCGGTTATATTGTTATCGGGAGTAAAGCTTTCCACATCTTCTAATCTTAGCGTGGTATCCTCCATCACTTCCGTACTGAATACGTAATTTCTAAAATCAATTTCGGAAGAATCTTCTTCCTGGTTTTCTGCTTCTTCCTCTGCTGCCTGTGCTTCCACTATTTGAGGATCATTTAGATCTATTCCATTCGCAAACATTTCGGCTGCATATTTTCTTGCAGGTACTCGCTCTGCATAGGTTTCGTTAGCACGTCGCTGAGCCCAGTAATTTTTGGATAGACTCTCACTTTTCTTTTTTTCGAATGGGGAGCGAAGCACAAATATATCTAAGTAGCCTTCATTAATTGAATTCAAAGCAACGCGGGAGCCGTCGTTACTGATTGACATTTGGAAAACGCCGGTTTGCAAGTTGGTAAGCGGAGTTCTGGTTCTTGTTTCTAAATCAAATTCGTAGATATTTTGTATCCCATTCTCATCTGAAACAAAGATCATTCGGCCATCTGGAGTCAATTTTGGAGAATTTTCATTCCATAATGGAGTTTCAGTAAGTCTAACGGCTTTACGAGAATCGAGATCAATCCTGAATATATCTTGTTGATATAAATTCTCATCACTTAGCAGGTCATACCCCACATTATACGAGTGAAGCTGAGTTTCTCCTCCTCTGTTTGAAACAAAATAAATAGATTCAGAATCGGGACTCCAAACCGGCTCAGTATCGGAAAAGAAATCACCGGTTAAATTTGTAAGTTCTTTATATTCAATATTATACACAAATATATCTTGGTATGGGCCTACATTACCATCAAAAGCTAACTTCTTACCATCAGGGGACCAAGAGATGGAGGCAATAGCATCTAAATCTTTGAACTTTATTTTAGTGGTCTCTTTTGTTTCGTAATCAATTAAGGCAATATCATCCTTACCTTTTGATTTTGTTGAAATGGCAATTTTACGTCCATCCGGAGACCAGGTGATATTGGGATTTAAAATATTAAGCTCTTCAAATTCCGGGTTATCTTCTCCCCTGATCAGCGTTTTTAATTTACTACCATCAATTGCACTAATGGCAATAACATCAAAGTATCCTCTCTTATTGGTGATAAATGCGATTTTGTCTCCTTGGGGAGAAATAGCCGGACTGGTATTATACGTTCCGAATTCACCCCTTTCGGTAAGATAATTGGCAATTATATCAATTCTTTCCCTTTCTGCCACTTCAGGATAATATCTTTCTTGCAAGGCATCTTTCCATAATTTTGAGAGTTCTTCTATGCTTACCCCTAACGATTGTTGCATTCCAAGTTCAACACTCCGTGAAGTCCTGATCCGCTGAAGAATTTCAGCAATTTTTTGACGCCCATATTCCTCTACAATGTAATTCCAAACTGATTGGCCTCCCCTATACGCATAGTAACCGCTCAGCATTGGTATGTCTGCCAGGTAATTATTTATTACCGCATCACGGATATACATATCAGTATTTGTATCCCATCCAAGTGCTGTGTATTCAGCCAAACCTTCTTCAAACCACAGTGGGAACTGTAACTGTATATTATTTCGAATTATCGAATTAATAGTGCCCCCGTAAAACATATCGTTAAATACGGCATGCACAAGTTCGTGATGCAGTGTTCTTCTGAAATCAGCATAATTGCCGTCAAAAGGAACCGTCATTCTATTTTTTAGTTTATCGGTTACCCCACCTATTCCTTCTGCACTGGTTGGCAGGTTAACTACATTAGTTTGAGAGAAATCATTGTGAGAATCATATACAATCAATGAAATACGACTCGAAATTTCATGATTGAAATCATCCGCTAATTGCTTGTAGGCCGATTCAATACTTTTTGTGGCAAATTCAGCTAATTCATAATTCTTTTCCCCATAGTAATACACATCGAAGTGCTTAGACTGGATAAATCTCCATTCAAAATCTTCATATTGTACCCTGTTTTTGCCAAACGTATAATATTGAGCTTGTACTGCCTCACTGCCGGCTATTAATACTATCAACAGAAAAGTAAAAAATGATATAAATCTTGAATACATAATATTACATGAGTTTTGTTATTTGGCTAATCCAAAATCAATTTGTCTTTTTTGCATATCAGTACTTTTAACATACACTTTGATTTCATCGCCAAGCTGAAATTGCTTTCCGCTTTTACGACCGACCAATGCATGTCTTTTGTCATTATATACAAAATAATCTCCTTTAAGATCACTTATTCTAACCATTCCTTCACAATAAATGTCTTTTAGGGTTATAAAAATTCCCCGCTCCATTACACCACTAATAATTCCATCAAATTTTTCACCGGTTTTTTTACTTAAAAATTCAACCTGTTTCAGTTTTACGGAATCTCTTTCAGCATCTACAGCTACTCTTTCTCGCGCGCTGCAATGCTCACCATCTTTAATTAGTTGATCGTGAGTGTAAACTTGAGCACCGGAATTGTAACCTTTCAATAAACGATGAACAATTACATCCGGGTAACGTCTAATGGGACTCGTAAAGTGTGCATAATGACCAAATCCCAAACCAAAGTGACCGATGTTATTCGGTGAATACTCTGCTTTTGCCATTGCCCTAAGCATCAAACCATTAACGATGTACTCCAGGCTTGTATTTTTTACTTTTTCAAGAAGATTGTTAATTCTTTTGGGGCTGATATTGTCACCCACTTCAAACTTGATTCCTATGGGTTTAACCTGCTCTGCGATGCCTGTTAATTTTTCTTCATCCGGTCTGTCATGTACTCGATAGAAAAATGGAAATAGATTTTTTGAGCGTTTTTTGTTCGATTCTTTCCGCATTTCTTCTACATGCGTAGCAACTGTTTTGTTGGCCATCAGCATGCATTCCTCAATTAAACGATGTGCAAATATTCGCTCTTTAATAATAACTTCTTGTGGAACTCCGTCATCATCCAGTACAAACTTTGGCTCAGGAGTATCAAAATCTATGGCACCCTCCCGAAATCTCTTATCGTGCAAGATTCTTGCAAGTTCGGCCGAAAGCTGAACCTCTTTACTAAACTTATGCTTCTTTCCATCTACTATAGCTTGCGCTTCTTCATAAGTAAATCGCTGCTTGGAATGGATAACCGTTTCCTCAATAGTATAGTCAACGAGTTTTCCATTGGGCGCTATTTCCATAAAACAGCTATACGTCAACTTATCTTCATTAGGACGCAAACTGCAAACTCCATTACTCAATACTTCAGGAAGCATAGGTATCACACGATCTACTAAATAAACGCTGGTTCCGCGGTTGTGTGCTTCCTCATCTAATACTGATTTTGGAGTCAGGTAATGCGTTACGTCAGCAATGTGCACTCCCAGGTAATAATTTCCATTATCCAGCTTCTTAATACTTAAGGCATCATCGAAGTCTTTGGCATCAGCCGGATCAATAGTAAATACGTTTTGGTCTCTTAGATCTCTTCTTCTTTTACACTCTTCTTCAGGGATCTCGAGCGGAATTTGGTGGGCATATTCTTCAACTTCTTTAGGAAATTCAGCAACCATGTCATTTTCAGCCAGTATAGAAAGCATATTGGCATCATTAGAACCTGATTTACCTAATACAGAAGTAATCCGGGCTTCAGGTAAAGCGTTGGGGTGAACCCAATTTTCCAGTTCAAACACTACTTTGTCTCCATCCTCAGCTTTGCCAATAAATTCCGGCAATACGTAAAAATTGGTATGAGCCGATTTCGTATCGGTTTCAATAATGTAATTCTCTTTGGTTACCTTTTTGAGGGTACCAACATAGAAATCCTTACCTCTTTCTACGATTTCAAGAATTTTACCTCTTGGCTGACCGCTTTTCTTATTCTTTCCGGTAATCTTAACTCTGACAATATCATCATTCAAGGCCGTTCCGATATCCCTGGAAGAAATCATTACATCTTGCTCACTTTGCTCAGAAATTACATATCCTGTACCACGAGCTGAAATATCTAATTTCCCCTCTACAATACTTGAGTTTTCTTGGGATGATCTCTTGGAGATATTGTTCGTGTTCAACAACACGTAATTATCTTCTCTTTCTACCCTATTGTCAGCCGTAAGTTTTTGGAGGGTTTTGTCCAATCGGTTAACCTCATTGTCACTCTCTAAACGAAGCACACTAATGATTTGCTCTCTGGTTAGTCTATTTTTTGGGCTGTTTTTGATCAGGTCAATGATCAGTTCTTCTAAATTTTTTTGTCGTTGTCTTTTACTCATTAAAAACTCTTTGTTGGGATTGTGTTATCCCTGATTCTGTGTTATTTCTTCTTGATTTTTGCCGTCCCTGGTTCCAAATAACTTTCTGAAAGGCGATAAAATCCGATCAAAAAATTCTTTCCAGGTATTGAAGCCTACTTTGGCTTCAAGTCCTACTCCATTGATGTCTTGGGATTGTTGCGACTGCTCGGTACTGTTCAATGTACCAAAGGTTAAATCTTGTCTGTGAAAAGCGGTTAGTGCAAACGTTTGATTAATTCTGTACGTGGCCCCTAAATCTCCAATGTTAGATTGCCTGCCTGTAATCTGTCCTTCCCTGCGTAATATTAGTTTGTCGTTATATAGCCGGAGTGCCACTCCAAGATCTACTTGATTGTAGGTATTTAAGTTAAAATCTACATCTAAACTACTCAAATCGCTATTCAATAACGAATTTATCTGATTTGATAACAATGGATTAATAACCTGACTGGAAAGTAACGGATTTAACAGTGCTGCACTGCCCGATATATTATCTCCAAAAAAGTTCCCTTGTGTGGTTCCTGCTGATGACACCGGTATGAAATCCCCCATCAACATGAAGTTTGCAGCCTGAATCAATTTCATGTTTTCATCTCTGTTAATAGCTGCAAGTTGCGTTGATAGGGTTGAACTTTGTTGAGATTCAAAGGTATTAGGTAAGCGGAAAAAGAAATCGTTTTCAATGCTGTAAATAGTCCCCCCGATTGTATACACTAACTCAACCGGAACTCTTTGGGCATTTTCAGGATCATTGCTTCTGGCTGCACTCAAGGTATTAATATCGGGACGGGCAGTGTAAACAGCATTTAAGTTTAAGCTTGCATTCGCGGGATCACCCTCCCATACGATAGAACCTCCCGATTCCAGTTCAAATCTTCGGGTAAAAATATCTCCACTTACAAACTGATACCGTCCACCCTCAATATCAAACCTTCCAAACATTGAGAAGTCTTGGTCTTCTAATAATATCCTGAGTCTTCCTGTTCCCTCTGCTGTAACAATATCACCGGTAACGGGGTCAAAAATAAGCCGAACGGTCATTGGGTTATCGGTCACAAACTGAAGATCGAGCGTAAACCGTTCGGCAAACGATAAATCTACCTCATCTTCTTCGTTTTCAGTTGTATTCCTATTTCGTGATGAAAACCGCCTGCGAGAATTTAAGTTATAGTCTTCAAATGATTCTACAAACCGAATAAATCGGTTATCTTCGTTAAGTTCGGTCTCTTCCAGCAGTGGAATCGAAATTCCAGAGAAATCAGATACCTGCATAGGTTCCTCTGTCCTAAGAACGGGAGCAAAATTAGTTCCGGAGATTGTGACCGTACTTGACCCGAATGCCGTGCCGAAAAAAGGTAAGGTCGGATCAAAGGTACTGTTCAGAAATTGAAATTCATCCATCTCAAGACGAATGTAAAGACTATCAGTGGGGGTGAAGTCATTAAAATCATAATATCCGCTTAAAATTGCGTTACCGCCGGAGGGGTCGAGCAAATAAATGTCGTTGAAACTAAGCCCGTCATCCCTGGTAAAAGAAAGTCCTCCCTGTGCATAATAATAAGTATCCAGGAATTGAGGTCTTAAATAGGCCGCATCTGTTGAACCTACCATTAAGTCTGCGTTAAAATCATAATCATCGGCATTTCCCCATATTACACCTGACCCTTGTGCTAAACCAGAACCGTCGGAAAATACTTTAGGAGCTATCAGCGGAAGTATCCATAAGTCTATATTTTCAAAATCTACATTGAACTGATACAAGGAGTCCGTGTCAGGAAACTGTCCGTCTTGGGGGGCTAACACGTATCCATCAATGGTGAAATTTTGGCCTTTTCTTCCCGTATTTTCAAAATACTCCGGGTATTTAGTAGAATCGGTGTACACTGAAATATTCGTATCAAAACGGTCAAATTGATTATTGTATCTACTTGATAAATTCAAGTCTCCTACCAGTGTTCCACCAAAAGTGAGCGTATCAATATCTACATTTCCCAGCACTGTTGGTACAGTGGTAAGGGTTCTGGTTGTGAATTCTCCATTTAATCTCCCGCCAAAACTAAGTCTTCCCCCTAACAAAGTGGATACTTCTTGTAAGTTTAGGTTTTCGATACGGTAGTTTACAGAATCTTCCGGAGCAGCGCTAAATGTTCCCTCCACTTGCAAAAATTGATCTTGATTTTCGAACACAAAATTCTCCAATGAAAGTCTTTCATCCGCACGGTAGGTAATGCCGGCTTTTTCATTATTCTCCCATTGATAGCTCTCCGTTCCTAAGGAAAATTCCTCAATTAAAATCTGAACAGCTTCATCCATAAGTTTTCCGTTTCCCGATATCCGGAAAGAGGATTCATCAGAAAGGCGCGACAACGTGTTACTGAAGTAGAGAGAATCCCGATCTAAATTAGCCGAAAAATTCATTCCCTGACCCGGAATATCATTTATTAAAATACTTGAAGCATTTGCCTGTACTTCCAAGCTTGAAAATTCTTTAAACGGTACTTCATACCTGAAACTTCCCGTAGCCTGTAAAGACAGTGAGTCAGCTGAAAAATTTCCAAATGTAGTTTCCTGATCTACAAAAGAGGCATTAAATAATAGCTGTCGGGAGTTTACATTTACCGATGAATTAATGCGAGCCGATGATTTCAATTCAGGAAATCGGTCTAAATAAAAGTTGATAATATTTGGACTCTTGATCCTTCCATTCAAGGTAATATTTTGATTTTCTGAAATCTCAAGGGCACTATCCAAAGTATTAACGGATTTGAACCTGAATTCCCGATCTACTTGTGTTTTTAAATACGAAGCCCAATGATTTGACAAATCTATCAACGAAGAAATATTGTATGACCCTTCTACTGTAGCATCAAAAGCTGTAGAGGTGAATCGCAGCATCCTGTTTGCTTCTTCCGGACCGTTGAGGTCAAAATAAAGTTGATGGCGATCCAGCGTATCTGTTCCGGCCACGGCCTGCAACACATCAAAACTCGCCTGACCATAAAGCTCATTTAAATTATTACCTCTTAAATCCAGCTCATATTCAATATCCGCAGTGACAGAACGAAAATTCGGGTGTTGGATGATATTCTGCAGTTGTAGTTCTTGAGCACTCCCGGTTAAAAAGTAGCGGGGGTTGTTGTCATTAATATCTATTTCACCATTTAGTGCAATGGATGAGCCATACATATTGGCTCGTATTTCAGGTGTTATTATTCCGTTTTCCCAATTAGCTAAAAACGAAAATTGTTCATAGGAACGATTATCAAATTCTCCGTTGGAGGACCTAATAACAAGCCCGCCTCTGCTGTTCTTGAAATCCATTCCTGTACTATTAATTTCACCTTCAACAGTTAAATTTAATTGCTGGATATTTGGAGTGAATATATTTCCTATATCTAACGAATCCGTTGTGAAAGAAAAATTATAGGCCATTTGGTCAGTCCAATTTACATCGCCATTAACTCTTATAGTCCCTCTTTCCCCTTCCATACTGAAATCGAGTGCAGTCTCTTCTCGGTTCCCGGAAATCGAGGCTTCATAATTTCCTGAAGCAATTCCTATTGCCTGATTTTCTGTTAGCACCGATTGAACTTCGTAAAGCTGTTCCTCTCCTACAGTCAATGATTGGATGTCTACATCATACCCAATGCTGGATAAAGATTTTAACTCTGTAAGTTCTGCATTAAAACGACCGTAACTGTCACCAAATACAAATTCTCCCGTTTCTATGGTAAATAATTCTACTGTTCCCTCACCATTCAGTGTAGTTTCTAAAGATGTATTCAGGGAAGTTAAATCCGGGTTAAATCGCCTTATAAAACCGGGAGATAGCAGAAACCGATCAACAGAAAAACTCAAATTTGAGTTGACAAATTGATCTCTGATATTGCCTGATAACAAGTTAATACCGTCCGCTTCCCCACTAAATCTGATTGTAGAATTGTCAACATTTATATTGAATGCATTGAGCTCAAAAAAGCGATCGTCATTATAAAACTGCCCAAACAATTCCACATCATATAACTGCGCTTCAGGTGCATTGAACCGAATAGAATTGATATCCATGAATCTTTGCACTTCGGTATATTCAAAGAATAAATCGATATTGAGTCCGGTAATACGAAGGCTATCTCCTGAAGAAATGAATTTCTCGGTATCAGGAATATTCCTGAATACCATGTTTCCATTAAAAACCTTTACAGAAGGGATAATAATTTGAAATCCAAAATCTTCACTAACATTTTCTACTGAATCGGTACTGGATATATCAGCTTCAACAGATTTAAAAGCACTTGCTAATGAAGCACCCTCAGAAAAATCGACTGCGGATACCGGGTTCTGAATTTCCAATGAATTCATAACAAACTGCTTTCTAAAAACGGATAATACATCCACAGAAGCCGAAATATCAGAAGATTCAAAAACAGGTTGTAAAGCGGATGAGTCAGGATAAATTTTAACATCATTGAGCTGCACCTGGAAGGGTAAAAAACCATTGATAGATCCAATATGAAGCACACCTTCATACTCTTTGCTAAATTGATTCTGAATGACATGAGCCACCTGATCTTTTACAGGCTGTAATTGAAGAGCTCCAAATAAACCAACGCCTACAATACATACTGTTAGTACTAAGACCCCAATAAAGGTCCAAATCACATTCCAGGATTTATGTAACCAGCGTAAATATGCCACTATGAAAATTCATTTAATGTATGCTGCCAAGACTTCTCAACAATATCCGGATTAGTCACTTTATGGATATAAGGTTGTCCCTTGGACTTTAACAAGATAAGGTGGATTATTCCGTCCTTCACTTTTTTATCATTTCGCATTTTATTAACCAATGTTGCCGGATCTGAATTGAGTTGACCTAACGAGAAATTATACAACGATTTGAACTGCAATAAATTGGAGAGCTCAATATCAGAACCTAACGCATTGGAAGCATGCAAAGCTGCTATCATCCCGGCGTACACTCCTTCTCCGTGCGAGTATGTTGAATAGCTTCCTTCATTTTCGATAACGTGACCAAAAGTATGGCCAAAATTCAGGTAAGCTCTTTTCCCTGCTTCCAAAACATCTTCCGCTACTATATCCGTTTTAATCTGTGCACTTTTTTGAATGAGCGGTAACCAAGATTTTATATCCTTAAATGCATCTTTCTTCACCAACGAATTAACTTGTTCTAAAATTTCGGGACTGTGAATCATTCCGTATTTCAATACTTCACTGAGTCCGTTTACCCATTCTTTTCGTTCCAACGTTTTTAGATAGGCGACATCAGCAAAAACCGCATCCGGCTGATAAAAACTACCTACCAGGTTTTTGCCTGTGGCATGATTAATCCCTGTCTTTCCCCCAATAGAACTATCCACCATGGCAAGCAATGTAGTAGGAATATGAACCAAGGGAATGCCACGCAGCACAGTAGCTGCCACAAATCCAGCTAAATCTCCGGTTACTCCGCCTCCAATAGCAAACAGTGGAGTTCCCCGTTCAACGCCATTCTGAAGTACAAAATCGACTGCATTTTGATATACCTCAAAACGCTTGGCTTCTTCCCCTCGCGGAATTTCCAGGATGTGGAGATTGGGAAACTGACTTCTTAAAACCGATTCAAAATGTGTTTTATGGTGCTCCAGCACAAAGGCGTCTACTAAAGCAAATGCCGTAACAGAGCTGTATTTCTTGTTGTGATGTTCAATCTCATCAGACAAGTTAAAGCCAAAGTGTAATTCGTAGTTTTTAGCTGTAGAAGTTTGGACCAATATAGTATTAGACATGTCGCTTTATTTTATCAATTGCTATGTCAGCCATTTCTTTGATAGAATTATATTCCGAACTGTGTATGTTTATTTCAGCTTGTTTATAATATTTTTCACGGTCTGAATATAAGGCTTTGAGCTCTTCAAAAAGTTGTTCTCGAGATTTTATTTCCCCCTCCTCATCAAACAAAATCGGCCGATGATTTCTCCTTGCCACCCTTTTTGTAATTTCCTTCAGTGGTACTTCCAGAAATAATAAAATCCCGTTCACTTTTAGGTGATCTACTACTTGTTGATTCTGCAGTGCACCCCCACCCAAGGAAACAATCCCTTTAAAATCTCTTGATAGTTCCAGTAAATATTCCCATTCCTTTTCCCTGAAATACTCTTCCCCACGATCTTCAAAAATATCCTTGATGACTTTATTCTCCTTTTCTTCAATTACAGTATCAAGATCACGGAATTCCCAATCCAATTTTTGGGCTAACTTTTTACCAAGCGTACTTTTTCCGGAGGCCATAAATCCACATATATAAATGCTTCCTTTAAAGTTATTTAGTCTATTGGTGTTCATACTTATGGTTTTTTGGGGGTGACCATTTCAACATCTTCCTTGTCAACAACAACAGCCCCCGGTGGCGATCCTTTAGGCTTCCGTACATATTTTGTTTTGGTGATGATAACAGGAGCTAATTTTGATCCCCTGGCCTTCGAATTGTACGCAGCGTACGATGCCGCCTCAAGCAATACATCTTTGGGGGGCATCCCCTTATCATTCGCCATTCTAATTACCAAGTGTGATCCGGCTACTTTTCTTGCGTGCATCCACACATCTTCTTTATGAGCCTGTTGTACTAATTGGTCATTACTTTTAGCATTCTTCCCAATCCAAACCGGGTAGCCTTTTATCTCGAGGGTATGAAACGGAAGCTGATCTCCTTCATCACTGTTCCCTCCTTGGTCGCGATATGGCTGTAGTTCTTGTTCCTTTTCTTTTTCCCAGTCTTGAAAATCCCACAAGTTGGTTATGTTTTGAGCCTCTTCTAATAATTGTTCTGCTTCCTCTAATTCCTTCTGCATTTTCGGGATGCGTTTCTGGGCTTCTTCATACGATTTTTCTGCGCCGGCTGATTTATCATAATAGCGTTCGGCATTTTGGGCTATATCCAGTTCACGCTTCAAAGGAATTTTTACTTTTTTTCCTTCATCGTATAGATCTTCTACTTCAATTTCTTCCTTGTTAACATGACCCAAATGTGCATTTGCCATCAAAATATGACCCCATTTTTCATATTTCTCAGCTCTCTCAAGACCTTTTTCAGCCTGGTCCAAATTCTGTAATCCGGATTTCTTGCGCTTTATCTTCCGTTTCAGGCTTTTAATCAAAGATGATTTACGCTGCTTTAATCGCTGACTTCTTGAATAATTCTTATACCGGTAGCGAATAAGATCATTGACATCATCAAATATTTTCTCCGTTTTCAAAGGCAATGTTTCTTTTGATAACAATGTAGTTTCTCCATTCTCAAGCAGGCGAAAAGTTGCATTCTCTTCCATTTCTTCACAGATAGATTTCACGAATTTTTTGAGTTCTTCTTGTGAAGCATCCTCAAGTTCATGGATCTCTATCAGGTCTTTGAGATTTTGGCGGGGAAGCATCGGGTTTAAAGCCGTTAATTTATTCTTAGTGCTTTTACGGCTTATATCTCCCTCAACTTCATAAAGATCTAACCATTGGGGTTCAGGAGTTTGATCTCCGGGTTTATCGTACTCTTTAAAAACCTCTGTGATTACACCATCTTTTGACAAAAATACATTAGCACGGTTACTGAACAACCGAAACGAAAGCCTGTACCCATTTTCAAAATCAATACATAACCACCGGTCCGTTTCAGGGATATGTACCTCCTTAATTTCAGTGCTATAAATCGCTTCAAAAAAATCGATAGTGTTGCTTTTTTTTGCTCCCCGATAGCTGTCCAAAAAGAGAGCTGTATTCCCTGGAGCTGAACTGTAACATAACCGCAGTTTTTCATCTCCAGCTTGAATAAAAAATTCAATATAGTTTTTGTAAGGGCTGACTGACTGATCGATATACCCCCCAATCAACTTGTTTTTGAACCGGCGATTTAGATATATTAGTTCGTAATAATTCATAAAGAAGAAAGCGGGAGATTAATAACGTTCATGCATTATCCAATATTTAATTCTATTGTTAATACTTTAGAAACACAATTGGAAAAAAGAGGTATTAAAACGAATAAGTTTAAGACTTGGGAAGATAATAAGATTCACGCCACGGGTTTAGAGTTTATGATTCCCCTGAGTGACACCTCAGATTATATGGAATCACTTTCTATCAATTTTGACTGGGACAGTTTTCGGGAAACAACTATTGCCAGAGAATTAGAGGGTATGGAGAATCATCCATTTCTTAAAGTTGAAACACTCACCAAATCTTCTGTAAATCCAACCATTGATGTAGAGTTAAGCTGGTTATTTGATATTGAAACTTGTCAGCCTGAAGTGCCGGGAGAAGCAGGTAATTACCGAATTGAACAAGCAAGTCGCTGGATGGAAGCCATCAGCAACAAAGTAAATGAATTATTAGCTGATGACGATATTATAACTCGGTGGCATATCGAAATTGATGGGGACGAAAACGGTCGCTACCTTTCTGCCATCAATTTAATTTCATATTTCCAATATGAATTAAGTGCACCCAAAAGTTTGAATGAAGTTCAGCATTTAGTAAGCCGCAAACTTCATGACCTGTTGCTCAAAGCCAACAAAGTAATCTTTACTTCTAATCAGGTTTTGGACGAATCGATAGCCGCTTAAGAATTTCATTGATGCCCCGCGAATGACTCAAGCACCCGCAGGGAACCAAATCAATATTGATAAATCTTAGTTGTACTTATAGAATCCTTCTCCGGTTTTATTTCCGAGCTTACCTGCATCTACCATTTGTACAAGTAAAGGAGCCGGTCGGTATTTAGGATCTTTAAACCCTTCATAAAGTACGTTCAGGATATCAAGGCATACATCCAGTCCAATGAAATCTGCAAGTCGTAGAGGACCCATTGGGTGTGCCATTCCAAGTTTCATTACTTCATCTACGTGCTCAGGCTCTGCCACTCCTTCTCCCACACAGAATATAGCTTCGTTGATCATAGGCATGAGTACACGATTACTTACAAAACCGGGGCTGTCATTAACAGGAACCGGTACTTTTTTTAGGTTCTTGGCCGTTTCTTCAACCACTTGATAACTTTCGTCATCGGTTTGAAGCCCACGCACAATTTCTACCAATTTCATTACAGGCACCGGGTTGAAAAAGTGCATCCCAATAAACTTTTCAGGTCGCGATGTTAGTGCCGCTAATTTCGTTATTGAAATGGAGGATGTGTTTGATCCCAGGATAGCGTGATCCGGTGCCGCTTCGTCCACTTGCTGCCACACGCTTTTCTTGATGTCAAAGTTTTCGGGAACGGCTTCTACCACAAGATCTACATCTTTAACACCGTCTTTTATATCTAAAAAGACAGAAATATTATCTAAGCTGGCTGATTTTTTTGCTTCGTCAATCTTCTCTTTTTTAACCATGCGATCCAGGTTTTTCTCAATGGTTGAGACTGCACGATCAGCAAATTCTTGTTTCGTTTCGATGAGATTAACGGAGATATCGTTCATGGCAAACACATGCGCTATTCCATTGCCCATGGTTCCACCGCCAATTACCGCTACTTTTTTAACATCCATATCAGTTCGTGTATTTTATAGTTTAAATTAAAATCCGGTTTGGTCTACTAATCTCTTTTCAAATGCCCATCAAAAATTGAATCGCAGGTTTAATGTTGCTCCCGGTTCACCAAGACCATTCACATACGAAAAACTGGCTTCAGGCAAATTCTTACCCATATCTCTGGCTCGGATAAATGCGCTTAAACCGCTCACCAATCTGTTAGACACCATAAGGGCAACAAGAGCCGGGAGCTGACTTCTATTACGATCTACTTTTTCGCGGGCACTTTCATAACTATTTCTGAGATCTCTGTTTTCCCAATTCCATCTGTACTCGGGAGTATCCGGAAACACATTGTCCCAATTTCTGAGGCGTAGTTGTTCCTGGTTGTATGCATCAAGATTATCAAAACTTCCAATTGCAATCAGGTATTCCCTGGATTTGTCCGAGAGTTCTGTTCCGGCTTTACTCAGGGCCAAGGTATAAAAATCATTTTCAAGGCTATTGGCCCTGGCATCTAAACCAAAGTACGAGAGAATCAAAACTACTTCTCCGGCCATATGATACTTGCCTCTGTTCCAGTTGTTATTGTCCACATAATAGTGTCCCCAGCCGGGCATGGCTAATGAACGCAAAAAAGCATTTCGTGGGTTGGGTAAGTCCTCATTTTGTGCAGTTTGAGCCTGAACCTGAAAAACAGAAATCGCAGGTAGCAGAATCAAAAATGCCAATGTTTTCAGAACCAGTTTCATAAACGGTGATATTGTATGATTAAGATATTTCATTATGTCTGACTCTCGATTCTAAGATCTTAATTTTAGGAATTCTTTTTTCTTTCTCTGCCCCAATGCCTGAAAATAGAGATACTGAATCCGGCCATCAAAACAAACGTACCGACCCAAACTACAGATATAAATGGTTTTTCTTCTGCCACAATGAGCACCCACTCGGGTTCGTATTCTTCCTCCAGTCCGGTTACTGTTAACTCAATGCTATTTTCTTGTGGAAATATCTGTGTGAACTGGAATTCTAAATCAAATTCTTGGGCAAAAGCAGGCGGTGAGTAGATATAACTTTGTCCCTCCTGACTGTAAACTGCGAAGAGCGGACTTAAGGTCATAATTCTGTCACTGGCCGGATGAATAAGTTCAACTTCAGCCCGAACCCCAATTGAGGTATTTGGAGGTAATTCTGTACTGTCGGTACGGGCATAATTCACAAACCGGATTTTATATTTCCCGACATCAATGGTTTGCCCCGGGCTCAATTCCAGCTTTTGTACGATGGGTTCATCAACTGTAGTATCTTGAACTGCTTCAGGACTACCACGCTCAGCAACACGCTCATTTTGTTCTTGTACATAAGAACTTCCACCAGCATATAAATAAATATCACTCAAGAGTCCGGTTCTTACATCAGGATCAACGGACCATTGAATATTTTCTTGGGTTGATGAGGTCAACATTGGGTACACCTCAGGAACCATATAAAAAGGTTTACCTCCATCAACCGGTTCAAACCTGATCTTATAATTCTGTTGCCCTCTGCGAACGCTGTTATCCAGTTCATACCCTTCGTAGGTAACCATGTATCGGCCATCCACTAAAACCGGTTCATTCAGATTCAGCGAAAGCATTTCTTCTTTTTGGGTCACAGTAAAACCTTGTTCGTCAGTAACCTCCCCCCGTTCAACCGCTGCGTTATAATTAGCCGTTCTTTGATCAACCAGAACTTCATTGTAAGCTGAAGAGGCAATTATACCTACCAATAATAGCCCAAAACCAATATGCGTGAGAGATCCACCAATCAATTTTGGTTTTTGTTTGGCAAGGCGCACCAATACCCAACCATTACCTACAATGGCAAAAAATCCGCAAAACAGGTACACCATGTAATACAAATTCCGGACATCCCCTATAATGATTGAAGAAATCGTAATCACACTTGTCACTAAAAGTGGATTTATAAGGGCAGCTGCAAGGCTTTCAGCGTCGTATTTTTTCCAAAATAAATACTGACCAAGTACCGTAAAAATTGCCATAATCATAGCGATAGGCATACTCCAGTTGTTATAGAAACTAATTTCCGGTGGAGTAGGGTTTTCTACAAATAAACGACCAATTATTGGCGAGCTGGTACCAAGAATGATTACGAGTCCTAAAATCAATAGCAGCATAGCGCCGGTAACCGTCATAAATTCGCGACTCAAAATTTTTGATTCCTTCTCAGGCGAAGGCAGCTCTTTATATCTCCAGAAAAATAACCCCAGCCCAACAAGGGTAACCACCAGCATAAAAGCCAGCAGTTGGTTGTATAATCCAAGATCAACAAAGCTGTGTACAGAGGAGCTTCCAAGTATTCCTGATCTGGTTAGAAATGTTTCGTAAACCACTGCCACGTAAGCCAATATGGCAAACAAAATAGAAGACTTTTGGGCGACAGAACTTTTACGTTGAATGATCATGGTATGAATCCCCGCTGTACCAATCAGCCATGGAACCAATGATGCATTTTCAACCGGATCCCAGGCCCAATAACCACCAAAAGAAAGGGTTACATAAGCCCAATAGCCGCCTAAGAAAATAGCTGTCAGCAATGCTACATTTGCACTTAATGTCCAGGGCAAAGCCGGGCCAACCCATTCATTATACTTACGCTTCCATAAGGCTGCCATCGCAAAACAATATGGGATTGTCATCATGGCGAAACCGACAAATAGTATCGGTGGATGGATCATCATCCACGGACTCTTTAAAAGATCATTGAGACCACTTCCATCAGAAGGTATAAAATCAGGATTTGCCTGAATGAAAGGAGCGTTTGGCATCTCTTGGGCAATAGTTCGGAATGGAGATGCTCCTAATTTCAGCCCAAAAATATCCCATCCCAACAACATGGAAAGCAGGAATACTTGTGTCAAAGTCAGGAAGAATAGAACAGGAGCTTTATATGGCGGACGAGTCCATTTCATCAACCCAAAACCAAAAAATGCAGAGATCAGTATCCACAACATGAAGCTCCCCTCCTGACCGCCATAAAAGGCTGAAAACAAGTATCGCGGAGTGAGATCTAAACTGGTGTAGTTGTACACATAGTAGTACTGAAACTGGTGCTGAAAGATCAGGTAGATCAATATTCCGGAAGCTACAACCAAAAAAGCAGCTTTGGCAGCAAATAACCAATTCCCAACTTTGTAAAGTCGATATCCATCTCTTTTTGCGGAGATAAAGTATATGACCATGGCAAAGATGGAGGCTACAAAGGAAGCTGAAATTAACGCCTTACCAAGAATTCCTAACATAAGAGCTTAAAATAAACGATTGAATCTGTATTCTGTATTAATGAGCTGATTCAGCAGGGTAGTTAAAACCTATTATCCTTCTGCTGCATTTTGAAACCTGCCGGGATCGCTGTCATTATATTTAGATGGGCATTTCATCAGCATTTCGTTGGCGTAAAAAGTATCGCCACGCATCTCTCCTATCACCACTAACTGGTCAGCAGCTTCAAAGTTATTTGGCTTGGGTTTAGGATATACAACCTTTTTGGAAACACCATCTTCATCTTTCATGTAAAAAGTAAAGCGCTTTGTTTCCATAGAAAACTCAGCTTCTTTTTCCTTATCCCATACACCCGGTATGTGAGCTGTAGTTTGGGTTTCAGCCTGTTCAAAAGTGGTATAAGTACTTATACTTTCACCAAAGTTATACATTAACAGGGAAGTAAATCCCACGATGGCGACAATGCCAATAATTAGTTTCGGTTTCATTCTTCTTGGTTTGAATTAATTTGTTCTTCCAACTTCGCCACTTTCTTATCTACACGGAATAGAAAGAAAAGCAGAACCAGCCATATTATTAGACTCACTCCCAACACTACATAAATTAAGTCGTTCGACGACATAAATTGCACGAATACTCCGGCTTCTTCAGCACCCGGGGCACCCGCCCATTGGTCAGAATAAGCTTCGGTCAGCGTATCAACGATTGCGAGTGAATCTTCTTGCATCAAATATTGAATTTCTTAAGTATTGAGTCTAAAAAATATTCGGCCTGTAAATTACGAATTCTCTGCCTTCAATTTCAGAATGTTGTAACGAGTATAAATTTCATAGATCCAATATCCCATTGCGATGAATCCGATAAAAGCCGGGTATAAAATAAACCGTAATTCATCCGCCGTAATTTCACTAAAAGCAGGGTTTCCATCGGCCCCGGGATGTAAACTTGTCAACTGCCGCGGAACAATATACAGCAAAAAAGGAACCGTGGTAACTGCAAAAATATTATAAACTGCCGATAATTTTGCGCGTTTTGCGCGATCATCGAAAGCTGAACGGAGCACGAAATAGGCAACATAAATCATCAGAGCCAAGGCTGCCAAATTCATTTTTGGCTCTGCAAAAGTCCACCAGGAACCCCAGGTAAAACGAGCCCAAAGTGAACCGGTTAACAAGCCACATATTCCAAAAACAACTCCTACCGTAGCTGCCGAAGAAGCTTTGACATCATCCTGGAGATTAGCATCATTCAGGTATTTTATGCTGTACCATAAACTTATCAAGAACAGTACAAACATGGTCATCCACATAGGTACATGGAAAAATATATTTCGTGCCGTCTGCTCCAGGATGGGAATCTCAGGAATATAAATCAAAAAACCGGCAGCAATGACGATTGTCATCCACACCGCAATTACATATTTCCAGACTTTCAAGAGAGTATGAATTTTATTAACTATGGGTATGTTTTGAATTGAAAATATACGAATTTAAGCTCGTTTTTCTGAGTCATTAATCGGTAAAATATATTATGCCTGAACACAACAAATCCATCACTTTGACACCTTCCTGGAAAGCCTTTTTCTGGAGTTACTTTTTTGGAATTCTTTTACTCCCTCTACTCATTGGCTTTATTATACTGTGGAAAACACGTCAAAAACATAAAGGGATTTACTATGAAATTAAGGATCGACTTATCACTGTTGTTGAAAGTAAGTATTCCCAGAATATTGATCTGAAAGACATTCGTAAAGCAGAACCGGGCGAAATTCGTTTTGGCGTTGGCTCCGTAACCCTAAAGACTCAGGCACGAGAAATTGAATTAATTGGCTTAGAAAACCCTGAGGGCATTGCCAAATCAATTGAAAAAGCTGTTGAAGCTGAACTCAAAAGACTGGAATCAAAAAGACTAGCTAAACCGCGTGAATCTGAATATGATCCCGGCTCCATGGATCGACTTGATTACTTAACCGGGCTTTGGCAGCAAGGGCTCGTCAGTGAAGAAGATTTTGAAATCGAACGTAAAAAATTCGAAGGCAGCTGACTTACAACTATTCTTTACTATAGTTTTCCATCGTTTTACAAAAATATCCCTTTTATTACTCCCCTAACCTAAATCCTAACTTTTTTATATGAATACTTCTACTATAGTTAAATCCGTGCTCTCTGCGGTATTAATGACCTTTATAATGAGCCCGGTCAGTAACGCACAGAATGCAAATTTTGAAGCCGCTGAACGATTTACCGGTGATAAAATGAGTAAAATCGTAGGCAGCACTTCCGTTTATCCCCGTTGGATCGAAGACACCGATAATTTTTGGTACACCTACGAGAATAATGAAGGTAAACAGTGGTATTACGTAGATAGCGAAAGACCACGTCAGCGTCTTTTATTTGACCAGAATGAAATGGCTTCTCAACTTACCGAAATTTTTGAACGTCCCTTCAATGCCTTGGATTTAGATTTGGAAGGATTTGAATACGACGCAGATAAGGAACGCTTCACCTTCCATGTAGACAGTATTAAGTTTACTTATAATATTGATGGGAATGAGTTGATTAAAGGTGACTCCCTTGAAAGTGAAGAACGAGAAAGATGGGCTACCTACTCCCCTGACAGTACCTATATCGCCTTTGCCAAAAACCACAACTTGTATTTGATGAGAGCAGATGACCCTGACAGCACAGAAATTCAGCTTACTGATGACGGTGAGAGATGGTTTAGCTATCAAGCTAGCCAAGGTGACACTACCAGTGATGAAAGATTACGTTCAAGAGTACAATTTTTTGATGATGAAACGAAGCTTTGGGTTCAGAGAACAGACAACCGTGAAGTAGAAGAGCTTTGGGTTATCAATACCCTTGGTAAGCGCCCGGAACTGGAAACTTATAAGTACGGAATGCCCGGTGATGACGAAATTGGCATTGATCATGTTGAAGTCTTCGATATCGAAAGTCGGGAACGTACCCGAATGGATACTGATAAATGGGAAGATCAGGATTTGCGGGCTAATTATGGTGGACATCAAACCGGTGATTACAAAGCCAACAGTTCTGATAAACTGTATATCTATCGCGAAAACAGAAAATCTGACAAAGTTGATATCCTGATTGGGGATACTGAAACCGGTGAAACAGAAGTTTTATTGAGCGAAACCAGTGAGCCGTATTTCAATTGGAGCTATCAGTACTTTGGAGTGATCAACGATGGAGAAGAATATCTGTGGTGGAGTGAGCGCACCGGTTGGGGACAACTCTATCTTTATGACAGCGAAGGTAACCTCAAAAACCAAATTACTTCCGGAAATTTTGTAGTCGGCAATGTGGTAAAAGTCGATACGACTGCTAAAACCATTTATTTTGAAGGATATGGCAGGGACGGAGATAATCCTTACTACGAACACTTGTACAGCGTAAAATTCAACGGATCAGATTTTAAACACCTGACCCCCGAGAATGCCAACCATAGTGTGTATGAATCAGATGAAGACAATTATTTTGTAGATAATTATTCTACGGTCGATCAGCCTACAAAATCTGTATTACGAGATGAAGACGGAGATATCATCCTTAATTTACAAGAAGTAGATGTAACCAAAGCCGAAGAAATTGGCTGGCAAACGCCGGAGGAATTTAAGATCAAAGCAGCGGATGGATTTACCGACCTCTATGGAGTAATGTGGAAACCTTTTGATTTTGATTCAACCAAGAACTATCCCATTATCTCCTACGTCTATCCGGGGCCGCAAACTGAACCATTTCCAACCAGCTTTTCAGTATCCGGTATGACCGGACGAAATCAGGCACTATCCCAACTTGGATTTGTGGTAGTAGCTTTCGGTCAGCGTGGTGGTAGTCCTGAGCGCTCTCGCTATTATCACACCTACGGATATGGAGATTTACGTGATTATCCATTAGCTGATAACAAATATGGAATTGAGCAACTTGCCGCCCGACATTCCTTTATTGATCAGGATAAAGTGGGAATATTCGGTCACTCCGGTGGTGGCTTTATGAGTACGGCAGCCCTTCTCACCTACCCTGAATTTTATGACGTTGCTGTTTCTTCAGCCGGTAATCATGACAATAATATTTACAACACCTGGTGGAGTGAAACCCATCATGGCGTGAAAGAGAACCGGAAAACGGTTACCGAGATGAACGAAGATAGTGTTGAAGTTGAAAAAGAAATCGTCACCTTTGACGGTAGCAGTGAAGCCAATGCAGAATTAGCTAAAAACCTGCAAGGACGATTACTGCTTGTTCATGGAAACATTGATAACAATGTGCATCCCGCCAACACTCTTCGTCTTGCTGATGCTCTCATCAAAGCAGGTAAGCGTTTTGATATGATGATACTGCCCGGCCGCCGTCACGGATTCGGCCCCTATCAACCCTATTTTGAACGACAAAAATGGTATTACTTTGCCGAGCATCTGCTTGGAGATTATCGAACCAATATTGATTTCAACATTCCTGAAGATGAGTAAGAATTGAAACTGGAATTGTTAACGTTCAACGCCGAAGTGGGTTAAATGCTTCGGCGTTTTTTATGTAATAGCCTATAAAGAAAAGGAATATACGGGGATGGCACTCTTAAACCATTGTAGATTAGCACAATTTATTTGAAACATTAAACCAACGGAAGCGGAGCTTCCTGGTAGGCATTACCAAACAGAGTTTGGTAACGAGTCGTTCTTCTTATAACCATTTCCGTATGGCCAAATATCTTTCGATAAGATAGACAGGAAAACATGCATCTCTTCCCTTATCTTGGGATACATTCAAATACCAATAAAGCATTTCAAATACATGGATTGGAAAACCGTAAAAGACTACGAAGACATCACCTATAAAAAGTTGAATGGCGTTGCCAGAATTGCATTTAATCGTCCGGAAATCCGCAATGCATTTCGGCCCAAAACGGTATTTGAACTGTATGAAGCACTTAGCGATGCGAAAGAAGACAATAGTATTGGCGTGGTGCTATTAAGCGGTGAAGGTCCCTCTCCCAAAGATGGTAAATGGGCTTTTTGTTCAGGCGGTGACCAAAATGTGCGATCCAAAACCGGTTATAAAGCTGATGACGGAATTGCCCGACTCAATATTTTAGAAGTACAGCGGCTTATACGTTTCATACCTAAAGTTGTCATTGCCGTAGTTCCCGGCTGGGCAGTTGGCGGCGGACATAGCCTCCATGTAGTTTGTGATCTCACATTGGCCAGTAAAGAACACGCCATCTTCAAACAAACCGATGCCGATGTAGCAAGTTTTGATGGTGGATTTGGCTCTGCCCTGCTTGCCCGACAAGTTGGCCAAAAACGAGCCAGGGAAATTTTCTTCTTGGGAGCCAATTATTCTGCTCAGGAGGCTTTTGAAATGGGCATGGTGAATAAAGTGGTACCTCATGATGAACTGGAAGAAACAGCTTATGAATGGGCACAGGAAATCCTGGCGAAAAGTCCTACAGCTATAAAAATGATCAAGTTTGCGTTCAATGCCATTGATGATGGCATGGTGGGTCAACAGGTGTTTGCCGGAGAAGCTACACGTTTAGCTTATATGACCGATGAAGCTGAAGAAGGTCGCAATGCCTTTCTCGAAAAACGAAAGCCGAACTGGGATGATTTTGACCGTTCCCCTTCTTAGTTAAAAGCTGAAAAAGGAATTTCATAGAGTTCTCCGGTTTCTTCAGCAATAATAAGAGAGCTGTCGTTGGTAAAAGCTATGGATTCCACTTGGTTTGCTTCAAAAAAGACTTTCTGGATGGTCCCCGAGAAAAAATTATCATCGGTAAACTCTTGCAAAAGCCATATCGAGGAAAAAGTCAGTATAGCCACTGAATCTCCGGAAGAAGAAATATCCGCTCCGGTCACCTTGTCATCAAAGTTGATGGTATCTAATAAGTCCACCGAGTTCATTTGGGAGGCACTGGGATTAGACATTTTGAACAACTTGGTATTTGTTCCTTTTGCTTCTTTGGTAATGATGTAAAAAGTACCTTCAAAATAAAATAAGGCTTCCGCATTTGGTACAATCTCCTTTCCTTTTTTGTTTTTAAAAGAACCTGAATACTTAAACCGGTACCTGTCTATTGTAAATATACGTTGTGAGGAAATATTTGGCTCCCTAAAACCCAGTATAGCCAACTCATCCCTGCACAAACAATTGTTACCGATATCACCGATGTAGATATTTCCCTCATCATCCGCTGCGATATCCTCCCAGTCTTCGTTATCTGTCGCCATGAGTTTTACGCCATCGTCATTAGAATTTTCAGGCCGTTCACCTTCCTTATCAATGGGATATATGGTAGCCTCATCCCCGGCATCACCGTGGAGCCAGAATATGTTTTCAAAAGAAGGGCTTTGAACCAAACCGGAAACTTCTACATCTATATCTTCATCAACAATAGCGTAAGGCTCAAGGCTAATAGTTTTATCTTTATTGTTCTCTCCCTTACAGGAATTGAAAATGAAAGTCGAAACTACCAGAAGAATTAGTACGGAGAAATTGGAAAGCAGTTTTTGTAATATCATGTTGGAAATTTAGGGAATTAGCTCGAACAAATATATACCTTGTTTTAAATCAAAAACCAATAGTACAATGAATATTCAGCATCAGGAATCAGATTCAAAAGGCGAATTTTTTATGGAAGATAATGGAACCCGAATAGCAGAAATGACTTATTCCAAGGCCGGCTCTGATAAAATAATCATTGATCATACAGAGGTGACTGATGAAGGGCGCGGTAAAGGTTTGGGAAAACAACTGGTTAAACGCGGGGTTGAATTTGCAAGGGAGAATGAGCTGACGGTATTGCCTCTTTGTCCTTTTGCCAAGTCAATTATTCAAAAAACACCTGAATTCCAGGATGTGTTGTAACAAAATTTGGCTATGCAGGAATAGCTTATTTATACGCGTTTACCGGTTAGAAAATAGCTTGAAACAATCTCTGAGTAAAGTAACCTTGGGGCGTCCGAAGGACCTGCGAGCGTTACGGGCAATAAAGCTGAAAAGGCGAACGCTCCGAGGACCTACGGACGCTCGGGGGTTCTCTGTCTATCCTTCCAACCGGTAAACGTGTTATTCATGTCTTATTGCATCAACAGGGGTTAGGTTGGCGGCTTTCCAAGCGGGGTAAGTGCCAAATATAATCCCAATTAAAATTGCGACCGCTAAAACAAAAAGTGCTGTATTTGTACTCAAAGCAGCATGGAAGGTTAAATCTGTAAAGCTATTGATAAGTTTAACTATTCCGAATACACCAATCACTCCCACTACCCAACCCATTATAGAGCCAACCAACGAAACCGTTACAGATTCTGATAGAAACTGGAGCACAATATCCTTTTTGCGGGCACCGGCGGCTTTTCGAATTCCTATTTCTTTGGTTCTTTCTGTGACTGATATCAGCAGCACATTCATTATGCCGATGCCTCCAACCAATACAGCAATCCCGGTAATTGCTCCCATCACTAATTTAAAGATCAGAATACCCTGGCTAAGTTGCTCTACTCTTCCTTCGTAGGTTGAAATGATAAAAGCTTCCGCTCCCTCTTGGTAGCTCTTTTCCATCCATGACTCCACTTCAGCTTTAATAATCGGGACATCTTCCACTTTATTACTCTTTATGATTAATGAAGGTGAATTCCCGTTTTTAACATGTTCTCGATAAGTGGTAAAAGGTATCAATGCCTGAAGTCCGGGTACCTCAGTTCCTGTAATTCCAATAATTTCATATGGAACTCCCTCTAAACTCATTTCTTTACCTAACAGACTCTCCCTGTCACCTCCCCATTTTTGAGCTAATTCATGGGAGAGCACCATTTTTTGTGAAGCTTCTTCTACCTCTTGCTTATTGAAAAACCTACCTGATAACTCCATCTCTCTGAATGCAGAAAGATTTTCAAGTGACGCACTTACAGTCACAGCAATACTTGAATCTCTGTATTTAACAACACGATTGCTTTGAGCAAGTAACTCCGCATTCCCCAACGCTGATATCAACTCATGTATAGACCTTGTTTCAGCCATACCAATTGAATAGACCGTATCTCTTGGGATGCGAACATCATTGACTATATTAAATCTTCTGGGACTAACTGTAAGCATTTGAACTGAAGTCGTAGATTCAATTTGCTGCCGACCGGTTTCCTCAAGGCCATCTCCCAATGATAGAATTGCGACTAAAGCAGCTACCCCAATAATAATTCCCAACATCGATAAAACGGAGTGTAAAAGATTAGCCCGAATATTTTGAAGTGCTATTGATACCGATTTAAATATTTGTTGCATACCATCATTTTTAGGTTGACCGCCTAATGTACGGGGGGTTAGAACCCATGTTTCATTTTCATAAAAAAGGCCTATATCATCTTATGAATAGCATTTAAACACTTTTTTTATTTTTCTTGTAACGTTTACCCTATTTCTTGCATCTAACCCATAAAACATAGATTCAATTTGCTTTCAAAAGGCGAAGAAAACAACATTATTACAAGAGCTATTCAAGGAGATCAGAGTTCTTTTAAAGTATTATATGATGAACATATTGATGCTTTGTTTGCTTTCCTGCATCAGTTTTCTGATGAAAGAGGGCAAGTGAAAGACTGGACACAACGAGCTTTTATGAAAGCTTTTCAGAATCTTCATTCTTTCAATAAGGACTCGCGATTCAAAACCTGGCTTTTTTCTATTGCATTGAATGAAATGCGGATGGATAAAAGAAGTGAATTTCATTTCCAGCAGCTCGATGATGCAGACTCTGAATTAATCACCGAACCTGAAACCGAGAAACCGGAGAAGTGGCTTAAGGCCAAACATGCCATCAAGCAACTTGAGCCGGATAAACGAATTGTCTTTTTGCTCAGCATAGCTGAAGAATACACTCATAAAGAGATAGGAAGTATTCTGAATATCCCGGAAGGCCATTCAAGAGTAATCCTTCACCGTGCCAAAAAAGAATTACAACAAGTACTCTTATCATGAATAATCCTTTTTATAAACCAAACGATTTTCCTACTTCTGCAGAAAAAAATGAACTGTGGAAAAATATAAACCACTCATTGCCGAACACCTCAAAGGCAAATATGCAATTTCACTGGAAGAGTTTTTGGATTGGAAATGCCGCAGCCATTTTACTGATTTTTGCTTCCATCGGTATGTATCAAACCGGAATGGGCCTACTAACACCTACTCCCTCAGATCAAGATCAGGTTTACCGGGGCTTAAATGCAGCTACCCAACAGCTGGATGAAGTGGCTCCTTCCTTGATAAAGCAAGCCGGTAGTCGCTCACGTCCTTCCATGGAATCAACTCTTTCTGCCATTAGAGAAATTGACCGATTGATAGCAGAAATTAAAAATGAAATACTCGTCAATGGAATCACCCCTTCAAAAAAGAAAAGCCTGAACCGGCTTTATGCAACCAAACTCGATTTCTACAAAGAACTTTTACTCATAAACCGTGAACAGTCATGAAATATCTAAGATACTTTTTACCAATTATTATAGTAGTCCTTTCAACTACATTAGCTTTCTCCCAAAGCGGGACAAAAGATGGAACCTTCGATGCAGCTGGCCTGGATGAATTTTTCATCAAAGTTAATTCTGGAATAGATATCGAAATTGAAGGAACTGCAACAAATCAGATCTCGTACACCTACTCATTTGAAGGAAACGATGAAGCCTATCAAAAATACTTTGAGGAATTTAACCCTCGCTTCAATAAACGAGCCGGGAGAGCTGAATTGGAAATTGAATATCCCGAAGAAAAGAATAATAATGTTTCCTATGAAATAGAAAAAAATCTCCTGACACTGCAAATTCCTGAGCAAGTCAGGCTTCACCTAACAACAGAATATGCCACCATCGGCATTCAAAATATTGGAAGAGATGTTTCGGTTTACAATCGCAGCGGCTCTGTTACTGTAGAAGATGTTGGGCAGTCTGTAGAAGTCACCAATGAATATGGTGACATCAGCGTAAGAAACGTACGTGGCAGAACAAACATAAACGGCCGTTCTTCTACTATTGATGTTGCTAACATAACCGGCATGGTTTCTGTAAGAAGCAGTTATTCAAAACTGAATATCTCTAATATTGATGGCGATGTAGAAATACAAAACAAGAGTGGTGCCATAAACGCCTTTGAGATTCGAGGAAAGTTACAGGCAGAAGCTGATTACTCTGAGTTTGAAATCACAAATATAGAGGGTGCAGTTGACCTCCGTTCTCAAAGTGGAAATGTATATGTGGAGGCTGTCCGTGGATTTAACTTCGCCGGAGACTATACCGATGTGAGGGTTAATAACGTCAGGAATGCTGCTATGGTCATGATAAATGGACGTTCCGCCGATATCACAGTTTCTAATATCGAAGCCAATACTTCCATCACCGGAGAATACATGAACGTGAAAGCCTCAAACATCAGCCGCAGACTTTCCATAATGAATCGGTCAGGAACCGTTGAAGCTGCTAATATTTCTGAACGGTTTGATTTTAACGGTGAATACACGGATTTGGAACTCACTAAATTTCAAGGAAATGAGCTTCAGATCAGGTCAAAATCAGGGAGTGTATCCGTTGATGCACTTTCAAATAATTTAAATGCTGACATCGGCACTGAATATGGAAATATAGAACTGAAGATACCGAATGCGTTTAATGGCAGTTTTGAAGCAACGGCCACTTACGGTACAATCAATCACAACCTTACCTTAAGCAATAAGCAATTGACTAGTGATAATAATTCACGAAGAATATCCGGTATTGTAGGCGATTCAGGAAAAAACTCTTCTCATGGAATTTTCCTGGAAGTCAGGAATGGAGATATAACCGTACAGGCTAATTAATGGTAATTTGGTGAGTAGTCCGGCTTTCTGAAATTTCAAAAACTGCATCTTTCCAAGAAGCCGGGCCAAACCGCCCACGTGCATTATTCGAAAAGCCATAGGCCTCTTTAGGTATTCCCAGCAGATTGGTATCCAGTTCCCCGTTTTCATTTTCATCGTGATAAACGGCAATGGCATATTCACCATAAGGCAGTTCATCATGTTTCCAGGTCAGGGAATCTCCCTCAACTGTTAAAACAAAAGCGTGCAGTGGATTTTCTTTTGAGTCATAATTCTCTTTACTATCAAAAACTGCCACACGTACTTCTCCCTCAACTTTAGGAATATTATTGATTTTAAGTTCAAACTCTGAGCGCAGATTTTCTTTTTCCGGATAGGCTATCTCTTGTGCAAATGCACTAATACTGATGAGGGAAATTATTAGGGAAACAAAAAATATTTTCATGAACGAGTGACCAAAATGGATGATATTCAATGGCTGTTAGTTGTGATTGAAAGTTAAATAAACTCAAAAAAGTTTCTTACCGTTTTCCACTTTTCGATCGGGTATCGCTAAAACCACATTTCCGTCGGCATCCGGGAAACCGGTTACCAAACATTCCGACATAAAAGGGCCTATTTGTTTCGGTGGAAAATTTACAACGGCTACCACCTGTTTTTCTTTCAAATCTTCTTTGGAATATAAATCTGTTATTTGTGCAGATGATTTTTTGATCCCAATCTCGTCCCCAAAATCTATGGTCAATTTATAGGCCGGTTTATGCGCTTCAGGGAAATCATGAACCTCTATAATGGTTCCTGTCCGCAGCTCTACTTCTTCAAATTCAGTCCAACTTATTTCTTTCATTCATTTTTGGCTTGAAATTAAAAAACCCTGCCTCCTTTCGAAAACAGGGTTTGTAATGAAATGTATAATGTTATTTAATAAACAACATTTCTCTATATACCGGAAGAGGCCAGTAGTCATCGGCCACGTATCGCTCCAGGAAGTCGATGGCATCCCGGATTTCCGTCATCACCGGCAGTACTTCTGATTCCACTTTCGAGGCATGTTCAGACGAATCACTGTATTCAAGTTTTGACTGAACATCAGCCAGTTTATCTAAAGCGTCACCCAATTTATTGAGTCCGTTGTTTACTTTTTCGAGCATGTTTTTGGAGCCGGAATTCTCTAATCCCATTTTTTCAGCTTGTTTAGCTGCCTTGCTTAATTCACTTATATATCTAACCGTGGCAGGATAGATCATCGTCTTCGCAATTGATTCTATCGTATCTACCTCAATGGTTCGTGTTGTGATATATTGTTCTGTCCAAATCTCTTTGCGAGAAAGAACTTCCCGCTCATTCAGTACTTTGAAATGTTCAAAAAACTCAATGTTTTCTTTTTTAGCTAAATATGGAATGGCATCCGGGGTAGTCTTCAAATTAAGCAAACCACGCTTTTCTGCCTCCTGTTGCCATTCATCAGAATATCCGTCACCATTGAATATCACATTGCGACATTCTTTAAGTCGATCTCTCAACACTTTACCGAGAGCTTTCTCAATGGACTCCCCTTTCTTGGCTTTCTTGAGATCATTTGTCATGTCCTCGATGGCCTCAGCAACTACCGTATTTAGTACCACAATTGGGAATGAAGGCGACTGACTGGAACCTAAAGCTCTGAATTCAAATTTATTGCCGGTAAAAGCAAATGGAGACGTTCGGTTTCGATCTCCCGCATGCTTGGGAAGATGTGGCAGTACCGGAGTTCCTAAACCAAGAAGTCCGCCCTGTTTTGAGCTTTTTGCACCTCCATTCACCAACTGCTCAACGATATCATGCAGCTGATCTCCAATAAAGGAGGAGATTATTGCCGGTGGTGCCTCATTAGCCCCCAAACGATGATCGTTACCGGCATGGGCTACAGCAATTCGCATTAAATCCTGATGGCGATATACCCCAAGCAACACTGCTGTGAAGAAAAACAAAAACTTCATATTCTCGTGGGGACTTTCACCCGGTTCCAACAAATTATTTCCTTCAATTGTTGATAACGACCAGTTCAAGTGTTTACCACTTCCATTAAGCCCATCAAAGGGTTTTTCATGGATGAGGCATTCAAGGCCATATTTTTTAGCCGTTTTTTTAAGCACCATCATCGTCAATTGCTGATGATCTGCAGCAACGTTGGCCATTTCAAATATTGGAGCCAATTCATATTGGCTCGGAGCTACTTCGTTATGGCGGGTTTTAACCGGAATACCCAGCTTATATAATTCCCTTTCTGCCTCCAGCATAAAGGACAACACTCGCTCTGGAATGGAACCGAAATAATGGTCATCCAATTCTTGTCCACGGGGAGGTTTTGCTCCCACCAAAGTTCTTCCGGAAGTCAAAATATCAGGGCGTCGGTACACAAACTCTTGATCAATCAGAAAGTACTCCTGTTCACACCCCACCGTTGATACGGCTCGTTTTGTTTCTACGCCAAATAATTCCAAAGCTACCTTGGCTGCTTTGTCAAGAGCATCATTAGATCGAAGCAATGGTGTTTTATGATCCAAAGCCTCCCCTTTCCAGGATGCAAAAGCCGTTGGGATACAAAGATACGTCCCGTTTTCATTTTCAATTAAAAAAGCCGGAGATGTTGGATCCCAGGCTGTATATCCGCGAGCTTCAAAGGTGGGTCGTAGGCCACCGCTTGGGAAACTGGAGGCGTCCGGTTCACCCTGAATAAGATCTTTTCCGGAAAACACGGCCATTGCCCCACCCCCTTGATTTGGTGTAATAAAGCTATCGTGCTTTTCCGCTGTTGAGCCGGTGAGTGGCTGAAACCAGTGCGTAAAATGTGTGGCTCCTTTTTCGGTAGCCCAATCTTTCATCGCCAGAGCGACTGCATCTGCTACGTCGTTATTTAGTGTTTCACCTTCGTCAATAGTTTTTTGAAGGTCTTTCCAGGCTGCTTTGGGCAACCGTTCTTCCAGCTTATCGAGTGTAAGCGTATTCTTTCCGAAAATTTCGGAAATTTCCATAGATGAGTTATTCGTCTTGCCGGGCTTATAATTCCGGGCAGCTGCTAAATTATCGTATCGTTGAATAGCTTTGGCCATAGTATTGTTAAATAAGTTTTGTTCTTAATTAAAAATGACGTCCAAATATAAAGCTATATTTCAATTTTACTCAACTTTTTTAATCAAAAACTTTTTAACAATTAAGTTAAAAAGGATAAATAAATCTTCATCTTAATTATTTTCATGAAAAAGGTTCCATTATCGAATTTTCCTAAAAATTTTTCTCATTCTGAATATTTACTTCATTTTTTAAGCCGCTTCCAAAAGTAGTATCTTGGTCGCCGATGTTATCCACAGTTTTAACCCAATTTTTTTGCTTTTGAAATCTTCCAAATTGAGATTATGGATCGAGGCAGCACGCCCTCAAACTCTCGCTGCAGCTCTTGTACCTGTTTTGGTTGGGGCATCACTCGCCTACCAGGCAGATGCCTTAATCTTAGTTAATACCACAGTTGCTCTAATCTGTGCATTTTTAATTCAAATAGGTACCAATTTTGCCAACGACTATTTTGATTTCGTAAAAGGCTCTGATACAGAGGAGCGAATTGGTTTCAGGCGGGCTACTGCAGCGGGGCTCATTTCTCCAAAAACCATGTTAAATGCTACCATCATTACAATGGCAATGGCTTTTTTCTTGGGATTGTATTTGGTATGGTCAGCCGGACTGGTTGTACTATGGATCGGAATACTATCACTTGTTTTCGGAATTTTATATACCGGTGGGCCTTTCCCTCTTGGCTATAATGGTCTTGGTGATATTTTTGTGTTCCTTTTTTTTGGAATAGTCGCTGTTATGACCACCTATTACATAAATACCCTTGAGTGGTCTGAAGCCTCATTTTGGGCTTCTCTTGCTGTTGGGGCATTGTGCGTAAATATTCTTGTAGTAAATAATTTGAGAGATGTTGAACAGGATAAAAAATCAGGTAAGAAAACCTTGGGCGTGCTATTTGGAGAGACTGCACTAAAAATCGAATATCTTATAATGGTGCTTTTGGCTTTCGCCATTCCTCCTCATTTCTATGTGCAGCTTAATTATTCTATTTGGATTCTTATTCCTATGATCTCACTACCACTTGCTGCTTATTATGTATATCGAATTTGGACGGAAACAGATAAAACCCAGCTAAATCCTATGTTGGAAAAAACGGCACAATTTATGGTCATCTTCGGTTTTCTTTTTTCCGTTGGAATTATCTTCAACTGATGCTAAGATATTTTAAATATCGCATACCTTTTAAGCGGACTTTCAGTTCTGCAGGCAATCAATTTACGCATCGGGAAGGAATCATCGTTTGTTATACCGATGAACAAGGGATTGAAGCTTATGGAGAAGTGGCCCCTCTTCCCGGGTTTTCCACGGAGTCTCTGAATGAAGTTGAACAAGTGTTGTCTGTAAACAAAGAGCATCTTGAAGAAAGCATAAAAAGTGGTAATGCCAAAGAAACTTTGAAGCTGCTTCATCAAATCCACCGGTTCCCTTCACTCAGTTTTGGCCTGGGTACTTTGATTTATGATCTTGAAGCAAAACGAGAAAATACATCTCTTTTGAAATACCTATTCCCTGATTGGGATGGCACATTGAAAGCAAATGGAGTCGTTGGGCTTAAGTCAAAATCTGGAACTCTGGCTGATGTTGAACACCTCTCAAATAATGGCTTTGAAACCATAAAAATAAAAATTGGCCAAAATATTGAAGAGGAAATCGATCACCTCAAGGCCATAAGAAAGGGGTATCCAAATATTAAGATTAGAGTGGATGCCAATCAGTCCTGGGATGAAACAGAAGCAATCCGTAACCTGAAAGAACTGGAAAATCTAAGTATAGAGTATTGTGAACAACCGATTCCTGCAGGAAATCCTGAATCCTTAAAAAGGGTTTCTGATAGTACAAACATTCCTGTCGCAGCTGATGAATCAATTCGGAACATTCAGGATGCTAAGGAACTATCAGAGGCTGAATCAGCAGACATCTTTATTATAAAACCTATGTTATACGGGGCTTTCGATGATTTTTTTGTAACAAAGGAAATCGTAGATACTCATTTAATTGATACGGTGTTTACTACATCCTTGGAAACGGCTATTGGCAGAGCGGCTATTGCAGCATTGGCTGCCGGACTTGGAAGTCCAAAATATGCTCAAGGACTTGCAACCGGTTCATTATTAAAAAACGATATTGTGAAAGAGGATTGGTTGGATCATGCTATAATAAACTTTCCCAATCAACCGGGCATTGGCGTTGTTCCGGACCTACAAAAGCTTACTGAAGTTTGACCATGCTAAAATCACGACTACATAGATTTGAATTCAAAAAGAATAAAAAGCCTCAACAGGTCTTTTTATCCTCTCAGGATGGATTGTACACCTACAGTGATTTAAATCGGTTTACGGCTTTTATAAAAGATTTAGTAAAAGAAAAGACGGGTTACTTAGAACAGCCTGTAGCTTTTATTTCCAGTTCGAGTGATCCTCTGGTCTTTAGTATTGCTGCATGCTGGAGGCTCGGAATTCCATTTATTCCAATAAACACAAATTCTACCGATAATGAGCTCAAAGAATATCTTAATGCTCTAAAGCCGGGGCTTATTTTCTGTGACAATGCAAACAGAAGCCGTATTGAGGGTGATAATGTCATAAAGATGGATGAGAATTTTTTCCTGAATTCCTTCACCCACGATATACGAAATATGGAACTCCCCGATCCTGATGCTTTTGATCAATCTTCTGTTTTCGGGTATTTCTTTACCTCAGGAACCACCGGGCGGCCCAAAATTGTGCCGCTGAAAAGACGCCAAATAATTTCAGCTGCCGAAGCTTCCGCTGCTAATTTCAAACCGGATAAAAATCATTTCTGGATGCTTTGTCTTCCTTTAAATCATGTAGGGGGAATTTCAATCATTTTGCGATCCATATTATATGGTTCTTCCATTTACAGGCTGAGTGAATTTCATGGAGATATGATTAAGGAGTTTCTTGGAGAAAATAGCCGATTCCAGGTGGCTTCCCTGGTTCCTACTATGCTCAAAAGATTGCTTGATGATCCGTTATTTAAGACACATCATGAATTCAAAGCTATTTTACTGGGTGGCGGACCGGTTAATAAAGGGTTATTAAAAAAATCCCGGGAACGAGGTATCCCTATTGTTTCCAGCTATGGTATGACGGAAACGTGTGCTCAGGTAATTGCAAATCCACTCTTGGCACCCTCAGGAATGTACACTCCGTTAAACAGCGTAGGCAAGCCTCTCCCGCCTAATGAAATGCAAATAAGGGATGAGAATGGGAAAGTACTTGGAAAAAATCAGTCGGGACAATTATGGCTTAAAGGTCCCCAGGTTTTTGATGGCTATTACCATGCTAAGCATAACGAAGGCAAGTTTGATGAAGATGGATGGTTCAACACCGGAGACTATGGTCATGTTAATGGATTTGGTCATTTGTTTATCGAATCACGCAGAACCGATCTCATCATAACTGGTGGTGAAAATGTAAACCCAAAAGAAGTTGAAGAAGCTCTTCAAAAAATCTTATCCATTAAAGAAGCTGTTGTAATTGGGGTGCCGGATGAGGAATGGGGGCAAAAAGTAGCAGCAGTGGTCACTGTTGAAAATGGGAAAGTTCCTGAGCTAAAGGAAGTTCGGGCAGAACTCAAAAATTATCTATCCGACTTTAAGCTACCAAAGGATTTAAAAGTTGTCGATAAAATTCCCAAAACTAATATCGGTAAAGTTAAACGGGATGAGTTGATCAAAATGCTACACAAATATTTAAAATCAAAGTAAATGATTACAAATAAAAGACTTTAAATTAAAAATTACTATATCCAAGGTACTTATTTGGGGTAATATCTCTGAGTGAAATGTGGGATCGTTGGTGGTTATAACCATGAATCCCATTCTGAGTTTCTTTCCTATACTTCAAACAGAAGTTAAATCATACTAGTAGAATGGGAATATATTATTCTAAATTTTTTATAGAATACTATTTATTCAGAGCGAGATTTAATAAAATAAACTACGAGACTTAAAATAATTGCAATAATTATTATAGCTATTATTTCCGGTATACCAAATACTATCATACTAATAATGAATTTACTATTGAACCCAATTTGGGTTGATTACTGTTTCGTACAAATTATTTCTACCTTCTCTAATATATAATACATCTCGTCCGACCGAAAAATCTGATACGCTCAAAGAACTATCTTCTATATCAGAATAGAACTTTATTCTTTTCTTAAGTAAGAAATTGATCCTATCAAATATTAATAATTCAGTCTGATAAAGAACAAAAATATGGTCTTTATAATGTTCAATCTTAGATATATAGGCTGTTGCTCTTGTAGATTTTTTTTGGCTGTTTATTTTAAAAGGTTCACCTATTGGATCATTTACTCCTAGTTTAATTGTTCCAACTTGACTACCATCATAGTCTAGGATTCTAATTTCACGATCACCTATCAACGCAACTAAAATGTTATTTGGAGTAGATCCTATAGCACCTGCAATATTTCTTATCACTGGTTCATATCCAACAGGCACCCTCGGTTCGATAACATCAACTCCACTATTTGATTCTAAATCAAATATTTTTAATAATTTATTATTTTCATTTACTTGTGGGTTATAAGAAATAATCAATTTCCCATTTCCTAAAGTAAAATTGTGACGAACAGAAACATCACCAGGGAAAAAATTTAACTCATTTATTAATTTCAGCTCCCTGTCAAATAGAATAAATTTTGCCTCTGCCAGTGAATAAAATATTAACGTATCTGAATTGAATGATTTACTACTAGCGGCAATATCTGTAACCTCTCCCGGACCTCTTCCTTTTTCAACTAAGGGAGTAAATTCGACACAACAAGGACTGTAATTCTGTTGATCAATATAAGACAAAACTACGTCTGAATTGCTTTGGGTATGAGTAACTACTAAACCTGAATTATTTGCTTGTATCAATGAAAAAAAGGATAACTGATAAGGTTCATTCATATTCATACTACTTACAACTACCTTATCAACTTTACTTTCTGATAATTTTATTTCGAATAATTCATGATCATTATTTGAATTGGCACACCCTGTCAAGAATAGCACTGTATACAACAGGGATATGCCAATATTAATTGAACTGTTAAACGTTTTATGATCCATTATAATGCTATATCACCATTACATAATGAACCAGAGTATACCCCTTTTCCATAGTATGTTTCATGTTCCCATTTTCCATTAATAAAACATGAAACCTTTAGCTCATGAAATACAAAAAACACCTTATTTTGATATAAACGTACATCGCAATAATCAGTTGCACATAAATACGTGTCTCCAAACCAACCAGGATCTTGAGCATTACCAACTTTATCAAATGGCAAGGTTATTAAAATTAAAATTGTTATTAAAGCGACTATTTTTTTCATGGGTATATAATTTTTATTAGAAACAATGATTTATTGTATGAAAAAAAAAAAAAAAACAATCAATTATATTTATTATCTAATTTTCCCAAGTGGTAGTCTCATTTGGACCAAAGTGTACATCTTGTTTCAATTTGCAATCACCATGCTGGTAGTCGCTTACTTCCTATTCAACTATGATAGTTTCTCGTTGCTGCGGGATGGATCATCTTTTCCAGTGTCATGTTCGGGCTAATGTTTGAATCAGATGACAAGTGGCTTACCGCCCTGGAAGTGATTCGGCTGATATGTATCCCTGTGGGAGTTTGGTATTTGTCTGGTGGGGGTTTTACTGTCATATAGCTTTACTTTAGAACCATGATTATTAGGATTTTGAGATTCCTCTGATTTTTTATCGGCCACAAATTCAAAGTAACAGTCAGGTAATTAGAATCAATAATTGGCTATTCCATTCTAATTAAAGTTTCTCCGATCGCCTCTCTCAATCTCGACTCCACCCCCACCTCTTTTGCATATTCATCCCAATCATTAACTATTTCATTTACTTGATCAATAATAGACTTCGCTTTCTTGATATTCATCGACTTTGCTACCGTTAGCAAATCTTCTCTTGTAATCTCTTTCCGCTTCCCATTTATACTAAGCGAATGCTGACTGACCCACTCACTTCCCGGCCGGTAAGCATGGCAAAGGTCATAGGCCGGAGCGAGCTCCCATTTCCCTCCTTCTTTTAACCTAAAAGAGAAATTTTTGGTATGATCGTCGCAATTACGGGAGACTACATTAAATACCATTCGGCGAAACATTTGCTCTGCTTCAGGATAAGTCAAACGTAACTCTCGCATGGTCTGGAAAAGTTGTTCATAGCTGTAGCTAAGCACATCATTGAAATCAAAATGCTTAATGGCACATAAAGTCTGAATATGGTGCTTTTTTTTCATTCCCTCTCTGTCAAATCTTTTAGTCATGAAATGAGCTCTCCCATTTTCCTCTAACATCCTGGAAGGCATCATCTCGATCCCACAGTCTTTTGCCATATGATAGTAAGCCATTTCAACGCGCCCATATCCCTGCGTTTTGCCCAATTGTACGTCGCTGACTCCATCCAGCTTTATAAGCCAGTGTTCAAATCCTTTTGGGGCTTTGGTTTGCCCCGATCGCACCTCTCCTGTTTTTTCATTGTAGGCAATTACTGCTTTAGGACGTGCCCCACCGGCTGAAGTACCTATCCTCAATATCTGGCGAATTCCCTGCTCTTCATCCTTATCCAATTGAGTAGAAAAATTCTCCTTCTTTGATAACATTTCACTCGCCAACTTAACCAGGCTTTTCACCTCAATACTGAACGTTTGCTTATTTCCTTCCATTTGAGCCGGTTCAAACTCCAGCGCACCCATTCCCCGTTTTCCAATGAAACATAGTTTCTCAACCGGATTCATACTGTCCTGTGGTCGCCCTTGTTGTGCCAACCATACATTGATCAGCTGATTCCCATAGTTATCCGGTAGTGAGTCGGCCAGTAACCCCGGAAGCCCTCTAAATGCATCCAGATTAGAATTCTCTTTTTTTCTAAGATTGGGAAAAGTAAAGATATTCCTTCCGGCATGAATTGGCATGGTGAGTGGTGCCAAATCTATCCCAGTGTTTTTGAACGATTGGTCATACTCAAACGAGGCCAATCCCCGATTCTGATCCCAGGCCACCGCACCCACGGTTTTGCCCCATACTTTTACAAAAGCTGTTGTGATCATTACCAGTCGCTCTCCCGACTATCCAGTGTCTTACTCTTTGAACCGGACGCCCTTTTTCGTTTTTGTTGTTCCTTTTTTGCCAACTCAATGGGACTAATTACTTCCTCTACCTTGAAAGCGTTTAGATATTCTAATTGCCCCAACACTCTCAAAACCTGAATAAAAGTACTTAAAGTTACCGTCTCACCCCGCTCCAACAAGCTCAGAGTAGAACGACTTATACCAGCTTCTTTGGCTAACTCTTGCTGGGTTTTATTCTGCTCCAGCCGATGATGTTTTACAAACTCTCCCAACTGTTTGATCACAGCCTGATCACTCATGGAGTACCAATCGGTGTATGAACTATCACTCATAAGAACCTCTTTTATAAATTATTGAATGATTAACCACTCATAATGTACCAATTATTTGGATTAATTTCTGTATTATATTTCATTCATTATTTTAATTATTTACTTTAATGAATGAATATTCATTCATATAATGAGTATTTTTCGTTGCTCTTCACACATGTCGGATGATCAGAAATTGCTTTATCAAAGTGGTCTAAGTCAGTCTTGTAGATGTTATGCAATTCATTGACAAATGTTGAAAAAGTAAAGTCTCCCCTTGCGCTGGCGTCCCGACCATCGGGGAGGGGAGATAAATCAGTCAGTTGTTCCTGACTGATTTTGAGGGGTGTTGGTGCCAAGGAAAGTGTAGCCTGATACAACTCAGAATCAAATCTAATGGGGATAATAGGATAGTAAAAGAGGTGTTGCCCTTAGCACCAACACCCACCGCCAGACTTCGCAATCGGTCAGACGGGCTTTAAGCCGTCAGACAGAGAGAAAGAGAAAAAACCAAAACGAACTTACTTCAGCCCAACCCGTTCAAAAATAACATCCACATTTCGGGTGTGGTGATCCAGGTCAAAGGCTGCATCGATTTCTTCTTGAGTCAGTGAATTCTGAATAGTTTCGTCGGCTTCCACGATGGGTTTGAACAGCTCTTGGTTTTCCCAGGACTTCATTGCCAGTGGCTGAACGGTATCGTAAGCCTGCTCTCTTGGCATTCCTTTGTCTATGAGTTTATGAAGGAGTCGTTGTGAGAATACCAGTCCTTGCGTTTTCCAGATATTGGATTCCATATTCTCCTCAAAAACCACCAGGTTCTCGATCACTCCGGCAAAACGATTTAGCATGTAGTCAAGCAGAGTGGTGGCATCAGGAAGGATAATGCGCTCTGCTGAAGAATGAGAGATATCGCGTTCGTGCCAAAGTGGGATGTTCTCGTAAGAAGTCACCATATACCCACGCAAAACCCTCGCACATCCGGATATATTCTCCGAACTAACCGGATTCCGTTTGTGTGGCATGGACGAAGACCCTTTTTGTCCTTTTCGAAATGCTTCCTCTGCTTCTCTCAATTCACTGCGCTGTAAATGACGAACTTCCACCGCCATTTTTTCCATCGTTGAGCCGATCAAAGCCAGCGTGGAAAGGTAATAAGCGTGGCGATCACGCTGTAAAGTTTGGGTAGAAATAGGCGCCGGAAACAATCCTAATTTTTCACAAGTATACTCTTCCACTTCCGGGGGAATGTTTGCAAAGGTTCCAACCGACCCGGATAATTTCCCAAATTCTACATCGGCCGCCGCTTTTTTGAATCGCTCGAGATTGCGGTTCATCTCAGCATACCAAAGCGCACATTTCAACCCAAAAGTAGTCGGTTCAGCATGGATACCGTGGGTCCGCCCCATCATCACCGTGTACTTATGCTTTTTGGCCTTTTCAGCCAATACATCAATGATTCGTTCGATCCCCTCCAACAAGATTGTGTTGGCTTTTTTGAGACGAACTCCCCAGGCGGTATCTACCACATCCGTGGAAGTCAGTCCATAATGAACCCATTTCTTCTCTTCACCTAATGTTTCTGAAACCGCTCGTGTGAAAGCTACTACATCGTGACGGGTTTTTGCTTCAATTTCTTTAATCCGATCCACATCGAAACTCGCATTTTCATAGAGCTTGTCCACATCCTCCATCGGAATTTTACCGAGTTTAGCCCATGCCCAACAAGCGGCGAGTTCTACATCCAGCCAGGCTTGAAATTGCTGTTCGTCGGTCCAAAGATCGGACATTTCTTTGCGGCAATAGCGAGAGATCATTGAATATACTTTAGGGTTTAAAATTCAGCCCAAAGATATGATTTTATCCTAACAGAATAAGCCCGGATTTCCAACTTTCCGTAACAATGCTATTGCACCGGCATTTTCAATGTGGTACCGGCTTCAATGGTCTGATCGAGGTTCACTTGATTAACAATAGCCATATCAAGCGGGGTGATATTCATGGGCAATTCATCAGGCAGCAGATCTGAAAAGGTTGCTCGGCTTGAAGTCGTCATGAGTTCTAACCGAACCGGTTGAATATTTAAGACCTCTGTATCTGTGAGTTCTTCAAACCCTGAAGAGACTTCTTCAAATATAGTCTCATAATCAGGAAACTGATCTGAAGTCGAATAACTTAGAAAGCGGTAAACATTCCCCTGATGGGCAAGAGCTGTCAACTGAAGGGTAAGCATGGTTCCATCTTCCATTTGTGCTGTTGCCTCTCCCCGATAGCCATTGTATCGGCTGCTTTCAATATTTTGCTGTTCAATAACTGTGATGCCTTCTTGCGCTAAAAATGCATTCACAGAAGCTTCAGGTGACTCATTCTCCGAATCAATGGTAAATTGCATAATGGCATCCTGAGCTTCATTGAACATCACCACTGCTGAGGTTTGATTCTGCAGGTTGAATCCTTCTGGAACCGGGAACTGAAATTCCAAGTCAGGATGATAGAACATACCGTCCCTGTTGAATCCTTCACGCGGATTTTCACCATACACAATTCCGCTGATCATCGATAAAAATTCTTCCTTATCGAGAATCGTTTGTTCATATCCTTTTTCAGCCCATTCTTGTGCCAGTCTTGGGATTGTTTCTTCACGCTCACCGGGATCGGGGTGACTGGATTGCAGAGTAGGTATTCCCCCTCCCTGATTTTCTGTGATGCGTTTTAAAGAAGTAAAGAAATCAGCCCCTTCCGCAGCTTGGTAATTTTTCATTGCCGAATATTCGACTCCTAAAGCATCCGATTCACGCTCGGCATCGCGGCTGTATTTCAAAAATAAAAGTTGTGCTGTTTGACTGCTGAGCTGTAATATATCCCCTCCATCATACCCCAATGATTCTCCCAAAATAGCTCCACCAATAATGGCAAGCTGACCGATTTGCTGTGTTGCTGCACGCTGGGATGCATGTCGGGCAGCCACGTGGGCTATTTCATGCCCTATTACCATAGCCAGCTGGGCTTCGTTATTGAGATGGCCGAGTAACCCACGGGTCACGTAGATATAACCACCGGGCAGTGCAAATGCATTTACAACCGGACTATTCAAAACTCTAAATGTAAATTCGGTTTCCTGAAACTTTTGAGCTACCCCCTCCCGTCTAAGGTGACTCACTTTCAACAGCTCCTGCCCAAGTTCTGATACATAGTCTGTTAATGCCTCATTTTCATACAGACCATACTGTGCTATAATTTCACTATCTGCATTTTCACCAAGTTCAACTTCCTGTTCCCAGGTATATCCAAAAACTCGCTTATTCCCGGAAACAGGGTTTACTTCCATGGTAACGCAAGCGTTGATAAGAATAGCAAAAGTTAAAGTAAGCGTACCGAAAAAGGATCTTGGTCTCATATCTGGTTTAGATAATTTTGGGTTTTCTTAGTATAAATTAGTTGTCCGGCCGGAATGTTCCTGATCCCAGAAATTATACTCTGGGATTAAGAACAATCAATTATATGATGAAGAATCTAACATTTTGATTAATTAGTTTAAGCTCTGAAAGTTTTTTATATAAAACCCGTATGTCAGTTGTATCAATGTTCTTTCCCAAGCATCAAATAGAATAAGCCTCAACTTACAGGACACTTTTATGGAAAACTAATACTTTGCAAAATTCTGTTCCTTCAACATCGCGCTAAGTATAAGTTAAGACTACTATGCTAAAAAGTAATCTAGTAATTCAAGAGTCAGTGTTTGAATGGGGATTAAACTATTTTCCCTGACCTAAACGGTCTAATTGGGCTTTTAGGATAGAAAGGCCGGTATTTCCGGGTGAGCCAAGATGTGAAAATGCTTTTAAAAAATCTCTTGCGGAATACTCCGGGATTTCATTCGGATTCTCCTTAACCTTTTTATAAGCCTCTCTGAATGACAATCCTTCTTTCTTCACAATTTGATAGGCTGCCTCTGCAGCGAAGAGTTCTTGAGTACAAGCTTTTTCCGACTCCTCAGCATTCACCTCAATAGATTCAATCAATAATTTTGCCATTT
This sequence comes from Gracilimonas sp., assembly GCF_031581265.1. Classification (GTDB taxonomy): domain Bacteria; phylum Bacteroidota; class Rhodothermia; order Balneolales; family Balneolaceae; genus Gracilimonas. The sequence goes on from NZ_JAVLBQ010000001.1 coordinate 182,077, forward strand.
CTAAGACTTGTCCGGTAATGTTGAATGAACGAATCACCGGTTCCTTAGTAAGCTGTAAATCGCGATGATATCCACCGCCAAGATTCATGCCTATTGACTGTAGCGACGCCTGAAGTCCTGTCTGCTCTGCGTGTTTACCTCGAATCAATTCTGCTACATCAGGATTTTGCTTTTGTGGCATTATGGATGAACCGGTACAAACCATTTTATCAAGAGTAAAAAACCGGTGCGTTTCACTACTGTACGAAATAATATCTGAGGCCAGCCTGCTTAGGACTGAGGTAATGCTACTCAAGTATTGTACCAACTGCGTTTCCACCCATCCCCTGGAAAGTTGGGCCGTTGTTGAACAAACCATCGGCTGCCCAAAATCGAGATCGACAGCTTCTTTTTTCCTATCAACTGGCAGTGTAGTGCCATAGCCGGCGGCCGTGCCAAGTGGTGAGCGGTCTATCAAACCAAGTACTCCTGCCTTCATCTCCAGCTGCATTATCAGCAGCTCTGCATAGCCACCCGCCCACAACGAAACAGAGCTCAGCATCGCTTTTCTGGTATGCGTAAACCCAGGAAGTGGAATTTTCTCATGCTTGGCGCCAAATTCGAGTAGTGTTTTAATCAGAGATTGCAGCAACTTCGATATTTCAGAAAGTTGTTTCTTCTCGTAAAGACGCATGGCTGTCAATACCTGATCGTTCCTGGATCGTCCCAAGTGGATTTTTTTCCCAAGGTCTCCAAGTTTTTCAGTCAAATAAACCTCGATAGCGGTATGCATATCTTCATGCTCCTGTAAAATCTCAAATTGTCCCTCCTCCCAAATTTCTTTTATTTCTAAGAGGGTCGACGTTAGTTTTTCCAGCTCTTTATTTTTCAACATCCCTGCTCTTTTCAGCGCATTAGCATGCACCACAGATGCTTGTATATCATAAGGAAGAAGTATTTGATCGAGCTTATAGTCGTTGCCAACCGTGAAAGCCTCAACTTTTTTTACTGCTTCACTTTTTTCTTTATGATCTTTCGTTTCCCAAAGCTTTGACATTTCTTACATCTTGATTTTAATAATTAATTTTTGCGATATAGACTTGTTTAAGCAAACTGTTTTTTAACCGTTTTCTTTAGCTGATAGGCTGTCTTCTGCGGCAAATTCCATAGTTCAATAAACCCAGACGAAGCATTTTGATTAAACGCAGCTGATTTATTGAATGTCGCCAGATTTTCATCAAATAAAGAATATGGAGATTTGAGTGCCACTATATCGCAATTCCCTTTATACAGCTTCACGGTTACCTCACCGCTTACCTTTTTGTTTTGTTCATTGATGTAGGCACGGATGTTATCCATCACCGGCTCGTAATATTTTGCACCGTATATCAGGTATGCCCATTTTTGATCCATAAAGGCCTTAAGCTCGTTCTCTTCCCTGGTGGATACGAGTTGCTCGAGGTTTTTATGGGCTTGTATAAGGATATGCGCAGCCGGGTTTTCGTAAATCCCCCTTACTTTAAGCCCTACGACTCTGTCCTCAATCAGATGGAAAACGCCCACGCCGTGCTTTCCGCCAATTTCGTTCAGCAGTTGAATCAAATCTTTTGTAGCATATTCCACCCCATTAAGGTTAACGGCTTTACCGTTATTAAAACCTATGGTTATACTTTCGTGATTATCCGGCGCCTGTTGTAGGGTGTTACTCCACTTAAGAATATTTTCAAGCGGAGGCTCCAATTCCGGGTTTTCAATTTCTCCTCCTTCTCCGGTATTTGCCCACATATTCTCATCGTATGAGTAGGGAGATTTTTGGGTTTGCTCAACGGGAATTTCGTGTTCAAGAGCATATTCAATCTCCTCTTCCCTGCCCATGCCCCACTCACGCACGGGGGCAATTATTTTAAAATCAGGATTAAGCGTGGTGATATAACTTTCGAAGCGTACTTGGTCATTTCCCTTACCGGTACACCCATGGGCAATCACTTCACACCCGAAATCTGCAGCAAATTTTACCGCAATCTCCGAGATCATTACTCTACCCAACGGACACCCCAAAGCATATCCCCCTTGGTAATCCGCATTGGCTTTTACTGCTTCCATACATAGCTCGGCAAATTCATCTTTTGCATCATACATGATAGCATCTTTGGCTCCCAGTTCGAGGGCTTTCTGTTTAATCGCTTCCAGATTGTCAGCCTTCTGGCCAATATTAATCGTGAGGGCTATAACATTGCATTCATATACTTCCTGAATCCATTTGAGCATTACGCTGGTATCGAGTCCGCCCGAATAGAGCAGCAAGCATGTTTTAAAGGTTCCTTTATGAGCTTCATGAGATGCAACTTTTTTGTAGGTGGTTTCCTGGTTTAGCATGGCTGACTGTTTTATATAATTCATTTTTAATTTCATTTATTGCACTGTAATAGATTCCGAAACCGGCATAGACTCCGGCCAAAATTCTTGTTTAAATGATGGATTTAGTATGAGCGCAAAAACAGCCTTCGATACAATCATTCTGTTTTTGGCCTGATTGTACACCCAGGAATTTGGATGATCGATCACTTCATCAGTCACTTCTATTCCTCTGTGAGCCGGCAGACAATGCATAAATCCGGTTGTTTTTGGCGCAGTGGAAAATAGTTTTCCATTTACCTGATAGGACTCAAAATGCTTGATCTTCTCTTCATATAGATATTCTTCACCCATTGATATAAATGTATCGGTATAAATAACATCGGAAGATCTTACGGCCTCGTATGGATCCTCAATCATGATGAATTCTCCTCCATACTGAATTGCAAGAAGCTGAAAATATTGCAGCTGCACATTCGTCCAGGAATACTCAGTTGGCCCCGAAAACTGTACGGGATGCCCTAAAATCAGGGCTATTTCGGTAAGCGAAAATGCTACATTATTTGCGTCCCCTATAAACGTAATGACAGCTTTATTGTCGCTGCCAAACTTTCCGTAAATGGTAAGCATATCGGCAAGTGCCTGCATAGGATGGTGTTTATTACAAAGCGCATTTATAACAGGTATAGTCCCATACTGCTGCATTTTTTCCAACGTAGCATGTGAATAAACTCTTGCAAAAACGGCGTCGCACCATTGCGATACGTTCATCATTGCGTCTTTGAGCGACTCCCTGCAGGTAAAGGGAACGGCTTTACCATTAGCCAGAAGTAAGTCAGGGTCAATTTCTATTACATTGCCTCCCAACTGATTAATGGCAGCCTCTGTGCCTACTTTTGTTCTAAGTGAAGGTTTCTCAAAAACGAAACCCACATTTACTCCGTGGAGCAAAGGTTCATTTGATTCAGATAACTCTTCGCTGAGTGTTAATATCGTTTGTATTTGTTTAGTATTTAGTTCACCTATAGTTAATAATTGATTCATGATGTATTGGTATTAATGTTAATAGAAGTTATAGAGAGGTCGGGTTCAGGATTTGAAGATGTGCGATCTTCATGAAAAGTGAAGACATAAAAAAAGCCCCGATTATGTTTATTAATCAGGGCTTGTAATAAATCCTTAGTAGTTAAACTACACAGTTATCACACGCCCTAAGGGCGGCGACGGCGAAGAGAAAGAGTTATTCTATGTGGTGTAGTTTTTAACATGACTTCAAATTAACGCCTTTTCGTTTTAACATGCAATAGCTAACGAAAAAAACATTCTTCTTTGAAGATGGATTAAAGTAATTACCTCAGCTTTAAACATCCCCAACAACATTTACCTCGGGGCGTAGTGTAAGCTGATATCCAGCTCAATTTATACTGAGCAAATACTCTAAAAGTTCAGAATTTGCCACTCCTGTAATCATCTTACCGTTAATTATAAGAGTTGGCACTTCTGTAATACCTAATGAATCAGCTATTCTTGTATCTCTATGTAGAATTGGAAGTTTCTCTTGATTCTCTAAGCATATTCTAAATTTGCTGGTATCCTGTATTCCAGATTGATATGCTAATTTTGTGAAATCGGTTTCTCCGAGGTTTGCAAAGTTGTCATAAAGAAGATTTTTATAATCTTGAAAAATATTTTGCTCTTTTGCACATTCAACGGCTAAAGAAGATTTAATTATATTTTCATCATTAGCAAAAACCCTGTTATAATATGATACGTTGAAATCATATTCTTCTTTAAGCTTTTCAATTTTAGAATTCACTGATTTGCAAAAAGGACATTGATAATTGTGGAAGAACAAAATATGATTACCAGTTTTTATATTTTCATACTCAGGTTTTTCGACTAAAACATCTTTCCAATCTTCAATTACTGATACTTGTGAGGATAAAGCTTTTTTAGAAGTCCTATTCTTTTTTATTGCAATAATAATAACTGATATAGCAATTACCAGAAGGATAGGAAGCGTTAGATTATGACTTAATAGTTTAATCATCCTAATAGATTTCATACTTAATCAGCCAGTTAGTTCTGTTTGAATCCATTTCTAAGCTGTAAATATAATTGTCATCAATTTGGATGCCATTGATTAATGGATATCCAAACATTTCGATACTCTTAAGATATTCTCCATCTTCAATATTATATAGGTCTATATATTTATACCCTTTTCTTCCGTTATGATGTGGAACATTAGCAATGATATTTCCAGAAACATCCATACCATTTGTATTGTAAATCGCATCTTCCGAGAATCCCTGAACAGAAGAACTTCCATCTGCACCGAACTTGTAATTATTTTTACTTTCGTAACTATCGACGACTTCTTCAGAAAATTTTAAAACTTCCTCTTCAATTGAATACTTTTTTATAATAGGTTCAGAGTACCCAGAAAAATATATATTATCAGTATTAACATGAATTTCTCCGGTATACATCATCATGTTTAATTCTGACTCGCTTTCTATAAATGAATTCCTAATGTCACCATTTTCACCAAAAACAGTAAATAGAAAGTCATCTACCCTCATTGAGTAACATAAAACAGTATTTTTATCAATAGCGGCTATCTGATCTATGAATACAGGAACTCTAAATTCTTTTATAAACTCTCCCTCAACACTATAAAGAGCTATTTTACTTTGGCTTCTATCCGCAATAAATATTTGATCCTCAATTACATCAAAATCAACCATACTCGTAAGTTCTCCTGGCCCCTTTCCCTCAGGTATATCGATAACATAATTATCATCTTTGTTATTTTTATTAATAACCACTATTTCTGTTTTACCTGCTCTTTGATTTAAAAAAAAATTCTCTTGACTTATTTTTAATTCTGACACATTAGTAAATTCAAGAGAATCAAGATTTATTTTACTCTCGATTTGCGAAGATTCAAAAAATCTCTTCTTTTCTATATTTGTATCATCTGCCCAGTTAAAAGGCTTTTCATCTAATGAATTGCTCGTACACGAAGCAACCAATATTATTAATCCAATTAAATATTTCATGACTTTGTTTTATTAAAAATACGGGCTAAAGCCAGTATTTCATTTCTATTTCTATGCTTTTATTATTCTGGAATAGTGCTCGTAGGCTTATAGCACCATGTCATTCCACCAGAAGAAGATGAATAAGCCCCACAATAAATTGGTAAACTTTCATCATCTTCACAATCTGGATCAAAGCAACCTGGACAAGTACCAACCGTACATGTTGCGTTTGCAAGTGCTGGTTGTGGTTGCAAAGCGAAAAACCCTCCAATCGCAACTGCAAATACTAGAGTTAAGTTTAATGCTACCTTTTTCATATTTGATCCTCATTAGTTAATATTTAAAATATTAATATATATATATATATAAATATTACAAAATATTTATTATTTGTTATATCAGTATATCATTTATGGTTAATTTTATATAGACAAAGCACTATAAAATAAGTCAGAATTGAAGGGTTTTAAAACTTAGGGAAATTACCTCTGCTTTAAACATTCCCAACTACATTGACCTCGGGACGCAGTGTAATTCCAAAATGCTCTGTAACCGATTGCTGTATTTTTTTTGCTAACTCCCAAATATCCTGTCCTGTAGCCCCTCCATAATTCACAATTACCAGCGCCTGCATTTTATGTACCCCTGCATCTCCCACCCTTTTCCCTTTCCATCCACACTGATCGATGAGCCATGCAGCAGGAATTTTTATCCTATTCCCGGATGGATAGTGAGGGATCTCAGGAAATTTCTTTTGGAGCTTGGTAAAGTCAACTTTATCAATAATCGGATTTTTAAAAAAGCTGCCGGTGTTTCCTATTTCAGTTGGATCGGGCAGCTTGCTTTGGCGAATTTCGGTCACTGCATCACTGACCTGTTTAATAGTGGGATTAGTAATTCCTTTTTCATCCAGTTTTTCAGAAAGCGCTCTGTAAGAAGTATTCACTTCCCCATTTTTATTGAGCCTTAAGGTTACATCAGTGATGATGTATTTACCTTTCAGTTCTTTTTTAAAGATGCTGTCTCTATAGCCGAAAAGGCATTCTTCTTTATTAAAAACCCGAATCTCTCCAGTTACAATATCAACGGCTCGGAGCTTTACAAAAACCTCCTCCAGCTCAACCCCATATGCTCCAATATTTTGAATGGGTGCTGCCCCCATCGATCCCGGAATAAGAGACAAGTTCTCAATCCCGCTCCATTCTTTTTCCACACATTCTAAAACCAGTTCATGCCAGTTTTTTCCTGCCCCAACAGTGATTACAACCTCGTTTTCCGTCTCTTTATCAACCCGGTACTCGCTGTTCTCCAAATGAATGATAAGTCCCTCATAATCGTCAACAAACAAAACATTACTGCCTCCACCCAACATCATTTTGGGAACTTCCTTAAATTGAGGATCCTTTAAAAGAGCCTGGAGCTGTTCAACATTTTCAACAGAAGCAAAGTAGCGGGCTTCTACCGAGATTCCCATTGTATTAAAGTCGGTAAGATCAAAATATTCATGAATAGCAGGCAGATTAGACATGTGTTCTACTCGGCAGGCGTTTCAACTTTGGGATTTTCTACCTTCACTCGAACTTTCTTAATTCTGTTGTTTTTGACAGAGTGTACAGTCATTTCCATGTTCTTATAGGTGAGTCGCTCTCCTACCAACGGCAAACTTTCTGTCAGGTGATAGATCAATCCGCCAAGGGTTTCATATTCATCATCCTCAGTAGTGACATCACAGTTAAGTATCTCTTCCATGTCATCAAGATCAATTTTCGCATCAAAAATATAAATTCCACTCTTAAAACGAGTATAAAGGGTTTCCTCTTCCCCACTGTCATCGGTAATATCACCCACAATTTCTTCGAGGATATCATCCATAGTTACAATTCCTTCTGTTCCCCCATACTCATCAACTACAATGGCGATATGCGTTTTTTCTTGCTGAAAATCTCGTAACAGGTCATCCAGTTTTTTGGTAGCCGGAATGAACAGCGCTTTACGGGATACCGTTTTCCAATTCAGGGATGGCTCTTCTTCTTCAGCATTCAAATAAGGGAGTACATCTTTGGCATAAAGTACTCCTTGAATGTTATCCAAATCATTATCAATAAGCGGCATTCTGGATAGACCGTTTTCCCGAATTTTTACCAAGACTTCCTGAAGCGATTCATTCAAAGATACCGACACAATGTTGACCCGTGAAGTCATGATTTCCCGCACGGTAATGTTCCCAAAACCAATAACGTTTTCGATGATTTCCCGCTCATCTTCTTTTATCGACCCCTCTTGCTCACTAACTTCCGCCATCGTACGAATATCTTCCTGGGTCATTTTACTGGCCGGTTTTGGCAAATAGCGCTCCAGGCTAATGGTGCTTTCAGCAATCAATTTGGCAAAAGGTTTTAGTAATATGAACAACACATAAATAAACGCGCTGTTTGTACGGGAAACTTTAAGGGGATTGTTGATGGCAATAATCTTCGGCGTAATCTCGCTAAGTATCAAAATCATAAAGGTCAGCACGATAACTTCCACAGTATATACAATCACTTCTGATAAACCATAGGCTGCCACCAAATCACCGGTAATAACAGCCGCTAATACGGAGGCAATAATATTTGCAAAAGTATTGCCTATCAAAATGGTAGCCAGCAATCGCCTTGGCTTTTCAAGCATTTTTATGATGCGTTCATCAGCCGAGCCTTCCGATTGGCCTTGATTCAGGTCTTCCATTCGGGTTGAAAGAGAGAAAAGGGCAACTTCAGATCCTGAGAACAATGCTGAAAAGGCGAGTCCCAAAAATAAAATGACCAACTGAATTCCTAACACCCATAGGTCGATCTCAGCAAAAACCGGGTTATCCCCAAGTGTAGTTAGCGTATCTTGTACCAAAGTAAAAGGGTCTTCGATGCTATCCAATGATTATAGCTTTTTTCTTGAGTGGTAAATAATTGTGAATGCTAAAATATACCATTTTAGATTAAACAGGACTATAAATAAAAAAACGACACAAGAATTTCCTGTGTCGTTTTAAATTAATTTGACAACTCTGCTTTAGAACGGAAGATCGTCATCCATATCATCAAAGTTGCTGTCCAATTCAACATTGTTGCTCATTGGCTTGCCGCCTTGATTTTGTTTTTGAGGCTGTCCGCCGCCCTGGGCATTTCCGCCTCCTCCGCCTTTACTGTCTAACATCACCATGCGGAGCGCTTTGATTTCAGTGGTATATCTTTTCTGACCTTCTTTGTCTTCCCACTGGCGGGTTTGGATTGGCCCCTCGATATAAACTTTTGAGCCTTTGCTCAAATACTGCTGGCAAACTTCAGCTGTTCTTCCCCAGGCTACCACACGATGCCATTCTGTGTTTTCCTGGTATTCTCCGTTACTGTCTTTATAACGCTCGCTGGTTGCGATGTTTAAAGTAGCCACGGCTGTGTTGTTCTGTGTATAGCGTACCTCCGGATCTTGACCCAGATTTCCTATAATCATTGCTTTGTTTAGTGAACTCATAACGTATTCGATTTTTTTATTGTTTGTTTGCAATGTAAGAGTTACTTCAGAACAATTCCTTACAAAAAAATTTTAGGGAATTTAGGAATTTTGAATTTATAATAGCACTTATTTTAATAAAATCAGTTTTTTACAATAAATAAAAAAAATCAGAAATCCCTATTACAGATTAGTATAAAGTAGTAGTTGTTCTATCATTTTGATTTCTTTTGAACTCGTTTGATTGCTCGTTATTAAAGCCCGAATTTTTTATCATCGAACATGAACTCTTCTAAAATTCCTTTTTGGTTAAAAATTGTCTTGGGGATTATCGTCTGTAATCTGATAGGATTAATGGCAAGCAGTGTCACGCTGCCGGCTATTTCTGATTGGTACGTTAACCTGAATAAACCTTTTTTCAATCCTCCTAACTGGCTTTTTGGTCCTGTTTGGACTTTGCTTTACACCTTTATGGGTATTGCAGCAGCTATGATTTGGCAACAAGGTTTTCGGCATGAAAAAGTAAAATACGCGCTGGCAATTTTTGGAATTCAGTTGGGGCTGAATGGAATCTGGTCATTTCTCTTTTTTGGATTTCAGAGTCCGCTTTTGGCTTTTATTGAAATCATTATTTTACTGATTGCCATTGTAATTACCATCCTCAAATTCAAGGAGATTAAACCAATTGCGGCATGGCTTTTGATTCCCTATTTACTTTGGGTACTATTTGCATCGGTACTCAATTTTTCAATATTCCTCTTAAATTGATTCGTTATGAAAATTAAGCAACTTCCTCTTATAGCTTTTCTGCTTCTTACAACTTCCTTATTTAACGTACATGCACAGGTTGATGAGTCCTATTTTGATTATATGGATGTCTTTGATTTGGTCATGGTCGCCAATCCTGAAATTTCCCCTGATGGAAATACTATTATCTACCAACGACATCAATTTGATGTAATGACCGATCGTCGTTTCACGAATCTTTGGACCATTTCTTTTTCCGGGGAGAATCACCGACCACTGACTTCCGGTAAAAGTGGATATGGGAATGTTGCTTGGTCACCAAGTGGAGATCGAATTGCTTATACTTCCAGCGAGGAAGGATCAAACCAAATTTTTGTGCGTTGGATGGATACCGGAGTTTCAACTTCTATTACTAACCTGACCGAAAGCCCCGGTAACCTGAGCTGGTCCCCCGATGGAACTAAGCTTTTATTCTCGAAATTTGTACTGGGCTCATCTTCAACAGTGCGCGCAGATATGCCCACCCCACCTCAAGGAGCAGAATGGGAACAACCGGCTAAAGTAATTGATAAAGTCGCTTATCGCAGCGATGGCGGAGGCTATATCCCGGATGGATTTAATCATATTTTTGTTATTTCAGCTGAAGGTGGTGCTCCCCGTCAACTCACGACCGGGGATTATAATTACAGTTCCCCATCATGGACTCCCGATGGAAACATTCTTTTTACAGCCGATAGATCCGGAAATGCAGAACTTGATCCCAATAATGCACAGATTTATGAAATGGATATTGAAAGCGGTGAACTAACTCAGCTCACGGATAAAAGAGGTCCGCATAGTAATCCTAAAGTTTCTCCTAATGGAAATTTAATAGCATACACCGGATATGAAGATCGTTTTGTAGGATATCAGCTTACCGAATTATATATCATGAACCGGGACGGATCGAACCTCAGAAAAATTTCACAACAAGTCCCACAAGATGTTTCCGGTATAAATTGGGCTTCAGATAGTGAATCGTTGTTTTTCAGTTATTTAGAAGATGGTAAAGCAAAAGTGGGCAATATTAAACTCAATGGTGATTATACCGAAGTTGCTCAAAATCTGTCTTCAGCTACTATTGGAAGACCCTACTCCGGTGGTTCTTATTCCGTAGCTAATAATGGACGGGTAGCTTATAGTGTAGGAACTGCAACCACACCTGCCGAACTTGGCGTAGTTCATTTCCCTACACGCATGGCCGCTCGAACTCTTACAAATTTGAATGAGCAGTTTTTAAAGGCCAACAATATGGGAGAAGTCGAAGAATTTTGGGTTGATTCTTCCGTAGATGATTTTCGGGTTCAGGGCTGGATTATCACTCCTCCTGATTTTGATCCGGATAAAGAATACCCCATGATATTAGAAATTCATGGAGGCCCATGGTCCAGTTATGGACCTCAGTTTTCTCCTGAGCTTCAGCTTATGGCCAGTCGCGGGTATGTAGTAGTTTACACCAATCCCCGTGGTAGTACCGGTTATAGTGAAGAATTTGCAGCCTACATCAACAATAATTACCCCAGTGAAGACTACAACGACCTTATGGATGCCACCGATTATGTGATTGATCAGGGCTATATTGATGAAGATAATTTGTTCATAACCGGAGGTAGCGGTGGCGGAGTATTGACCGCCTGGAGTATAGGAATGACCGATCGTTTTACAGCTGCCGTAGTGGCAAAACCGGTAATCAACTGGTACAGCTTTGTACTCACAGCGGATGGTATTCCATTTTTCAGCAAATACTGGTTTACAGAAAAGCCTTGGGACGATCCTCAACAATACCTCGAACACTCTCCCATTTCCCTGGTTGGAAATGTAACTACTCCTACCATGATGCTTACCGGCGAACAGGATTACCGAACTCCTATGAGTGAGACTGAACAATATTATTCAGCACTTAAACTTCAAGATATCGATGCTGTAATGGTTCGTATTCAGGGTTCAGGCCACGGAATCGCAGGAAAGCCGAGTAATTTATTCCGCAAGGTTGGATATATAACGGGATGGTTTGAGAAGTACAAAAATTAGCTTTCAGCTATCAGCCGTCAGCTTTCAGGGAAAGTCTTATTTTAATCCTGCGTTCGAGTAATAGTTAGCAATGGGTTTTCACCCTGAGCGCATTCAAGTATAATTAGGTTTCCATATTATTCCGCGAAAGGTCTCAAAGTTCAAGATACCCGATAGTATTATTCATTGAGATCCTTCGCGTTCAACAAAGGTGATATATTTTTTACCTTTTTAAGCGCTCAGGATGACAACTTCAGAGAGCTTTTATCTAAAACTCAGGTTTTAAGTATGCAATATGATGCCCAGAGTTGGAATCATCCTGAATATAATTCTAATTTTTAGCCAAATATAATCAGTGTTCAGTCTACCAGCTATTTAGAGTAAAAAAGTTTGAATTTCTAAAGACTGAATGCTGACAGCTGACTGCTGACTGCTTTTCCAATAAACACTTCTTTATCCTACCACTATTCAATATCTTTACGCCTTAGAAATTCCACCTCCAAACATACATTTAGATGCTATTTGCGGTAAGTCTTCCATTTTTAAATGAGATCGTTGCTCTATTCTTAGTCAGTGTACTCATTGCTTACATTTGTTATAAAATCAAACTGGTGCCTATTGCCGGGTTTTTGATTGCAGGGGTAATCATTGGTCCAAATGCTTTAGGCTTGGTTCAGGATATTGAGCTGGTAGATATGCTGGCCGAAATAGGCATCATTCTATTGTTGTTTACCATTGGGATTGAATTCAGTTTAGAGAAACTCGCTCGTATTAAAAAAGCGATTATTGTGGGGGGTGGATTACAAGTTTCGTTATCAGTAGCCGCTGTGGTAGGTATCCTGCTCTTTTTTGGGGTAGAATGGAAAGTAGCTGTTTACACCGGCTGTTTGGTTGCCTTGAGCTCTACAGCCATCATTTTAGGTTTACTAAGTGAACAGGGCAAAACCGACACTCCCTCCGGCCGACTCTCACTGGCTGTTTTGATATTCCAGGATCTGGCTATTATCGCCATGGTCCTGCTTATACCTATTCTTTCCGGAGAGAGTGATTCCATTTCTGATGTATTTGTAGTTCTTGGGAAAGCCGTTGCGCTTATTGCCATTGTTGTGTTATTGGCAAGAAAAGTCGTTCCCTGGATTTTGGAAAAAGTAGCGCAAACAAGACGACAGGAGCTTTTCATTCTAACCGTGATGGCCATCTGTTTTGGAACAGCAGCCATTACCAATCTTGCCGATGTAAGCTTAGCTTTAGGAGCCTTTTTAGCCGGATTAGTGGTAAGTGAAAGTCATTACAGTGATCATGCCTTAAGTGAAATTTTACCGGTCAAGACTATCTTTAATGCGGTCTTCTTTGTATCGGTAGGTATGCTACTGGATCTGCAATTTGTGTTAGATTATCCTTTATTATTGTTAGGTATTGCTGCCGGTGTGTTAGTTCTGAAGTTTATTTTGAGCTCCATTAGTTTACTTGTTCTTGGATATCCAATTCGAATAGCTGCCGCTACCGGTTTGGTACTTGCTCAGATCGGGGAATTTTCATTTGTACTGGAAAGAGCCGGTCGTGCGGCCGGTTTGACACCCGGTGGATATGGAGATATCGGTTCCCAAACATTTATCGCCGTTTCAGTAATTTTGATGCTGCTCACTCCCCTCTTCCTTCATGTGAGCCCCAAAGTTGGAGAGATGTTATCTAAAACCCCACTTCGAAAATTTGGACAGACAAAAGCGGAATCTCCATCGCCAGAAGAAAAAATTGATTTAGAAGACCATATGATTTTGGTGGGATATGGTCACGCAGGACGAAATCTTGCTCGGGTATTTAAAGAAACCGGTATTCCTTTTATAGTCGTCGAGATGAATCCCGAGTCAGTCAATGAGATGCATGAAGAAGGAATTAAAGCTATTTATGGAGATGCATCCAGAACCCATATCCTTGAACATGCCCAGATTTATAAAGCTAAACTTTGTGTGATCGCCATCAACGACCCAGATGCAAGTCCGAGAATCATCAAACTATCTAAATACCTCAACCCGACCATTCAAACCGTGGTACGAACCCGTTATCTTGCTGAGGCAGACTTCCTTGAAAACGCCGGTGCCGATAAAGTTGTACCCGAAGAAATGGAAACAACCGTACGGCTATTTTCAACTGTACTCAGTGCATACATGATTCCGGAAGAAGAAATTCAACAGCACATTCAGGAACTCCGGGCAGAGGATTATCAAATTATGCGGGGAAGTATTCAGGAGGCTCATCTTATGGTATTGCAAGGACTGGATGAAGAAGGGCTGCATACTCGTGCTGTTTTGGTACGTGAAGGATCCTATGCCGCCGGTAAATCACTCTCCGATTTGATGCTGAGAAACAAGTATCAAATTACGGTCCTTACCGTTCAGCGAGGGAATAATAATATTGGGAACCCGGCCGGGGAATTTACGCTGAAAGCCGGTGACAGACTGGTTATGGTTGGTCTGGCCGATCGGTTTGCGGAAGCAGCCGAAATTTTCCGGGAAGCGGAAATTCCGGAAGAACTGAAAGATGAAATTTCATAAATATTTCTGTTCCCTTCATGTATTCTTAATAAGATTTTCATAGCTATAAGTAGGACTCCAAAATACCAAGACTATGAAAGAGCAAGACGGCACATATACCCTAACTGAAAATTCCTTCCAACCTAAACATTTTAGAACTAACTACGAGAGTTCATTTTACCAGTTGATTAAGAATTCTTTTGACATGCTTGTGATGCTGGATGATACAGGAACTCAATTTTTTGTGAATGAATCTTGCAAATATATTTTGGGGTATGAACCGGAAGAGCTGGTTGGAATTGATGTTATTGAAACGATGATTCACCCCGATGATAGACCAAAGGTTAAATCGGCCTTTATGCGTGTCATTCGTAAAAAATATCACGGTGGAATTCAATATCGACACTGGCATAAAAAAGGAGGCTGGGTCTATTTAGAAGCAGTTGGAAACAACTTGTTAGATGACCCTGCAATTGAAGCTATAGTATTAAACGTAAGAGATATAACTGAACGCAAGGAAGCAGAAGAAAAATTAAGAAGTAAACAAGAACGCCTTCAAGAACTTAATGCCGGAAAGGATAAATTACTTTCAATAATAGCTCACGATCTAAGAAGTCCGTTGAGCAGTATCATTGGTTTTAGTGATCTCCTCTCAGATGTTTTGCAAAGTGGTGATACCGAACAAGCAAAACAATTTGCTTCCATCATTCATGACTCTACCCTGCAAATTAATGAGTTACTCGATAACCTTTTGATGTGGGCGCGAAATCAATCCGGGCGTATCGATTATAGTCCTGAGTCGATAGTACTAAATAAGGTAATTGAAGAAAATATTCGCCTCGAAAAAGATTCTGCTCTTCAAAAATCAATTACCATTTCCTACTCACAATCTAAATTGATTACTGTAGAAGCTGATAAAAACATGCTCAATACTGTGCTCAGAAATCTAATTTCAAATGCCATTAAATTCACTCCCAACCACGGAAACATTCAAATAAAAGCAAAAGTTAAAGGAAATGAAGCTCTCGTTTCAGTCTCAGACAATGGAACAGGAGTTCCTGAACATAAAATTGGTAAGCTTTTCCAAATCGAACATTCAAAATCAACTGATGGTACCAACGGTGAAAAAGGTTCAGGGCTTGGGCTACTTCTATGCAAAGACTTTGTGGAGCTTCATGGAGGCTCTATCTGGGCTGAAAATAACCAAGGCAAAGGGGCTAATTTTTCCTTCACTTTGCCTCTAAGTTAAAGCAATATTTTAGAGAGTTAACGCAAATACCTTTTTAAAACATCGTACAGAGAACCTGCGAGCGTCCACAGGTCCTCGCAGCGTTCGGCACTTCAGCCATGTCCTTGTAACGCTCGCAGGACCTTCGGACGCTGCGAGGTTAATTTGCCCAAAGATTACCTCAGGTTTATTTTAAAACTGGTAAACGCATGAGAGTTAATTCTTCTTTAACTCCCAAAATCAAAGTTAGTTCTTACTTCCAGGCTCCCAATATCAATCCCATTAGGGTGAAAACAACCACCCAAAATCCACCATTGATAAAAATATATTGCCAGGATTTTTGCTCGTATAAAGCATTAACAGCTATAGCCATAGCCACCCAACCAAATCCGGTTAAAAATCCATAGAACGATCCGGTTCCTGCAGTAATCATTTCTGCTGCTTCCGGATCTCCACTTCCATAGAAAAACATGGCCAAACAATACGCCATGATAAATTGAAAGATTAAGGTAAACCCAAAAATCTTAGCCATATTTCCTTTTTGAGCGTCTTCTTCTGTCATACCTACAGAACTCATCCATGCTTTTCCAAACAATGGGCCGTACCAAATAAAGCCAATTGCGAAACCAACCAAAGTGGCGGCTATAACCGCCAGCCAATTAATTGCTGCCATTTCCATAGTTTTACCTCATGTTTTATTTGCTTTTTATTGTCCCGGGATTCTTGCTTACTCCTTGAACACCATAGAATTAAGTAAATTTACTTTAATCATAAAATATGAATTAATTTAAATTTTGGAATCCATTGATAGCTGACAAGCTTTTCCTTAAGATTTCTTACCTTTGGGAAAAATTCAGCGAATAAAATTACCTTATGAAGTATACTGATTTTAATCAGACAGTGCCTATTGATGAAGTGGGTGTTAATGAAAAGGTGGCAAGACTCAATTCCCGAAGCATTAAAAAAGAGTCTAAGATACAAGCGCTAAAATTGGCACTCAGTATGATTGACCATACTACCCTTGAGGGTAAAGATTCCCCGGGTAAGGTGATTCAATTGTGCAAAAAGGCAAAACAACCTCATCCGGCTCTGCCCGATCTGCCCACTGTTGCTGCGGTATGTGTATATCCAAGGATGGTACGAGTTGCTAAAAATGAACTAAAGGGAACAGATATTAACGTAGCCAGTGTAGCAACGGCTTTCCCAAGTGGTCAATCTCCCCTCTCTATGCGAATTGAGGATACAAAATTTGCTGTAGAAGAAGGCGCCGATGAAATTGATATGGTCATCAGTCGTGGAGCTTTTTTGAATGGAGAATTCAATCTGGTATTTGATGAAATAGCAGCTATTAAAGAAGCTTGTGGAGATGCACATTTAAAAGTGATTTTAGAAACAGGAGAACTACACACCCTTGAAAATGTTCGTAAGGCAAGCGATTTAGCCATGCATGCCGGAGCTGATTTTATAAAAACTTCTACCGGTAAAGTAAGTCCGGCTGCAACTCAACCCGTAACTCTTGTAATGTTGGAAGCCATTCGGGATTTTTATTATGAAACTGATAAAATGATAGGCATGAAACCGGCGGGTGGTATCAGAACGGCTAAGCAAGCTATCCAATATTTAGTACTGGTAAAGGAAACATTAGGAGCTGCATGGCTCAATAAAAATTACTTCCGCTTTGGAGCCAGCTCCCTCACTAATGACCTGCTGATGCAAATTGTTAAGCAAAAAACCGGTCATTACCAATCTCTCGATTACTTTAGTAACGATTGATCTGAATCGAAAAAATATTTGAATTAAGAATTACTGTTATGTCCAATACTGAAACGAAAGAATCTTACAAACCAACTTCCCCTAATTCTAAGTTAGATTTTGCATCTCTTTGGGAATATGCCCCGGCTCCACAAGATTCTGATTTTGCTGAAGTCAAGGATCAATATGATTTATTCATTGGAGGAAAATTTGTAAAACCCTCCAAGGGTCGATACTTCAAGAGTACCAATCCGGCAACTGAAGAAGTCATAACAGAATTTGCTGAGGCTACTCAAAAAGATGTCGACAAAGCCGTTAAAGCTGCCCGGAAAGCATATGAGGGGGAATGGGCAAAAATTTCGGCCAAAGAACGCGGAAAATATATTTATCGCATTGCACGGATGATTCAGGAGCGTGCCCGTGAATTTGCTGTATTAGAAAGTATGGATGGCGGTAAACCCATTCGAGAATCCCGTGATGTGGACATCCCATTGGTAGCCGCTTATTTCTTTTACTATGCAGGTTGGGCAGATAAACTGGAATATGCTTTTCCAGGTAAAAAACCGAAACCTTATGGAGTGTGTGGACAGATTATCCCCTGGAATTTTCCGCTGTTAATGTTAGCCTGGAAAATAGCACCTGCCCTTGCTACCGGAAATACCGTCGTACTTAAATCTGCTGAAACTACCTCCTTAACAGCCCTTAAATTTGCTGAGCTTGTCAAAGATTGTGGGCTGCCTGATGGGGTTGTAAATATTGTAACCGGTGCCGGACAAACCGGTGCAGAAATCGTAAATAACAAAGATATAGATAAGATTGCTTTTACCGGCTCAACCAATGTTGGTAAAATCATCCAAAAATCACTGGCCGGAACCGATAAGAAATATACCCTTGAGCTTGGCGGTAAAGGAGCCTTGGTTATTTTTGAAGATGCTCCAATAGATCAGGCAGTCGAAGGAATAATCAATGCAATTTACTTCAACCAGGGGCATGTATGCTGTGCCGGTTCTCGTTTGCTTGTGCAGGAAGGAGTAGCAGATAAGGTAATTCAAAAACTAAAAGACCGGCTAGAATCTCTCATTGTTGGAGACCCGTTGGATAAAAATACCGACATTGGTGCTATAAATTCTAAAGAGCAGTTTGAAACCGTCAACAAATATTTAGAATTAGGTGTCGAAGAAGGCGCAGATATCTATCAGGCTAAATGTGATATTCCTGAAAACGGCTATTTCATCCGTCCTACCCTGTTTACGAATGTATCCCAATCGAACCGGGTGGTTCAGGAAGAGATTTTTGGTCCTGTGCTTACGGTTCAAACTTTTAGAACAGCTGATGAAGGGATTGAGAAAGCCAACAACACTCCATATGGACTCGCTAACGGAGTCTGGACAGACAAAGGCTCGAAGATATTCAAAATGGGCAGCAAAATGCGTTCAGGAGTAGTATGGGCGAATACATACAACAAGTTTGATCCTACCTCCCCCTTTGGCGGATATAAGGAAAGTGGTGTTGGCAGAGAAGGTGGAATGCACGGACTCGCAGCATATATTCGAAACTAAACTCAAAATCTTAATTCATTATTCGAGTTGTTAAAATTATCAATATTCATATAACCTACGAGAATAAGTTATTGGTTAATTGTTATTCGTTCTCATATACTTTAAAAATAAATAAGTGAACTAATAACGAATTAACCATTACACCATTAACCAATACTGATCATGACAGAAGAAAGAATTGACGTTAAAAAAACCTATAAAATGTATATCGGCGGGAATTTCCCCCGCAGTGAATCCGGACGTACCTATAAAGCACTGGATTCTGAAGGAGATTTGATTGCGAATGCTTGTCAAGGTTCTCGTAAGGATTTCAGAGATGCGGTGAAAGTAGCCCGGAGCGCATTTGATGGATGGAGTAGTCGCAGCGCCTATAACAGAGGACAGGTTTTATACCGCATTGCTGAGATGATGGAAGACCGAAGGGATCAATTTATGAAAGAACTTGGTCCTATTGGGATGACAACCATTGAAGCAGAAGCAACATTAAATGCGGCTATAGACCGATGTATTTACTACGCAGGTTGGACGGACAAGTACCAGCAAGTATTTGGCTCTATTAACCCGGTAGCCAGCTCACACTTCAATTTCAGTATGCTGGAGCCAACAGGAGTTGTTGCTGCATTTGCGCCTGAAGAAAGTCCCTTGCTTGGTTTGGTTTCCGTTATTGCCCCTATCATTGCAGGTGGTAATACATGTGTAATCTTAGCTTCCGAAAAAGCACCTTTACCGGCCATCAGTTTTGCTGAAGTATTGAACTCTTCGGATGTGCCCGGAGGAGTTGTGAATATTTTAACCGGATTTCGAGAAGAATTATTGGAACATTTTAGTACTCACATGGATGTAAATGCCATGTGCTATACCGATAATCTTCCCAAAGAAATGAAGAAATTGATAGACGAGAATGCCTCGTTAAACGTTAAACGCATCGTGAAGCGCCACATAAAGGATTGGTATGAAGAAGATGCACAATCGCCTTATTTCGTTACTGATTTCCAAGAAACTAAAACCACATGGCATCCGGTAGGATTCTAAAATGATGAGATTAATCGCTGTCTTTTTACTGTGTTTCTCGATATCTATGGGGGCATGCTCCACTTCAGAACCAACCGTTAGTGAAACGGAAACCACTGAAGAAAAAGATGAAGCAACAAGTAATGACATAAGTAATAATACTTCTTCTTCAACAGAATTGGAGCGGTATAGAACGCAACTCTCCGATGCCTACGCTTATCGTGAAAATCAAATTCCTGAAGCTTTCAACCGAATAAAAGTTCAGCAGGAAGAAGAAGAAAACTTATATGAGGGATACCGGGTTCAAATCTTTTCAGGCACGAATGTAGCTGGAGCTGATACGATGGCTGCTAATTTTAGAGCCTGGGCAGATACTACCATAGTTAGTTATCAACCTGAAACCTATGTGTTTTTCAGAACTCCTTATTACAGAGTACATGTGGGTGATTTCCATGAACGCGACAGAGCCATTAAGTTTTCTAATATCGTAAAACGTTATTTTAGGGGAGCATGGGTTGTTTATGACCGCGTTGACCCTTTTAAAGTCCCGGCAGATACTACCGTTATTCAAAGCAAATAATCCTGTACAGGTAAAGTTTTTTTGTTTTTTCAATGATTCGAAATCCAATCAAACCGAAATAACTAAAACTTTTTGTTTATTATTACGAAGAAGGATCAAATATTAACATAGATCAGTGATTCATTGGGACTAAAAAACGAAGCGCAATCCGGTTACGGGACTAAGAAATTCTACCAGGAATATGTTTCCGGAATGAGCCGTGAACGATTTTCCAAAGAGCTTTCAGCGGATACGGAGCGGCTAAAGCTGGTTTATAGAGAAGCTGTTGAAGATATTGAACGCCAACAAGGGCAACAGCTGCCTGGTCATGTAAAATTCATGAGGCTATTCTCGGATTTAACGCAACGCCTCAACCCTACCCGGAGATTAATATTTGGCCTTGGTTCAGTAAGTTTTGTAGCCTATTACGTGCTCAACTTTTTTGGGATTATTGAGTATTTCTTGATTGGCAACCTGCTTCTCCCCTTTGGATTTATTTCCATGTTTATGCTCTTGCTGATTGAATTGCTCGAAAAATCGGATGTACAAAAAGAAATTGACCTCGCCCGTGATATACAGCTGAGCTTATTACCGGGAACCTCTCTAAACAAGAAAAACCTTGAAGTATATTCCTTTGCCCATACCGCAAAAGAAGTCGGCGGTGATTACCTGGATGTAATCGATACGGAAAAGGGAACATATGTTGTAATAGCCGATGTATCCGGAAAAGGCTTAAGCGCGGCCTTATATATGGTTCGCCTACAGGCTTTGGTTAGTATGATCATTGAAAAAGAACATCCTACTTCAAAAGAATTATTCTTACAACTCAACAACTACATTAAAAGCAACAGTAAAGACAAAACTTTTGTAACAGGTTGCGTTGCTTACTTCCCCAACGATGAAGACTATTTTGAATACATCAGGGCCGGACACAACATTCCGATCTATTATAACAAAGACAGAGACACTACTTTTAAACTGAAATCAAATGGATTTGCTTTGGGGATGACTTCCACCAGTTTGCTTGATAAAAATATGGAAGTAAAGAAATTTCACTTCAACCCCGGTGATTCAGTTTTGTTTTACACTGATGGCCTCAATGAAGCCCGTAATAGCCGAGACGAAGAATATGGTGAAGAACGCATCGAATCCCTGATGGAGATTTATGGATCCCTCCATGCCAAAACTATCATCGGCAAGGTGCAGTCCTCCTTAGAAGCTTTTATAGGCTCTGTAGATCCATTAGACGACATAACCTTTACTTGTATCCATCGACCTTCTTAAAAGGCCTCTAATTTCCCTCAAGTACTGCGTCAACTGCTGCTTCAACAGTAATGCCAAAATGATCAAACAAATCTTCATAAGGAGCAGATTCACCAAATCGATTCAATCCAATTGCTTTTCCTTTTGCTCCTATATATCGTTCCCACCCAAAAGTAGCACCAGCTTCTATAGATACTCGATTGATTACCTCATCAGGAAATACGGATTGCTTATAAGCATCACTCTGCTTTTCAAATAGTTCCCAGCTTGGTAAACTCACTACACGGACGTCAACATCTTGTTTTGCTAATTTCGATTTAGCTTGTACAGCAAGATGTAATTCCGAACCTGTTGCAATTAAAATAGCATCCGGAGTTTTTTGGGTTGAATCTGCATACACGTATCCACCTTTAAGTACCATTTTGGCTGAATTCTGCTCTGATCTTGGCAAAGTTGGAAGGTTTTGACGTGTGAGCACCAAAAGAGTTGGTCCTGTGGTGTTGTCAATTGCAGCCTTCCAGGCGTAGGCCGTTTCATTAGCATCGCCGGGACGTAAAATTGTAACATTTGGCATGGCCCTGAGACTTGCAAGGTGTTCAATGGGCTGATGAGTTGGACCATCTTCACCTAAACCAATACTGTCGTGAGTAAGTACAAAAATTGATGGGGTTTTCATAAGTGCTGCCAATCGAATTGCGGGTCTCATATAATCGGTGAATACAAAGAAAGTAGCACCATAGGGAACCATTCCACCATGTATAGCCATACCGTTTACTGCTGCTCCCATTCCGTGCTCTCTCACACCAAAGTGAACCGTTCTGCCGGTAGGTTTATCTACGATGTAAGATCCATATCCTTCGATATCCGTTTTAGTACTTCCTCCCAAGTCAGCTGAGCCGCCAAATAAATTTGGCACTACTTCCTTTAAAGAATTAATCACTTTTCCGGAGGCTGCACGACTCGCCATTCCTTTTTCATCTTCTTCAAATACCGGTAAGTTAGATTCCAGTTCATTAGAAATTTCTCTGTTTATCCAGGCTTTAAGCATTTTACCTTCTTTGGGAAAGGCGTTTTTATAAGCTTCTAATTTTTGATTCCATTCTTCCTCTGCTTTCTTTCCTTTATCAACGGATTCTCTGAATTTACTTAAGACCTCATCAGGTATATTAAATTTCTTTTCAGGGTCCCAACCGTAAGCTTCCTTGGTAAGTTTAATTTCTTCCTCGCCCAGTGGAGACCCATGTGACGAAGCTGAATCTTGCTTGTTTGGACTTCCAAATCCGATATGTGTCTTACAAATAATAATGGAAGGTTTATCTGTTACTGATTGAGCTTCTTCTATTGCTGAAGTTATTTCATCATGGTTGTGACCATCAATTTCAACTACATGCCAATTGTATGATTCAAATCTTTTTACTGCATCTTCGGTAAAGGCAAGGTCAGTAGAACCCTCAATCGAGATTCTATTTGAATCATAAAGATATATAAGTTTTCCAAGTCCCATATGCCCTGCCATTGAAGCAGACTCGTGGGAAATTCCTTCCATTAAATCCCCGTCGCTTACAATAGCATATGTATAGTGATCAATAATTTCGTGCCCCTCTTTGTTGAAGTTGGCTCCTATAAAATGCTCAGCCATGGCCATTCCAACACCGGTTCCAAATCCCTGTCCCAAAGGCCCTGTGGTAGTTTCTACACCGGGTGTCATTCCGTATTCAGGATGCCCCGGGGTTTTACTCCCCATTTGGCGGAAGTTCTTGATCTCATCAAGACTAAGATCGTATCCACTAAGGTGCAATAAACTGTAGATAAGCATCGAACCGTGTCCGGCAGACAAAATAAAACGATCTCTGTCAAACCAATTTGGGTTATTTGGAATATGCTTCAAAAATTTAGTCCATAAAATATAAGCTACATCAGCCATTCCCATAGGCATGCCGGGGTGACCGGAATTGGCCTTCTCAACGGCATCGATAGATAAAGTTCTTATGGTGTTGACACAGAGTGAATCAAGTTTTGAAGCTGGCATGTATGAAGAAATTATTAAAGGTTAGGTTGATTAGGAAACGGATGGGCAAAGATAGCAAATGCACCTTTTGTATAAAAAGATAAATGAGGCTATATATAAAAAAGCCACACTCTAAAAAAAAGTGTGGCTTTAGATAACATTATGAATGTAAAATTCTACTCGGTTGCTGAATCACACTTCAATTCAAACTCCATTTTGTGTTCGGCAGCAGACTTAAATTGACCATATACTGCATTTGAAAATGCATCACAAGATTCAGCCTTATTACCTAAGGTTTGATGGGCATATCCCAGTTCAAAATAAATTTTAGCTTTATCGGTACGTCCACCGGTTTCATATTCAAGAGAATTATTTGCAGCCTCTATTGCCTCTTCCGGATTACCAGCTTTGTTGTGTGCTTCTGCTAATCGATAATAGACATCAGCTGATTGGGCATTATAATTTAAAGCTGTTTCAAGCATTTGAAATGCATAATCTAAGTTATTTGCTTCCGAGGCTCTTGTACCTACAGCCAATAATTCATCATGAGCAGCTTCATTAGCATTTTCTACAACCGTACCTTTATTTGTCGTTTGTCCCACATCAATAGCGCGATCGTACCACTCAAGCATCTGTTCTACATTCTGATCTATGATACCGTCACCATCAGTGTCATTCACTTTTTTGAAAATCTTAGCTTTCTGATAATAGGCAGCAGCATAGTTCGAATTTAAGTTGAGCGCTTCATCGACTGCTTGCTCCGAAACTTCATAATTTTCTTCGCTGTAAAGCAGGACAGATTTAGCATAATATAATTGTGGAATTGCCCCTCTTGCAGTAGGTGTGTATCTGTCATCACCATACTCTTCACTTACATCAATAACATTCTTGAAGGCATCGATTGCATCCTCAAGTGTGGAGAGTTCTTTACTTCTTTGATAATTCTGATAAAGCGCTCTTGCCTTAGCAAAATACATTTTAGGAATCTGGGATTCTGCGTTATTCTTAACTTCCTCTCCTTCGGGACCAAGTTGCTCTCCCATCGAAATAACCCGAGTAAATGTTGAAATAGCAGCATCGTACTCATTAGCTTGTGCCTGTTCTAATCCCTTGTTGTATAGCTCTACTGCTTGCGTTTGGTCTTGTGCATGTACTTGAAATGCCATCATAGCGATTAAGACAGCACTAAAACTTATTTTTAAAAGCTTCATATCATTTTTTGTTTTGATAGTTAGTTGCAGCGCCGAATTTAATAAAAATTGACACTGAATTTAAAATTATAACACCTTTTTTTTAGCTAAATAGTATAAATTTACACTTTTCGGCCCGTTTACCACTCTATAATTTAGAAATAGAAATTTGGCATCGGTTCTTTTTTACTGTAAAAATCACATATTATATCTACGACTTCATCTGTGGAATCAGTAACGTGAAAAAGATCAGTATCATTGTCCGAGATGGTGCCCCATTCCTTCATAGTATTTTCAATCCACTCTGTTAAGCCTTTCCAGTAATCACTTCCAAATAAGATAATAGGAATTTGATCTATTTTTCGGGTTTGTATGAGTGTGAGACTTTCAAAAAGTTCATCAAGGGTTCCAAATCCTCCCGGAAATACCACAAAGCCCTGAGCGTATTTCACAAACATAACCTTGCGCACAAAAAAATAATTAAAATTAATGGTGAAATCAGGGTCCACATATTGGTTCGTTCCTTGTTCAAATGGCAAGCTGATTCCTAATCCAACCGATTTTCCATTGCCCTTCTCGGCTCCTTTGTTAGCTGCTTCCATAATTCCCGGACCTCCACCGGTAATTACGCCAAATCCCTTTTTGGTAATTTTGTCTGCAGTTTCCACCGCCAACTCATAGTATTTATTCTCAGGCTTAGTACGGGCTGAACCAAAAATGGAAATACAAGGGCCAATTTGGAAAAGCTTGTCGTAGCCTTCCACAAATTCTCCCATCACTTTAAAAATACTCCAAATATCCCGGTCATAGCCGTTAAATTGAGGCTTCTTTGCCTGAAATTCTCTTTGTTCTGGTGTCATATATTCCTAAAAATTAATTGAAAATGATATAGATGGGGCGTGAGTAGCATAATTCGTTGCTATAATAGCAGGCTGAATTTCTACTCCCATTGAGAGATCGTCAGATACATCAAATGATCGTAAATGGGCAAAAACATAAGCATCGATTGCATTTAATGCATAGGATAGCCCCACAAAAACATACACTAAATCTCTTCGGTTTCGGAAAAAGTTTCTGTTTTGCTGAAGGGCACTTAAATTGGCATTATCAGGAATATAATCAGGAGTGTCTCCAAACCGGTTATCATCCGGTGTATCGGGATTTAGATTATAATATGCAGCCCTGTAATCGTGATATTTTTTGTGTAAATAAACACTGTAGTATGTTAAACCTCCTATCAATCCATAAACAATAGGAACTTTCCACGTCTGCTTGTTTGTCACCTGTCCCCATCCCGGAATCATTAACGATTGTTTTAAAACTTTTTTAGGATCAGGATAAGTTATATCTGTTTCAGCAGTATCTATAAATGAGGAGCGAATTGAATAGTTCTTTGGCACAAAACTTTCATAAGATTGGCTATTCTGGGCAAATCCGGACAAGATAAAACCTAGCGCAAATACCAAACCCAAGCTAATCGATCGAATCAAATATAGAAAGTAAGCGTCCAAGGTCATCATCGGAGTAATATTCAATCTTTATCTCTCCGCCTTTCTTTTTGGGTTTAATGTTAACTTTTGTACTAAATGTACGGCGAAGTCTGGCCGAAATTTCTTCATAGAACGGATTATTAGGATCTTTCCGGGGACTTTTCTTTTTCTTTTTACTACTTCCGGATTTTTCTAAATCCCGTACGGCTTGTTCAATTTGACGAACTGAAAGCCCTTCATCCAATACCTTCTTCAAGATTTTTTGTTGAATCTCCTCATCCTCTATGGTAATTAATGCCCTTGCATGTCCCATAGTTATCTGATTTGATTTCAGAGCCGTTTGAATGAAGTCCGGCAAATTTAACAGACGAAGCATGTTCGTAACCGTTGATCGGTTTTTGCCAACCTTTTCAGCGACCTCGGCTTGGGTATAATCAAATTCTTCCAACAGTCGCTGATATCCTAAAGCAACTTCAAGCGGATTTAACTCTTCCCGCTGGATGTTTTCAATAAGCGCAAAGGCCATACTTTGCTCATCATCGGCCTCACGTATAAAGGCCGGCACTTCCTTTAGTCCGGCTAATTTGGCAGCCCTCAACCGTCTTTCCCCGCTTATAAGCTCAAAACGCTTTTCACCAATGTATCGGACGGTAATAGGTTGAATAAGCCCATGTTCCTTTATAGAATCAGCCAGTTCATCCAGACGTTCTTCATTAAATTGTTTCCTGGGCTGATGAGGATTTTTACGAATATGATCTACCGGTACGAAAAGAACAATGTTTACCCGATCTTCTGGTTTTACGATATTCTTTTCGAGCGTTTCTTTTTCAGCATCCGAACCTTCAACCGACTCTTTGCCTTCTTCTTTATATTCCGGAAAGAAAGCTCCTAAACCACGTCCAAGTACTTTTTTGGAAGCCATAATCTAACTTAGTTCTTAGTTTGTCAGGACCGGGCTGTCCTTAAATAATTTCTTGTTTTTCTTGATGATTTCTCGAGATAAAGCCAAGTAATTTTTAGCTCCCACACTGGTAGAATCATAAAGTAAAGCCGGCTTACCAAAACTGGGAGCTTCAGCCAACCTCACATTTCTTGCAATTACAGATTTGAAGACCCGGTCATCAAAATAACGTTTCACTTCATCTGCAACCTGGTTAGAGAGTCTTGTACGCGTATCATACATAGTTAACAACACTCCCTCAATATCTAACTCAGGGTTTAAATGCTGACGAACAATTTTGATCGTATTCAGAAGCTGTCCTAATCCTTCGAGTGCAAAATATTCGCATTGCACCGGAATAACAATTGAATCTGAGGCAGTTAAAGCATTGATTGTCAATAAACCTAAAGAAGGAGGACAATCAATAATGATAAAATCATATTTATCCCTAACGCTTAAAATGGCTTTTTTAAGGATTCTCTCCCTTTCCTCGCGGTCAATCATCTCAATTTCAGCTCCCACTAAATTTATGTGAGCCGGGACCAAGTCGAGGAAATCCAATTCAGTTTGACGAATTGTATCGTCTATGTCAGCACTGCCAATCATCATTTCATACACCGAATTAGATACCGTCTTAGAGTCAATACCTAAACCACTTGTGGTATTGCTTTGTGGATCGATGTCTATTACCAGTGTAGGGTGTTCAACAGCAGCTAAACTAGCGGCTAAATTTATTGCCGTAGTTGTTTTTCCTACTCCACCTTTTTGATTGGCAATTGATATGACTTTTCCCATTAATCCTGCTTTATACTTGTTATGTAATTCCAATAAATTCTAATATAAAGCGAGGTGTACTGCTATACAAAAATACTTATTCACATTCCAAGGCAAAGTTATCCACATTTTTAGGATAAAGTGTTAGTTAGCATATACTTAGTTAGATGATCCGGTAAGTAAAATACTATTATTGGCACTGCCATTAGCAGAAGGATCATTAACCAACTGCAACTTTTCATAACTTCTGGTGAATTCTGACTGAACCGAAGATTGCTCTCCCCCGGTAAACCTCAGTACCTCATTTCTATCTACCCAAGGTTCTACCGTTTCAGAATCACTTGGAATAGCTGTTTCCTGTGTGGTAGCAGAATTACCCATAAAATAGAAATACCCAACCGTCATACTCATCAACAATATTGCAGCAGCCAATCCTCTTTTAGCAAAAGTTGAAAAGGTTTTTAAAAATGTAGATTTATTAGATTGTAGCTGTTTTATATCATTAAGTACTTGGTTTGTTATTTCTTTAGGTGGTTTTTTTTGCGGAAGGCTTGAAAGCTTGCGTTTAGTAGCCCGCAAACTTTCAACTTCGATCAATAAATCTTCATCCTCCCGCATTTTCCTTTCGAATTCCGCTTCTTCTGAAGGATCCATTTCCTTCATCAAATAGCGAATAGTGTTGTGTTCATCCGTGTGCATGTTTTTGCTCTTCTTCTCGTTCTTCCTCAAAATACTTTCTAAGATTTATGAGTGCATACCGCATGCGTCCTAATGCAGTATTGATGGAAACATCAGTGAGCTCTGCTATTTCTTTAAATGGCATTTCATAATAGTGCCTTAACAAAACCACTGAGCGCTGTTCCTCAGGAAGTTTGGCAATGTGTTTCATTAAACTTGATTTCATTTCGGACTCGATCAATTTCTCATCCGCATCCACATTGCTTTCGTCTTCCATCCGATCAAAATAATCGGTTGAGGAATCCTCATCACTCCATCCACTAACGTCGATATATCTTTTTTGTTTTCTTAAATAATCAATCGTTGCATTATGTGCAATACGCATCACCCAGGCAATCCATTTGCCTTGTTCATTATACGTATCATCCATCTTAGTTATTACCTTAGTGAAGGTAGTTTGGAAAAGATCGTTGGCGATTTCAGGATTCATCACCATACTGTAAATATAAGAATAGATTTTTTGCTGATGACGATTCATCAGTTCATTAAAAGCTGCTTCATCACCATTTTTTCTGAAATACTTTACCAGCTCTCTGTCTTTGAGATTTTTATAATTTGGTTTATCAACGTGTCTTTTAATCAGTTTCATAATAATCACCCTACTATTTGGGATTCTGCTAACAACAAGTCAAACTTTAATACTATCCTTTTGTTCCTTAAAACTTGATGACTGCTGAAAGCGTTTCGTTAGCCTTTAACTTATCGGCTTGCGAAATTATAGTATCCGCACTTTTCTATTCATATAACATATTAATGTTACATCCTTTTTTACATTATGCAGACGAATTACTGCCTGAAAAAGTTGTACACGTTCTCTCCTTTTGATTTACCAATCAGGGCTTGAATTTCTTTTTTCTCTGCTTTTTTAACTTTTTTGACAGACCCAAATTCTTGCAACAACTTTTGAGCAGTTTTATCTCCAATACCTTCTATTTCAACTAACTCTGTCTTTACTGTACGCTTACTTCTTTTCTGCCGGTGAAAATTAATGGCAAAACGATGCGCTTCATCCCTCGCATGCTGAAGTAATTTTAGCGCTGAGGATTTCTTGGGAATCATAATAGGGTTTGACATTCCAGGCAAAAATACTTCTTCAAGACGCTTGGCCAGCCCGATAATCTCACATTCTCCGTAGAAATCAATTTCTTTAAGGGCTTCTACTGCAGAACTTAGCTGCCCCTTTCCCCCATCCACAATTATGAGATCAGGAATTTGCTGTCCTTCTTTCATAACCCGGGAATATCTTCGGGTCAGAATTTCTTTCATAGAAGCAAAGTCATCTGGTCCTTCAACGGTTTTTATATTGAACCGTTTGTACTCGCTCTTACGAGGCTTGGCATCAACGAAGCAAACCATAGATGCTACCGGGTCACTGCCTTGCAGATTCGAGTTATCAAAACACTCAATTCTTCGGGGAAGGCGATCCAGTTTAAGATGCTCTTTAAGTTCCTTCACAGCATGCGGAATTCGATCTCGTTCAGCTTTAGCTTTTTCGAGTGCCCTTTCATTAAGGTGTAATTTTGCATTGGCCTGTGCCATTTTAATAAGCTGCTTTTTCTCTCCGATCTGTGGAACTTTTACAGGTACCATTTTTCCGCGTTCTTGCTCAAGGTATTGCTCCAAAGGTTCGGTTTCCATCAGCTCATGACTCAAATAAACTTCATCAGGAATGGCTGCCATATATTGCCCGGTATAGTAATCTTCCACAAATGATTGCAGCATCTCTCCCATTTCAAGACCTTTTATATTCTTCAGGAACCGATGGAATTTCCCGATCATCTTCCCCTCCCGAACTTTGAACAACACACCACAAGCCTCACCAATTTCTTCGTCCTTGCGAATGGCAAACACATCACGATCAACTTTTTTAGAAACCACCATTTTCATCTTCTGACTGTAATGCTTAACAGCTTCCAGACTATCACGGAGTTGAGCAGCTTCTTCAAACGCTAATGCATCGGAAGCAATCTGCATTTCCTCTTTTAGTTCACGAATCAGTTGATCGGTTTGTCCGTTCAGCATCCGTTCTACTTTCTTGATGGTAGTTTGATAGATCTCATCATCCCAGTCACCGGAGCAATTTTCGAGGTAATCATCGAAGCAGGAATGCCAGTTGGGGACGCTCTTGGTCTTGTCAATATTTTTTTGAGAGACGGCACAGGTACAAAGACCAAATGCTTTTCGTATAGTCTCAAGCATTCGCTTCATAGCACCCACGTTGTCATAAGGACCGAAGTATTTACTTCTATCCTTAACCACCGTTCGGGTAGGAAACACACGTGGCTTAGTCTCATCGGTGATGCAGATGTACGGATACGACTTATCATCCCGGTACATAATATTATACCGTGGCTGATACTGCTTGATAAGATTATTCTCCAAGATAAGAGCCTCGGCTTCTGAATCTGTAACAAATACCTCGATGTCATCAATTTTAGACACCATGGTTTTGATTCGTCCATCCGCCGGTCGGGAATCCTGAAAATAAGACCGCACTCTGTTCCTCAGTCGCTTAGCCTTACCTACATATAGCTCCGTTCCAGAGGAATCCCGGTAAATATAGACACCGGGAGAGGTTGGTAAATTGGCTACTTTCTCAGAGAGATTAACTTGTCCATCTTTACTCATATCCCAAAGATAAAATAAATTTGATCACAGATTAATAAGATGCACAAATTTTCCAGTTGCTACATACGAATGGAACGCAGATGATGCTGATCTTGCGGATGTACACGGAATTAAATATTTACAGAGCACCTTATAAACTTTCTGCGATCATCCGCCCAATCCGAGTCATCCGCGTTCCATTCCTTAGTCATAAAAAACCCTTATTCATTCATCAGATCACTTCTTGTTCGGATTCTGTTTTTATTTTTTATTCATTTGCCAGACGATTTAGTGGCAAATCATCTCATTTTTGGTTCTCAGAATGCCTAATTTTGACCCATGGAAACAACGCAGACTACGCCCAACATTCCCATCATTTTTGAAGACAATCACTTGCTGGTTATTGATAAACCGGCAGGAGTACTTTCTCAGGAAGATCACACCGGAGACCCGGATGTGCTAAATTTGTGTAAGCAGTACATAAAGGAGAAATACAAGAAGCCGGGAAATGTATACCTGGGTTTAGTACACCGATTGGATCGCCCCGTAAGTGGAGTGATGGTTCTGGCTAAAACCTCGAAAGCAGCTTCACGACTTTCCTATCAAATTCGGAAACGAACGATTAATAAAACGTATTGGGCACTTGTTAAGGGACAGGCTCCGGTTTATGGAGAATTAGTTCATTTTCTGGAAAAAGACAACCGGTCTAATACCGTAAAAGCTTATGAATCGCCCAAAAGAAACGCTAAGGAATCGAGACTGAAATTCATCACCATAAAAATGAATGCTAATTTTAGTGTAATTGAGGTAGATCTGATCACGGGGCGACCCCATCAAATCAGAGTGCAATTTGCTAAGGAAGGTCATCCGCTTTGGGGGGATCATAAATATGGAGATCCCCAAGAAACAAAGGGAAAAGACATCGCGTTACGAGCTGTTAAACTGGAGCTGGAGCATCCTACCTTAAAAGAGCTGATGACTTTTAAAGCTCCCAAACCCACCGGCAAGCCCTGGAATATGTTTGAGTATTGAAAAAAGATCTTTTCAACAGCATGATCTCTAAATGCGAAGAAATCTAAGTGATTTTTCAGGAATCAGTCTCCTCTTCTAATAACTCATCATCAAGTTCATCGGTAATATTACCCGGCAGTTGTTTAGAAGTTTTAGCTCCGAGTTTCCGGATCATTTCTGCTTGACGAACCAAATTACCGGCCCCCGTTGAAAGCCGCCCCATGGCTTCATCGTAACTATCTTGGGTTTGACGAATTCGCTGGCCTATATCATTCATACTCTCCACAAATAGCACAAATTTGTCATACAATGCCCCACCCCGTTTGGCAATTTCCATCGCGTTTTTATTTTGATACTCCTGCTTCCACACACTATCTATGGTTGCCAACGTTGCCAATAAGGTAGAAGGACTGACGATCACGATATTTTGGTCAAAGGCTTCGTAATAAAGATTCGAATCATACTGAAGGGCTGCACTAAATGCCGGTTCAATGGGTACAAAGAGTAACACAAAATCCGGGCTTTGGGCGCCATGAATTTGCTCATAATTTTTCCCGCTTAAGCCTTTTACATGGGCGCGAATAGAGTTTACATGTTCTTTCAGAAATTGCTGTTGCTCAACTTCATCTTCAGCAGAACTGTATTTTTCATAGGCCTTCAACGAGACTTTCGAATCAATCACCATAAATTTCTCATCCGGCAGATAAACCACCACATCCGGTTTGTTATGACCCATTCCATCTTCTTTTGAAAACCCTTTTTGAGTTTCATATTCTCTTCCTTTCGTAAGTCCCGAACGCTCCAGAATGCGTTCCAATATCACCTCTCCCCAATCGCCCACAGCTTTATTGTCCCCTTTTAAAGCTTTGGTGAGATTCTTAGCATCCTCACTCATGGTTTTATTGAGCTCCATCAAGTGCTTTAATTCCTGTTTGAGCGAACCACGGGCTTCCACTTCATCTTTATGTGTCTCCTCCACCTTCTTCTTGAAAGCCTCCAGTTTCTCACCCAATGGATTCAACAACTGATCAATCTGCTCCTTGTTTTGCTTGGTGAATTTTTCGGATTTCTCTTCCAGGATTTTATTAGCCAGGTTTTCAAACTGCGTGGTGAGCTGTTCCTGCATTTCGGATAATTCTTTTTTCTGTTCGTTCAGGCGTTCTTGCAGGTTCTTATAATCCGCTTCCCGGGAGGCCAGCTTTCGATCCAATTCATTGGCCCGCTCACGCTCTTCGACAAGGTCCTTTTCACTTTTCTGTTGAAGCTGATCGTATTCTGCCTCTACTTCCTCAAGCTGCTCTTTTAGGCTGATATTGCGTTCCTCCAGCCGCGAAGTTTCAGATTTCGATTTGAAGTGGGCGATTAAATATCCGGCAATGCCCCCGATAATAAGCCCGGCAATGACCAAAGCAATTTCCATAGTTTATTTTGATTAATTCAGCTTTTATTCTGGCTCAAATATAAAACCCACAGGTGACAGTTATTGTCATGGTTTTCAAACTCTTTTGGAACTTATGTCGGCCCGGATTATCGATCTCTATTTTGTATCAATTTCTTTTTAGTAAAGTATCAGCAAATGTTTTAAAAGAACAAACGGAATGCTTTCCCGGTAGTCCAAGTTATAAGTATAGAAAATAATTGAGTTATCTCACATACACAAAAAGTTGGCACAGGTCATACATCATGGAAATGACCATTCGCTTATTAAGTGGCCTTATACTTCTGTTGCTGAATGCTTTCTTTGTAGCTTCTGAATTTGCGCTCACCCGACTCAGGCAATACGACAGGAGAGAACTTGGTAGTAATAATGGAATGGATCGTGCCTGGGAAATGACCAAAACATTGGAAATATATCTCACCTCATGCCAAATTGGGATAACCACAACCAGCATTTTACTTGGTGTAATTGCTGAACCGGCTGTTACCCACATCATAGAATTGTTATTCACTACCGAAACCTTAGGTGGAATTTCAACTCATATCATTTCTATCACCCTTTCTGTAGTGGTTATTAATTTTGTTCATACCATTTGGGGCGAACAGGCACCAACTTACCTTGGTGTTGAACGCGCGAAATCAGTGGCTAAATACACGGCCCGCTCTTTATATTGGTGGACCTATGTTATATATCCGTTTCTTTTGCTGGGCGACAGAATCAGAAAAGCCACACTGAAATTATTCAATATTGAAATGGAGCGAAGCTGGTTACGTCAGGAATCATCTTCTACTGAAGATATCCGCAGCAAGATGGCCGAGCTGTTAAAAAGTGGCAATCTTGAAGATGACCGTCAAAAAGAAATTTTGAATGCCCTCGACATCGACAAAATTTCCGT
Source organism: Gracilimonas sp. (assembly GCF_031581265.1). Lineage (GTDB taxonomy): Bacteria > Bacteroidota > Rhodothermia > Balneolales > Balneolaceae > Gracilimonas. The sequence goes on from NZ_JAVLBQ010000001.1 coordinate 216,734, forward strand.
ACAGGAAATAATGATTCCCAGAGAAAACATAGTTAGTATGAGTACCGAAAGGTTATTCATGGAAAATTTAAAAGTTCTTAAAAGGAACATGCATGCCCGATATCCACTGGTTGGAAAAACCCTCGATGATTTCAAGGGTATATTGTACACTCCTCAGATTACCGCTAATATTAATGACTTACTGGAAGGAGCTAAAGAATTGGATGATTTCGACTGGCCTCGGTTGGTTATCGATAAAGAACTTCCGGTTAGTAAACTGATTGACCTTTTTCAGAAGGAGCATCAGGAACTTGCCCTCATTCAAGAAAATGGCCGTACCATTGGATTGGTAACATTGACCGATGCCCTGGAAACCATCATTGGAAGTGCAGAGGACCCCCTGGATGTGTTAGATGCTCAGGAATAGGTCTTCTTCTACTCGTTCCACAACCACCCGGTTGGGAACGCCAGCGTGGGCCACCCGGTCCACAGAGATAAATGCTTCGCGACCACACGATTAAAAAATCAATCCAACAATCTTTGCAAACCCTCTTGCAGTTCCGGATGCCGATAAATCCCCCCATGCCCCTGCCCTTGAATCACTTTATAAGAATCTCCCCCTTTCAAGTAATCCGTAAGTTTAAAAGAGTGTTCTAATGGTAACACTTCATCCTCACCGGCATAAAAAATATGGATGGGCTCCTCAATTTGTTGAATTGCCAAATCTGTTCTTAGTGGGAATTTAACCAGAGCATCAGGCAGGAAGGGAAATTGACTGTCTTTTACATCTACAAGGCTGTAAAAGGGAGCCCACAAAATTAGCTTCTTCGGATTAAAATCTTCTGCAACCTGAGCCGCCACTCCTGAACCCAACGAATAGCCCACCAACACAATATTTTTCTCTCCATATATTGCCGCCATTTCTTTAAATACATACTTAATGTCACCAACTAAGTCATCCTCATTATCCAAATCGCCCCGGCTTTTCCCATAGCTTCTGTAATCAGGGTATATCATGTCGTAGCCATTATCTAAAAAGAGGGTGTATGTATCTGCGTTGGTCCGGTTGGCTCCCTGGTTACCATGTAGGTACATCACCAGTCCTTTGGCTGAATCGGGATCAGTAAATGCATGAATAGCGTGAATTTTTACATTCGATTCCGGTTCAAACCATCGCTCATTAAAGTCGAAATTATAACCGTATTCGGCACTTTCCGGCAGCTCCCTGGGGTGAAAAATTATGGACTCTTGAATCAGATAAAAGTAGCTGCAAATAAGTATGTAAGAGCCTACCAATACAATAAGGCTTGATTTTAAAAAACTTTTTTTTCCATTTAATGAACAATTACAGGGGAATTGGGGTTGTATTTTCATGGAAAGCAAACAATTTATAGACATTTTTTTCAAAAAATTCTTCAACGAAGAACTTAAACAAAAAATTGAATTAGCTACACTATATGTAGCCACCTTGGGTTTCTTTATTCATTTAGGCGCAGTTTTCTTAAACATGACCGAAGTAATCCAAGTACATCCTCAGTTAGCGCCTTTTCTTGCAAACCCAATTTCAGCTATATATACCCCTTTCTCTTTTATCCTGTTTTATGAAGTGTATTTACTGATCTACTACTTACCAAGGTCGTTTTCTGTATCCATCGCCAAACAATATGAAATTGTATCCCTCATAGTCATAAGAAGAATATTCAAAGATATTTCAAATATTGATATTAAGGATGTTAATATTTTGAGTACTCAGAACTTGGAATTAGCGTATGACATTACCGGGTTCTTGATTCTATTCTTCCTCATATTCCTGTTCAGATATCTGCTAGTGAAACGTAAAAATCACACCATAACGCCAAATATCGAGGGATTTATAGTCTATAAAAAACTACTTTGCATACTATTGGTACCTGTTTTCATTTTCCTCTCTATCTATAGTTTCAGTACCTGGATTATTGAACTAAATCAGCTGAGTTTAGGTAATATTTCAGTCATTACTGATTTCAATAAAATATTTTATAATGAATTCTTCATTGCACTGATCATCGTTGATGTATTAATCCTAATTGCCTCCTTCAGATATACTGACCGATATAGCTTAATCATTCGTAACACCGGTTTTGTGATCACTACTGTACTGATTAGAATAGCATTTTCAACCAGTGGTTTAGCAAATATTGTTCTCCTGGTCACCGGTGTTGGTTTTGGGGTCATAGTTCTTTACCTCTATTCACTGTATGATAAAATTGACAAAGGTGAAAGCACTAAAGAAAGTTATTCCTATTTATAATCAGTTATACCGGACCTAACAGTTCAGGTACTTTTTTCTTCTTTAACTATCTTGACATCAAACCACTTTAAGGAACCTATTTCTATGTAATGAAGTTATTTAGAAACTTATTAATAGATCAACATTCTTTTGGGAAAAACTTATTCATCGCTGTTAAAATATCAGGTTCTGGCGGGCGCTTTTGCTATTCTTATAAACCTTCTGTTTGCTGATGTCATTTATGAGTTCAGATTTTGGATACTTGGACTGGTAATATTAATTATTGGCATGCCTCATGGTGCCCTCGATCATATAATAGCATTTAAAGCTTACAAGGTACCTAAGAATTCTAAAACCCAATGGATCTTTTACCTTTCGTATTTAGGAGTTATAGTTTTATATGGGATTTTTTGGATATTTTTCCCTCTTCTAAGTTTTGCTTTCTTTTTAATGATGACTCTCTATCATTTTGGACAGGCAGATGCCGAACGGTTTTCTTTTTCCGGAATATCGAAGAGCATTCTTTTGTATTCAAGAGGACTAACAGTTGTTGGATTGATATTGTTTGGCAGCGACCCTTACTATTCATCATCTATTATCGAAGAAGTAACAGGATTTTCACTGGTTAATAACGTCTTTGCTTTTATTGGCCCCGGATATTTGACCCTGTTTTTCGTTTTGCTATATCCACTATGCTATTTAGCTATCATAGCTATTAAAGAACCTCAGTTAGTAACCAGTTGGTTTACCCTTGATGCAGTTATTGTATCCCTGATATTTTCGTTGTGTGAACCTATATTCGCGTTTTCAGTTTACTTTGGTGTATGGCATGCATTTAATCACAGCAAAACCATGATGGAATTTATAAGTCAATACGGACAAGAGACCTCATTCATTTGGTTTTATAAAAACACCTTTTTGTATTCCATTATTTCATATGCCGGGCTGGGAATTCTTTATTTCATCTTAGAAGCTTTTGGTAATCAGGAACTACTTGTTGCTTTGCTATTTATTTTGATAAGTGTGCTTACCCTTCCCCATATGTTTGTTGTTGAAAAAATGTATGAGAACTTTTATTCCACGGAATAAAAAACCCCGCTGGATATACAGCAGGGTTTTATTTGCTCTCTTAATGAATATTCAGACTTTAACCAGCAACTGCTTTCTGGCCAACCTCATATCCTTCCGCTTCAGACTTAGCTCTGGCTATTGCGTATATCATAACACCATAACCCGCTTTAGCAAGTACATCAGCAATTGAATAACCTACCTGAATTGCGATCTCTGATTCGGCTCCGGTCCATCCAAAAAATGGTGCCATATAGACGATTGGGTAAAAACCCCATGTGGCGAGTAGTAATAACCGTATGTTTCTAAAAAGAACCTGAACTTTGCCACTCTGATCTGACATAGCTGAACCCAATTCTACCCATAATACATAAACTATGTATATGAATGGAATAGTACTGGCTAGTCCCCAGAAACCTCTCATTGAGATCATGGAATCTGCCTGAAGAATTTCACCAGGGTAACCTAATAAGATCATTAAAAATGAAGCAATCACAAGCTTTGTAAGCATACTACTTTGCTTGTTCTTGGCAAGGCCAATTACCAGTACAAGTTCAACCACTAAAAGTGGTACGGTTAAAAGCCAATCAATGTATCGGTAAGCGTCATTGAAGGGTTTACCCGATGCAATGTAATTACCGGCATCTGTTATCATGTACGCCGCTTCCCAGGAATTGAATATTCTTAGATAATGATACGCGGCGATACCCACCACCAACGTTGATACCACTAAAGAAATTCTGTACTTGGGTGCCACTCTGTCTCTGGCTAATACAAAAAATACACCGGAAAAAATCATGGCAGCTATAGCAAATGATAACATATTGTATACCAATGTATACTGCCCAATAGTTAAAGTTGGTTGTTCCAACATAGCGTCTCCTTTATAGTTAATGTTAACTACTACACAACTTTCAATCTTAAGTGAAAGTTCCTTTGGGCATTTTTCTTGTTGGAATGATTACATCGCAGATTTCATTAGGTACTCGAACTCTAAAAATTAACATACTATGAAAACTTCGGACATATTTATATTAGGATCAGCTTTAATTTCAATGATCCTTTCTATCTATTTATGGTTCACTGTAGACAAGGAAGCGGGTCTTTTTGTAGGACTTTGGGTCCCTTCTCTCTTAGGCTTCGGAATGTATATCAAAAATATATACGGTGGGCAAAATGGATGATTCAATAATTTTTTTCAGTGGTATATTTGCCACCCTTCTTTTTTTAATTGGATATGGTTTAACTATAAAGGAAATGAAAGAGCTTAAAGATGAGCGTGAAACAGATACATTTCCCGAAGAAAGTAATGCTGAGATCAAAAAATGATCTCAGCTTGATACGAAAATGGTACGCTGATTATTTAATTTCTGCCCCGGCCATCTCATGAATTTTTTTCCATTCACTTTCACGCACCGGTGTTATAGAGTAACGTCCCAGTCGGAATAGCTCCATATCATCTAAGGCAGCTTCTTCTTTCATGGCATCACGGGTGACTGGGTTTTCAAACTTCTGAACAAATTTCACGTCCACTAATTGCCAGCGAGGTTCACTTTCAGAGCTTTTTTCATCGAAGTATTTAGAACTCGGATCAAACTGTAGTGGATCAGGATAAGGCTCGCTGCTAACTTCCATGGTTCCTACAATAACGGGGGTTGAAATGTTGGAATGATAAAATAAAACTCCATCTCCCACATTCATATCATCACGCATAAAATTACGTGCCCCATAATTTCTGACTCCGGTCCACGGGGTTTCCCCATCTTCCTCCATGTCATCTATACTATAATCACTCGGTTCCGATTTCATTAGCCAATACTGTTTGTCGTCAGCCATAATCTCGATTTATTCTTTTGTTTATGTTCAATTTTAAATGTTAAATGCTAAATGTTTCCAACAACATTTAGCATTTAACATTAATCATTTAGAATTATATTTGTTCATGTACCACAATATTGTTTGGCGCAGCATTCCGTCAAAATCTTGGGAGGGTTCCCAACCGAGTTCATTTTTGATTTTTGAGGCATCAATCGCATAGCGGAAATCGTGCCCCAGGCGATCGGTCACAAAAGTAATCAGGTTTTTATAGTCTCCATCCGGACCTTTCCCAACTTCTTCGTTCAGGATATCACAAATCTTACGCACCAAGTCAATATTCTTCCACTCATTGTTTCCACCGATAGTATATGTTTCTCCGGATTTACCTTTTTGAAAAGCAACTTCCAATGCATCACAATGATCATGTACAAACAACCAATCCCGGACATTTTCTCCCTTACCATACACCGGAATTTCATTCTGATTCAGCGCATTCCGAATTACAACTGGTATCAACTTCTCACCATGTTGATGGGGGCCGTAATTATTTGAACAGTTCGTAGTCACCACATTCATTCCATAGGTTTGATGATAAGAACGAACAATGAAATCACTGCTTGCTTTTGAGGCCGAATAAGGTGAATTAGGCGCATATGGAGTCTCTTCGGTAAAAAATCCATCATCCTCCAATTCTCCATAAACTTCATCGGTTGAGACATGCAGAAATCGATTATTTTTCCAGGCTTCTTCGTCTTCTTTCCAAAGCAATCTACACTCCTCTAAAATGTTGAACGTCCCCACAATATTGGACTGAATAAATGGCTCTGGACCTTGAATAGAATTATCTACATGCGACTCAGCTGCCAAATGTATAACCCCCTGCGGCCTGAAAGTCTGAACCACGTCATGCACTTCATCGCGATTCACCAGGTCTACTTTTTTGAAATAATAGCGCCCTGAATCTTTCAAAGATTTCAAATAAGAATGATCAGACGCATAAGTGAGCTTATCTATATTATAGATTTCCCAATCTTCATGATTTTTAAATAAACGCAAAATTAGATTTGAGCCAATAAATCCGGCTCCCCCTGTTACAATTACTCGCATATCAGAATAAATCCTTTTCTTTTAATGATGAAAATAATGGAAGTTTTCGATCTTTTTCGGATAAAATTGGTCTGCTTACATCCCAGTTGATCCTAATTTCAGGGTCATCCCATCTAACCCCTCGCTCACCTTTGGCATTGTAATAATCAGAGCACTTATACGATACAATCGCTTCATCAGAAAGCACAGAAAAACCGTGGGCAAAACCCACCGGAACATAAAGCATTCTTTTGCTCACATCCGATAACTTAACTGCTACATAATTTCCAAATGAAGACGACTCCTTCCTCAAATCTACCGCTACATCTAAGATTGATCCTTTTAAACACTGAACCAATTTCGCCTGTGGGTTTTCAATTTGATAGTGCAATCCCCGAACAGTGTCTTTATATGATTTGGAGACGTTATCCTGTACAAAGTCATGTTCAATCCCCGCATCATAAAGTTGCTCTTTACGGTAGGATTCAAAGAAATACCCCCGGTCATCTTCAAAGACCTTAGGTTCTATAATCTTTACAGCTGGAATTCTTGTTTCAGTTATATTCATGTATCTAATTCGCCCAACAATTGTTTTAAACCTTCTTGCCACTCAATAAGAGTAGCGCCGGGAATGTTAGCAATTTTTTTAGTACTTAACAGGGAAAAAGCAGGTCTTGTTGCTTTAGTGGGAAATTCAGAACTACTTACTCCATTTACTTGTACTTGCATTCCGGTTTGTCTGAAAATTTCTTTAGCGAACTCAAACCATGTAATTTTTCCATGAGAAGTTATATGATATATCCCTGATTTTTTTTCCTCAACCAAATTCCAGCAGTTTTTAACTAAATTTGCAGTGAAGGTGGGGCAACCATACTGGTCGTTTACTACATTAAGCTCTTTTCTTTCTTCTCCCAAACGAAGCATCGTTTTTACAAAGTTATTTCCATATTTACCACACAGCCAGCTGGTGCGACAAATGATATAGTCGCAACCCGAGTCTTTAATCGCATTTTCTCCTGCCAGCTTACTTGCACCATAGGTATTTATGGGATCGGTGGGATAATCCTCCGGATAACCATTGGGTAATTTTTTTTGATCTTTTTCCTTTCCCGGAAACACATAGTCTGTTGAAAATTCGATGAGTTTAACTCCACTTTCAGCACTGTAGTTGGCCAGATTTTGCACCCCTTCATAATTTACAGCAAAAGCCTCTTCTTTCTCCACCTCAGCCTGGTCAACGTTAGTGTATGCCGCACAATTTATAATGTAACCGGGCTTTAGATTGTTTAGCACCCGTCGTACATCCTGATGATCGGTAAGATCAAAATCAGAAGGTGGTAAGGAAATAAATTCAACTTCCTTTTTGTTCAGGAACCGGACCCATTCACTGCCAAGTTGTCCTGTGCCGCCCGTCACTAAGATTCTCATACTAATCCCTGACTAACTCATTTGCTAATTTATAAGATTCCGGGGTTCCGGCATCGGTCCACCATCCTTCCATTTTAGAGCTTTTCATCGCTCCCTGATCGATATAGAAATTATTCACATCCGTAATCTCAAGTTCACCCCTTCCGGATGGCTTCAGGGTTTTAATACACTCAAAAACTTTTGAATCATAAAAATAGATACCGGTTACCGCGTAATTAGACTTAGGTTGCTCCGGTTTCTCCTCGATAGATTTTACCTGCTCTCCATCCAATTCTGCCACTCCATATCGTTTGGGGTCAGGAACTTCCTTAATCAAAATCAGTGCGCCGGTACCATCGTAGTTATCCACGGCTTTTTGGAGGGATGCCTCAAAAATATTATCCCCTAAAATCACAATCATAGGTTCGTTGCCGGCAAAGTTTTTAGCGAGCCCAAGTGCCTGAGCAATTCCTCCTGCTTCATCCTGCACCTTATACGTGAAGCGGCAATCAAAATCTTTTCCTGACCCAAGTAAATTTACTACATCTCCCATATGCTCCGTACCGGTTACAATAAGTATCTCTTCTACACCAACTTCCGTTAACTTTTTGATGGGATGATAAATCATTGGTTTATTTCCAATCGGAAGAAGATGTTTATTCGTAACTTTAGTAAGCGGATATAAACGAGAACCGGTTCCGCCGGCGAGTATAATTCCTTTCATTTTTTGAATTGAGTTTTATGGTATTCTGATAATAACTTTGACTACTGTTAAACTACTCTTTCTTTTTTTGAATTTGAAGTGTTTTTTAATTGTTTATCATTTTGATTAATGAATATTAAATGCAGTTAGAATTGATTAATGTACCTGTTGGGAGCATTAATAGTGGTTATATTTATATAGAATAAAATCATAGAATGAGAAGTGTATTAAAAATATCGTCTGTAGCTGTCTTAATATTCTTTGCATTTAATGTACAAGGGTTTGGGCAAACTGTAACACCAACTTCTGATGGAACCGGAATATCTGCTGATAATGCACCGGCTGGAAATGGTGCATGGAGAACGCTAAATGATATTTTAATCGAAGAAACTGCACCAGGTCAATTACAGCCAGGAGATATTCGACTTCAAGTCCCCAATGGCTTTGAATGGGATACCGGTGGAGCTGACCCAACTTTTAATGTTACTTCGCCAAAAAAGACTAACATTACTGTGACTTTATCAAGTCGAAGCTCAAGTGAAATCGTTTTTAACTTGTCCGGTACAAGTACAGGTCCTCCAAAAAATAATCCCCATACAATTGAATTTGATGGCCTCAGAATACGGCCTTCCCAAGGCTCACCCTTAGCAAGCGGAGAAATCAGAAATGCCGGAAGTTCGGCACCCGGAGGAACTACCAACTACGGAACCATCAGTATGGTTGCCGGTGCGGATAATAAAGTGAGAGTTGAAACACAACCAAACTCATCTGGCTCGGTAGTAGCTGTACAAGACCTTGAGGCAGGAAATTCTATTTCGGTATATTCTAATGTTCGTGACCAATTTAATAACTTTAAACGCAATGAATCAGCTACTTGGTCGCTTCAAAATACTACAGACGGAGTTGTTATCAGCGACCTATCTGCATCCGGAACAAGTGCCACATTTACCGGAGATTTAGTAGGTTCTGCTAATATACAAGCAACTGTGGGCTCATTAAACACCGTTCAGTCGGGCACAATTACTGTAATACCCTCTAATGCCACTACCTTAATAATAGCTACACAGCCCTCATCCACAGCTACAGCAGGTACAACTTTTGGGACTCAACCGGTTATTGAAATTCAAGATGACTATACCAATGTTATTACCGATGACAACCTTACTCAAATTACCGCCTCAAGAAATAGTGGAGAAGGTGCATTACAAGGCACCAAAACAATCACAGTTAGTAATGGTATAGCTACATTTTCAAATTTAAGCCATCAAGTATCAAATACTATAGATCTTACTTTCTCTGCAACCGGATTCAGTTCAGTTACATCCAATTCTATTACGATTAACCCGGCAGCAGCTGACAAATTAACCTTTACCGTTCAGCCCGCCAATGGAAATAGAAATACAGCCTTATCACCCCCGGTTGAAGTTCAAATTCAAGATCAATTTAGTAATAATGTATCCGATCAGGATACAACTGTCACTTTATCTTTAAACAGTGGCTCTGGTAATATTAGTGGTAATACTGCCACAACCAATGCTAGTGGAACAGCTGTATTTAATTCTGTCTCTTTCAATCAAACAGGAACGAAGAATATTATTGCCTCTGCTACAGGACTTAACAGCTCTGGAGTAAGTAATGATTTTACTATAGCCAACGCAGGTACCCTGGCAGGTTTTGAAATAGAACTATCCGGAGGTGGAACTATCGGGACACAAACAGCCGGGAAAACGACAAGTAGTACGGCTCAGGGTAAATCCTTCTCAAGAACTGCAAGATGGCACGTATTGGGCCCGCATTAAAACAACATCTACCCCGGAAAGTCCACCCGTAGAAGTTGGCTCTGATGATAATGTAACTGCACGTGTGGGGATTAATATAGAACAAGTAACAGGCCTTTTTTATAAGAAGGGAGACGTAACTACAGGAATTGAAGTTGATGAAATTCAAAATACCATTATTGAAGAAAACGGCCAAAAAAGATTGGTAATTCTTGCAGATTATCAAAGAACTGGAAATTCCCCATTTTTAGGTTCCATAACAACAACTTTACAAGAACAGGGTGGAGAGACAATTGAAGAAAGATTCCGCTCTACTTCTCTTTACTTCGATGGAACGCAAAGAGAAGAATTTGATATTACGGATTTAGAATCCGGTCAATATACTGTAAGCATAAATTTTCGATCCCAGAGAAGTGATATTTCATCTGATGATCTCATCCAAATGGAACCCGTTACTGCTACAACCACTGTAATTATCCCATAAGGTGCACAAACGTTGGCTACATTATTTTTTAAAATTATCGATTGTTCTTGTAGGCTTTGGGGCTTTATATGAGCCTTCATACGCCCAAAACAATGATACTGAAGAGGTAGAAGTTTACCTCGACTTTCGTCATCGAGGCGTCATAAGTTCTGTTGTTATAGCTTATTATAAAAATGACGAATTTTATCTTCCCATATCCGAGCTCTTTTCTCTTTTTAACATTGATCACCAAATAAACGGTTTGGTAATTGAGGGTCGTTTCGGGCTCAATCAAACTACCTACCGCGTTGATTTTCAGGAAAATCGCATCCGCTTTGGAGATGAGACCATTCAACTCACGGCTGATGATTACCTGGTAAAAGAATTGGATTCCTATCTACGCGCCGACATCTTTTATAAGGCCTTTGCCCTGGATTTTACCATCAACTTCAATAACCTAACGTTAGACCTCCAGACTGAGCAGGAACTTCCCGCTATAGAACAAGCTATTAGAAGGCAGCGTCGGCAAGTAGCAAACAGAAATCGAATTATTAATCAAGAACAGTATGATCTTAAGTATGGACGGGAACGTCCTTTCTTAGATGGCGGATTTATAGATTATAATCTTTCTTCCAGCTTAGGCAGTAACAATGTCTATAACTTTAATACCAATCTTGGCCTCCAAATACTTGGAGGAGACTTGCAAGGAAATATCTTTGGAAGCTACTCACAAAACTTCAACAATATTGCTACTGATAATTTGCGCTGGCGTCACATGTTCAGGGATCAGCCCTGGCTCACCAAGCTAACTGTTGGACAAACGACTACCGACGGATTTGCAAGAAATAATTATACCGGCATTCGTATTTCAAATGAACCCATCGAACCCCGAAGACTTTTTGACGAATTTGAGATTCAAGGTTCCACCATTCCACAATCTGAAGTGGAATTATACTTAAATAATGCCCTCATTGATTTTCAACAAGCCGGTGAATTGGGAAATTATCGATTTTTAACTCCCATCACTTACGGAACCTCACAGTTAGATCTTAGAATCTACGGTCCTACCGGACAGATCATAGAACGGTCTCAAAGAATTCAGATTCCTTTTACTTTTCAGCCTAAAGGAGTCTTTAACTACACTATAAATGCAGGTAAACTGGATAATCCTGTATTTGGTGAAACTACTCAAGACCTAACAGCTCAAGGCAATGGCGCTTATGGATTAACTGAATGGCTTACCGCCAAAGCCGGGGTGGAATATTACCAAGGCTTCCATGATGCAGTGCCCACCTTCACCTCCTCTATTTCTTCCCGTATTCTCTCTAATTATATCCTCACCTTAGAAGCGGCATCGGAAGCCTATTACCGAGGCACACTAAACGTTATTTACCCAAATTCAGCAAGCCTCAATTTTGATTACACCGAGTTTTCAAGTAACTCCAATATCTACAATCCTTCAAATGATAATAGAAGAATTATAGCAAGTGCGTTTTATCCCTTTAACTTTTGGGGAGTCCCGCTAAATATTCGAACCTCCACATTTTCCCGAATTCGTCCAAACTCATCCACTACCACTTTCAGAACCGATTTAAATTCCAGAATCGGTAGAATGAATTTTAGAATAGGGTACAGTGACCGTTATACCGGCAAGATTGATCTATTAAATCCAACTACTACCGCTTATCTGGAATCCTCTGCTACGTATAATATTAGCCAAAATCGAAATTTACCGACATATATTCGCGGAGTTTTTCTCAGGGCACAAATGAGATATCAGCCCACTACAAATCAGATTGAATCAGCTGAAGCATTTATATCTCGTAATGTGTTCCAAAAGGGACGATTCCAAATTTCTTTCGGCAGAAATTTCATCAACAATTACAGTAATGTTCGGTTTAGCTTAGTGGTAGATTTTGATAAAGTAAGATCCAACACCACCTTCAATAACCTGCGGGGTAGCAGTAATTTATCGCAAAATATTCGCGGCTCCATAGGTTACGATACGAATTATAATAATTTCATCTTCACAAGTCGTGACCAAGTAGGTCGTTCCGGTGCTGCTATCCAAATGTATGTTGATAACAACGATAATGGCACCTATGATGATGAAGATGATATAGTTCGAAGTAATTCCGCTATTCGAATACAAAGATCAGGAGCATCCAGCATTCAAAAGAATGGAATACTTTATTATACACAGATGCAGCCCTACTTTTACTATAACATTGAGATGAACAAGGGAGCCATTGATAATCCCATGTTAGTTCCGGAGTTTGAGAAATTTGGATTTATATCAGACCCAAATCGTTTTAAAAAAGTAGAAATTCCATTTTACATGTCGGAGGTTATAGAAGGAACGGTACAACGTGAAATATCAAGCGGAGATAGAAGGTCAGTTGCCGGGCTTAGGTTATTTTTAACCAACCTGGATAACAATACTCGCAAAGAATTGAGAACTTTTTCTGATGGTCTGTTTTATGACTACGAAGTACGCCCCGGTTCCTATGAATTAGAAATTGATTCAACTCAGCTTGAGTTATTAAATGTCATCTCCGTGCCTGAGAAGCTTAATTTTGAGGTAGAAGCAGAGGCTCAGGGAGATTTTATTGAAGGGCTAAACTTTTTACTGAAACCTAAAAGCACATCAAAACTTAGGGAAGACAAATCTGAAGACAACCTCAAAGTTGATTCATCACCCGAAAAACCATAAACATTTCAAATAACCTGCTTCCTCATCCTCGCCACCGGTTCATTCAGTTGCTCCCGGTATTTGCTTACCGTTCGGCGGGCTACTTTATACCCTTCTTCATTTAAAAGATCCGTCAGCTTTTGATCGCTATAAGGTTTTCGTTTGTCTTCATTGTCAATCAATCGCTGTAATATATTTTTCACCTCACGGTTTGAGACTTCTTCCCCGCTTTCCGTTTCGAGTCCCTCGTTGAAAAAGTATTTCAGTTCGTATACCCCAAAATGGGTTTGCACATATTTCCCATTTACCACTCGTGATACCGTAGATATATCCATCCCAATGCGTTCCGCTATATCTTTTAAGATCATGGGTTTTATTCCTTCCCCATACTTGAAAAAATCTTCCTGCAGGGCCACAATCGTTTTCATGATATTCATCAGCGTATTTTGGCGCTGTTTAATAGATTCGATAAACCACTGGGCGGAGTTGATCTTGTTTTTCATAAAGGAATGCGTTTCCTCATCGGTATTCTTCTCTTTTTTGGCTTTAATCTCCTCCCACATCTCCTTGTACTCCGGTGAGATTCGAAGGGACGGAGCATTTCTCTGGTTCAAGTTGATCACGAATTCAGCGCGATCCGAACCGCCCTCACCCTCCCCTTTCCAATACACCTCGAAATCGGGTTCAATATAATTTTGGGTCTCTTCCATATCACTGGCAACCGCTCCGGGCTTAGGGTCCATTTGCCGGATGGTCTCGAAGGCATCCTGCAGCTCTTGCCGGGTGATATCAAACTTCTTGAGTAGCTTTTTGAAGTGCTTTTTCTCAAATGACTTCCACTCATCTCTCACTATTTTAATTGCCAGGTCTCTGGCCGGTAATTTCTTTTCTGACGCTTTCAGCTGAATCAGTAAACAATCCTGAAGGTCCCGAGAAGCGATACCGATTGGATCCAGTTGCTGAATTTTTTTTCTTACTTCTTCAACCTTTTCTTCATCCACCAATATGCCCTGGTTGAAAGCAATATTATCGACTACGGCCTCCAGCTCCCGGCGGAAATAGCCGTCTTCATCCAGGGAACCTAATATTTGATCGGCAATGAGTTGCTCCTCGTCCGAGAGATCAAGTAAGGCTACTTGTTCTTCAAGTTGCTCTAAGAAGGAAGCATGATAGGGGTTAGGTAATTCTTTCCATTCTTCTATCTCAGGATTGTAATTAGAGCTGTTAAAATTTTCGCCGTCATATTCTGTATTTCTCTCAAAGTCATCCCAATCTACTTCGTGCTCTTCCAAACTTTCCAGGGCTTCCTCAGAATCAGTCTCTTCCTCCGATTCGGACAAACTAATTGCTTCTGCCTCATGATCATCCACTTCTTCCAACACCGGGTTGGCTTCCATTTCTTCTTTGATACGCTGCTCTAATGCAATGGTCGGCAATTGCAGTAATTTTATATACTGTAACTGCTGCGGTGATAATTTCTGCTGAAGATTCTGCTGCTGTTTTTGTCCTATATTTTGTTGGTTCTTCAGCATTACTTCTTGCTCCTTACTTCTTCACAGCTTTCTTTAAATTCAGTAAACCATTCTTCTCCATACCTTCGCACCAAAGGTTTTTTTAGAAAATCAGCGAGATAAGCTCCTTCCTTCTCCCCTTTCTCACAAGCTGTAGAACACAATTTGGGTACGTACTCGAAATTGGCATAATCAAAACCCGCTATGTGCTTCAACCTGACCGGAAATAAATGGCAACTCAGTGGTTTCTCCCAATTAAAACGACCTTCAAAATAGGCTTTCTGAATGGCGCAATAGGCCACTTCATGTTCATCATATTGTACAAAAATACATTCTTTAGAATCTACTGTACTGATTTCGTACCCGCTTTTGGCATTTCCCTTCACGACTCCATCTTTTTCCGCCACTTGCACAGATTGTTGAGGCAATTCCTCTTTTAGCTGTCGAAAAGCCTTATTGAGAACCGGTATTTCATCTTGAGTCACAGGCGCACCGGCATCCCCTACCACACAGCACGCCCCTTTGCAGCGAGGCAAATCGCAAGCAAACTTTGCGGTGGCAATGTCATCGGAAAGAATGGTGTTCTGAACTTTAAACATATTTCAAGATAAGAATCAGTGGGACTTTTATCGAAGTAATAACCGGTATTTTTTGGTTTTGTTTTAAAGGGTGGGATTATTTCTCGAAATAGGATATCGGGTATGTGAAAGAATATTGGAGCTTGTTTAGACCTGTTTAACTTTTTTCTTTTAAGATTAATCCTTAACCCAATTTTCAACTTTTATATTATCCACTCTCTTAAACTCTCTTGTATTATTTGTTACAAGTACAGCCCCGATACTACGAGCGTGTGCGGCTATCAGTAAATCCATTGAACCGATAGGAGTTCCTTTACTTGCTAATGTAGAACGTATTTTTCCATACTCAATAGCTGCAGAAGAAGTAAAGTCAAGTATCTCTAACGGTAACAAAAATTGATCTAAAGCTTCCTGATTTTTTGTTTGTTTTGAACTTTTTGCAATCCCGTATTGCATTTCAGCAAGAGTAATGGAAGAAATAGCAACATCCCCTAAAGCTAAACTCCTGAATTTCTTAAATACTTGCTCAGGCTTTCTCTTAATGATATAAATACAAATATTGGTGTCAAGGAGATATTTAATCATTCAAAAAATTCTCTTTCCTGTATTTTTGGTTCTTCTCTCTCATTTAAAAAATCGTCTGAAAACATATTTGTACTCTGGATTAAAGACTCCCAAGGATTATGATATGGAATTACATATATGGAATTCCCAACTTTCTTCAGGTACACTTTGTCATCCTCAATTTTAAATCCTTCCGGAATGTGGATTATTTGAGAACCAGATTCTTTTGTGACTTTTACAGTTTCAAACGGCATATCTTCTATTTTCTTTAAAGCTTCTTTAATTAACGAAATATTAGTCAAAAAAGTTATTTCTTTTTAAAATATGATCACACAATCTAAGTCTTTCTAAACTTTAGCAGGTTATTATTTGTGATAATTTTAGATCGGCTCTATCTTCAACCCCATGAGAAAACTCACACCATCTGAACGCAAAATTTTAGACCGGCTTATTTTTCCGGAACCTTTCGAAGTGATACAGGAAGAAACGGATCTGGCTTATGGGGAAATCAGGGATGACCTTATTAACCTTATGAATTCAAGACTCATTGAGGTTGTAGATCCCAAAAATGCATCAACCAACAGAACTTATGTTTTTGATGCCGATCATGTTAAAGATTCTACGTACAGAATTACCAAATCAGGAATTAACCATATGAAAAAACAATCATGAAGTTCCAGGCTATAATCAACGAAAAAGAGTTCGATATTGAACTGAACCCTGAAGACGGCACATTTCTATCAGATGATGCTAATGGTTCCTACACTTTTGAAGAAGTTAATGGGAGGTATATCCTCCGAACGGGAACAAAAACCTACAAAATCGATAACATCAGGAAAGAAGGTGCCTCCATTGAGTTCTCCATGAATGGCACCTGGCACACCGTAGATGTTAAAGATGAACAAGAACTGCTGCTGGATCGATTAGGATTTAAAACCGGTGCTGCTGCAGCCGAAGGAATTCTAAATGCACCAATGCCCGGTAAAATTCTTGAGATCATGGTTGCCGAAGGCGATGAAGTTGAAAAAGATCAGCCCCTTGTTATCTTGGAAGCCATGAAAATGGAGAATGAACTTAAAGCCCCGATATCAGGAACCATCGCTTCCATATCAGCGGATGTAGGCCAGTCTTTAGAAAAAAAATCACCCATATTAGAGATCGAAACCATTGGATAAATTTATTATTAAAGGGGGGAATCCCTTAAATGGAACCATTCCCATCAGCGGATCTAAAAATGCAGCACTCCCATTGATGGCTGCTTCCCTGCTTGGAGATTCTGAAACTACTATCACCAACATTCCACGCCTCAAGGATATCTATACCTTTAATAACGTATTAAGAGTATCCGGGGCTCACGTTAATTTTGAGGAAGAAAAAAATACCCTCTCTATTGACCCAACCCACGTCAATCACCTTGAAGCTCCCTATGATCTTGTGCGCAAGATGCGAGCCTCTTTTTACATGCTTGGAGCTTTGGTTGGAAAACACGGAGAAGCTAAAGTATCTCTTCCCGGTGGTTGCGCATGGGGGCCACGTCCCGTTGACTTACACCTCAAAGGTATGGAAGCTATGGGCATCAATATCTCCCTTGAAAAAGGATATGTGATTGCCAAAGCAGACAAAAAATTAAAAGGCGGCACTTTCACCTTAGATCCAAGCAGTGTGGGAGCTACCATCAATTTATTGCTTGCTTCCGTATTAAGAGCTGAAAAGTTTGTGATCAAAAATGCGGCAAAAGAACCTGATGTCGTTCAATTATGCAAAGTATTGATAAAAATGGGAGCTGATATCAAAGGCATTGGTACTGATATACTCACCATCCGGGGGGTAGACTCACTATCCGGCGTTGAAATTCATAACGACCCCGACCGCATTGAGCTGGGGACTTTTATGATTGCCGGGGCCATGCATCCCGATTCTGAATTGACATTAACCGGGTGTAATCCTGAACATTTGGGTGATTTTACCCCGTTCTTCAAAAAAACCGGTGCTAAAGTTGACATCGACGGGGATGTAATTACAGTGAAGGCTCCTGAAAAAATTAAACCCGTTTCTATCAAAACTGAAGTCTACCCGGGCTTCCCTACTGATTTGCAGGCACAATGGGCTACCATGATGACCCAGGCGGATGGAAATTCAAAAGTAACAGATACCGTCTATTTCGACCGGTTCAGCTACGTACCTGAATTAGTGCGTTTAGGAGCAGACATGGATGTTGAAAAAAATACGGTTAGAATTTCCGGTAAAACCCCACTTAAGGGTGCTTCCGTTATGAGTACCGATTTGAGAGCAAGCGTTAGTCTGGTTTTGGCTGCTTTGGTCGCCGAAAATAGCTCTGAAGTCCTTCGAATTTACCATCTCGACCGTGGGTATGAATCACTTGAGCAAAAGCTTCAGGCTGTAGGCGCAGACATTAAAAGACTGGATGAAAACGAGTAAATCTGAGTTCGATTTGTATTGATTTACAAATAGCTTTAGTTGTCACTCTTGTAGATGTCAGGTAATTCGTGGACAACTACTAGTTAGTTTTTTCAAATAATACGTTAAAGTCCTCCCTTGCCTGTCCCGTACACGCTTGTCGGGGAGGGAGGTGCCGGACTGAG
>NZ_JAVLBQ010000020.1:0-54134 GCF_031581265.1 Gracilimonas sp.
TAACTGCTAACTGCTAACTGCTAACTGCTAACTGCTAACTGCTAACTGCTAACTGCTAACTGCTAACTGCTAACTGCTAACTGCTAACTGCTAACTGCTAACTCTCCTGCGATCCATCCCCCACATTAGCTTGTTGCGAAGCGTTTCAAAATAGTCCTGCCCGGGTAAATGAATGAGATTAAAGGTAAGATCTGATTTCAAAATTTCGATACTAAAGGGGAATGACTCAATCTCGTGTACCTGTCCGTCATAAGAAAACAGTACTTCATTTTCTTGTTTCTCGATGGTCACTTTTAAGGGATGATTGGAATTTAACACCAGTGGCCGTGTAGTAAGGGTGTGCGGATTAATGGGCGTTACTAAAAAAACTTCCGTGCCCGGAGCAACAATGGGCCCGCCAGAAGCAAGACTGTAGGCCGTAGAGCCAGTTGGTGAAGCTACAATCAATCCATCTGCCCAATAGGTATTAATAAGACTTCCGTCATATTCGGCACTGACATTTACCATTGAAATAGAATCTTTTCGAGTGAATAGGAACTCATTTAAGGCATGAAAGGTAGTACCGTCTTCGGTGGTGGCTTTCAAAAAAGAGCGTTTGTCGAGCACAAAGTCGTTTTTAAGGAGACATTCCAACGCTCGTTCCAAATCTTCAATTTGGGTGTTTGCCATAAAACCAAGTCGTCCGCTGTTCACCCCTAAAATGGGCTTGCCAATATCTTTAGAAATCCGTGCAGTGTATAAGATGGTTCCGTCTCCGCCAACAACAAAAATATAGTCACAAGCAGCTATGGATTCTTCATCGGTACCAGTTTTCTGAACTGCTGAACTCTCAGGAAGCTCCGTTTCTTTACAGGTTCCTGTGGTTATGAATAGAGAGATGTTTTTTTGTTCCGCCCATTTAATGGTTTTTTCAAGTACTTCCCGAACTTCATACTTCTTTGGATTGGCTATAATTCCCAATTTCATTAATTGACCTCGTTTAATTCAATGGATGATACATCAAGATTCCATGGAGCTGCCTCAATTTTAATACCTGAAACAGAGTTATGATGAAGAATATACAACGGTGCTCTCCAAGATAAAATTGGTCTTGCATTTGAATATGGTCGGGTGCTAAAAGCTGTGATATTATTTATGGCATAGGTCGGGCTCATACTAAAAGTATAGCCTAAGCTATTGGCTACCGGACCAAGATTATTTAATAGATACATTTCGAAAGGATGCTCAGTTTGAGTAGATATAAGTTGAACACTGTCTGTTTCATTGACTGTTAAAGAGTCGGGGATGTAGGTGCTTATAGAACCCAAAGCCGGACTACTTAGTAAATCATCGGAATTTAAAGATTTAAGCAGGTGATATGCCTGTTGTCTTTGATTTGAGTCCCTGTTGTAGTAAAGGTTATAATAAGAATAAACGGAGGGGGATTGCAGCGCGTAATTTTTATAGATGCTTGATTGTAATGTTCCTGTAGAATCCGCTACGGTTGTAAGGATAGATGGGCTAAGTTCAATAAGTGCATGCAGATTAGTGCTGGCAAATTCCTGGAATAAATCTCGCTCAGATAAACCAGAAATAACATCTAAGCGATTAATACTGGGTTTTTGTCCGAAATAATCTTCATTGACTGTTAATAGGTGGCTGTTGTTCTCATGTTGAATAAATCGAAACACTCCACTTCCGGCTGCCTGTTGAATGGTAGCTCTTGATGAGGGGACGTTTTCACGCGGGTATACTGATGCCCTTGGATGAGCAAGACGGGTTAAAAAATTTCCGGATGGCCGTTTTAGAATAAAACTAATTGTAGAATCATTACGAACCCGAATACCCTCGATAGAATTTATAACTCTAAGTTCTGGGTTCTTCACATACTCGTTTTCATTTTGATACGCATTAAACCCTCTGATATCATTGAAATAACGAGAGGCGAAACCGGGAACATTGGCTTGTGCCATACGTTCAAAAATATACTTCACATCCGATGCAACCACTTTCCGTCCTGTATTACCTTCAAAAACAGGAGAATCATGGAAAAAAGCATCCGATCTTAAATGAAAAGTATATTGTGTAGAGTTATTACTTACGGTCCACCTTTTAGCTAATGCAGGGCCGATGTTTCCGTCCAAATGTAGTTTCACCAGTCGGTCATAAACCAGGTTCAATATCCTGAATTCACTGTTTGAGGTAGCAAAAAGGGGATCAAGTGATTCAATTTTAGCAATTTCGCCCAGCTTAATATGAATAAATTCTTCATCTTCTGAGGTTTCTGTTTCAGCGGATATAGAATCTGTTGGACTAAATAAATTAGAATTATCGGCGTTGACGGTGACTGTTTCAGGTCCTTTACCACATGAAATCATTATCACCATCGAGAATAAAAGTAGCAGTACATTTTTCATAGGACACGTCCTTCTTTAATAAAGGTAAAATTATCAGGCCTGAAATAATTCCATGTCAGCAAATACCTAACTCTTGGAACCTTTTAGCCCCTTTATTCCCTGTACAGCTTTTTCACTCAAAAGGTTGGTTTCATAACTACGGATTCTGCCATTTTTCTGCCGATGTCGCTTCAACCCAATATCAACCAACTCTTCGAGCAATGCATCAAAAGATAATCCCGATTCTTCCCACAGGTAAAAAGAAAAAGAGCCCGGGATGGTATTAATTTCATTAAAATAGACTTCTTCTGTGTTTGCATTTACAAGGAAGTCGAGCCGTGCCAGTCCTGCCGCATCTAAAGCTGAAAATGTTTTAACTGCGAGTTTCTGAATTTTCTTGGTGAGATCATCAGAAATATCAGCTGGAATAACCCGGTCGGCCGAGGCCATTCCTTTGTCACCACCTTCACCACTCTGGTATTTATCCTCAAATGAAAGCGTTTCAGTTTGTCCCAATGGTTTTTCGCAAACACTGGCCCGGCAGTCATCCGGAGTTCCAATCACCGAGCAATTGATTTCCATGAGGGGATTTACGGCTTCTTCAATAAGTAAGTGGGCATCATAACGAAAAGCAGTTTCGACAGCGTCTATGAGTTCTTCCCTGTTGTCAGCAATGGCTACTCCTATGCTGCTCCCCAAAGAAACAGGCTTTACAATCAGCGGATATTCATATTCTTCAGCCACAGTGATGATGTCATCCTGTTCTTTTTCCCAATCACTTTCATAAAAATTCACGGCTTTTGTAACGGGAATTCCGTTTGAGGTAGCAATCGTCTTGGCTTTTACTTTATCCATACCCAACGAAGAACCTAAAACCCCACTGCCAGAATAAGGAATATTCATCATTTCACACACGCCCTGAAACGACCCGTTTTCTCCTTCACTTCCATGGAATGCACACAGAACGGCATAGACGGATTGACTTTTGGGTTTGGAGAAAAAGCCGCCGCCATCTTGTTCTTTCAGAAAAGTTTTCCCGGTATCGTCTTTTACAAAAGCACAGGAAGTGCAATCGGCCTCAAGCTGTGATAAGTTTTTATAGTTGCTTAAATCCAGCAATTTTTCTCCGGTTAGCCACCGTCCGGATTTGGTGATGTAAAGAGGAATGCAATTGTAGTTACTTTCTTCGAGCGCACTTATAGCTTGAATAGCCGTTAAAACGGATACTTCGTGTTCGGGAGACATCCCCCCAAAGGCGACAATGAGATTTTTTTGTGACATAAACGGATTTTCTGTTTCTGCGAAAATAGTATTGTTTACGGATAATTGTTAAGAAGAGATAAAAGAAATCAGAACTTAATATTTGATACCCTCTGAGTTCTGAATTCCAGCTTCTATTTTCTTTTATTATAGTAAACTTGAACTTGTTCCGTATTGGGATATTTTCAATACTTGCCGTCCTATTCAATCGTCAAAATATAAGCTCATGAGTAAGGTAATCACATCTGTTAACCAATTAGATTTTTCACTTTCCGATCTTGAGGATATGCCGGCTCCCGGTAAGGTGTTGCTGGTTAAACCGACCTACTTTTCTGTAGAATATGTGATCAATCCCCATATGGAAGGAAATATCGGGGATGTTGACAAACTTCAGGCCCAAAATGAATGGGAACACTTGAAAAGTGCCTACGAAGAATTGGGGTTATATGTACATGTGCAGGAGGGCAAGCGAGGATACCCTGATATGGTTTTCTGTGCCAATCAAAGCTTGCCGAATATCACCAAAGAAGGGAAAAAAGAGGTGATCATGGGGGTAATGCATTCCGACCAACGTAAAGGGGAAGTGCCCTACATACAAGAAGTCTATGAAAAAAGTAGCTACGATATTGTCCATTTGGATAAGGATCGTTTTAGTGATTTTGAGGGAATGGGGGATGCCCTCTGGCACTTCGAGAAGAGATTAATTTGGGGCGGATATGGTTACCGCTCTTCCAAAGAAGTGTATGATGTGATCTCAGATACTTTTGATACTCCCGTAATCGCATTGGAACTTATTGACGAGCGATTTTACCATCTTGATACCTGCCTTTGCATACTGGATTCGGAAACAGCACTCATTTACCCAAAAGCGTTTACGGATGAAGGACTGGAACTCATCAGGACGATCTTTAAAAATGTGATTGAAGCGTCAAAGTATGAGGCTGAAAAACTGTTTGCCTGCAATGCCACTTGTCCCGATGGCAAAAATGTATTCATTCAGCAGGGCTGCGTGGATGTAAATCATAAACTGAAAGATGCCGGCTTTAAAGTCCACGAATTCAGTACCTACGAATTCCTCAAAAGCGGCGGCTCTGTTTTCTGTATGAAGATGTTGCTGTGGTAGTGTTGTAATTTTGAATGTTACGGATGACCATAATAAAAAAATTGATGTAGTTGGGAGATTCTGAATAATGCACGAGTTGGCAAGCCGTGGAATGTCGCAAATGGGCTGACAACTTAGAAAGGTTATAGTGTTTTGAAATTTGGTTAAAAGGACAAACCAAGCAACGTTATTTGATCAGTTGCATTTTGATTTCTTTTGTGAATACTTCTCCGGATGTCCCCGTGGCATTCATTTTCGCGATATAGACTCCACTGGCTAAATTTTCTGCATCAAAGGAGATCTTATGAAATCCGGCTTTTTTATAGGTATGTACCAACTCTGACACTACCTGTCCCATGATGTTATAGACCCTAATAGAAACCTCTGAGTCTTCTGGTAAATTAAATCTTATTTCAGTAGTGGGATTGAAAGGGTTGGGATAATTATTTTGCAGTGCAAACTGTTCGGGCAGATCAACCTCCGGCTTTTCAAGTCTCTTGAGGGGAGCCATTCCATTGGTTCCCACACGATTTGAAGGATAGGACTCTAAGTCATTATCAACGACGGTTACATAGTAGCAAACTAAAATATCTTCCTGAGGGTCAATAAATACTGAATAATCGGTCCAATTCGTATTTGAAATGGACCATGAGGAATAAAAATCATCCAGATCCCCACAACTTGAAGCTCCGGTTTCTGCATCCCGGTAAATATTATAAGAATCGGCCCCGCTTACTGCATTCCAATCGATTTGAGGGTGTGTTCCTGAAATATCAATTGTTATACTTGGGGAATCGGGCAAACTCCCGACTCCTTTATCAGCAAATGCATATCCAATTTCATCCATATAATTGCCAAATAATAAACTTTGATCCGCGGCAATCATAGCATCCCTGAACTCCAAAAAATCAGAAGAAGAACTCATTCTGAACAATGCATCAAAGACTATCTCATCGGTATCAGATGAGCCTATTTCATCGCGAATATCCCATAATATGGACGAAAAAAATTCCCCACCAGCATGTTTACCAACAATCAAATCCCCGCTCCCATCTGCAACCTCAGTATAATGGGTTTTATCAGGATTTTTCATATCTCTAGAAAATGAGACCCCTTCTATCTCTGTTTCAGAATATTCACCAATTAATGAACGGCCAGTAAATGAACCTGAAAAGTAATCAGACAATCCTTCACTAATGGCCCCTTGTTCATCATCAAAATAACTTAGTCCTTCCCCTACAATATAGCTGGTCACTGCATGGGTATATTCGTGATATACCACTTTATCTTCTCGGGTGAAGGGAAAAGACATTTCTATATAAAAACCGGGCCAGTCAAATCTAGCTTCAGAACCGGCACCATTCTCAGCAACGCCACCTAATACTCTTCCATCAATTTTTTCAAATAGATTATTATCTACATCAAGTCCTTCAATATAATCTCTTCTAAAAGTATCTATATGGTAATACATACTTACTCCATCAAAATTCGTTACCGTATATGCATCATCGTAATGGAACTCTAACGAAGAACTGTAGGCATCGGGATCCTCTGTATTTTCTATATCAACATATTCTCCATTCAAATATCCACTACCATCTAATCCGGGTAAATCTTCTATGGTGGTGTTTAGCGTTCTAAGAGGGTGTTCTTTATAAACGGTTCCTTCTCCGGTTGCAATTGGTACTCCCGATGTATTATTCTTATTCTTGGAATTAGTCATCATGTTCATAGGACTATTACTCGAATCAGTATTTGCAAAGTTATACTGATTAAAACGATGGGCTTTTTTTATAATTTTTCCATCCTTCGCATCAACGATATACTTCCACGGATTAAAAGCATTAAGCACAACTTCATATGCCAGTGTTACGGTACTATCGGTAAAAGGATAAATCAACAATTTAGTTTTTGAGTCAAATGTATCTTGTTCACTTAACCCTAAATCATTTCTAACGATGTCATTTGCTTTGGTATTTGAAATCGAGGGAGTGGCTGATATTGAAACACCAGGGTAATAATGACCATTTGCCATATCTACCCTTCCTGACTCTCGTATATGCACTTTATACTCTGCCTTATATACCGGGAGCTGCTTGTAATATTGCTGAAATGTTACATGATGAACCCTCTGTGGGTTAACGTTTTTACGTGTCGTAAATCTGTTAACCCTTCCTTCATCGAAAATAAAGACCGATATTCAGTTAAAAACTGGCGAGCTATTGATTCGGGAGTTCCCCTGTAGCCCTTGGTTAGTCCACCAACAATAGTTCGCGGTACGTCTTTGCCCTCACTCCATCTTATGTTCCATTCAATTCCCTCCTTTGCTTCAAATGAATTCCATTCAGTTTCACGGTTATTCGTGTTTCCATCTTGAGCATATAAGTTATAGGCTCCAATTAAAATGGCAAGGATTGTTACTAAGAATATGGTACTATAGTTGATACGCATTGTAACCCCCTATTTTCGATTTTAAAATTGTAAATTTTACTTATGCTAAGAATTGGCCTCTACCTCATAATGCCAATCAATATCGTCCACGGTTGCATCAAGTTCAGTTAACCGGAAGTTTTGAATATGCCTCCAGTTCAGGTTGTATAAGTCAAAAACAAGTTCCCCGGTCTCCAAATCATAGCTTACTATAAACAGACTTTCTCCTTCTGGATACCAAAGCACCTCCTTCAGGTAGCCCACTTTTATATCTCTGGCAATGGTCTCCCGTTTACCTGTATCAATATTAATAAGAATTACATCTTTTAAATCTGTTTGATGGTTGTGGCGCAAGAAAAGAACTTCATTCTCCCTGATCCATTCAAACCATTCGTAGTCTTCCCCTAAAGTGGTCAGCCGGAAACTTTCTCCTTTACCACTCGCATTAGCCAGATACAAATCTTCCCGCCAGTGGTCTTCCTCCTCATCCTGGTATGCTCTTCCGGAAGAATACACAAGATATGCCCCATCCGGACTCCATGAGGGATACCATCCCCCACTTATGTATTTGAGTGAATCACTTTCCAAGTCATATACGGAAACAAAGCCACAACCCGGAAAGCCCAGACATCGATTAAAAGCAATCATGTTTCCATCTGGACCCCAAGAAGAGTGCGCACCTGTAATTTCATCATCTGGGTATGGACTACTCATTCCCATGGGACCTTTTCCACTGCCTTCCTCATTCATTAGGTAAACACACGGATCTCCAGAACATTCAATTAGATCCGTTGAGTATGCAATTCGGTTGCCATCCGGGCTCCAGGCAGGATACCCCGATGCACGGCGATTATCAGTCAGCCGGATTAGCTCGCTGCCATCTATGTTCATGGTGAAGATTTGCCGCTGCTCCGTCGCTGAGTCTTCCATGGAAAATACCAGTTTTCCGCCAACCGGGGGCGGATCTTCAAGCGGGGTTTCCTCTGAGTCATTTTCCCCTAACAGGGTACAAGCCCCAAAAACAATCATGAGCGTGACAAAACTAATTCTTTTAAAGACCTTTATTGTTTTCATATCCCTTACTTTAATTCTCTTCGTTATTCTATATAAACCATTAAAAAATTGCAAATTAGAAAATGGTTTTTGTTTTTCTTCAGAGCAAGGCTGCTGGATGGCTGATATGAGTAAAAGGGTATTTGCTTCGAAGTTAGAGGGGGAGCCTAAGGTAGGGTGTCCGGCCCTAAATGGAGATTAAACTAAGAGAAGTTGCCCTTAAAGTATACAAATTCAGCACCTATGAATTCCTCAAAAGCGGCGGCTCTGTTTTTTGTATGAAGATGTTACTCTGGTAGTGTTGTAATTTTGAATGTTAAGTGTTAAATGTGGGGTGTTCATTTAACACTTAACATTTTGCATTTAAAATTTCCCCCATGAACTATGTAAAGTCGGGAATATCTTTTCTCATCCTTATTACCCTAATAATCTCCCTCAACACCAAATTCGGAGCCGTTCCGCCGTTGGGAAAGTTTTTTGATCCGGATGCAGGTTTCTGGGCGAATGCTGTAACGTCAGAATCAGAATCTCTGTCGTTGGAAATTCCGGGACTACAGAATGAAGTCACCGTCTATTTTGATGACCGGAATGTGCCTCACATCTTTGCTCAGAATGAACACGACCTTTTTATGGCGCAAGGTTATATCGTAGCTCGCGACCGCCTTTTTCAAATGGAAATGCAAACCTATGATGCCGCCGGTCGATTGGCTGAAATTGTGGGCCCTCAGGCTATACCAAGAGATTTAAACACGCGCCGGATGGGAATGGCTTACGGTGCAGAAAAAGCAATGGAAGCCATCTCGGAAGACCCTGAGATAAAAGGTATTTTGGGGGCATACTCACAAGGGGTAAATGCTTTGATCAATGAACTTTCTCCGGCAGATTATCCCGTAGAGTATAAAATTTTGGATATGTCACCGGAGCAGTGGGAGCCTAAAAAAACGGCCTATTTATTGAAGAATATGACCCGAACGCTGGCCGGTCGACATAATGATGTCCGTACCAGTAACACCCTGCAATATTTTGGGGATGATTTCATCGAGAAATATTTTACCCAAAAGCCGGAACTCAATGATCCCATCATTCCTCCATCGAGGGAATGGAATTTTGAAGCTGATATTCCGGAAAAGCCGGATTCATTGTTTGTACCTTCCGTTTCTAAGGTGATTGATCCGTTTCCGCATCCGGAAGGAATTGGCAGTAACAACTGGGTAGTCAGTGGTGAGAAAACAGCGTCGGGCTATCCCATTCTGGCCAATGATCCTCACCTTGGGCTTACCCTTCCTTCTATTTGGTATGAGATGCAATTGTCAGCGCCGGGATACAATTCCTATGGCGTGACTCTGCAAGGTTCACCCGCAATCATCATTGGCTTTAATGAGCAGACCGCTTGGGGGACTACAAATGTTGGCTCTGATGTGATGGATTGGTATGAAATTCAATTCCGCGATGAAAGTCAGCAGGAATACTTTCACGATGGCGAATGGAAGCCAACGACGCAGCGGGTGGAGGAAATTAAAGTCCGGGGAGAAGAGACCGTGTTGGATACGGTCATATATACTCATCACGGGCCGGTGTTTGAAGTGGAAACGGCAACAGGAGAAGGAGAGCCGGTGTACCATGCGCTGAAATGGATTGCCCACGAAGCTTCTAATGACCTCCGTACGTTCTATGGTTTTAATAAGATGGAGAACCTGGAAGATTATAAAGAAGCAGTTAGCAATTATACCGCGCCGGCTCAAAATTTTGTATTTGCGGATACGGGCGGTAATATTGCTTTGTGGATATCAGGTAAACTCCCGAAAAAGTGGGAGCATCAGGGACGAACGGTAAGCGATGGGACTGACCCAACTTATGACTGGCAAGGCTGGATTCCGACCGATCAAAATCCTCATATTATAAATTCTGAACGGGGGTTTGTGAGCTCAGCCAACCAAGAATCGGTTGCCCCCGATTATCCCTATTACCTGGATGATGATTTTGCTCCCTATGAACGGGGCCGGCGTATTAATGATCTGCTGGAAGAAATGGAGAATATCACCCCACAAGATATGCAGAATATGCAGATGGATAACTTTGCCTACAACGCTTCCAACATCATTCCTGAAATGGTAGCATGGACTGATACGGAAAATCTATCTGATACAGAAATGGAGGTTTTGGAGATGATGCGAAACTGGGATTTCATGATGGAAGCCGAACTCATTCAGCCTACAGTATATCAGAACTGGTTCAATCAATTTTATTACGATGTGTTCAATGATGAGTTTAGTTCGTTAGCGGCAGAGCTGAGATATCCATCCCGAGATATTTTTGTGGAAGTGATTAAAAGAGAACCGGACATGATGTTTCTTGACAATATTAATACTCCGGAAGAGGAAGCATTGGAAGAAATAGTGACAGCAAGTTATAAAGAAATTATAAGCAGATTGGCAGATGCCTATGGTGATGACCATGAAAATTGGAAATGGGGATATTTAATAGATAACGATGTGGATCATATTGCCAATATTCCCGGGTTTGGAGCACAAAACCTATTCAGCAGTGGTGCGGCCGAGGCGATCAATGCTACTCGTGGAACACATGGCCCTTCATGGAGAATGGTGGTAGAGTTAGGCCCTGAAGTTAAAGGTTGGGGTGTATATCCCGGCGGACAATCTGGAAATCCAGGCTCACCCATTTACGATGATATGGTAGAAGACTGGAGAACCGGACAGCTATTTGAACTAAACTTTATGCGGGATGAACCAACTGACTACTTATATAAAATCGAAATGAAGAGTGAGGGGTGACAACTTCTTGAAGCTTTTAATCGAGCTCAGGAAAAGAGAATAATTGGTACCCTGCTCCGTAGGAGCAATATGTTGTTACAAGGGTAATGATGAGATAATTGCCTATATCATTCGCTCCGACGCAGAGCATCAGGAGCGAGTCAGTGAAGAGGTTCACCGTTGAACGTCGGATGTCCTTTGTTCAATATCCCCTTCGTTCTTCATTCCCAAAAACTTATCGATAGCTAAAAGAGCAGGAGATGAAATGAAGATAATCAACAACGTAGCAGCGTGTGAAATAGTGGCATAGGCAAGTCCAGTGGCCTCAGGAACACCATAAAAAATGAAAAGCGCTTTAGTAATAAAGAGGTGATAGGAACCAATTCCCCCCGGCGTTGGAATAGAAATGCCGACCGCGCTGACAACCGTTAAAACGATAGCCTCGGTAATGCCAAGATTAAATTCTGTCTGCATGTCAAACATCCAGAATCCGGCATACGTCATAAAAATGTAGAGCACCCAGATCAAGCCGGAATGAAAGATGAAAAGTGGCCAGTTTTTGAGTTCGCGAATAGCTAAAACCCCATCCACAAAAGTTCTTATGATCTTTTGAATTTTGGTTACGATTTCAAAGATCTTCCCTTCAGTTTTCTCTGCAGCAAGTTTGAATAACCAGTACAGTAGTCCAATTCCAGAGAGTCCAATAATCCCAAAAATTCCCAGGGTTAAAAGTAGGTCAATTTGTGTGTCCGTATTGGTGATATCAATCCCAAACAAACGTGAAAGCACTTGCGGATCAGCGATCAGGAAAACAACAACAAAAGCCATCAAAAGTAACATTCCAATTAGGTCTACTACGCGCTCCAATACAATAGTACCGATGATCTTGGAATTACTTTCTCCTACTTGTCGGGCCACATATACCGGTCTTGCTACTTCGCCTACACGGGGCAGAGGAATATTAACGAGATAGCCAAACATCACGCCGGTATAAAGTGTGATTTTAGAAGGTGTTTTTTCTTTGTTGGTGAACAGCATTTCCCAGCGGAGGGCGCGAATATAGTGTGCAAAAAGAGTAGCTGCAGTAAAAGGAGTCAACCACCACCAGGTCATTCCCCGGGCCGATTCCATAACTTCCGAAAATTCAATTCCTCGGAAAGCAAGCCAAAGGAATAATATCCCAAGCAGTACACTACCAGTAATTTTTAAAACCTTTTTCCGGTCCATTCGCTAATGGTTCTTGTATTGATTATAAAGGATTGTGTTGTAATGATATTGAAGAATAACAAATAACCATTAACCAGATTAATAACGCATATCCACAATTTCGGCATCCTCTGGGTAGTCGAGTTCAAATAATCCGGATTCAGGATTGAGGAAGCGCCCGTTGTTGAATGTAGTTACAATTTCATTATCTGAAATATCCCAGGCAGTAATACGCTGTGGGCGAAGCTGGTTATCTAATACAATTTCAACGAGCGTGAATACGGAAAAATCATCATTTGAAGTGAGCGTGATGATAGTGCGCGAATCTTCTCTTTGTTCGGAAACCGAATAGGTTGAATCGATACCACTTAGCATTCGTGAGGGAGCAAAATCGTCATCTTCAGGATTGTAAGTGTCAATGATGACCCGGTTTCTGTTAGCATCATAAACGCGGGAGGTTTCTCCATCAACTACAATAGTTTGTCCTTCACTTTGTAGTTTATATCGATTTTCATCAATCCAGATATTACCGGAGCTGCTGGTAGATTCTTCGGTATAAGAATCAGTATAAATATGGTCGAAGTCAGCTGCAAAAACCTCCCCGGAATCAAAGCGTTGTTTAAGCTGATCGAAAGAAGAAGTTTGGGCGAACAGATTAGGTGTGAGAAATAAAAATCCTAAAACGAAAAATATACCTTTGCCAAACATTTTGGAGGCAAAGCTTCCGATATGCATTCCGAACGAGACGTTCGGAACGAGGGCTCTCAGAGAAAACTGTTCACTGTTCACTGCTAACTGCAAACTGTCACCCCTCATACTCGTCCAGATTGTCCAGAAGTTCCTGTAATTCATCTTCGTCATCAATAAGCACATCTCGTGCCGTACTGCCCTGATATGGTCCAACAATGCCTGCATTAAATAATTGATCTATGATTCGCCCGGCGCGATTATAACCGATTTTCAGTTTACGCTGCAACAATGAAACCGATCCCTGCTGATGCAAAATCACCAGCTTGGCTGCGGCCTCAAAGTATTCGTCTATATCATCTAACGGATCAGGAATGTCTGTGGTATCATCTTTTATAATAGGCAGATGAAACGGTTGTTTGTAGCCGGCTTGTCTTCCAATAAATTCATTTATTTTTTCAACTTCTTCCGTAGAAACGAACGCATTTTGAATACGCGTTAATCCCGTTCCATTGTTGAAAAGCATATCGCCCATTCCAATCAGTTGGTCGGCACCGCCTTGATCTAAGATAGTGCGAGAATCTACTTTAGAAGCTACCTGATAGGCAATTCGTGCGGGGAAATTTGCTTTGATGGTACCTGTAATTACGTTTACTGAAGGGCGTTGGGTAGCTACCACCAGGTGAATCCCAATGGCGCGAGCCAGCTGAGCAAGTCGGGCAATGGGTTCTTCAATTTGTTTTCCGGCGGTCATCATCAAGTCGGCAAGTTCATCAATAATCACAACGATGTAGGGCAGATGCCGGTGTCCTAATTCATCGTCCAGTTCACCGGTTTTATATTTTTCGTTGTACGATTTGATATCCCGAACCATAGCCATTTTGAGCAGATCGTAGCGCTCGTCCATTTCTTTGCACAAGCTTTCCAGTGTTTCCTGAGCTTTGGAAGTATCTGTGATGATGGGTTCGTCAGAATCCGGCAGCATAGCCAAAAAATGGTTCTGAATATTGCGATACAGTGAAAGTTCAATCTTTTTAGGATCAATCATCACAAACTTCAGATTATCCGGATGGCATTTGTAAAGGAGGCAGGTAATGATGGTATTAATTCCCACCGATTTACCGGAACCGGTTGCACCCGCAATCAACAAGTGGGGCATTTTGGTGAGGTCGATCATAAACACCTCATTCTCAATCGTTTTACCAAATGCGATAGGCAGGGTGAAATTGGTTTCTACAAATTTCTTGGTATTGATAACCTGTTTGATAAAAACCGTCTCTCGCGTGCTGTTTGGAACCTCGATTCCAACAGCTGATTTTCCCGGAATGGGTGCGAGCATTCGTAATCCTTTAGAGGCCGTAGCCATCTTCAGGTCATTGGAATAGCTTTCAATCTTGGAGATTTTGACATCCGGAGCCGGCTCCAATTCATACAATGTGACTGTAGGCCCAACGATCGCATTTATCCCAACGATTTCAATTTTATGACGCTTTAACTTATCTAGGATGATGCGCTTGTTTTCCTTGATCTCATCCAAATCAACTTCATTCCCTTCATTAGGCGGGGGGTCAAGTAAATCAACTTTTGGGAATTTATATTTGATAACTGGTTTTTCTTCTTTGGCTTTTTCCCGGTTTTTTTTCTCTAAATCTTTTTCGTCCGCTTCTTCTTCGCCTTTACCTACAAAAACCGAGACTTCAATATCATCCTCATCGTCATCAATCTCTTCTTCTTTCTCAAGAGAGGCTCTTTGCCGAGTATCGAGCGTATTAACCTGCTCTTTTTCCTGCTCTCGTTTTTTCTGATCTTCTTCTTCCGATTTTTCTACAATTTCATCGATTGAAGCCACAGGTTTAACAGGTTCTTTTTCATCTTCAGGCTCTGTAGTTTCTTTTTTCTTTACATCTTTGTCTTCGGATGTTTCTTCTTTTTGAGCTTCTTTCTCGGCACGTTTTTGTGCGAGTCTTTCTTCTCGTTCTTTGGCTTTTTCCTCCTTGCGTAACTGTCGGGCTGCGCGACGTTCTTCCAGTTTCTCCTGTACACTCTCTATCCATAACTTCACATTATCGATCGTTTTTTGAAGATCCCTGTCTACGAGCATGAGTATGGTTACCAACATCAATACCGAAAGGATGATGATGGAACCAATGTTGGTGATATTGTACATCACCTGTGCAATAGCAATTCCGGCAGCCCCGCTCCATATGGAGTCATCAGGAAATCCGGCGTTGGAGCTTAGCCATCCAATAAAAGTGGAAAGCAAAACCATGCCCCAAATGGCTAAAACTGTCAGCCATCCCAGTTCCCTAAAATCACGACGTCTAAAAGTGTGCCAGCCATGATAGCCTACAATGAGGGCCAAGATGATACTCATGTAACCAAAAAGGCTGTGAACCAGGTAATGAGATATGTATGCGCCAACCGGGCCCAGCCAATTTTGGACAAGGCGTGAATTGGCATCAGGGTTGAAAAGATCTAAAAAAGAGATGCTGCGTGCATATTGGTAATCTTCTGGTGTATAGGAGAGAATACTGAGCCCCAATAACACAGCAATTGACAGTATAATTATGCCAATGATCTCTTTCTTGCGGTCAGGATCTAAGCCCGCTTTTCCGGTAGATGTATTTGATTTATTTTTAGCCATTCAGGTTTGTCAGAATTCCATCCCGCATTCCGGGAAGTACATCAAATTCATTTACTTTACAACAAAATTTAATATCGTCATTTGGAACCAGTTCAGCCAATCTTTTTGCATGATCACTTTTTCTGATGGCTCCCACTAAATCATCCCCAAATTTTTCGTAAAGACCAAATGCGACTTTTGCCCCATCTGTAGCCGAATCCGGAAGCTTGCCATCAGAAAGAGCATGCAGTACTGAACCGGCAAAAAGGGTGTCTTCAATAGAAAGTCTTCCCCGCCAGCCGGAGCAAATTAATACAACCTGATCATCATGTTCATCCAGGATATTTAAAATACTTTGCTGATTGAGGAAGCTGCCGATATAAACTTCGCTGGCAAGAGCTGCCTTTTTAATAGCTTTGGTACCATTGGTTGTATTGAAGATTAGGGTCTTTTCCTCAACAGCTTCCGGAGTATATTCGGCGGGTGAATTTCCCAAGTGGTAGCCTTCAATCTTAGAACCATTTTTTTCTCCACAAAGCAGGTAGTCTTTTTGATCCATGGTAGAGGCGATTTTCATGGCATCGCTCATATCTGCAACGGGAATAATTTTTTTAGCACCACTGCTTATTGCCGTGGTGATAGAGGAGGAGGCTCGCAAAACATCGATAATAACAGCAGATTTACCACGCAACTCCTCTTCCTGAAAAGCCTGTACCGAAAAGAAAACATCTATGTAATTTAATGCTGGCATATACTCTTAATTGATTTATTTCTTAATGAATGGAGGTTTTTTGACAGTGGCATCCGCGGTTCTATTTCGGATCACAATTTGAATACTTGTGCCTTCCTCGGCGTATTCTTTTTCCACAAAACCCATTCCTATACCTTTATTTAAGGTGATGGACATTGTACCGCTCGTTACCTCACCAATTTTGGAACTTTCACTATTCTGAATTTCATATCCCTGTCTCGGGATGTTGCGTTTTCCTTCCACGGTAAATCCAACAAGCTTTCTGTTTAATCCCTCTTCTTTTTTCTGCTGAAGGGTTGCCTTGCCGATAAAATCATCTTTATCAAATTTGGTAATCCAGCCAAGCCTGGCTTCCAGTGGGTGGGTGTTTTTAGTGATGTCGTTTCCGTACAATGCAAAACCCATTTCGAGTCGCAGAGTATCACGGGCTCCCAAACCACACGGTTCGATATTAAATTCTTCACCTGCTTCCATAATGGCATTCCAAACAGCTTCAGGATCTACGTGATTCTTATCAAAATAAAG
Source organism: Gracilimonas sp. (assembly GCF_031581265.1). GTDB lineage: Bacteria > Bacteroidota > Rhodothermia > Balneolales > Balneolaceae > Gracilimonas. Next base: position 16,784 of record NZ_JAVLBQ010000020.1, read on the forward strand.
CTCAAACCCTTTTTCGCCGGTATATCCTGTTGCTGAAAACACAACGTTTTCCATTCCGGCCAGACTTCCTAATTTATACGAATAAAAGTCAATCTCACTTAAGTTAAGGTCTGTGAGTTTCTGAAGAGTTTCTACCGATTTAGGCCCCTGAACAGCCAATAAACAAGTATCATCAGATTGGTCTTTGACTTCAGCATCAAAAGAATTGTTATCCAAAATCCAATTCAAATCTTTGTCGATGTTAGAAGCATTTACAACGGCGATATATCCCATATCATCGAATAATTTATAGATGATCAGGTCATCTACAATGCCACCGTCATCATAGCACATGCACGTATATTGTGCTTTGCCTTCAACCAACTTTGAAACGTCGTTTACCGTAACCATCTGCAACAAGTCGAGCGCTTCCGGGCCGTGGATGTAAAATTCACCCATGTGTGAGACATCAAAAATACCAACAGCTTCACGAACGGTTGCATGTTCCGATTTAATCCCTTCATATTGAACAGGCATTTCAAAACCCGCAAAATCTACCAGCTTGGCACCGGCTTTTTCATGAATGTCGTAAAATGGCGTTTTCTTTGGCATGTAAGAAGTTAGATCTGTGTTTAATAATGAAATTAGGAGCTGCTTTACATCCCGAAATTTCTACCTCAGCAGGACTAAAGGTAAGGGTTTGTTAATCAAAAATCGGTTAAACATAGGTATTTCTTGGGAATGTTTTATATGTATGCGAATATGTCGCAAATTGATCTTTCGTCCATCGCAAATCATACTATACAGAATAGCAAATGACCGAGCGACCGATTTAATATTGAGAAGGCTCCTCCTGAGGGGAGGTCAACTCAAAAAAGCTTTCCTTTTTTGAGTTTCGCGGGGTGTTCTCGCCAAGGTGTGATATGATTTTATTCCTTAAACTCGTTTCCAACATTCCTTTATGGGAATTCAGGCCCGGACCTCTTAGCCCAAAATGTATACCATCAATGGGTACTATTTCTCACATTTAACCAACTTGTTCATTTTGGCTTGATCCAAAACGAACCAAAAAATCAAGGCTGCGAAAAAAGAGCTAAAGTTGACTTCGTTTCACTAAAATAAATCAATGCTCCTTCGCGAGGGTTGATTACATCTTATTTAATCAGCGGTATGATTTATTTTTTTAACGTTCCACTCCGTCATCTTCTGAACGCTCTTTTTTCTAAGGCCAGAGGAAATTCGATCCCAAAGGAGAGAATGTGAAAATCAGTTGTTGTAGCATATATAAACTAGTTGTAGCATATATAAACTAAAAGACTCAACATCTGCGACTATTCGCCCAATCCGTGTCATCTGCGTTCAATAATTTTTGTTTTTGCGAGGCAAATGGTGCACGCTTCGACTTTCATTATTTGGTAATTCCCACTTGGTTCTTGGAATTTATTCTCCACAAGAATCATTATCTTTACTGCCCGAAATTGAAAGTATGACCGTTCATCAACATTAGGTTCAAAATAAATTCATGTCAATTAACAAAGAACAGGTTAAATCAGCACTCAGCCAAATTTTACATCCTTCCGAGCAGCGTGATCTTATTTCACTCGATATGGTCCAGGATGTGATCGTTCAGGATAAATATGTGTCTTTCACGCTCGAATTTCCTGAGAAGGATGAAAACCTGGAAAATCAGCTTCGTGATAAGTGCGAAGAAGCCATCCAAAAATTCATTGATAAAGAAGCGATTGTAGATATTCAGATGGCTGTGAATCTCTCCAAAAAACGAGAGATGGAAGAATCTAAGCCGGGGCAACAACAAGAAAGTCAGCAACAAGAAATTCTGCCCGGCGTGAAGAATATAGTTGCAGTAGCTTCCGGTAAAGGTGGAGTAGGTAAATCTACCGTGGCTGTGAATATCGCTGCCGCTCTTGCCAAAAAAGGCCATAAAGTTGGATTGATGGATACCGATATTTACGGTCCAAGTATTCCAACTATGTTCAATATTCACGACCGACCCAACATCACCACACAAAAGAAACTGGTGCCGCATGAGAAATTTGGCATCAAGCTGGTTTCTATGGGCTTTTTGGTGGATGTGGATCAAGCCATGGTATGGCGTGGACCGATGGCAACCAGTGCAGTTAAGCAGTTTATGACCGATGTGGAATGGGGTGAGTTGGATTACCTGATATTGGATCTGCCTCCCGGAACCGGCGATATTCAGCTTACCATTGTACAAACGGTTCCATTAACGGGAGCAGTGATTGTATCAACGCCACAAACCGTGGCACTTGATGATGCCCGCAAAGGCGTAGCCATGTTTGGCAAAGTGAATGTGCCTGTCTTAGGAATGGTGGAAAATATGGCCTATTTCACTCCGCCTGATATGCCGGATAAGAAATACTATATATTTGGAAAAGGCGGAGCGGCACACCTGGCACAGGAAATGAATATTCCTGTGCTTGCGGAAGTCCCGTTGCAGCAATCTTTACGTGAAGGCGGCGATTCTGGAAAACCGATTGTATTGGAGGATAGTGAATCTCCTGCTGCAACGGCACTCATGCAAGCCACCGGCAATATGGAACAACAGCTGGCCATTCGAAATAAAGAACAAGGGCCGACGAAGAAGGTGGATATTAAATTTCGGCCGTAGTCGAAATAAATTCCAAGTACCAAGTGTCAAATTCCAAAATTTTGGCACTTGGATTTTGGAGATTGGTACTTTCTCACATCACTCACTTAGTCGTAAATAGATATCATCTACCTCCTCGACCTTATAGGTACCTTCGTCTTCGCCATCAGCGGTATTCGTTTAGCAGCACGTACTGATATGGATATTTTTGGAGCATCCGTGGTGGGATTTGTTACAGCGATTGGTGGTGGAACCGTTCGCGACTTGCTGCTCAACAACCACCCCATAACCTGGATGGCCGATATAACCTATCCCTTGGTGATATTAGCTGCCGTTCCCTTTACCTTTGTGATGGGCAAAAGACTCAACAACTTCAGTAAAACGCTTTTCATTTTTGATACCATTGGAATTGCCCTATTTACCATTATCGGGATGGAAAAAGCACTTTCATTAGGTCTGAGTCCCTTCATTGCGGGGTTGATGGGAATGATCACAGCCGTGGTTGGTGGAGTAACCCGGGATGTTTTATGTCGTGAGATCCCACTTATTTTCAGGTTTTCGATTTAACAAATTTTGATAGAGAATTTTACGGAGGTGAGAAAATCAATAATTTTAAATTACCAGAAAAAGAAGTCTCTCCGAGAACTAGTATCTCTGAAATAAAAAGTCTTACAGAAGGAACAAGTGCATTTGCTCAAATATTTCTGACTGAGAAATATTTAATACAACACATGCAAATAATGACTAAAGAGTGGTTCGATACAAGTGAGTATTCAGCAAAAAAAATGGATTAATATTTTATAAGCGTAATAATCATGAGTTAGTTCAAGAAATTACTCTTGAAGGGAAAGTTCCTTTAGCAGTATACAATAACCAAGTTTATATGGTAGAAAATTTTAATCCAGACCAATTTACTGTAGGTATTTATGATATTATTGATGAAGCTGAATAGTTTATTAATTTTAGTTTGTTTTATTAGCACATTGGGTTGTGAAAGAAATATGTATGCTTCCTACTATGATAAACCAGCTAAAGAATGGAGTCAATACGCTAAGGAAATATCGAATGGGAAAATTAGTTCGTTGGATAATACTGTATTACTTGTTTTAACTACAAACGAGTGTTCCCCTTCTATTGATGAATTAAAAGAATGGAATAAATTTAAAAAATTAGGTAATGCTGTAAATGTAGAAATGATAATATTGGAAAAATACAGTACAACTGTAAAAGTGCTTCTTGAGCAAGAAAATATTAATTTGACAGCATATCAGGATTCGACCTACAAGATTCTAGAAAATGACCTTTTACCAGCAACACCTATGAAGGTGTATTTCGGGGAGAATGGAGAGGTTGAAAAATTGGGAAGAATAGGTGGAGATAGAGACCCAAACAAATTTATCGATAAACGCTAATAAGATCATGAGCTAATTGACAAGTGATCAAAGATCAATATCAAAATTGGTTCTTATAATTTTGAGCTTATTAACTACTCCTTCACCATCTCCTCAAAGTGCTCTTCGATCTTTTCCGGTGTTTGGGTGAATGTGCTAACGATCCAGGTGGAAAACAGGCCAAGAGTGAATCCGGGAATGAGCTCGTACATGTTGTCTTTCAACACCGGCACGAAATACCAGATGATGGTTACGAAAGTCCCGGTGAGTAATCCCGCAATGACCCCTGCTTTCGTCGTTTTTTTCCAGTACAGTGCCATAATGGAAGTCGGACCGATAGAAGCTCCCAATCCTGCCCAGGCAAACAGCACTAGCCAGAAGACGATGTTTTCAGCAACCAGGCCAAATATCAGAGACAGTATCACTAACATCACCACCACAATACGGCTGTAAAGCACGAGTTTCTTTTGCGAAAGCTCTTCGTCTTTTTTGAGGAGCTTGTCATATACATCCCGTACTACGCTGGAGGCAGCGACCAGAAGCTGGGAGTCGGCGGTGGACATAATGGCCGCAAATATAGAGGCGATCACCACTCCGAATAAAATGGGATGAAGCTGAGTTTGTGCGAGAAGCGGATATAGGTTTTCGGTATCACCACCGGGCAGCATGGAGACTTCCGGGAAATACGCACGACCAACCAATCCTATCATCACAGCTCCGCCCGCCATCAACACATTCCAGATAGTGCCGACTAAAGCGGCATATTTCAACTGTTTAGGATCGTCGATCGACATATATCGGGAGAGAATATGGGGATTTCCCGGAGAGCCCAATCCAATTCCCACAAATCCAATGAAAGCTCCAAAACCCAAAGCAAAAGGGTCGATGAAGCCAATTTCGTGCAGGGTTAGTTGTTCGGCCATTGCGCCCCATCCTCCTAAATTCCAGATGCCGATGATCGGCAAGAAAACTAAGGCAATGATCATGAAGAATGCCTGAATGGTATCAGTAAGGCTGACCGCCATAAATCCACCTAAGACGGTGTAAAGGAGAATGATAATGGCGGTTAATATGACTCCGGTTGTTTGGGTGATTCCAAAACTGGAAGCAAAAGCTTTTCCTCCGGCCACGAATTGTGAAGAAACATAACCCACCATAAAGATCAGGAAGATGATAACAAGAATAGCGCGAAGACTGCCTGTTTTATCGTCAAAGCGTTCGGCAAAGAAATCGGGGACGGTGATACAGTCATAGGTTTCAGTAAAGGTGCGAAGCCGTTTGGCATAGTACATGAACAGAAACCATTCCACCACAATATAGCCAACGGTAGCCCAAAGCGCGGAAGCACCTTGCGCATACGCCATGCCGGTCACTCCAAGTAAAAGCCAGGCACTTCGTCCGGATACTACAGCGGAGAGAGCAACCACCAGACGGTTCATTTTTCGCCCCCCAATAAAGAATTCGGAGATTCCCTCTGAAGAAAAGCGAGCCGAGTAGATGCCGATTCCAAAAAGAATCACTAAATATCCAATGAATGCAGCAAGCACGTAGCCGCTGCCGTCAATCGATATAGTATTTAGTTCATCCATGGGGAGAAATTCCAAAAATCAAACCCCAAATTCCAATACTGAATGTTGAAGCAGGAAAGAACTTGGTTCCGACGCGGAGCATACGGAACCAGTTTTTGGGGGTTGAATAAAGGAGCTTGCGATTTGATATCAAGGGAAAATGCCCATCTGCTCATACATGATTCCAATCTTATTTATGGCGCTTATAAAAGTGGCTGTACGAAGATCGTCTAAATCATGTTTATTTCGGATGTCCACCACCTCCTGATAGGAAGTGATCATGGTTTCTTCTAAGCCGGAGTCAACCAGATCATATTCCCCGGCTCCTTTTGCCAGGTTTTCAAGCTCAGCTTCAGTAAATTTACGATCCGAAATGTTTTCAATCACACCAAGAATTTTCTTAAAGCTGGTTTCATCAAATCGCTTACCCATACGGCCAAAACGAACGTGCTGTATATTTTTCAACCATTCAAAATATGAAACAACCACACCACCGGCGTTTAGGTAAGCATCAGGTATAACAAGTTTCCCGCTATTTTTAAGGATATCGTGTCCGTCTGCAGTAGTGGGTCCGTTAGCCGCCTCAGCTATAATTTTTGCTTTTACTTTATCGGCATTGTCGCCGGTAATTTGACTTTCTAAAGCCGCAGGAATCAGGATGTCACATTCGAGAAATAAAGCATCGTCCCGATTTTTCAGTTCCTTAGTATTTCTAAAACCGATAATGGTTCCGGTTTCCTTTCGGTATTCCATAAGGGCTTCAAGGTCGATGCCGTTTTCATCATAGATTGAGCCTTCGATTTCTGCAATACCTACCAGTTTCGCTCCTGCCTCAGTCATATATTTGGATGCATGATATCCTACATTACCAAGCCCCTGTACTACAAATGTTTTACCGTCAACCCCGGTGTTGAGCCCAATTTTGCCCATATCTTCTTTGATGTTGCAGGCCTCTCGAATTCCAAAATAAACTCCGCGTCCGGTGGCTTCGGTTCGTCCCCGAATACCGCCTTGCTGAATAGGCTTTCCGGTCACACAAGCCTCAGCATTTAAGTCATCTTTCATCTGCCGATAGGTATCGAGAATCCAACCCATTTCACGAGCACCTGTTCCATAATCCGGAGCCGGTACATCTACGCCGGGACCAATAAATCCTTTTTTGATCAGCTCGTAGGTGTATCGACGGGTAATTCGTTCAAGTTCAGTTTCTGAGTAATCTCGGGTGCTGATTTTGACACCACCTTTAGCTCCGCCAAAAGGCACATCTACAATGGCACATTTGTAAGACATCAAAGCAGCTAAAGCCATGGTTTCATCTTCATCTACTTTGTGGCTGAAACGGATTCCTCCTTTAGTTGGTGTTTTATGATGGCTGTGTTCTACCCGCCAGCCTTCTACAACCTCAATGGTTCCGTCGTCTCTCTGAACCGGAAAAGTAACGTGGTAAACGGTGTTACAGATTTTTATTTGAGCCAAGATCCCCTTGTCAAACCGGGTATATTTAGCTGCTTTATAAAAATTTTTGTTTACCTGTTCATAAAATTTATAAGTAGACATCTTGTGTAGCTCCTGTGCTTAATTTAGGCGTGTCTGATGGTCGCAATTATCTAACACAGAAACAAGCAAAAGGATGTATCATTCAGGGGGAGGAAGTGAAATGTGAAGATGATCTGCTGTACCCACATGCCGTATAGTACCAAAACCTAATATTTCGAGTGATTGCTGAAGTAAAAGATTACGAAACTCACTGCGGCCGATGGTTCTAAGATCAATGGCATGAACATATCCGTTTTCCTGGGTGAAATGGAGTGAACTCTGGTTTATCGGTAATCCCATGGCGGAATAATCCTCCGGAGGGCGTTTGATGTCTGTGATGACTAAATCTCCATCCGCTAAAGTAGTAGTGGCTACCGCAACACGCAGTACAGGGTGCAATGAACGGTACACCCGTTGTACTTGGTCACTTTTGGCGTGAACCGAAGAGAGATACATCACCCCATACAAACAGAAGGTCACAACCAGAGACCCAAATCCATAGAAACTAAACTTGAGCAGTCTTTTCTTATTCTTGGTTCTTCTGAAAAGTAAAAAGAGATAGATGGTTAGCAGGATAATTGCCGCCAGAATGCCACAGGATAAGGAAGTCCAGCCACCCAAAGAATAATTCAGGTTCAAATAAACGGAAGTACGGATTAGGATAAAAAAGGGAAGAAAGACTAAAACAGGGATTAAGAAAACCCATAACAGAATCTTGGATAAGAGGCTTCGGTTCTTTTTTTCTTTCACCGAGCCTGATGCAGATGAGCGGTCATTAATCTGATCCTGATTTAGATTCAGCAGCCAGTCGATATCTTTTTGAGAGACTTTTTCCATGTTGTATTTAACGAAAGGCTCTGGTTGTGGTTACAAGAAATTTTGAGTTCCAGAATATATTGTTTCAGAAAGAGGCAATAATAAACACGGTTGCAGTTGGTTAATGAATTGTACAAATTCCTTACATAATTAAAGAAAAGTAAGAATTATGGCTACGGCTACAATTACATCCAAAGGACAGGTAACCATTCCCAAAAAAATCAGGGATGAGTTGGGGCTGAAACCCGGGGATAAGGTTGATTTTGAAGTGAATGAAAAAGGAAAGCTTGAAGTATCTACTAAAACGCGTTCTATTATGGATACGGCCGGAATATTGTATAGACCGGGACAGAAGGCTGCTACTATTGAAGAGATGAACGAAGCAATCGGGGAAGCTATAAAGGAACGATATGAGCGCAGTTGATACAAATGTTTTGGTGCGTTTCCATGTAAGAGATGATGAAGAACAGTATCAAAAAGTAAAAGAACTTTTCAGTAGGGCAAGTAGCAAAAACCCAATTTTTATAAACTTTATTGTCCTGATTGAATGGGCTTGGGTGTTAAGCAATTATTATAAAGTTGAAGATCAAAAAATTGCTGCTTTGATTTCAACTATGTTAGAAAGCTCCGATTTTGAACTTGAAGACGAATCAATTGTTGCGAATTCACTTTCTCTTTTTGAGAAATCAAATGTTGGTTTTGCGGACTGCTTAATTAGTGAAGTGAATAAACATCATGATAGAAATCCCACTTTCACCTTCGACAAAAAAGCATCCAAGCTAAAAGGAATGAAGCTATTGGAGTGAAACTCTATCTCGCCTTAAAAAATGCTTTTACCTCATCAGCACTCTTCGCATTCAACACACGATCCTTCCCGTACTTCCCCTTTCGAGCTATGCTTATACCAATGGCAATATCATCGATACCGTCGATAGTATGGGCATCAGGGTTGATGGAAGTCATCATGCCCACTTCCCGTGCTTTATTGCCGAAACGCCAGTCGATATCAAGGCGGTGGGGATTGGCATTAATTTCTATAGCCGTATTGTGCTCTGCTGCTAATGCAACAAGCTCATTAAGATCCAGATCACTGCCATTGCGTTTTAGGAGCAATCTTCCGGTAGGGTGACCAAGAATCCGGGTATATGGGTTTTCGATGGCATTGCGCATCCGCTCCATCATTTGTTCCCGAGGCATATTTAAGGATTGATGGACACTGGCAATAACAAAATCAAATCCTTCTAAAATTTCATCTTCATAATCCAGCGAACCATCCGCAAGGATATCTGATTCGATTCCCTTAAAGATCACAAAGTTCTTGCCGGACTCTTTGAACTCCTCATTTAGATGATCGATTTCTTGCCACTGTTTTTTAATTTCCTCTACCGATAACCCACCGGCATAAGCAGCCGTTTTGGAGTGGTCGGTAATACCGAGGTACTCATAACCGCGTTCCATACACGCTTCAGCCATTTCCCGGATAGAATATTTTCCATCACTCCAGGTACTGTGGGCATGAATGACTCCCCGAATGTCATCTTCAGTAACAAGATCGAATGTCTCCTGATTTTCATAGATCTCAAATTCTCCGCGATCTTCCCGTAGTTCGGGGGGCACAAAGTGAAGGTCTAATTTCTCATAAATTTCTGACTCACTCGAAAATTCAACAGGGGCATCAAAATCAGTATCGCCTCCCTGATCCAGTTTAAAAAGTCCGTATTCATTGAGGGCCATCCCCCGTTCCCGGGCTCGCTGCCGCAAGGCCACGTTATGTTCCTTGCTTCCCGTGAAGTACATTAAAGCGGCCGGAAATTCATCAGCAGATACAATACGCAGATCTACCTGCCGACCCTCTTTAGTTCGTACAGAGCTTTTTGTTTCTCCTCTTCCGAGTACTTCAACTACACACTCATGATTGGTAAATACATCAAAAAGTGGCTCGATGTGTTCATCTTTTGCAGCAATAAGTATGTCAATATCACCAATGGTTTCCAATCCCCTTCGGTACGAACCTGCTACCTCGATCTGTTGTACACCTTCCTGCTCTTTGAGGCTTTCAAAAATAGTGGTCGCAATTTCCTGAACCTGATCCAACCGACAGCGTTCATCAAACTTCTCCATCCAGTCGATAGATTTTTTTATTTTCTCAGCTGATTTCTTCCCTAACCCTGAAAGCCCGGCTACTGATCCGTCGTCAATCTTTTCCTTCAATTCTTCAATAGTGCTGATGCCTAATTCCTTATGAATTTTATAGGCATTTTTTGGCCCAAGTCCGGAAATATTTAGCCAGTCAACAAGACCTTCAGGTACTTTTTCTTTGAACGCTTCCAGTACCGGCATTTTTCCGGTTTCATCTAAAGCATAAATGTCTTCAGCAATAGATTTACCGACTCCTTTTATATCTGTGAGGTTTTTGTCGCGGATATAGTCGCCGATGTTTTCTTGCAATCCCTCGATGGTCTGAGCAGCTTTATCGAATGCAATAACTTTAAATCGATTTTCTCCGGCCAGCTGCATTAGCTGAGAGACTTCTCGAAGTTTTTCGGCTATTTCCTGATTGGTATAGGGCATAGGGTAATTTTAAATGTTGATTTTAGGGGCGAGGTGTTAGGTTTTAGGTGTTAGTGTTATTTCTAAAACCTAAAACCTCATTTCTAACACCTACCTAAAAGCATCTTCAATGTGATTAAATTCTGGGGCTTCGTTGTTTTTTTGGACGATACCTATGATATCAAACCGCATCGGCGAGCCTTCCATTTTTCGCTCATACATCCAGGCTTCAGAGGCTTTAAATACATGTTTCACTTTTTCCTCGGATACATGTTCTATAGGATGTCCGAAATTAGTAGACGAGCGTAATTTTACTTCTACAAAAACAATTGCGGTGTCATCATAAGCGACAATATCTACTTCGGCATGTTCAAAGAAATAATTTCTTTCCAGGATTCTCCATCCTTTTGATTCCAGGTATGCGCAGGCCAGGTCTTCGCCTTCATTGCCAATTTCACGACGTGATTTCTTAGTCATTATCTGTTTTTCCTTTCAGAGACTCTTTTACCTCAACCAGCTTCACCAGTTGTTTTAAAAATTTCAAATTCTTCTTGGTGATGTATGGCAGCAACGCCCCGGTGAAGCGTTCAAACATTTCCAGGAACTCCATATAATTTTCTATGCGGACTTTAAACTCTTTGCTTTCCTCATCATTGAGTCCGCCGGACTCCAGGGTTTCTATACATTTGGCGAGATTTTCACGAATGGGTTCAATTTCACGCTGTTGCCGTTCCCTGATAATGGTAGAGACAATTTTCCAGACATCGGTTTCAGCACTGAAGTAGTCTTTACGGTCTCCTTTAAACTGAACTTTGTGGATGAGTTCCCAATCCAGCAGACGCCTCAGGTTCATATTGGCATTACCGCGACTGATATCCAGCGTATCCATGATGGTGTCGGTATCCAGGGGATTGGATTCAGCATATAGCAGTGCATGAATTTGGGACATGGTTTTATTAATGCCCCAAGCTGAGGCCATTTCACCCCAGAGAAGAACGAATTGATCCAAAGCCTCCTGATATGCCTTACTGTGTTCCATATAAGTCGGTTATTCGTTAATCGTTATTTGTGTATCTGACATAAGATACGAATAACGATTAACCATTAACGAGTTATGATTTTAATTCTTTGGAGATTCAGTATTGGCTTTGCCAGATTCATTTTCAGATGGTTCGCCAGGAGTTGAACTTGCTGATTTTCGTCCGCCGTTTTTATAGTCGGTGACATACCAACCATCACCCTTGTAAACAACGCCACCGCCACCGCTTATAATTCTTTTAACTTTTTGTCCGGTAGTGGGACAAGTTGTCAGCGCGTCTTCATTCATTTTCTGGACAACCTCAAAAGTAGTTCCGTCTTCTCTTTTATATTCGTATGTAGGCATAATCTCATGAATTTTTTTAGTAGATGTTTGACGAATAGATAATCATCAAATTTTGTGCCAATTTAGAAGGAAAGATACGCTAAAGCCTATTTATATCCATTCGATTATCAAATAAACGTACGATAGATATTGTTTTTTTCTCGGGTTGAATTTGATAAAAGATAGATGTCTGTTTAGAAAGTACAGATCGTCGAAGTTGAGGCTTAATTTCAGATGCTTTAAAAATTTTAGGATACTTCCCAATGATCTCAATTCTGTTGAATAGCTTTTCTTTAAAGTTCTGGATTTCTTTTTTTGTCCACTCCTTTTCCAGATAATCTAAAATTTGATCAAGATCTTGTAGCGATTTTTCAGACCATTTAATTTTGAAACTAAAACCCATATTTGGTTTTCACCTTTTCATGGTCTGTAACCCGGGATTCCCGAATGTCTTTTAATCCCTCTTCAATTTTACTTTTTTGGTTTTCAGAAAGGGTTTCCCAAAAGTCTTCATTATTCGCCGCCTGTTCAATAGAGTCATGAATGGCATTTATGAACTCACTGTCATTTGAATCAGTGATGTACTTGATGATGTTTAGTTTTTTTTCTTTTTGCTTAGTAGCCATAATTTTTGTGCTTTAAATAAATATGGACAAATCCAGGTACTTTATCAAAGTTGATTAGCTATTTAAATCAAACTAATACAGACTTTGACAAGAATAAAGCTCACTGAACATTATCTTCAGGATTTCAGTTATTTCAACCCAAATAAAACATCAAAGGAAATTTTAAAAGATATGATTGAAACCGGATCAAAAGCAGATTTTGACTTCACAGTTAAAGCCGTTCAAAACGGGGAAGAAAAAGAAATCAATTTTAAAGATTTACTGGATAAGCCCACGATCGTATCCGTATATATGAAAAACAATACCAGCGGTTGCGATCGCCAAACCAAAAATTTAGCCGAGCATGCCGGATGGTTTACAGATAAGGGCTACAACTTGGTGGCCATCAGTAAAGATACTTGCGGTTCTCACAAAAGATACGCGGAGAAACAAGGCATCGACTTTACTTTAGTTTCTGATCCGGATTATAAATTTGCTGAAGCCACCGATTCCATCGTACAAAAAAAGATGTTTGGTAACGAATATGAAGCGCCTTCACGTTCGGCCTTTGTTATTGATACAGATGGTACTATTTTGGGGACTATCGAAAAAGTGAATACCAAAGACCACGCCGGAGAGTTAAAAGAGCTGGTCGAACAATTGAATTAATATCTTATTTATTACATGAAAAGTCTCGTCATTGTAGAGTCACCTACAAAAACAAAAACAATTAAAAAATATCTTCCTAAAGGCTATACGGTGGATTCATCTATGGGTCACATTCGTGATTTACCTTCGTCGGCTAAGGAAATTCCAGCCAAGTACAAAAAAGAGAGTTGGTCGAATTTGGGCATTAATGTAGATGATCGATTTGATCCGCTATATGTGATTCCATCTTCCAAAAAGAAAGTGGTTTCTAAGCTCAAAAAGTTATTGAAGGATGCTGATGAACTCATTTTGGCTACTGATGAAGATCGTGAGGGCGAGGCTATTTCATGGCACCTTAAGGAAATTCTAAAGCCTAAAATTCCAGTGAAGCGAATGGCGTTTCGGGAAATTACCAAAGAAGCCGTTTTGGATGCCCTGGAAAATACCCGCGATATTGATATGAACTTGGTGCATGCCCAGGAAACGCGTCGAATTTTGGATCGGCTGGCCGGTTATACTGTGTCACCGTTACTTTGGAAGAAAATTTCTCCGGGTCTTTCTGCAGGTAGAGTTCAGTCTGTAGCCGTGGAGTTTTTAGTAGAGCGGGAACGCGAACGAATGAAATTCAAAAGTGCGACGTATTATGATTTAAAAGCACAGCTTCATAAAGATGGCGATGATTATAAGGATTATAAGTTTGATGCTGACCTGACCCATCTGAATGAAAAACGCCTTGCCACCGGTAAAGACTTTGATGAAAACACCGGCAAGCTGAAGAAGCCCAAGTCAGTCGTTCTGTTGGATGAGAACAAAGCAAGCTCACTCGTTGATGATCTTAAGGAAGCAAAATGGTCAGTCATCAATGTGGATGTTAAAACACAGAAGCGAAATCCGGCGCCTCCGTTTATTACTTCAACCCTGCAACAGGAAGCCAACCGTAAGTTTGGGTTTTCCGCCCGCGATACGATGAGTGTTGCTCAGAAATTATACGAAAAAGGTTTTATTACCTATATGCGTACCGATTCAACCCGGCTTTCAGGACAGGCCATTGGCGCTGCGCGAGATTCCGTTACCGAAGAATATGGTGATGATTATTTGTTTGAACGCGTTCGCAACTACAGTAAAAAAGGAAAAGGTGCACAGGAAGCACACGAAGCTATTCGTCCCTCAGGTTCCCGATTTGTGAAACCGGATAAAGCCGGATTAAGTGGTCGTGAGTTTAAATTGTATGACTTGATCTGGAAGCGCACCATTGCTACCCAGATGGCAGAAGCTGAACTGGAATTTACGAATGTTACAATTCGTGCTTCGCACAATGGAACCGATGCTGATTTCCGAGCCGGCGGTAAGAAGATTTTATTTCCCGGTTACTTCCGTGCTTATGTGGAAGGTAGTGACGACCCTGAAGCAGCACTTGAAAATCAAGAGAACTACTTGCCTGCAATGAACGAAGGTGACACAACAGGCTTGGATGATTTGAATTTTGTAAGTCACGAAACCAAACCTCCGGCACGTTTCACGGAGGCTACTTTGGTTAAGGAATTAGAGAAAAGAGGAGTAGGACGACCAAGTACCTATGCTTCCATTATCAGTACCATTCAGGATCGGGGATATGCAAAAAGTGCAGGTAAAACCTTGGTACCTACTTTTACAGCTTTTGCGGTTTCATCGTTATTAGAAAATCACTTCCCGGAATTAGTGGACAGTAAATTTACCTCTGAACTGGAAGATAAACTGGATGGTGTAGCTGAAGGAACACAAGATCCTGTAAAATATCTCGAGGATTATTATAATGGCGAAAATGGCCTGAAAGCTAAAGTAGATCGGCAGGAAGATAAAATTGATCCAAAAGAAGCCAAATTGCTGGACTTACCTCTCGATAACCTGGACGGAATTAAAGTAGCGGTAGGGAGATTTGGCCCTTATGCTCGTGTTCAGCGAAATGGAGAAGAGGTTACTACTTCTCTCCCCAATGATATGGATCCAAGCGACCTGACGGCCGAAAAACTGGAAGAGCTGATAAAGATGTCGGAAGAAGAGGATAAGCCAATTGGCCATGACCCGGAGACTGATGAACCCATCTTTTTACTGTCCGGAAGGTACGGGCCGTATGTGCAGCGCGGTGAAGTGACGGAGGACAACAAAAAGCCGAAGCGAGTTTCATTATTGAAGGGAATGGAGCCAAAAGACGTGGACTTTGATCTGGCCCTGCAATTACTTGAACTCCCCAGAAAATTGGGTGAACATCCTGAGGACGGAAAAGTGGTACGAGCCGGAGTTGGACGTTATGGTCCGTATGTGGTACATGATGGTAAGTTTAAATCCATCCCGAAATCAGACAGTGTGCTTGACATCGAGCTTGATCGTGCCGTTGAGTTATTGGCTCAGAAAAAGAAATCGACCAGGGGCAGTAATGAAATTAAAGACCTTGGGAAACATCCTGAAACAGAGAAACAAGTGCGGGTTATGACCGGCCGATATGGACCGTATATAAAGCACGGTAAAAAGAATATCAGTTTACCAAAAGGTGAGGCGCCAGAGGATTTTACAATGGATAAAGCTGTAGATCTAATTAAGGAAAAAGGATAATAACAAGTAGATGTTCAACCTTGGTTGAAGGCACGATATATTAAAAAGGTGTTTGATATTGTCTGCTAAAATTCCGGTTGTAAGTGCCTTTAAAAAATTTTTTGTAGATTTATATTTACTACTGTCAACATTATTAAGACAGCGCAAAGGTGCCATGCAAATTAGAAGCGATTTTTACTTCAAGTATCCGCCCAACATCCATGAGCTGGATTTGGCTACGATGGTAAACATGTATCGCAGTCGGGGTGAACCGCGTAAAGCCCCTCCGGGAGAATATGTTGCATGTGCTGAAAGCGGACATCTGCTGAAAGAAGCAAAATGGTGGTTCGGGAAGTACTATTCCCAAAAAACCTGGGACGAAATGCTTACCAAAGGTAGCGAAGGTTTTCCCCTAACCGACGTAGAGCTGAACGTACTTGGCATGGTGTATATAAGTGAAGATGAACCCCCGCATCGGGAATATGTAGAAAAACATTCCGGAGTTACCGAAAAATTAGCGTACCTGATCGTCAATGATCTCCGCAGTTTTGGTTTTTTGGATGAAGATGACAGTGGATTTCTGCGAATCGCCCCTAGGGGAGAAAAAGGCCTACATGGAATAGCCCGCCGTATATATGAAAAGCGTTTTATGCCGGAAATGCTCCGAACGTTTACCCCATCCGACGAGCCCCAAATTGAACAAGCTAAAAAAGAAGACGAAGAGCAAACCAGTCTTTTTTAGAACCTGCCGATACAATTCTTGCTCATAAATCCTGATTGGTTATATTCCAAAGGCATATCAACTAATTCGGAAAAATTATGAAAAGGACATTCGGATATTTTTTAACCATACTTCTCTCAGTAACACTAACGGCAGAAATTTTTGGACAGGGCACACAGCTTCTCCGTGAACCAACCATCTCTGAAAACAGCATCGTTTTTGTTCACACCAATGATCTTTGGAAAGTGGATAAATCAGGTGGCGATGCCATTCGCATGACTTCCAATATCGGGGGTGAATCCAATCCTCACTTTTCTCCGGATGGCAGCATGATTGCTTTCACCGGACAGTATGATGGAAATACGGATGTGTATGTGATTCCCGCAGAAGGCGGTTCTCCTGAGCGGCTAACCTGGCATCCATCCACGGATGAAGTAACCGGTTGGACTCCTGAGGGTGAAGTGCTTTTCCGTTCAACCCGTACGGCTCATCCCACAAAATTTAACCGTATTTGGAAAGTAGCTACCGATGGTGGTATGCCGGAGCCTTTACTTGTTGAACGGGCAGCACGCGGTGAAATGTCGGAAGGCGGACAATACCTGGCTTATAATCCCATCACCTTTTGGGACTCGGAATGGAGAAATTACAGAGGCGGTCAGGCACAGCCTATCTGGATAGTGAACCTCGAAAATTATGAGTTAACTCAAACACCCCGAACCGATAATGAACGTCACACCGATCCGGTTTGGCATGATGGTTCAGTGTTCTATTTATCCGAAAGAGATTTTGCGACCAATATCTGGTCTTTCAATCCTGAAACAGGAGAAGAACAGCAATGGACCATGCATGCTGATTTTGATGTAAAAAGCCTGGATGCCGGTTTTGGTATGATTGTGTACGAACAAGGGGGTTATCTTCACTTGTTAGATCCTGAAACAGGGGATACCGAACAGCTCGAAATTCATGTAGCAGGTGATATGAATTGGGGACGACCACGCTGGGAAGAACCAAGCGCGTACAGCCTAACCAATGCAGCCATTTCACCTACCGGAAAAAGAGCAGTCTTTCAATTTCGGGGTGAAGTCATCACGGTTCCTAAAGAAGACGGGACGTGGAGAAACCTAACTAATTCCTCAGGTAGTGCAGAGCGATATCCGATATGGTCGCCGGATGGAAGTCAGGTTGCATGGTTTTCAGATCAAAGCGGGGAATACACGCTGATGATTGGAGATCAATATGGGCTTGAAGATCCGAAGATGATCGAACTTCCAAACCCAACCTACTATTTCCGCCCGGATTGGTCTCCTGATGGCGAATACATTGCTTATACGGATACCGATTACAATCTTTGGTATGTGAATGTAGAATCCGGGGAAGCTGAAAAAGTAGATACGGATGGATACGCCCATCCCAACAGAACCATGAATCCGGTTTGGTCGCCTGATAGCAAGTGGATTGCTTATGTGAAATTATTGGATAATCAGTTTAAGGCCGTCCATGTTCATAATGTGGAATCAGGGGAAACACATCAGCTGACCGATGGGATGTCGGATGCCATCACCCCGGTTTGGAGTGAAGAGGGCAAGTATCTCTATTTCGTTGCAAGTACCAACTATGGACTAAACACCGGCTGGCTGGATATGAGTTCGTACAACATGCCGGTTACCCGGGCTTTATATATGATTGTACTGAATGACGATGATCCTTCCCCACTGCTCCCCAAAAGTGATGATGAAGAAACAGGTGAAGCCGAAGAAGAAAGTGAAGAATCAGAAGAAAGTGCTGATACCGAGGTAGTTATTGATATGGACGGTATTGCCATGAGAACGCTGGCGGTTGATATCCCCGAGCGCAATTACACCGGATTAATGCCGGGTCCGGGCGGTGATGTTTTTTATACCGAATCAGTTCCCAATGAAGGAACAAGACTGCACAAGTATGATCTGAATGCCCGGGAAGGAAGTCTGTTTATGCCGAACTTCAGCGATGGGGTAGTTTCTCAAGATCGCAAGACGATGTTATACCGAAGCGGTGGCACCTGGGGCATGGTGGATACGGGAACCGGCGAGAAAAGTCCTGGTACCGGCGCGATCAGTATTTCTGGAATACAAGTGAAAGTGGATCCACAGAAAGAGTTCCACCAAATATTTAGAGATGGCTGGCGCTTTATGAGGGACTTTCTTTATGTCGATAACATGCATGGTGCTCCCTGGCAAGATGTTTATGAATGGTATGCTCCGTGGGTTGATCATGCCAAGCATCGCACAGATCTGAACTATGTGCTGGATATTATGAGCGGTGAGGTTGCCGTTGGACACTCCTACGTAGGCGGCGGAGACTTCCCTGACCTGGAGGATGTTCAAGCCGGACTGTTAGGAGCTGATATCTCGCTGCAAAACGGAGCCTATCGCATCGATAAGATTTACACAGGTGAAAGCTGGAACCCTGATTTGAGAGCTCCACTTTCAGGTCCCGGCATTGATGTGAATGAAGGGGATTATATTTTAGCAGTGAACGGGGAAGAGATCTCTCCGGATGAGAATTTCTACACCCATTTTGAAGGAACCGTAAACCGACAAATTCAGCTATTGGTCAATGATGAGCCCAATACGGAAGGCGCCCGATTAGTGACGGTGGTACCAATATCCAGTGAAGGCGGATTGCGAACGCGCGACTGGGTAGAAGGAAATCGTCGCATGGTTGACGAAATGTCGGACGGTCAGCTTGGCTATGTTTGGGTTCCAAATACGGGGACCGGGGGCTACGAATATTTCAACCGCTACTATTTTGCTCAGCAGGATAAAAAGGGAGCTGTGATTGACGAGCGAAATAATGGCGGAGGCTCGGCAGCCGATTATATGGTAGATATCATGGCGCGCGAACTGCACGGATTCTTCAACAGCAAAGCCGGAGATCGGAAGCCGTTTACTACGCCCGGCGCAGGAATCTGGGGACCAAAAGTGATGGTGATTAACGAACGTGCCGGTTCCGGTGGAGACTTGCTCCCATTTCTATTCCGCAAGATGGAAATTGGTCCGTTGGTAGGAGCCAAAACCTGGGGCGGATTGGTTGGAACCTGGGATACTCCTCCATTCATTGACGGCGGATATTTTGTAGCACCGCGCGGTGGTTTCTATAACCTGGATGGCGAATGGGATGTAGAAGGCGAAGGTGTTGCTCCCGATATCGAAGTGATGCAAACGCCTAAAGAAGTCATCGACGGCCATGACCCACAACTTGAATCCGCAGTTGAGGAAGCATTGAGGTTATTGCAGAATTATGATGACCCAATTGTGCCAACACCGGAGGATCCGGTTCGCTGGAAACGGCCTGATTATTGGGATAATTAATTTAGTGATCCGAAAGAGACCCTGCGAGCGTCCATAGACCTCGCAGCGTTCGGACCACAACGCTCGTAGGACCTACCGGACGCTACGAGGTTGTTCCCATTGCAACAATCGAGAAATTTTTACTCAATCTTCGTCCATAATTAAGGCGGAGGTTTTTTATTTCAGTTTGATTTGCTACTAACCTGAGTTCGATTATAAAAATCAAGAAGTTGTCATCCTGAGCGCTTAAAATTTGTTACTAAAAATAGTTGCTTAACGCGAAGGATCTCAAATCCTCAAATACCTGAGATACTATTGTTCTTTTGTCCCGAGCTCTGGATCGCGTTAAACATCGGAAGTATTTGAAAATTATGGTGCACTCAGAGTGACAACTCTAGCTATTTTTAAATCAATATAAATCGAACTCAGGTTATTAAATCTTTTAGTTCATAAGCAATAATCCTGATCATCCTCAAATTCTGAGAATCAAGGCTCAAAAGGAAATTGTATGATAAGTCCCAAACCCACCCATCACCCCGCTCTCCTTGATTCAAACAAACTTCCCCAATTAGAATGAGCGGAAAGATGGATTAAAATGGGTCCCCGGAAACAAATGGAAAGCCTTTATCAACGGAAATCATCTTGGGTAAACTATGAATGGTTAAAAGATTGGGTACGTACTAAGATGTATAGTGTCGAGACTAATATTAAGGCGAAAGGTTTAATATCAACCTCGGAGTAGTCTAACGATTCTTTAACTTACCCAGCCATCTTCGGCTCAGCGAGCCGAGGTACGTTGTTTTATAGCATTATCAAATAGGTGATTTTGGCGACCGCAGCCTGACTGTTCATGATTAAATCTTTGCGGGGGTCGAAAAGGGTTTCGTTATCGCCGGTGAGGTGATAGGAGGTGTTGAAGACTAAGAAGAGGTCGCTGCCGGGAGTATGGATCCAGTTGATGCGGATGTTGGCTTGTAAGTTTCTGGAAAAATTATCGTATTGAATGAGTGCTTTGGCAAATAGTTTGCGGCTAACAGCTCCAAGAATAGAGGTTGAGACGGTAGTTGCATCAAATTCACCATTAGCAATCGGGAGATCAATTAATGAATGATTGATTCTACCTTCTATGTGCAAGTGTTTAGATTGCCTGAATCCAATGCTTCCATTGAAATCGATCCTGTTACCATTAAAAAATTCACCCATATCAGTTGAAACCGTCCCAAAAAGCCGTTGACTTTCATCCGTTCTGATATCTATCCCAAATCGATTAAAGGTATAATCCCCGGCCGGAATTATAGCATCTGAACGAATTGAAAATGGAGAGAAAAGTCGTTCAAAGTCACGATCAGCAGACATGGTTACACTTTGACGCCGACTGAATTCAGCCCTTACGGAACCCGACCACTGTGTTGTTTGCTTAACACCGTCTTGTCCTTCAAAATAATCATAGGAAGTGCTGAATTGAAATCTTCTGAGCCCTGATAAAGCATTAATATCTACAGTAGGTTTATAGGCAAGATTTCCCGTATAGTGTCGCATATTTTGTCTCCTGACAAATCCAAGATCCGGCGCATAGTTTTTACCAACACTGGTAAATGAACTTCCGGCTGAGTACAACTCGTTTTCAAACTGTAGGCTTGCATGTCCTGCGGCATCATCAAATGTTTCATCATCATCCCAAACTTTTGTGAACCAGGCATTGAACTCACTGGAGCTCCAGAATCGGTACTTAGTGTCAAAACCAAGGGCACGGTTATAACCATTTACTTCTTCTACATTTGTGATAATAGAGCCAACAGTGGCACGTGGAAAAATATTGGTTCGTATGCGAGCAACCGTATTGTTTGTGGATTGACTTCCAAAGGCCTGCTTCATCTTATCGCCGGTTTCGATATTTAAGGCTCCTATAGAAAATCGCCCCACTTGTCCCGTCATTCGGGCCCCGGTAAGAATTTGATCGGTCAACCCAATTCTTCTGGAGAAAAAAGTTTGGGTAGATCGGTTATTTCCGTGTTCAAAAAGTCCGGCTCGCTCAAGGAAAAACTCCCGTTTCTCAGGAAAGAATAAACTGAAGCGAGACAGATTTAGCTGAACGTTATCTGATTCAACTTGGGCAAAATCGGTATTCACCGTCATGTCGAGAGTGAGGTTGGAAGTGATGCCCCATTTAAAGTCCCCACCGATATCGTAGGTATAATCTATATCGGTATTTTCATTTTGAAGGTCAGGGCGAATCTCCTGTGCACCGGATATCAGGTAAGGCTTGATCTCAATATTGTTCCCGCGGCGAATATTCTTGATCCCTGTTACGGTACCGTATTGAGAAGCCGCTGCCAATACTCCAAAACTTCCACCATATTCCATCCCGATAGCCGGCCAAAGAACCCGCTCATTTTTGCGGTTGATCATACGGGAAAGCATAAGGCCGAATTCTAATTCTTCTCCTTCCGGGAAACGTAATTGCCTGAAGGGAATAGATACTTCGAGCGTCCAGCCCTCATCATCAATCTTGGTTTCACTTACAAAAACAGCATTCCATGAAAAACTATCGTATGTGATCTTTTCATCCGTAATCAATGCATCATCTTGGGTCCCTAAGGCGTTCATCTCAAATAGATAAGCATTTCTGCCTTCTTTAAATGTGTCGATGCCGATGTAGGCGTGATCATCTCTGTTATTACGTCCACCACGCTCAAGGTTTTTGGCACGGATCAATTCCGGGTTATCGTCATAAAATCGAAAGGCGAAATAGAGGTTATCCCGGTCGTAGGCGATACGTACTTCGGTGTCTTCGGTAGCAGGAGATCCGTCATCAGGCCAAACTTGCGTAAAAGTAGTTATCGGGGAGATACCTTTCCATATCTCATCATCTAATTCCCCATCTATGAAAGGAGCTGTTTCGGTAAAAACGGCGGTAACTTCAAAAGCAGAGGGAGGTGTTACATGGTCTGTATTTTGTGCTGCAGCTATAGAGCAAATACATGAAAGAAATAAAAACAGGAAAGTAAGTAAAAGGCTTTTCATCAATAAGTTAGCATGTTGAACTTGTCTTAGACACCAATTTTTGAAATTACTAATTCTGAAATCCTAAGGATTGTAAAAAGAGATAAATAAAGAACTATGTATTTTTCTTAATAGCCTGCGCTACCTGTTGTGGCACTCGTTCATCGAATGGGCTGGGAATAATTTTATCCGCTGAAAGATCCTCTACACAATCTGCAATAGCTTTAGCAGCGGTTATAAACATTTTGGTGCTGAGCTTAGTCAGACGAGCATCCAGTGCTCCGCGAAAAATACCCGGAAAAGCCAATACATTGTTGATTTGATTGGGAAAGTCGGACCGACCGGTTGCTACTACTGAAGCACCGGCTTCAAAGGCATCTTCCGGCATAATTTCAGGGATGGGGTTGGACATCGCAAAAATCATGGGGTTCCTGTTCATCGTCTTTACCATGTCTTTTGATAAAACATTGGGAACTGAGACCCCGATAAAAACATCCATTCCCCTGACGGCATCTTCGAGACTGCCTTTGCGCATTTGTTTATTGGTAATTTCCGCCATTTCTTTTTTGGTATCATTCAGGCTGTTACGTCCTTTATAGATGATACCTCGGCTGTCGCACATTATGACGTCCTTCACCCCGGCAGCAAACAACAATTTCACAATAGCTACTCCTGCTGCTCCTGCACCATTTATGATTACTCGCAGGTCTTCCATTTTCTTATTGGTGAGCTTCAGCGCATTGTAGATTCCCGCAAGTGTTACAATGGCGGTTCCGTGCTGATCGTCATGAAAAACGGGGATATCGAGTTCTTCTTTTAGTCGTCGTTCTATTTCAAAACAACGGGGAGCAGAAATGTCTTCCAGGTTAATGCCGCCAAATCCCGGTGCGATATTTTTCACGGTTTGAACAATCTCATCCGTATCCTGCGTGTCTAAAACAATTGGGAAGGCATCAACTCCGCCAAACTTCTTAAATAACACTGATTTTCCTTCCATAACCGGCAGGGAGGCTTCAGGGCCAATATTTCCTAACCCCAAAACCGCTGAGCCATCACTTACTACCGCTACCATATTGCCTTTAGTGGTGTAGGTGTAGGCTTTTTCTTTGTCAACGGCAATTTCTTCGCAAGGTTGAGCCACGCCCGGGGTGTAGGCAATGCTGAGATCGTCTTTCGTTTCCAAGGGCATTTTAGGCTCTATGGAGATTTTGCCTTTGTATTTTTTATGAGCTTCTGTAGCTAATGTAGCGTAATCTTTTTTCGACATAGTGAGTTTAGGTTGATTCGACTGCTAATATAGTCGAAGTCTGTCTCTTTCGATTTAAATAGAAATTTTATCCAATAAAAAAGGCGTTGCAATTTGCAACGCCTCATTTGATGTCTCAAAAATAAGAAATTATTCGTTCAACATTGAAGCGACATCAAAAGAATTATTTTCGAGGTTGACATCCGCCAAACGTTGACTTGGATCTATAGTGATAGTCTTGATATCACTTGAAGCCCGGTCGATAGTAATTTTGTATTCAGGCTGAACCCAAGGCCAGTCTTCCAATACGGTTCGGCTTATTCCGCTTTCTGAAGGTTTTTCACCGCGCATCATTCGCAGTGGGATATAGAATAACTCGCTGCTTCCATCGGTGTACTCCACAACTACATCCAGGGGCATAGGCATAAGGCCAATGCGTTCCATATTAACCACCGTTTTATTAGCATCGCCTACTACTGATTTTATACCATAGTCAATGGTTTTGGTGGTTTGAACGAAATATTCGTAGTACCAATCCAGGATCATACCTGATTCTTTTTCCATGATCTCTACAAAATCAAGATCAGTAGGATGTTTCAGTTTCCACTCATCGTGATAGCGCTTCATTCCATTTCGGAAGTCTTCCCGGCCTATGATATAACTGATTTGTCCCAAAAATACCGCCCCTTTAGAATAAGCTGCTACACTATACGCACGGTTGGTGTTATAATGATCGGCATGTGTTACCATTGGCTCTTCATCCCCGCTTTCTACAATAAACCGGTAGCTTCGGTAGGAACCGGCGTAAGGGAAATCGGCCCCTCGGTCAAACAAATGATTCATTGTTTCGGCTGAAGCAAAGCTGGTAAATCCTTCATCCATCCATTCATATAAACTTTCGTTCGTAGCAATCACATTTTGATACCAGCTGTGATACATCTCATGAACCATTACTCCAACCAGGCTTCCAAGACTTCGTCCACCGGTGATAAGCGTTCCCATGGGATATTCCATGCCACCGTCGCCACCTTGTAAGTTTGTATATTGAGGATACGGGTATTCTCCAAAATTTTCGTTCGCATATTCAAAGGCACGAATGGTGTAATCTACAAGCTCTTCCCAATTCTGGGTGTATTGGGCATTTTGATCTTCAGAAGCCCCTTCTACTACGGCCGGCTGCTGATAGAGAAAGTGCAATTTGGGTCCATCAGGAACCTGCGCGGTTACATGTTTGAAATCAGGATCGGCTCCCCAAAAGAAATCGATGACATTTTTAGCCTGAAAGTGCCAGGTCATTTTGTCTCCTGAAGGACGGTTTACTTCGGCTCCTTCCTCTTCATAACCATATCCAATTTCATTTGGATTTTGAAGGATACCGGTTCCGCCTAATACATAATCTTTGTCGATTGTAATTTTCACATCGAAGTTACCAAATGGAGCATGAAATTCGCGTCCAACGTACTCGTTAGGATGCCATCCCTGGTGATCATATTCAGCCAACTTTGGGTACCACTGACTCATAGAAAATTCTACGCCTTCAGTGTTATCTCTTCCTGAGCGGCGCACTTGAAGTGGAACTTGAGCATCCCATTCCATTTCAAAAGTAGTGGATTCCCCGGGTTGAATGGGATCGTTGAGCTCTACCACCAATACCGTTCCGTCGGTTTGATATTCAACAGGTTGTCCGTCCTGGGTGAGGGAATTCACTCGTTGATATCCAATCTCGTCATCTTCCAAATGGAGGATTCGGTCCCGAACCCGGCCATCAGGATCTTCGATGGTACGAGAGCGAATGTCCATCATGCTATTAGGCTGAAATGCGTTGAAGTATAGATGGTAGTAAACACGATTGAGGACATCCGGGGAGTTGTTGGTATAAACCAAGGTCTGATTTCCGGAGTATTGATGGTTTTCAGCGTCCACATCAATTTCCATCGTATAATCGACATGCTGCTGCCAATAATCCCGATTTTGTGCGTGAAGACTTGTTGAAATTAAAATTAGTGTAAGGAATAAACTAAGTAACTGTTTCATACTGTATTTTTTTACCGCAGAGAGCGCGAAGATTGCGCAATGTACACGGAGTTAAAGGTTGTTTACAACTCGGCGAAAACCGTTTTTAAGTAATTTTGTGTTGAAATTAATAAGTAATCCCAATTTAGATTCAGATAATTTCAATAATAACTTTGTGATTGACAAATATATCTACTCTATATACAACTTCCATTTAAACTTCTTTATAAACTAACGGAAGTCCTCGCTCTGTTTCAACATGAAGTCCTTGTTGTTCCAACTCATAAGCCAAGCATTTCTGATAAGCTGACTCAAGTAATCCCGGTCCCAAAGCTCGGTGAACCTGAATAGCTAAATCCAAAACTATTTTTGATATCTCATTCTCTGTCATGGCAAATATATCTAAGCATTCCTTGCGAAATCTCTGCGTCCTCTGCGGTTTCAAACATGTTTTATTAACCACTAGAGGATGTTGTTAAATCATAGCCTAAATTCATTTCGAAGCAGAGCGATCGGAATGAGTATGAAATAATCATCAATCGAAAATAATCAATCATAAATCAAAAACTATTTCGGCTGGCGAAGGCTCGGCTTAGGGTTGCTTCATCGATAAATTCAAGTTCGGTGCCCATTGGGATTCCGTAGGCAATGCGAGTTACTTCAACTTCATAGTTCTTCAACAGCTTGTTGATATAATATGAAGTTGCTTCCCCTTCTGCATCAGGATTTAGTGCCAGGATAATTTCATTGATTTGGTCATCTTCGCCTACGCGCTTGAGTAATTCCTGAATGCGAAGTTTATCAGGTCCAATATTATCCATGGGAGAAATCACCCCGCCAAGCACATGATAACGACCCCGAAACTCATTCGACTTTTCAATGATATACACATCATTAAATTCTTCCACCACACAAATAGCCGAGGGATCCCGCTTTGGGTTATCACAAATTTTGCAAGGATCGGAATCGCTAACGTTTCCACAAACGGAACAACGAGTAACTTTTTCCTTTAGATCAACAATAGCCTGAGCTAATTTATGGGCATAATCATCATTTTGTTTTAACAGATGAATAGCAATTCGCTGAGCCGATTTCCGCCCCGTACCGGGAAGTTTAGCAAGCTGCTCAATAGCCCGCTCTAAATATTCTGAGGTTATCTGCATTTATAATGTTAAGTGTTAAATGCGTAAATGTTAAATGTGAGAACTCATTTAACATTTAAAACTGAAGCATTTAAAATTATTATAGTCCTAATTTTGACATATCCATTCCGGGGATGCCACCGCCGGGAATCATGCCCTTATACATTTCCTGCATTTTTTCTTTGGAAGCCGTTTCTGCTTTTTCAAGCGCTTTATTTACTCCGGCTACGATAAGGTCTTCCAGCATTTCTTTGTCCTCAGGGTCAACCACATCCGTATCCATTTCGATGGAAACGATTTGCTTATTGCCATTGGCCTTCACTTTTACCATTCCGCCGCCGGCCTCGGCTTCAACAATAACGTCGTTGAGCCCTTCCTGGGCTTCCTGCATTTTAGATTGCATTTCCTGAATTTTGCCGAACATATCGGCCATGTTAAAGTCACTCATAATTCTGAATTTTTATTAGATGATTTTTCTTTCTGCCACAAAAACACGAAAGCACAAATTTTAGTGATTTCATATAATTTTTTTCGTGCTTTAGAGATTTAGTGGCAATTTTTAATATTCCAATTCGGCCCCAAAGATGTCCACAATATCACTGATGATGGGGTCTTTCTGTTGAATTTGTTTGAAGCGCTCGTACACGCTCATGGGTTTATCCTCTTCGGATTGCTCACCTACGGAAATATTAAAACGCAGTAAGGTACCGACACATTCCTTCAACTTTTTCTGAAGTTCCATTTTTTGCTCGCTCAACATTTTTTGAGCAAAAGCATTATCACAATCCAAATGAATTTCTCCGCCTTTAACCTTTTTCACTTTAACGCGTTCCATCTGGGAATGCAAAAGCATAGGGAAATCACCTTTTAACGTGTCAACATATTCCGGCCATTTTTTAGCTACAAATTCAGTTGTAACCTTCTCCGGAGCTTTTTCTTCAGTTCCGTTATCTGTGGAGACTTGGGACTTTGGATCACCTTTTTTTTGCTTCTTTTCAGTTGAATGCTGTGCTTTTTTGGAGAGGTTAGTCACGAGTGCCGGAGCGCCAATATCAAAATCATCATCTTCCTCTTCAAAGTCGGTATCATCGTAATTGGCTTCTTCCGATTCAAACTCTTCTTCCGGTTCGGTTTCTTCTGAAATTTCTTCGTCAGCATTCCCCGGAGCTTCTACAGGATTAGATTCCTTAGAGTGATCTTCTTTTTGATGATTTGAAGAGTCAGAAGATGTTTCCGCTTCTGCTTCAGTATTATTTTGGTGTGAACCGTTTACGAAGTTATCGGAGTTTTTTTTTAATTCCTCAAGGCCGGCAAGCAACTCCAAAAGCCGTTCCGTTCGTTCCATATGGATGAGCTTCAGCAGGGTGATCTCAAATTGAATTCGGGGCTGACTTGCATCCTTCAGCTTTATCTGCGCTTCACTGATGATATGGAGCATACGCATGAGATCATCCCGCGTGAAATCTTGGGCCGTTTGCTTATAGCGCTTCTTAGTTTCTTCGGATTCCTCTACTAAATATAGTTTCGAACTTTCTTGTGCGATATACAGATTCCGGAGATGCTCCGTCAGCCCAATCAAAAATTCCTGAATATCATAACCTTCCTGAAGAAGCGTATTGATAAGCTCAAGTCCGCTATCGGCATCATTTTCTTTTACGCACTTCATGAACTCAAACAGGCGGTCGGTTCCTACTACATTCAGTGCTTTCAGTAACTCATTATGGGTGATGGTGTCTCCACAGAAAGCTATGGCCTGATCCATTAATCCAAGTGCGTCTCGCAATGCCCCATCAGCTTTTTTGGCAATTACGTGAAGCGATTCTTCATCAATGGAAATATCCTCATCGAAAGAGATCTTACGAAGTCGCTGTACGATCTCATCCACTGCAATTCGCTTGAAATCGAAGCGTTGCACCCGGGAGAGAATGGTCGGAAGAACTTTGTGAGGCTCCGTTGTAGCAAATATAAAAATGGCGTGCTCGGGTGGTTCTTCCAGTGTTTTCAGCAGCGCATTGAAGGCCGCTTTACTGAGCATGTGAACCTCATCTACAATGAAAATTTTGTAGCGACCGTTTTGGGGTGGAATTCGCACACTTTCCCGCAGGTGATGCACATCATCTACCTTATTATTGGAAGCGGCATCCATCTCCACGATGTTCAAAGTCTGATTCAGCGACTCTCCATCAATACTTGCGTCAATCTCGTTGATAGTTCGTGCAAGCACGCGAGCCATAGTTGTTTTACCAACACCCCGAGGCCCACAAAACATGTAGGCATGAGAAAGGCGGCCTTGCTTTATGGCATTTTTGATAGTACTGCTCACATGCTCTTGAGAGACAATATCTTCAAAAGAAGTAGGCCGGTATTTTCGTGTAAGTGCGCGGTAGGTTTCTGACATTGATAAACTGGTTTTTCAATCAAAACAATGTACAAAAAGGAGAGCAAAAATTTGAGGCGAATTGGGGGTATTTGGTAATGATAAATTGTAAACGTTTAATATAGATGGGGTTTTGATTTCCATTTAACATTCAGCATTCAACATTTAGAAATTAATCTCTCAACTCAAACGAGTCACCTTCCGTCAGCAACTTAAAATTCACCCCAATATTTCCCGATTTTTGCATGGCTTCGAAAAAACCATTTTCAGGATCTTTCATACCGTCATCGGCGAGAGGAAAAGTGCCGAAATGCATTCCAAAACTGATGTCTGCCCCAACATCTTTATGAACCTGAATGGCCTCTTCCGGATTGACATGCATCGGCTTCATAAACCAGCGTGGTTTGTATGCTCCGATTGGGATTAGTCCTACCGTGATGTCGTATCGTTCTCCTATCTCCTTGAAGAAATCACCATACCCGGTATCTCCTGCAAAATAGATGCTTCCCGAAGGCGTATCGATTACATAACCTGACCAAAACGTTTTATTTCTATCGAACAAACCCCGCGCGGAAAAATGCTGAGCTTGCACAGCATGAATAGTGATATCGCTGTCTATAGGGTTTTCATCCCACCAGGTGAGGGCTTCGGTTTTTGTGATGCCTTCCTTGTTTAAATATTGATCTACCCCGAGTGGGACAATGACCCTTGGCTCAAAAGTCTCATTCAGTTTTTTCAGCGTTTTAATATCAAGATGGTCGTAGTGGTTATGACTGATGAGAATCAGGTCGATGGGAGGCAAGTCTTCCAACTTAACTCCGGCGGGCCGAAAACGTTTGGGACCTGCAAAGGAAACCGGGCTGACTCTTTCACTCCATACCGGCTCGGTTAAGATGTTGACGCCGGCGGTTTGAATCAGAAAAGTGGAGTGATTTACATAGGTGATAACCATGCCATCGGTGACAGCATCAGCAGGTTTGGAGGCAAAAGTGACTTCTTCTTCAGGCACGGCCGTCCATTCTCCTTGATCTCGCTGAACGTACCATTTCATCACATCAAAGAAATCCTTGTCCGGAACTTCCCCAGGGTTTTCAAAAGTCGATCCATTGAAATGTCCAGTGGCAGGGCCATCATAGCCGGGTTCCGAGACCATCCAGCCTAAAAAGGTGATACAAATTGCAGTGAGGGTCAGCAGGACGATCAGCCAGAGCATGATTTTTTTGAATAAGTTCATGATGGAAGATAGGGAATAGGGGAGATAAGTGGATAGGGGAATAAGGTGTGATACTTATTTCATTATCCACTTATCTCCTCCGGTCACTTCAAATGCTTTTCAAAGAATTCGTAAATCCTACGATACTCATCATACCAGGCGTCTTCATCGCGGAAACTGTGGCGTTCGGTGGGATACATCATCATCTCAAATTCCTCATTACCTGATTGCACCAGTCGTTCGATGTAGTGAACTGCATCCTGAAAACCGACATTACTGTCAATCAATCCATGAAGGAGAATTACGGGTTGCTCCAAAGAATCAGCATAAGTTACGGGCGAACTTCGGGCATAGTTAGCAGAATCAGCTTCGGGTGTTCCAAGTCTTGGAAGTGTATAACCGGGATTGGCGTAATAGTAATTTTCCCAGTTAGTAACTGATCGCAATCCTGCTGCTGCATCAAAATGTTCAGGAGAAACACCGACGGCATAAAGGGCCATGAAACCACCGTAACTTCCGCCATAAATACCTACGCGGGAGGTATCTGCCATGTCGTAATTATCGGCGAGGAAAGCGAGTCCGTCTTCGATGTCTTGGGTCTCATACTTCCCCATCCAGTTGGTGACATCTTCCCGGAACTTCCGGCCATAGCCGGTACTGTGACGGTAATCAACTTCGATCACATAATACCCTTGCTCATTCAGGAACTGATGGAACATATATTCCCGCCAATAATTATTGGACCAGCCTTTGTACACATTTTGCAGAGAACCGGCTCCGTGAACAAAAACTACCACCGGATTTCCATTAGGATTTCTTCTCTCAGGTCTTAATACCGACATGGAAAGTTCGGTCTCGCCATCACGACCTGTAAATCGCACATAATCTTCCTTTTGCCAGTCATAGTCATAAAAGGATTCGGGAACAGTATTGGTCAATTTAATTTCACGTTGAGGGATCACCGTGTCAACCACATAAAGGTCGAAAGGTTCGTTAAAGTAGGTCTTACTATAGACTATATAACGTCGATTGGGCCCCATTCTGAAGTCTCGGCGATGACCAACTTCAGAAGTCAGTTTAGTACGATTGTTTCTGATGATATCTAATTTGTAGAGCTGAATTTCACCGGGATCCATCTCGCTGGTAGCCATGGCGATGTAGCGACCGTCAATCCAAGAGGCCCAGGGGATGTCAAATTTTCCAAAAGTATGTTGGGTGAAATTAGAGCCGTCCGGATCTACCGTATAAATATGGTTCCATCCGTCACGCTCACTTTGTAACATCAGTTTATCAGTTTCAGGAGCAAAAGCCATATTGGTGCCATAAAGCCATCCATCAGTAGAATCTTCAAATACTACTGTAGATGACATATCCTGAAGATCATAAACCGTCATGGTTCGATTTTTTTGTGGAGGATCGGTGGCATCCAAAGCAAGATAATTTCCTGACGCACTCACATCAGCATTCACGTAGCCTTTGTGTTCCATTACCACCTTAACTTCTCCGGAATCAATGGGAGCAACTGAAATTATTCGGGAAGGGATTCCTCTTCGTGATTCACCGGGATCTACCAAGCGGCCGGCATATTCCGGGAAATAATACGTTTCATAATCGGAACTGTCCCATTGACTGAGTACCAGTTTATCATTGGCCCAACCCACAATGCTGTATCCGGGTTGATCGCCTCTGCGAATAGTAATTTGTTTGATGTAAGCTTCTTCAATCCCGGAAATCCAAATATCTCCGTTTTGTACAAAGGCAAACTTGGTACCCTCTTTGTTCCAAACCGGGTTATAGTCATACCCCTTTGAGGCTACGATTACCCTTTTATTTTCAAAATTGGCATCAGCCAGGACCAAATCGCCCCCTTCATTATATAGAAGGTGATCTCCGTCAGGAGAAAGTTCATAGTTGCCGATGATATCATCCGGAGCTGTTTTATGATTCTTGCCACTTAGGCCAACTTGATACAAGTCCATTTCAGAGGAAGTAGAATCACTCCATCTGTAGTAAATGGTTTTTCCATCGGGGGAAAAGTGGGAAAAGGAAGCACGAATACCAGGAATAAAGGGTTCGTGAAAAATTTCTTTAAGGGATAAAGCATCAGGATATTCCTGGGCTTTTGCATCAATGCTAATAAATGCAAAAATCAGAAGGATGGATAGTAGCTTCTTCATATTAAGTGGGATGAATTTAGTCTTGAAAGTAAATCGATAGAGAGAATAAAAACTTTGAAGGAGAAAAATTGCAAAAGTTAGTTTCAGACCTGAGTTCGATTAATAAATTGTCATTAACGTTATTATGGTGAGATTTTTTTAATACCACCTCCCAACCCCTAAAAACCAGTCATTGCGAGGAGCCGACCGTTCACAATGCAGACCTGGTTGCATTACGACGCGGCAATCTCTTTAATACTACTTGGGAGCTTTAACAAAGAGGCGGTAGCAAGTGCATTTCCACAATCAAACAGATTGCCACAGGTTTTGCTCCCATTCGGTCGCGGAAACCTTCGCAATGACGATGTTGTGGTAGATTTAAATACTACCTCATAACCCTTAAAAAAGCCAGCCATTTATAGTCGCGATGAAGGTTCATTTATGGTCTACTTAATTCGAACTCTGGTTTTCGGGGTTAATCAATATTGTATAAACATTGGTCAGTATTTGGCATTTAAAGAGGATATGAAAGTTGTATAATTAGAACGAAATAATAATCAAACTAAAAAGCCTGATGAAAAATATAGTATTAAATATAGACGGAATGGGATGCAGCGGATGCGTGAATACCATAGAAAATACTCTTTCCGCATTACCGGGAGTGAAAACGGCCATTGCTAATCTCGAAAAAGGGATCGCAGAAGTAGATTATGATGATAACGAAGTCAAGGAGTCAGACTTCAAAAAAGCCGTAGAAGAAGCGGGTTATCAGATGACAGGGATTCAGTCCTGAAATATGTTATTAAACATGAACTTATATATAGAATTGTCATCCTGAGCGATTAAAAAATTATATAAGACTAGTTGCTGAACGCGAAGGATCTCAAACCCACTATTATCTAAGACGTTATTCAAGCATTGAGACTCTTCGCGTTCACTATACTTCTTTGATAAGAGTTTTTAAGCGCTCAGAGTGACAAGTCTTCATTTCACACAACAAACACCCTAAACCATGAAAAAAGCAACACTTCAAATTGATGGCATGCATTGTGCCGGATGCGCCAATGCGGTTGACAAACAGCTGGAAAACCTGGAAGGCGTACAGTCTGCAAAAGTAAATTTGGCCACCGAAACGGCGTTGGTGGAATATGAGGGAGACCTGACTACCGCTGATTTTTCGGAAGTTATCTCCAAAGCAGGATATACGTTGGTGGAAGAAGAATCCGACTCTAAAACCAAGGCCGATCAGGTAGAAGAGCGCGAGCAGAAAAAGCTGGATACCGCTCGCCAAAATATGATCTGGTCGTGGGTGCCAACGATAGCCATGTTGCTCTGGATGCTGCCCATGTGGATTGCCGATTATATGTTCTTGGGTAACATTGGGATGGAGTTGGGGATGATTCTGCTCTCCGGTTTTGCCATTTTTGTGCCGGGTCGGGAAACGATAAAGAGCGCCTGGAAATCAACAAAAAATCTTAGCCCGAATATGGATGTATTGATTGCCATGGGTGCGCTGGCTTCGCTTTCAACAGGATTTGTGGTGTTGTTGCATCACCTTGGCTACGGACCCGAATTCCACAGCTTTGCAATGATCGGGGGTATGATTATGGCCTTCCATCTTACCGGGCGATATATCGAAACCAAAGCCAAGGGCAGTGCCTCGCAAGCTATTCGAAAATTGTTGACCCTGGGTGCTAAAGAAGCTTCGGTCTTACGGGATGAAGAAGAAATTAAAATTCCGGTCAGTGAATTGAAGATCGGAGACATTATGTTGGTGCGTCCGGGAGAAAAAATTCCCACTGATGGGGAGGTTATTGAAGGTGAAAGTAGCGTAGATGAATCGATAGCTACGGGCGAATCCATGCCGGTAGAAAAATCTGAAGGCGATGAAGTGATCGGGGCTACACTGAATACCAACGGGGTGTTAAAAGTGAAGGCGACCAAAGTAGGCAATGAGACGTTCCTCAATCAAGTCATCAAAATGGTGGAGGAAGCGCAGGGTTCTAAAATTCCCATTCAGGATTTCGCCGACCGGGTGACCAAAGTATTTGTACCGATTGTATTGCTCCTTGCGGTGCTGACACTCGTTTCATGGTTACTATTTCCACAATTCTTTGGTGGACTGGTGGAATGGGCTTCCAGCTTTATTCCATGGGTGAATCCTGAAATGAGTTCCGTATCTCTCGCTTTCTACGCAATGATCGCAGTGCTGGTAATTGCCTGTCCGTGTGCCCTGGGCTTGGCTACCCCTACGGCGCTGATGGTCGGTTCAGGTCTCGGAGCTGAAAACGGTATCCTCATTCGAAAAGGGGAAGCCATTCAGCGTATGAAAGATGTGGACACTATAGTGCTGGATAAAACAGGCACCATCACCAAAGGAAAACCGGAAGTGACGGATGTGATTACCTTCGGGGAGATTTCTGAATCAGAGTTATTGCAAGTGGCAGCATCGATAGAAAACAATTCCGAACATCCCTTAGCACGTTCTATAGTTAATCGGGCTTCGGATAATGACATTGACCTACAGGAAACCTCCGGATTCGAAAGTTTTAGCGGAAAAGGGGTGAAAGCCAAATTTGGGGATGAAGAGGCCGGAGTAGGATCAGGCAGTTTAATGGAGAAACTTGGAGTGGAAATCACCGAAGGTGAAAAGACCCAAAAACAGGAATTGGAAGAACAAGCAAAAACGGCCGTCTTTGTGAGTCGGGCCGGAAAATTAATCGGGCTGATCGGGATTGCAGACGAAGTAAAAGAAGATAGTGCAGAAGCCATTTCTGAATTCAAGAAGCTGGGCTTGAAAACGATCATGCTTACCGGAGACAATGAAAAAACAGGTCGTGCTATTGCTGAAAAAGTAGGCATTGATGAGGTCATCGCCGAAGTGCTTCCGGATCAAAAATCAGACGAAATCAAAAAACTACAGGAGGCCGGGAAAGTGGTGGCTATGGTAGGCGATGGAATTAACGATGCCCCGGCGCTGACCCTGGCCGATGTGGGAATCGCGATTGGAACGGGGACGGACGTAGCGATAGAGTCCGGCGATATTGTATTGGTGAAGGGAGACCTGCCGGGCGTATTGCGCGCTATTAAGCTAAGCAAGGCCACTTTCACCAAGATAAAACAAAACTTATTCTGGGCTTTCTTCTACAACCTGATCATGA
Organism: Gracilimonas sp.; assembly: GCF_031581265.1. GTDB lineage: Bacteria > Bacteroidota > Rhodothermia > Balneolales > Balneolaceae > Gracilimonas. The sequence continues at coordinate 52,798 of NZ_JAVLBQ010000020.1, forward strand.
TTCCATTGGCAATTATCGGATTGTTGCACCCACTGCTGGCCGAGGCCGCGATGGCGTTTAGTTCCATTAACGTGGTCTTTAACTCGAGAAGATTGGGGAAAGCTGAGTTGGATTAGGGTTGGTTAATGGGGTAATGGTTAATCGTTATTCGGTTTTGCCACTTATTTTTGCTAAGGGGTTGTTTCCCAGAGCGCCCGGCAATTTGAAAGGTTCTGGATGTTTATCGCGAAGGGTCTCAAATTATAACATGGCAGGCTATTTTATCTCGCTCCAAACCACCCGGTTGGGAGTGGAAGCCTGGACCACCGGGTCCAAAATAAGTGTGCCACGAAGCAGTATCCCTCACTTACTACCTGTGGACCGGGTGGTCCGCGAAGGCGTTCCGAACGAGGTTAAAGCTAATATAGGCAAATCTACTCGTTTGCTTTTAATACCTCCAAGCCTAATCATTCGTCAGACCCCTTCGAATTTGAAGTTGGCTTTTTTGTCCTGTTCAGTGGTCAGACGAGAACGTTTTGTATTCAATTAACGATTACACCATCAACCAATAACAAATAACGAACTACAAAATATCCATAAAACAAATTTGCACGAAGAAGGTTATCTTTAATGCAATCACCCAAAATTTTTTTCAAATAATATTATGAGTAACAACAAGATTTTAATTGTAGGATTATTGATAACGGCAGGAGTTGCAGCATATCTGTTTTGGCCGGGTAATTCTTCAAGCAATTTATTGGCAAGCGGAACGGAAGTGAAAATGTATAAAAACGAAGGCTGTCAGTGTTGTACCCGCTGGGGCAGCCACATGGAGGAAGGTGAATTTACCGTGGAAGAAATTCCAGTTCCCGTACTTATGCAGGTCAAAAATGACAACGGTATCACTCGTGAATTGGCTTCCTGTCACACTGCGTTGGTAGATGGTTATGTTATTGAAGGTCACGTCCCCCGCGCTGATGTAGAACGACTCCTCGAAGAAAAACCGGAAGATGCCATCGGACTCGCCGTGCCGGGCATGCCTATCGGTTCACCGGGAATGGAAACACCGGGCCGCACTCCCGACAGTTACGATGTGCTGCTGGTTAAAAAAGACGGAACGACCAGCGTGTATTCTTCCTACTAAGAGATAGCATAGGCAAATTTAAGAAACTGAAGCTCAGTCATTTTTGGCTGGGCTTTTTTTATGTAAATGATCTAAGTTCAAAATAATAAAGTCTTTATTGAAAGTTTGAACCCTAAATAGGGAGATCTTTAAGAAACTGAAGTCTCCCCTGGAGGGGAGATAAATCAGTCAGTTGTTCCTGACTGATTTTGAGGGGTGTTGGTGCCAAGGAAAA
>NZ_JAVLBQ010000021.1:0-52826 GCF_031581265.1 Gracilimonas sp.
ACGTTTATAATACTTGTTAACCATTGTATAGCAATATGTTACAAACAATCATAACATGCTATACTTCATAAGACCCTAAGGTATTATATCCAAAAATAGCTGAGTTATATACTCGATGTGTTCCCAGTGTAAGTCCAATATCCGTAAATCCGCCATCCGAAAATCGTACGTCAATGTTCTTACGTCCATTGCCATAGTAACTGATAAAACCAATTGGGACCCCTTCAAATTCTTGAGCTACATTTATAATTCCGATTTGTAACCCCGTAGCAGATTGAGAGGCATTCAGAATACCTGCAAACTGTAGTCCTTCTAATTCCCGGGCTATGTTTGCAACACCGGCCAGTGAAACGCCTTCTAAGTCTCTTGCATAGTTGATTCCGCCTGTCATAAGGAAGCCACTGGCATCATTTCGGGCAAAATTGAAAGCACCTGAAGCCATTAGGCCTTCAATATCACCAAGAGCAATATTAGAAACACCTGATGCTTGTAATCCTGAAATATCGGAGCCTGCGAAGTTTAAAACTCCTGCAGCCTGTAATCCTTCAACATCTTCTTTTGCAATGTTCGCAACACCGGCTGCCTGCAAACCTGAGATATCACCTAAAGCTGAATTTATCACGCCGGCACCTTGTAGGCCCTCCAAATCCCCGTTAGAAACACTCGCAACACCTGCAAATTGAAGTCCGCTGGAGTTCCCACCGGAAAAGTTGATAATACCGGCACCCTGTATACCTTCTAAATCATTTCCGGAATGATTCACAAGTCCCGCAAATTGAATCCCTGACATATCACCCTGAGAAATATTTGTGATACCGGCGAAATTTATACCCAGCATGTCTCTGCCTGAAATATTGGCCAGTCCTGCAAATTGCCCACCATGAGTATAATACTTATTGTAGTTGATTAAACCTCCAAACTCAGCTCCATCAAGTCCTCCATGGTAGCCACCGAGGAAATTTATGGAATATCGAGCGGTATAATTTGGGGCTTCAAGTCCATTTGTACTTAGGGGAGGGAAAAGGGTTACCCGCCATTTACGATATTCAAGTTCAATATCATCGTTATTGTCTTGGGCATAAAGCACATTTGCAGACAGAAGGAACCCAATTAAAAAAATTAAGAGGGGTAGAATTCGCTTAATCATTTTGGTAGCTATTTTTGATTTATTGTGACATGCCGTCCCTACGATTTTCAATCAAAAAGGTTTACCCAAATTTCAATATTTTTAAATTTAAACTGCCGGTGGGTTGAGGCCATTGAACTTTTCATCCAATGTCTCATTCCAGTTATTTACTTCATCAATACTTTTTAGGAGCTCTTCGTATTCACCCTCGATGTTTATTGAATCTATTTGATTTCCCTGAGAAATAGCATTTACAATTTCCTGGTCGCCTTCAGAAAGCACTTCACCAAAAATGGTATGCCGTCCATCTAACCAAGGGGTAGGGACATGGGTAATAAAAAATTGGCTACCATTGGTTCCGGGCCCGGCGTTTGCCATTGAAAGTTTACCGGGTTCATCGTGCTGAAGTTCGGGGTGAAATTCATCTTCAAATTGATAACCGGGTCCACCGCGGCCGTCACCATTAGGGCAACCTCCTTGAATCATGAAATCATTAATAACGCGATGGAAATTCAGATCATCGTAGTACCCTCTTGTTGCAAGATTGACAAAATTAGCAACGGTTTTAGGAGCTTTATTGGAGAATAAGCGAATATTAATAGTGCCTTTTGATGTAATGATTTCTGCTTTAATGACCATAATGTGTTATTGAATTGAAATTTTTAAAAAGAAAAAATTTGAATCTAAACCCGGATTTTCTTTTCCGGTTTGAGCGTTTGATATATGATGGAATTTATATCCTAAAGATAAGAACGAATTATTATTCAAATGAATAGTATTACCTATGTTAATATCAAAAGTAAAGTTTAATTGACGAGCCTTATCAGTTGGGAATTTTTTATTCATGTAAATTATACCTCCTGATGTACTAACAAATGGGTTCCATAAGTTGGAAATAGTATTGACCATCTTAAAACCGATTGGAGAAATACCGGCACCAGATCTTTCAGCTGGTCGTCCAGATTCATCTCTTTTGGAATAATCATAGTGTAGATAGGGTATGATATCGGCTGTTAACCATAAATAATAATCGGGTTTATATTCCATCAGTTTTCGCTGATATCCGAAAGCAATAATTTGTGATTTTGCGTCCCTGGTTTTCCCCAGAAACCGTACTGAAGTAGTAGAATAACCTCCCCAAAAGCTAATTCTTTGAACAATTTTATTATCCTGAGCTTTGACTTTATCCGGGCAGTTGAAAATAGTCAAGACAAATAAGGCTAAAAATATTGGATGAGTAAATACTTTAAAATTCAAAGACTATTATTTCAGGTATTAGATTTATTGGTTGTGACAAAATTATAGGCCGAAATTCCCCACACAATAATCCAAGCACCTGCTAAATAATAAAATCCGGAATACAGCAATACAGCCACAGTAATTCCATAGATTATATGATAAAATAAAGAGGGGGCCTCCGATTTATTGGCTCTTCGTTGCAATGAAGGCATAAAAAGTGCAAGCAATTTGCTAAGTAGCAAAAGGGCCGTATATACCCACAAAACTATCTCTAATACAGAATTAGAATAAAAAGCCAACGAGATAATAAAAAGCAGGATGATAACGTCAAGCCAGGCGTCTTTAATCCATGTCATAGATTTTTATTCAGCCTCGGCATCTTCTTGGTCAGCATCTTCCTGAAAAGTATTTAGGGAGACTACTTCTTTGGCATGTAACCCTTTATCACCTTCATCTAATAAAAATTCAACTTCTTCACCGCGTCTTAGTTTTTTAAACCCGTCAGCTTGAATTTCAGAATAGTGCACAAAAGCATCTTCGCCGGTATCAGTACTTATAAAGCCGTAGCCCTTTGAATTATGAAACCACTTTACTGTACCCTTTTGTTTGTCAGACATAAAAACAAAATTAAATTAAAATTTTGGACTAATAACATAATCAATCCGTAGTTAACTGAATTAAAATAATTTTTACGGATAATACAATCAATAATAAGTTAGAGATGCTTATCGGACATTAAATTCTACCCAAAGGATATATCCCTGTTTATTTCTTTTAGAAGAAAGTAGTGTCTCAGTTTTATAGTTAAAATTATTTCCATTTTTAAGATCAATTAATAAGCCTTTAACCTTAATAATATTTCCGTTCCTGATTTTTTTAATCTTTTCATCGATTTCTGCTGTAGCAGGAATTAAATGCCATAAGGCTGTTTTATTTTTTATTTTTTCTAATTCAAGAGGAGGGCTAGATACTTCAAAATCAAACGATCGGTCATTAAGCGAAAAGTAGATATAGTCAAGGTTTCTTTTATCTGATAGTTCATTCCAGCCCACAACAGCATCGATAGGAGAGTATTGACTAAAATCATCAAATAAGTATCTCTTCTTCTTAATGACTTGAACTTCAGCTTCCATTGTTTTTCGTGGTATTAGTTCAGCTCCTTTGAAATTAAAAGGCTTTTCCCAAGTTAAATTTTTAATAGCTGGTTCCTCCTCAACCATAACTCCCGGCCCATTGTACACTGGAAAAGTAGAATACAGCAAATATCCGGCAGCGATCGCAGAACATAGAAATATATATTTTAGCATAATCAGTCCTTCTTTTTTGTTTACAAGAGTAAATGACAGTGCATGTGTTACAGATTTATCCCTTTTTAAATGATCCAAGCATAAAAGGTTCCCCAAAAACTATTGAAGCTGATATTCATAATTATTGGTAATAACTTTGTGGTTGATACAGCTAAACTCTTATATTTGAAATCTCGTTAAGCCAAAGTGGCGGAATTGGTAGACGCGCACGACTCAAAATCGTGTTCCTTCGGGAGTGTGGGTTCGACTCCCACCTTTGGTACTGACTAAAAAAGCCCTGTAGATTGCCTGCAGGGCTTTTTTATTGTTACTTAGTCAAGGAATCAGGGAGCAAGTGATAATATTTATAGGCTTTATTTCTCCAATATTTAGCATCATTCATTCACAAATCTTCATAAAACAATGCTCCAAATTCCCTGAAATAATTCGTATCGTTTTAGAGTTGTTTTTATTTCAATTTCAGAATTTAGAGAATAAATGGATTTTAAGGAGTTTTTGGAGTCTGAGTCCAGCCGTCAGCCCCATTATTTATTGATTGGCAGCCCTATTAGCCATAGTGTATCCCCAATGATGCATAACACTGCTTTGGAGCATCATAATTTAAAAGCAACTTATCATGCCGTGGCAGTTAGAAACAGTGAAATTTCGACACTGATAGCTCATCTTAATCGTCTTGAATTTTTAGGGGCGAATATTACTATTCCATATAAAGAGATGTTATTTGATGCAATGGATACTCTGGGAATGGAAGCTGCGCAAATAGGAGCCATTAATACTATCGTTAAGCGGGATGGCAAAATTGTGGGAGAGAATACCGATGCCTACGGGTTCAAAGTTACTCTTGAAGAGCATGAAAACGACTTGTCTGGCCAAAGAGCTATTATTTTTGGAACCGGGGGGGCAACCAAAGCTATAACGTTTGCTTTGCATCAAATGGGTGTTGAAGAAATAGTCATGGTTTCAAGAAGACCCGGTCGATATGATGATAAAGAAGGAATCACCATGTGTAATTATGAAAACTGGTCGGCATATGCTGAAGAAGCCGCCATTATAATTAATGCCACACCCTTGGGCATGGTCCCAAATACCGATGCGACCCCCGTCGGAAATGATGAAATTTATTTATTAGAAGATAAAATTTGCTACGACATAGTTTATAATCCCCGCGAAACAACTTTTATGAAACAAGCAAAAGAAGCCGGAGGTATACCCATTGGTGGCCTTGATATGCTTATCCACCAGGGGGCAAAATCATTCAGGTTGTGGACGGGTTTAGAATTTCCTTTAGGACTTATTAAAATGAAGCTGGATGATGTCTTCCCGTATTAAATTCATAAAGCCAAGTATATTCGAAAGTGAGGTTATTGATAGTTGGTTTACCCTGAGAAATCATTATTTGATTCAAACCGATAACGATATCCCTGGGTTGAACCTTGGGCTGAATACAGCTGAAAAAGAATCAATTGTTTTAAAAAACAGAAAACTATTAGCCCAAGAAATTGATACTAATGAAGAATTGATAGCATTTGGCAGGCAGATTCATAAAACAGATATTAAGTATGTAATTGAGGGAGGAACCTACCAAAAGACAGACGGTTTTGTGACAGATACCCCGGGTTTGGCTTTAGCCATTCAGGTTGCAGATTGCGCTGCTATTTTACTGGCTGATGAAAAAAATAAAGTAATAGGTGCTGCACATGCAGGATGGAGAGGCGCTGTAGCTAATATTGTACCTAAAGTCATTGATAAAATGGTGCAACTGGGGGCGGAAGAGCAACATATCAAAGCATATATAAGCCCCTGTATTTCTCAAGTAAATTTTGAGGTTGGGGAAGAGGTGGCATCAGAATTTCCTAAAGAATTTGTAGATCGAAAGAAGTACAAAAAGCCCCATGTAGATTTAAAGGGGTTTATACGCCACCAAATCATTCAGTCGGGAATGCTTGGCTCAAATATTGAATTAGATGAATCGTGTACCATCGAAGGAGAGCAGTTTTACTCCTATCGACGCCAAGGACAGAAAAGCGGACGAATGATGGGAATCATAAAGCTTAAATAAGATCAGAGCCATTGAGAGTCAGTTACAGTCCAGGTTATGTAGCAAATATTCCGGAAGATCACGTTTTTCCCATGAAGAAATTTAGCGGACTTCACGACTACCTTCTACAAAATCGTACGATAACGGGTGCTGAAATAGTTGAACCTTCCATGGTAGATTTCGCCAATTTAATCACTGCCCATACAGATCGGTATGCCAAAGCGGTGTGGACCGGAGAACTGGACCGCAAAGAAATCAGGAGAATGGGGCTGCCATGGAGTAAATCATTGGCTATTCGTTCAAGGTTGGCGGTTCAAGGGACAATTAATGCCGGATTAATGGCGCTTCAGGATGGATTAGCCGGTAACCTTGCAGGTGGAACTCACCACTCAATGCCCGATCATGGAGAAGGATTTTGCGTCTATAATGATGTAGCAGTGGCCATAAAAGTTTTGAAGCAGTCAATGTGGGTTAACAAGGTGCTGGTTATAGATTGTGACGTTCATCAGGGAAATGGAACAGCTTTTATTTTTGTGGATAACCCAGACGTATTTACTTTTTCAATACACGGTGAAAACAACTACCCGTTCAAAAAACCACCTTCTGATCTTGATATTGGATTAGCTGATAAAACAGGAGATGCCGCATATAACAGAACGCTCATTTCTGCAATTGATGAGATATTCAATAGATTTTCACCTGATTTAGTTTTCTATTTGGGAGGTATTGATCCACTTGAAAAAGATCATTTTGGAAGATTGTCTTTAAGTCTGAATGGATTAAGGGAACGCGATCAAATTGTTATAGAAACAGTTACGCAAAGAAACCTGCCTTTGGTCTTATTATTATCAGGGGGATATGCTCCTACTTTAGAAGAAACCGTGGTTGCACATGCCCAAATGTATGAAGTTGCTAAAGAAATGGGGTTTTGATATTCGAATGACTAATTTCAAAGCTTAATAATTGGTGTGTTGTATGGTAGAAATTCGTTCAAAATTAAACTCAAAACTCCGTGAATAAACAAAAACTAGCCATTCTTGGATCAACCGGATCTATTGGGACGCAAACACTTGAGATGATCAGGAAACATCCTGATAAGTTTGAAGTCATTGCTCTGTCCGGTAATTCTAACTGGAAATTATTAGTAGAACAGATCAATGAGTTTAAGCCGGAATTTGCAGTAATAGGAGACCCTGCCTTTTATAAGGAAGTAAAAGCATCTGTTTCTGGAACAGAAATTTTGGTCGGCCCGAAAAACCTGCCGGAAATGGCATCCCATCCAAATGTAGATACGGTATTAAACGCCTTGGTTGGGTTTGCAGGATTTGAATCAACCCTTGCTGGCATCCATGCCGGAAAGAAAGTGGCTCTTGCTAATAAAGAATCATTGGTGGTTGGTGGAGAGCTAATCAGAAAAGCATTAAAGAACTCAAATTCTGCTCTTATACCCGTTGATTCTGAGCATAGTGCAATGCTACAGTGCTTAGTTGGAGAATCAAGAGGTGGTATTGAAAAAATAATAATCACGGCAAGTGGAGGACCTTTTAGAGAACTAACAAAAAAACAACTTGAAGAAGTAACGGTAAAGCAGGCCTTAGATCATCCCAATTGGAGTATGGGTGCAAAAATCACCATCGATTCTGCCACTATGATGAATAAAGGGCTTGAAATTATTGAAGCACATTGGCTTTTTGATATTCCGGTTCAGCAAATAGAACCCGTTATTCATCCCGAAAGTATCATTCATTCTATTGTAACTTTTACCGATGGTTCCAGCAAAGCACAATTGGGCCTTCCTGATATGAAAGTTCCCATTATGTACGCACTTAGTTATCCAAAGAGATACCCTTTGGACATACCCCGAATGGACTGGAGTAAAGCACAAGAATTAACCTTTGAACCCGTTGATTTTAATAAATTCCCATGTATTAGGTTAGCATTGGAAAGTATTGAGCAAGGGGGTTATTCTCCGGCCGTTTTAAATGCAGCAAATGAAGTAGCTGTAGAGCGCTTTTTGAATAAAGAAATTGATTATATTCACATCCCAAAAATTGTTGAAAAAAGTTTGGCTAACATTCACTTGAGTGATAGTTTAAACCCCGACACACTAAAACAAATTGACAAAGAAACGCGAAGATACGCGCAATCAATTATTAAATAATTTACATGGACTGGTTTTTAAATTTATTAAATACAATTCTGATTTTCGGTGGAGCTTTGATGATCCTTGTGTTTATACACGAGCTCGGCCACTTTTTAGCCGCCAAATTTTTTGGTATGCGTGTAGAACGTTTTTCCGTAGGGTTTCCTCCAAGGGTATGGGGATTTAAAAAAGGGGATACTGACTATTGCATTGGAGCTACTCCTTTAGGTGGTTATGTGAAAATATCCGGGATGATTGATGAAAGCATGGATACCGAGCACCTTGACAAGGAACCAGAGGATTGGGAATATAGAAGTAAGCCTGTTTGGCAGCGTATTATTACCATAACAGCAGGGGTTATATTTAATATGATTTTAGCTTTCGGAATTTATTTCGGGATGACCTACTCAAATGGAAAGGCTGTTTTACCAATAGAAGAGTCTCAAGGTATGTATGTGCCGGAATCTTCTATTTTAAGTGAAATTGGGTTTGAAACAGGAGACAAAATTGTTGGGGTGAACGGAAATAGGGTTACCTACTTTAACGAACTACTTTCAGCCTCGCAACTTACTGCAGATGATTTAAGATATACCGTAATTAGGGGTGAAGAAGAAATAACTGTGCCGGTTTCTTCAAACTATTTAGACAGCTTGCAAACTCGGGGATTTATAGAACGTGAATATTTTTACCCCAGTGAAATTTCTTCTGTTCCGGCCGGTAATCCTGCAGATGAAGCAGGACTTGAGCCAGGAGATCGGATTGTTTCAGCCAACGGAGATACTGTTCGTTATTGGGTAGAACTGGTTGAAATTATACAGAACAGTGAAGGTCCTATTAATTTTGGTATTCAGAGGGATGAATCCTTGTTTTATGCTTCCATTACTCCAAATCAGGAAACTAAAACGATTGGTATTGTCTCTCCAAGCATGCAAACCTTAGGGGTAGAACTTATTGAATACGGGTTCTTTGAATCCATTGCAGAAGGGTATAATCAAACTAAAGAACAAACTGTAGGTATTGTTCAGGGATTCACCCGTATGATAACCGGAGATATTTCGGTATCGCAAAACTTAGGTGGTCCCATCGCCATTGCTAATATCACCAAAGAAGCAACCGATCAGGCAGGATGGATAGGGTTTTGGAATATCACGGCATTACTGAGTATAACCTTGGCAATACTGAATATTCTACCCATTCCTGCTTTAGATGGTGGCCATTTGGTCTTTTTGATTTACGAAGGGGTTACCAGACGAGAACCCTCTGAAAAAGTAAGAATGGTAGCCCAACAGATTGGTTTTTTCTTGATGGTAGGACTTTTTATTTATGTAATGTTTAACGATGCCTTCAGGTATTTCGGACTTTAATATGCTGGCAAAAGACGGTTATCCTACAATTGGCTTAGTTTTACTCATTTCAAGTTTGGTCTGTGGGTTTGCATATTATTTTTTGGATCACTGGTTTACCATTGTTGTTTATGCACTGATGATCGGCCTTTCCGGGCTCATTATATTCTTTTTCCGAGATCCTGACCGCTCAATTCCTGAAAATGAAAACCTAATTTTGTCACCTGCTGACGGAAAAGTGGTTTTTTTGAAGGAGGTAGATGAAGATGTTTATTTAAAAGGCAAGGCAACCCAAATCAGTATCTTCCTGTCTCCACTCAATGTTCATGTCAATCGAAATCCTGTTTCAGGTACGTTAGAATACGTTAAGTATCATCCCGGTGAATATCTCATGGCATGGACTGAACACGCTTCTGAGCTTAATGAAAGGGCAGACTTTGGAGTGCTTCACCCAACAGGGACACAAATATTTTTTAGACAAATTACCGGTTTTCTTGCCCGTAGAATTGTTTACCGTATTGAGGAAGGGGATGCTTTAAAGGCCGGAGAACGGTTTGGCATAATGAAGTTTGGCTCCCGGATGGATGTTGTAGTTCCGCCCGGAGTAGAAATCAAAGTTCAGCCTGGAGATAAAACTATAGCAGGTGAATCAGTGTTGGGAGAAATTAAACCATGAAATATCCCATTCAAAAAAAATATCACAGTTTTAAGCAGCGGCAAAAAAAAAGAAAAGATTCTAAACCGCCGGTAAATAAAAAAATTGCCGTACCCAGTTTTTTCACCTTGATGAATTTATTCAGTGGATTTTTAGCCATTATATCGGTTTCTGATGGTGAATTTGAGCGAGCCGCGTGGCTTATAGCCCTTGCTGGTTTATTTGATGTATTTGATGGACTAATGGCCCGTCTTGCCAATGCAACCAGTGATTTCGGGATCGAGTTAGATTCCATAAGTGATATGGTTTCATTTGGTGTGGCTCCGGGTTTCCTTATTTATTCCTGGAGTCTTCATCAATTAGGTTTTGTGGGGATTATAGTAAGTGCATTGCCTCCGTTATGTGGAGCCGTAAGGCTTGCAAGATTTAACGTTAATGCCCGTTTACAACCCACCCAAGATTTCTTTATTGGTTTACCCATCCCGGCCCAAGCAATTATGCTGGGAGCATTTTTTCTAACCTTTCGTAAATCACTCGATATATTTACTTTTTTAGAAAATGGGGTCAATTCTGTACTTATTCCCTTTATTGTAGTTATCTCATTCCTGATGGTGAGTACGCTTCCTTTTGATAAAATTCCAAAATTTGATCGCAAGACCATTCGCGAACAGAAAGGGAAGTTTTTACTTTTTCTCTCTTATCTCGTGATGATATTGGTATTCAAAGAGTATGGTTTGATGGCCGTCTTCATCATCTTTGTATTGAAAGGAATTACGGTAGGAGCCATTCAGTTTTTTACCGACGATTACGGTCCGGAAGGGGTGGATGAATTCCAGGATTACAGCTGATTGATTAGCACTTCTTTTATTCTTTGAGCCGCTTTTCCATCTCCAAATACATCGGAAGGATCAATATTAGTTTCTGAAGCCAGAATAGAACGAGCGTGTTTTAAAATTGTTGGAATATCGTGACCAACCAAAGTGCCAATATTGGCTTCAATCAGCTCCATGCGTTCGGTTTCTTCTCTGAGTACCAATACAGGTTTACCCAAGGCAGCGGCTTCTTCTTGAATGCCCCCTGAATCGGTCATAATAAGATCAGAGGCTGAAAGCAGATGCAAAAAGGGCAGATAACTATATGGCTCAGTTATAATAAATCTCGAAGAATTAATTTCTGCAGCTTCTATCGCTCTTTTAACATTGGGATTGGGGTGCATAGGAAAGATTAAGATCAGATCTTTAAATTCTTCAATAAGCTGATTAGCTGCCTTTAAAATCTTATCCAAAGGTTTACCATGATTCTCCCGGCGATGTGCAGTCAGAATGCCCAACTTTTGCCCTTCATTCATTCCGGCTAATATCTCCGGTCTTGCTTTAGCGTATGTTTCAGAATTTTTAATCATATGCAGCGCATCAATTACTGTATTTCCGGTTATTGAAATTGATAATTCCGGCACCCCTTCAGCTATAAGATTCGCTTTACTTTGTGGAGTCGGAGCAAAATGAAAATGACTAATTACGGAAATTTGTCTTCGATTCATTTCTTCGGGAAAGGGGGACAGCATATTATGACTTCTCAATCCCGCTTCCACATGTAAGACCGGGATGTTCAAATAAAAAGCGGCCAATGCTGAAAGATAGGAACTGGTGGTATCACCCTGAACCATCACATAATCAGGTTGGACCTTTTGGAGTATAGATTTAAGACGAGGTAATAAATCGGCAGTCAGGCTAAATAAATCCTGATTTGGCTTCATGATATCAAGATTGATATCCGGCTTAATATCAAAAAGCTCAAACATAGACTGTGCAAGTTCCAGATGCTGTCCGGTGTGAACCACGGTTAGCTCAAATTCATTTTCTAGGGCTTTAATTACAGGGGCCAATTTAATAACCTCAGGACGGGTACCGAAGGAGATGAGAATCTTTTTCACGATAACACCCGTTTATATTGATTGTATGTAAGCTCAGCCACTTTATGCCAAGTGTAATTATTTAGTATATGATCTCTAAGACTATTTGAAGAGGTTTTGCTCAGCGCTTGATTAATTCTTTGTATCAGGGAAGATTTTGAACCGGGTTTAATATACTCTGCATAATCCAAAAAATACTCTTTTGTTCCACCTTTCTCTGTGATCACAATATTAGAACCGGATAAAGCAGCCTCCATAGCAGCTATTCCGGGAGTTTCATATTGGGAGGGAAGTACAAAAACCTTACAAGCAGCATAAGCGGATGCTAACAGGTCTGAGTCATGGTCAAGGCTATCAATCAGGGTTACGGTATCTAATTCAGCGGCTATTTTTTTGCATTTTGAACCGTAATCATTATCTGAGAAGTCTCCTATGATAACAAGAGGGGCGTTTAGGCTTGGTGCAGATTTTAACAGCAATTCTACATTTTTTCGAGGTGCACCGGCCTGTCCTGCAAAACAAACAAAATCCGTAATCCCGTATTTCTCGTGAAATAATTCTGGGTCTGCTTTGGCGAACCGTTCTTCAACTCCATTTGGAATTACCGCAATATTATCATTCGAAATTGAAAATCCTTCACTAACAATTTCAGCTTCTTTTTTTGTGTTAGGGATGATTAGATCTGCTTGTGCACAAATTTTGGCTTTAATGCTAAAATCTGAACGGATTCCACTTCCGAATCTTTCCAAAAATCTTTCAATCTTTATAGTTTTGGCAATGAAGGAGGCACTGCGATTCGAATAAAAAACAGGAGATAAAATAATCGGAATATCAAATTGCTTTAACTGAGACACTATGCCTGAGTTTTCAACAGAGGAACCAAACACGTGAACAAGATCCAATTCAGATTTTTCAAGGTCGTCAAAAGGCGAGATAAAGGCCGGTTCAACCCCAAAATTTCTTAAATGATTCACCGTGAAATTGACCTGCGTACGCAAACCTCCATTTACAGCAGCTATGCTCATAGGGACAATAATTCCAACTTTCATAGGCGAATCCTGTTCTTCCAATCCAACAATGAGGTTTTTATAAGCCTAATATCAAAGGCCTTCATATTTTTAACTTCCGGAATGCTTAGAAGATAGGAGTTGGAATATTCAAAATCGGGAGTTTTTTCAAGATCCGTTTGCTGTCCGGCTCTAACACGGTTGAATCCATTTTGTGTATTAAATACCTGGAAATGTAGTTTATTGTCAGTACAGTTAATTTGTATGGAATTATTTTCGTACCAGGCCTCAAAATTTGCAAGGGCTCTTCTTTTCCAAAAAGCTTCGAATTCATGAAACGTCATGTTGGTAAGTAATTTATGATTCACTAATTCCATTAAGTGACTTATAACATCTAATCCCGGCTGAAGGGGATGGTGATAAAAGATTACCGGTTCATGACGGCCAATTTTCATTTCCATTACCTGAGCAAAATAAGCCGCCATATCCGATTCAGAATAGTTTAGCCTGTTTAGACTTCCTGTGCATATGGGGTGAATGGGAAGTTGAATTGGGGAATTTTTGAGGCCGGTCTGAGTAGGGAAACCATCGTACTTAAAGGTGAATTCAGAAGTATAACGAAAATCAAAATCTCCCAATGCCTGCTTTAAAGCTTTATTATGAATCCCGTACGGCGCACAGTAACCTATTGGCTCAATACCTGCTTTTTGTAATAATTTTAGCCCCTTTTCGATGTTGGATTGCATTTTCTTTGAGGAATTTGAAGTACCGTGCTCATAACCATGAAGGGCCAATTCTTGTTCTTCAAATGTTTTAAAGTGATCTAACCATTTTTCGTGAGCTTTGACATGCAAAAACCAAGTTCCTTTTATTTGATGTTCGTTTAGAACTTCATAAAGGTTGTCAATGGATTTTTTATCTCCAAAATCAGTGTCAATTCGAAAACAAAATACAGGAGCTTTTTTTGGAGAAGTCCACTTTTGGATATAGGGCAAACCCGACCGGTGATGCAATTCCCGCAATGTTATGGTAAAAGCATCTTTCAGTTCATGTTTGGAAACACTGTTTACAATTTCATTAGGAAATTTATTACCGGGACTGTAAAATTTCTTCCTGTGGTATTTGTCGCGAGAAAAAAGCGCAATAATATCTGCCCCAAAAAAGCCTACAACACCTTTTTTCCAAACCTGGAAGTGAATAAGCCCACCAAGTAATTTTGTCTCTTTATGCAGGCACACATCTGCATACAAGTCCACAGAATGAATATGCTCGAAGGCCGGGTGTTTTGATCTGTTTAGAAGGGTATCTGCATCGTCTGATTCAATATAGCCCTTTTTGGTAAATGGGTGGATATCCTTCATCTCCAGTACAGTCCCTCCATTTTCTAAGAAATGTTCAACCTGTAAAACCTGAGCAGAAGCAAGTCGTTTGTTTAGTATAATGAGACTGTAATTATTAACCAGCGGGTTTTTGAAATCTACTTGTTCATACCAAACACCTACATCATCAAGCAGATTGCTCCATTCAGTCGAAAGGTTTAGAATTCCAATACAGAGTCTTTTTTTCATTGAGTTATTTTTTCCCTTGCCCAATCTAAATGATCTTTATTAACAATATTGAACTTCAGAATAATCATCAAAAACAGAATAGCTCCCACAAAGGCATTCACAATTGGCTTTAAAGGTATAAAACTCAAAATCAGAAATAACATTATTCCAGAGCTGTAACAAATTAAAATAGGTCGCAGATAATTGTTAGGTATCACTTTCTTAAATCTGAAATAAGTAAATGCTGCTATAATAATTTCAGCTAAGGATACTGCAATAGCAGTCAATAAAATATTTCCATAAGCCGTAAAAATAACAATCAAAAAACCGGAAATTATTCCGCCAATACCGGTAGCTGCAAAATATTCACGATCTCTGTTGGTTGCTATTAAGCCAAATGAGAATAAGCTATTTATGAATGTAACGGCAATCATGACCGATAGAATTTTAAGTATAGCAGCACTTTCAGCATAATCTGCACCGTAAAGAAATCCTATAATTTGTTCTGAGGCTAAAGCTGTGAACAAGGCAATTAAAGTCCCACCGGCTGCGGTAAAACGAAAGACAGTAGATACGGTTTTAGAAGCCGTGTGTTTATCGATGCTCCAAACTGAGGATAAGTTTGGCAAGAAAAGCTGTACAAACACTCGGTCTAACATCATAGCAATGATAACGATTTTAAAAGCAGCGCCGTAGATACCTGCATCTTGCAGAGAAATTATAAATCCAATTAAAATGGGAGGGAGAAGGGTTACAATCTGAGTAAAAAACTGACCGATCCCAAGATATGAACTTGTCTTAAGCAGATCTTGATAGAGTTGAATTCCTCTGGAAGGTAGTTTAAATGGACTTCCTCGAAATGCAAAAGTACCAAGCACCAGGGCTGCTGTACTGACCCCCATGATGTATAGCAAAGGTACTAAAGTTACGTCATCTGAAGACTGAACGAAGAAGATCACCAACAGGAAATAAACCAATCCATTCAATCCTTTGGACAATGTAATCTTGCCAAATTCTTGTTTACCTGAATAAAGCCACTCTAACAAGAACATGTAAGGAACCAAAGATAACAAGTACCCGACGATAACCAGTTTATTTTCTTTTGGGAGATCGACAAATGCAAAAATCAAAAATGATAGTATTAATACGGTAACTCCGAGGAATATTTTTGCTCTGAAAATCTCTATAACCCGGAATATTCTTTTTTCAGGTTTCTTGGCTGTTTCCCGGGTTCCAATATTTATCAGGCCTAAATCGGAGCACCATGTTGCATATCCAAGAATGGAGATGGCTACCGTAATAAGCCCATAATATTCCGCTCCCAGGGTACGGGCTAAGTAAATGGAGGTAACAAAAGAAAAACCACGGCCTATGATGTCTCCGGTGGCTATCCAAAATGCTTTTTGCTTGAGTTTACCCATTCTTAAGAGCTAAGGAATTCCGTCATTAAAAGCCTCAGTTCTTCCTGACTTTCAAATAAATGAACATTTGATTGATCCCCTTCTTCTGATAAGCACCCCAAATTTGGAGCAATTACAGGTTTATTATAGGCCTTAGCCATATGGTATCCCCCTGAGGATAAAATTTCACGATAGTTAAAAACACAAACATCCGCTGCTGAATAAAAAACCGGAACCATATCTTCTTCAATAAAGTCCGGGATTAAAACTATACGTTCATGGTTTTCATCAAGTTCTTTTAGGTCGTAATATAATTCATTATTACCCTTTTTTACGGGCCCTGCAATCATAAGGTAACAGTCTTCTTCAATATCGATTACAATTTCAGCTACTTCTTTTATTTGTTTGTACTGACTTATGTTACCGAACATCAAAAATACTTTATTGTGTTTATATAGCGTAATATTATAATGCTCATTCAGTTGTTCTCTTGCTTTATTAGATGATAATGGAGAGGCCGGAAATTCAGGGTGTGGAACCAGTTTAAACTTTTCTTGTGGAGCATTAAGTCGTAGACTCATAATTGAAACCGCAGTTTTGCAATGAACATGCAAAAGATCAGCCCAGTTGGCCATTTTTTGGTGCAAAAAAGAATGCAGCTTTAAATACTTTTGATCGTGTGGAAATTCGTTATGCAAAGTCCAGACAATCTTTCCGCCAAGCAGATGAAACAGATAAATACACAGCATTTTCCATGGCATTCCCAATAGAGATTTGAAATCCTGGAATTCGAGCCAATGGTAATGAAGAATGGCATTTCGATTTGTTAAGATCCCCGTGATTAGTTTAAAGTGACTAAAAACACTAATTGAGTTGATATTATAATCATCTGACTCTATTAGCTTTTTGTACAGCAGATATAGGTAATCTGTTTTTTTGTGGCTATGCCTAATTAAGGGGACCACAAAAATGGTATCGGCATCCTCATTTAGGGATGCATATACCTCATCCAGAGAAGTTGTCTCCATGAATGTTCCTGATTATTAAAATTTGTACTGCACTCCGATGGAATGTACAGTTCCATACCCGGTATTGAAAGGAATCAACGCATAATTGACGGATATTTCATCAGTTGTGAATGAAGCCCCAAATGAGACCGGTCTTGCATTATTCTGTGTTTTATAACCACCACTTATTTCTAAGGCATCTGCGACTGTCAGGGCTAAACCCAGGTTAAAATAGTTATCTGAAACCGAATAGTCGGCAAAATCTTTATCTTCTGTTTCCTCAAGAGGGTGTACAAAGTCAGCAAAAACAGAAATTAATACAGGAAGTTCATTATTTTTTGAAGCTGAGACTTCTGCGATATCTGCTGAAGTACCAATTTTTAAATTGGTGGGTAACGGAGTCCGCTCTACGTTTAACTTCTGCATTTCTCCAATATTAGTTACGGAGGCTCCTGCCCGAACCCTTTCATTTAAGAATTGGGTAGCTCCTCCAATATTAAAAGCATATCCGTTAGCCCTGTAGGTAAAAATATTTTCATTCAAATATTGAACCGCTCCTCCTAAAGCAAAATATTCAAAATCGTATGCATAGGCAGCAGAAAGAGAAACATACTGAATAGAAAAATTGCCATTGGAAGAACCGGGATTGTTTCGTTGCTCATAATCATCGGAACCTGAGGAATAAAAAGAAAAGGCTACTGCTCTTCGGTTTTTTTTGAAGTTAACTCCGCCAAAAATGTTATTGACACCTGCGATCCAAAAAGAATATCCCAAATCAATGGTAGAAGTTTGATTGTAAGCTAATAAGGCTGGATTTGAATAAATAGAAGCAGCACCATCAGTATTAGAAACGGTCGCTTCTGCTTTGGAAAGTGAATACGGTGTTGGAGATATTCCAAGCACTTCAAAGCCGGTTCCTTGGGCCATCAAAGCTCCACTTATCAAGGTAAAAAGACTACTGAGCAATATTGTTCTCATAAATTCAACCGTAGTGAAAAAATGTGCATGTTAGAAATTCGGTTCGGCTCCATTACAAAAGCATAGTCAATGGAAGGTGAAAATACATCAAAAGGCAGATGAATGGAAAATCCGCTGCTCATGGTCCAGCTGTCGATATTGGAAGCATCCGGTAATTGCCATCCGCCGCGAAGAGTGAGCCGCTCGTGAGCCAGCCAGGAGCCTCCCAAACGGATTTGCTTGGAATGGGTGTTGACTGCTGGCCTTGAATCCGTAAATGTTGGAGTGCCGCCAATAATAGAAATACCGGGATCACGAGTTTCAGAAGTATAAGATTGAATTTCAAAATCCCCGGAAACAGTAAACGAATCCGCTTGATAGGCTAACCCAAGGATAATTCTTGTTGGAAATTCATTGGTAACATCCCGGGCCTGACTTAAACTATACAATTCTGAAGTATTCCATACATAGTTTGCAATCAAATCTTTAACAGAGAAAGCAGCATTTAAATGTTCATTGATATTGTATAGTAAGCCTACATCAATCCCAAAAGCGGTGGCATTATCCAAATCTGGATGATAGTCTGCAATGTTGAATTTAACCCCAACACCTCCGTTGAGTTTTTCAGAAAGTCGAATCCCAAAATTACCGGAAACTTGATATTCTGAAGCATCAAACATATTGGTCGGATACCCGCTTAACGTTCTCCCATCGATATCCTTAACACCGGTTCTTAAAATGCTAAAAGAGATGCCTGCAGATGGTGGAAGTTGTAACTGAACTCCAGTGCTTTGAAAAACACGATCAAATTTTAAAGCGCCTACAGTAAAATCTGATTGCTGTGTAGTAAAGAATAATGCCGCTTGGGCAGGATTATAATACGCATAAGCCCCTTCGGAGGTAACAGCTGACATTGCATTGCCCATAGCCATACCTCGGGCACTGTATCCAATTCGGGATGAGGCTCCTGCAAATCCCCCGTTTTGGGCTTGAATTTCCATGGTAAGCAACAAGCTCATCAATGCAATGAGAATAAGGGAAGAAAGTATCTTTAGAGAAAAGTTTTGCATCAATCTGCCACCAAAATTTTACCGTTCACTTTTTTACCATTCGATTCAATCACATAGATATAAGGACCATTAGCTACTTTCCGGCCGTTTCCATCGTAACCATCCCAAACAGCTTCATAAGTACCGGATGGATATGAGCTATTTTCAATTTCACGAACCAGATTCATTCCAAAATCGAAAATGCGAACGTTGACATTGCCTTGGTTTTTAACTTCAAATTTAATCCGAACCAGTTCATGTTGGGTAGGAGAGAAGGGATTGGGGTATGCATAAGAGCTTGCATTTCGAGCATCAGGTTCGTGAATGTTGCCTCCTTTAAGCGGAAAATTGACCCGGGTGATTTCCCAAGTTTTACCGTAATCATCGGTGGATGCGATTCCATCTTCGGTTCCAATCCATACACGATCTGTGGTTGTTGCAACAGAATAAAACTCTGCCGATGGTTTTATAAAAGCATTCGGGCTTTTTACCGTTGGAGATTTGATCCAGGTTTTTCCTTCATCATCTGAAATGAAAAGGCCGTTATCTCCAGCAGCAAAGATATATCCATCCTTGAAGCCTATATCATTAATGCGTTCACCAATTAGTGTCTGGGTAAATGTTTCACCGCCGTCATCGGTATAAACCAAACCTTGTCTTTGGGGTTGAGTGGTTATCCAGTTGGTCATCCATATTCGTCCGGTACCGGGCTCTTCTTCAATGGCTATAATCCAATCTGCCAACAACCCGTCTGGGGAATTATCAAAACGAATGTGTTTCCAGGATATACTATCTATGGGAGCAGTGAGTGCATTTTCAGAAATATTAATCCCGGCTGCACTTCCATACCAAACTCTGTTTTGGGAGTCGATAAGGACTCCAAAGCCTAATAAATTATTATCCTGTCGTGGATCATATCGATTATAATTTTCACCGTTAATTGTAACGATCCACTGATATTGATTATCCGGAGTCATCTCTGAAACATTAGAAGGGGGTAAAATGACCCGCTCCCAAGTTTCTCCAAAGTTAGTACTTCTAATAAGCCCGGAAGCCCACACTGAACTCAAAATCACATTCCCGGAAATATCAGTGGCATATGGGGGAGATTGTTGTGCTACATTGTTGCGAACTCTGTTGTACTGAATTCCACCATATGTAAATTTAATATCACAATCCGGATCATAGCCTGAGCTGCTATTTTGACATTCTTCAGAGGGGGGATTATCAAATGGAAAATCTTCAAATTTCCATGTACTTCCACCATCTATACTTTTATAAAAGCCATATCCGGCTGGTACTGAACCGTCAGGGCTATCAGAGGAAAAGCCTAATCCTGCTATTACTGTATCCGGGGCTAAGGCAAGCGAAAATACTCTTCCTTTATCATTGTAAACACTATCTGCGTTTTCCGGATAATACCACTCCATTCCATTATTAATGTTTCTATTTAAAGAAGGGCTAATCCAAACGGTATCACCGATAGCTGCAATGGAGCTGACTCCATTTTGCCGGATGGAATTGAATTGATCATCTATGGGGCCAATCACTTGTGAATATCCCAAATTAGAAACGGCGAGAAATAAAACTGCGGTAAATAATTTCTTCATTTATTCAACAATACTAAAAGTAGTTTTAACGGTATCACTTACCAATCCACCCTGATCAATAGCATAGTACAGTATATCATAGGTTTGAAGTTGATTGGTTGAACTAACGGGAAAGGTAAGAGTATATACAGAATCATTGGCAACTTGATCGCCTAAAGATGTTCCGTCATCAAATAATCGAAAGGGAGAATTAGCCACCTCACCAGTCGTTTGACTTATTAATCGTAGAAAAACTCCGGATATGGAATTCTGTCCATCAACATCGGTCACCTTAGCAGTAAATTGAACATCTTCAGAACCGCTTGAGGGGCGTTCATATTCTTCAGGATTATTAACCTCTAAAATTTCAGGTGGGTTGTTTGATAAACCTGTTATAGTAAGTTTTCCCTGAGCATAATTACCTGCTCCACTCTCATCTGCAATAAATAGATTAATAATGTACTGCTCAAATGAAGTCGTATTTGTTTCAATATTTACAACCCTTTCAAAATTATTACCATCAACTTGATTGAGCTCTCCATCGTAGAGAATTTCATTATCCCTTTTATCGACAATTACATATCGGGGTATATCTTCTTCAATCAAATCTTGAACGGAAGCACTTAGGGTAACAGCAACAGTAGTATCCTTAAATTCATCTTTACCAGATTGAAATTCTATAATTGATGGAGATATTGAGAAATCTGAAATAAAAGGGGAATTTTCTAAGGGGCTATTTGGAGAATTTGTGGAATCACAAGCCTGAAATAGGGTTAAAATTCCCAATGCAAAAAAGAAACAGATGAATAGGTTTTTCAAGGTAAATTTGGTGTTTTGGATTAACAACTAATGGTACGAATTCATGATTCTTAAATCCAATACGTATTCATCTTTTATAAATTGTTCACATTCTATATTGCATGTACTTGTTGAGCCTTTTATATTCATTGCGTTATGAAAAATCGAATAGCTGAATTACATACTTGGTGGTGGCCTGTTATAGAAAATAACAGTGGGACTGCTATGTAATTGAGCAATTGAGATAAGAAATTAAACAAAACCCACTGTTCTCCGAATGGTGGGTTTTTTTATTTGTGGTGATGGCAACATTGGTTCCGACTCAGAGCGATCGGAACCAGAACATATGATCATAGAATAAATATGAATTAGGACCTCGTTCCACACGCTCTGCGTTGGAACGAATGATTAAGATAGAATGAACAAAGATCAGTTTTTAAAACTTAGTGAAGAATACACAGCCATTACGGTGTACCGGAGGTTACTGGCTGATGTACTTACGCCTGTTTCTCTCTTTATGAATATACGAGAAGGAGCGAAGTATCCATTTTTATTAGAATCCGTGGAGGGAGGAGAGCAGTTAGCACGGTATTCGTTTATTGGGAGGAACCCCTATCAAATTCTTAAGTTCGATGGAAAAGAAACGACTCTTTCCCAGAATGGTGAACCTGAAAAAGTTGAAACATCCTACTTTGATAAACTCCGAGAACTGACGACCGCTTATTCAGAACCTACTTTACCTGAACTTCCACGATTGAAAGGTGGAGCCGTAGGGTTTTCAGCATATGATACCTTTAGACTTGTTGAAGACCTCCCCAATGTACCAGAAGATAACCTGAACCTCCCGGAAGCTATCTGGGCTTTTTACGATGAAATTTTTGCCTTCGATCATGTCAAGCATCAGGTGGTACTGATCAAAACTGTTTTTGTGGAAAAAGAGGATAATCTGGACCTCGCTTACAAGAAAGCACAGCGTAGTTTGGATGAAATGGAGGCAGCAGCCTTAGACTCCAATTACCAAAACCGTCCCTTCAGTATCGATACTAAATCGCTTTCCAGTAATATGGAGCAGGAATATTTTGAAAAGATCGTTGAAAAAGGAAAGGACTATATCTATGAAGGTGACATCTTCCAGGTTGTACTTTCTCAACGATTTGAAGCTGATATGAGCGGCGATCCCTTTATGCTGTACCGCGCGCTGCGAATGGTAAACCCATCTCCATATTTGTTTTATCTGGATTTTGAGGATTTTCAGCTTGTCGGTTCATCTCCAGAAGTACTCGTGCGGGTGCAGGAGGGAGAAACTCGGGTGTTGCCGATCGCCGGAACACGTCCCCGTGGAAAAACGCATGAGGAAGATTTGGCTTTGGAAGAAGATCTTAAGAACGATCCCAAAGAAGTTGCCGAACACATTATGCTGGTAGATCTGGGTAGAAATGATCTTTCCCGAGTGTGTAAACCAGGTACGGTAAAAATGGAACGAAATCAGGTGATAGAGCGCTATTCGCACGTGATGCATATTGTAAGTGATGTGATTGGTGAACTTCAGGAAGAACAGACGTCCGTAGATGCGCTCATGCAGTGTTTTCCGGCAGGAACCGTAAGCGGTGCTCCCAAGATCAGGGCAATGGAAATTATTGATGAATTGGAAAAAACAAAACGTGGCATTTACGCCGGAGCAGTTGGTTACTTCGATTTTTCAGGAAATATGGATACCTGTATAGCTATTCGGACAATGGTCGTGACCGGGAATAAAGCTTATATTCAGGCCGGTGCCGGAATTGTGGCCGACAGTGATCCCACAAAAGAATTCGAAGAAACCCAAAACAAGGCAGGAGCCCTCATTCAGGCACTCAGCGTAGCCTTGGATATACAATGAATTTAACTACAGGGAACACAAAATTTAGGAAATTAGAGAACCTGCGAGCGTCCACAAGACCTCGCAGCATTCGGAATTCGACTTGGTAAACTTGTACCCACAACGCTCGCAGGACTTGTGGACATGCAAGGCTGCTTATTTAGAAATTTAATTAACAAAAGACTTGATAAAACAGATCAATGAGTAAATCAAAAACGATACTTTCTGGCATTCAGCCTTCCGGTAAATTGCACATTGGAAATTATTTTGGCGCTATACGTCAACATATAGCCATGCAAAAGGAGGGAGATGCTTTTTTCTTTATCGCCAATTATCATTCTCTTACTTCTTTGAATGATGGCGAGCAGCTAAGACAAAATACCATTGATGTAACCTTAGATTATTTGGCATTAGGTTTAGATCCTAAAAAAGCCACCTTCTTCGCACAATCGGATGTCCCCCAAGTTACTGAGCTCGCCTGGATACTTGGGACACTTACCCCGGTTTCGCTCATGGAAAAGGGTGTTTCCTACAAAGACAAAATCGCCGCCGGGCTTAGTCCAAACATCGGTCTGTTCACATATCCAATTCTTCAAGCTGCCGATATCCTGATCTATCATTCTGATATTGTACCCGTAGGAGAGGATCAGAAACAGAATATTGAGATCACACGCGATCTTGCCGGAAAATTTAACTTTGCGTACGACGGAGAATTCCTCAAAATCCCCGAAGAACACATTGTGAAATCAGTGGCGGTAGTACCGG
The DNA here is from genome assembly GCF_031581265.1 of Gracilimonas sp. Taxonomy (GTDB): domain Bacteria; phylum Bacteroidota; class Rhodothermia; order Balneolales; family Balneolaceae; genus Gracilimonas. The sequence continues at coordinate 23,741 of NZ_JAVLBQ010000021.1, forward strand.
GTATCGATGGACGCAAAATGAGTAAGAGTTACGACAACACCATTAATATTTTTGAGGAAGGAAAAGCGTTGAAAAAACGTGTGATGTCTATTCAGACTGATTCAACGGCACTCGAAGACCCCAAAGATCCAGAAGCCGATAATGTTTTTGCACTGATTAAGCTTTTTGCGGATAAGGAAACTCAGATTGAGATCGCAGAAAAGTACCAGGCCGGGGGATATGGCTACGGTCATGCCAAAAAGGAACTCTTAGGCATGATAGAAGATTACTTTGGTGAAGCCCGTGAGCGACGCAAGGAACTGGTGAAAGATCTGGATTACGTCCATGATGTCCTCCGCGAAGGCGGAAAGAAAGCCCGAAAACGGGCTGAAGAAGTCATGGAACCAATCCGTGAGGTAACCGGCATCGTGCGGCATTTTTAGTTTGGTTATTAGTTATGGGTTAATCGTGAATAGTGGCGATTTCCCAAAACAAATGACCATCACCCCAATAACCAAAACACCATTAACCAATTGATACTGATAATAGACAACTACGATTCATTCACTTACAATCTCGTGCATTTAGTTGCTGCGGAGACGGACGATTACAAAGTAATCCGAAACGATGCAATGACGCTGGATGAAGTTCGTGAGTTGAAGCCCGACAAGATCCTTATTTCTCCTGGTCCGGGCCGACCCCATGAAGCGGGTATCACCGAAGAGATCATCAGGGAACTTGGAAAAGAGACTCCGGTATTGGGAGTATGTCTGGGTTATCAAGCAATAGGAGAAGTATTTGGGGCAAAAGTTATCCATGCTCCTAAACTTATGCACGGCAAAGTTTCAAAAGTATCACATGATGAACAATTTATATTTTCCGGTGTGGAGAAAGACTTCACCGCAACCCGATATCATTCTTTAGTTTTAGATCCTGACACAATTCCAGATGTACTTCAAATCACCGCCCATTCTGATGATGGAGTGATTCAAGGAGTACGTCATAAAGAATTCCCCATTCAAGGGATTCAATTTCACCCCGAAAGCATTCTTACTACCGAAGGACCCAAAATCATTCAAAACTGGTTACGACAATAATGGATTTTAAAAGTATTCTGAATAAACTCTCGTTTTCTGAAGACCTAACCGAAATTGAGGCGGAAACGGCCATGAACCTGATCATGTCGGGGGAGGTCTCCGAGCCTAAAATCGCGGCATTTTTAACTGCCATGCGGTTAAAAGGCGAAACCGTGGAAGAACTCACTGCTTTTGTAAAAGTGATGCGCTCCAAAGCTGTAAATGTAAATGTGGATGTTTCAGAGGCCATCGATCTGGTTGGAACAGGTGGTGATCAGTCCGGCACTTTTAATATTTCCACAGCAGCTTCCTTTATAACGGCTGCAGCCGGTGTTCCGGTTATAAAACATGGAAATAGAAGTGCCTCAAGTAAGTGCGGCAGTGCGGATGTTTTGGAACATTTGGGAGCTTCAATCGAGCTTGGAAAAGAACAAGTGGAACAGGTTTTTAATGAAGTTGGTATGGCTTTTATGTTTGCACCAATGTTTCATCCGGCCATGAAGTATGTAATGCCGTCTCGACGTGAAATAGGATTTCGGACTTTCTTCAATATACTTGGCCCTATGGTTAATCCTGCCGGTGTACAGCGCTATGTAATTGGAGCCTACAGTAAGGAGGTAGCTGAGAAGATGGTTCATATTCTGGCAAATTTAGGAACCGATTTTGCCTATACTTTTAATGCCCATGATGGACTGGATGAAGTTAGTTTAACTTCCCAAACAGAGATCTTTGAATTAAAGGATAGATTAGTTTCTACTTCAATTATGTTCGACCCGGAATCTATTGGCTTCCAGAAAGTTACCATGGATGAACTAATGGGTGGAGGAAAGGAAATAAATGCAGAATTTCTAACTAATATTATGGCTAATAAAGCTACCGAAGCACAACAAAATATTGCTTTGTTAAACGCTTCATTTGCTATTCAGGCATCCGGAAAAGTAGAGACTTTGGAAGAAGGAAAGGAGTTGGCAGAGGAAGCTCTGAAATCAGACAAAGCCCGGAAATTGTTTAACGATTTCGTAGATGCAACCAACGATGCGATGGGGACTTTCAAATACTAATGAGCAATATTTTAGAAAAAATAACAGATCAAACGATTGAAGACCTTGCGAAGAGAAAACGTAAAGTTTCATTGGCAGATTTCAATTCCTTTGAAGGATTTGAGAAAGAACGAATTTCTTTCAAAAGTGCCCTGAGTGGAAATGAATTGGTTTCCATTATTGCAGAAGTTAAAAAGGCTTCCCCATCCAAGGGAATCATCCGTCCGGATTTTGACCCGGTTGATATTGCTTTAAGATACGAGGAGGGAGGTGCTTCCGCCATTTCTGTACTTACAGATGAGCCGTTTTTCAAAGGTGACTTGAAGTTCCTGGAAGCCATCTCAAAACGAGTACAGTTGCCTTTACTTCGAAAAGATTTCATTATAGATCCCTATCAGATAAAGGAAGCAAGGGCTTATGGTGCCGATGCAGTATTGATTATCGTAGCAATCACTGAAGGAAATCAGCTAGCAGAATTGCAGCATGCCGCCAAAGAATTTGGATTAGATGCTTTGGTTGAATGCTACAGCCAGAATGATTTTGACCGACTCGATTTTGGAATGACTGACATTCTGGGAGTGAATAATCGAGATCTTAAGAAATTTGAAGTGGATGTCCACCGTGGGACTTCTATTCTGCAGCAGGCCCCAGAAGGAACAATTCTGGTTTCTGAAAGTGGATTATCAAAAGGACAAGACCTGGCACTGTTGAAGAAAGAAGGCATTCATTCTGCCTTGATCGGAGAACATTTTATGCGACAAGAAGATCCCGGACAGGCAGTGAAAGATCTGTTGGAAGATGCCGAAGAAGAATTTGAGCGTTTATTAAACAAAGGAATAGAACGTTGATGACGCTGATTGTGCGGATAGTCGCAGTTTTTTATAATATCTGCTGACATCCGTGTTGACCGCGTTCCATTCAGATGTAATTTAAATTTATGACTAAGAATACAGAAAGAACGAAGATCAAAATATGCGGAATCACCAACTTGGAGGATGCTCGTTTTGCAGCCGGAGAACTGGTCGATTACCTTGGTTTTATCTTTTACAAACAATCACCCCGATATATTGAACCCGCAGAAGCCGGTGCTATCATCAATTGGATTGAAGGACCGGAAAAAGTAGGCGTATTTGTAAATGAAGCTGTTGATGACTTGAACAGCATCGCAAAACAAAGCGGACTTGATTATGTTCAGCTGCATGGAGATGAATCTCCCGAATATTGCGAATTGGTTGATAAACCAGTTATAAAAGTCATTCACATTGAAGAAGAATCGGTTGATTATTTGTTGAAACATCAGATCGAGCAGTATGCTGATGTCGCCGACTTCCTGCTATTTGATACCAAAATAGACGGATTATGGGGCGGAACAGGTACGAGTTTTGATTGGTCCATAATCACCGATCTGGATATCGATATTCCGTTTTTCCTTTCCGGAGGATTGAATGCCGAAAACATCATGGAAGCTATAGAAACGGTTCAACCCTATGCAGTAGATGTTTCCAGCAGTCTGGAACAAAAACCCGGGTTGAAAGATTTTTCCAAAATCGAAGCCTTTATGGATAAGATCAGAACTTTAGAAACTAAATAATGGAACACGGATGACGCGGATTGAACGGATTTCCACAGATTTGAGGAATGATTTTATTCTCTTTTGCGACCATTCACTTAATCAGCGTCTTCCGCATTCCATGACAAAATTATTATGAATACAACAACAAAGACATCAACTTACAACTTCCCGGATGAACGAGGCTATTACGGCCAATTTGGAGGGAAATTCGTACCTGAAATTTTGATTCCCGCTATTCAAGAATTAGAAGAGGAATTCAAAAGAGCCAAGAACGATCCTGCATTCAATGAAGAATTAGCTGATTTGCTGGATGAGTATGTAGGACGGCCAACCAAACTGACTTATGCAAATAGGCTTACCGAATACTATGGGAAAGCCAAGATATACTTGAAGCGTGAAGATCTATGCCATACCGGAGCGCATAAGATTAACAATGCGATAGGACAAGTCTTATTGGCTCGCAGAATGGGTAATAAGCGCATCATTGCGGAAACAGGTGCAGGTCAGCATGGCGTGGCAACTGCTACTGCATGCGCCAAATTTGGACTCGAGTGTATTGTTTATATGGGCGAAGAGGATATGGTTCGCCAGAAACTCAATGTAGATCGCATGCGTTTGATGGGAGCTGAAGTCCGAAGTGTAACCAGTGGATCGAAGACACTTAAAGACGCTACCAATGAAGCTATTCGAGACTGGGTGACCAATGTAGATACTACATTCTATATCATTGGTTCTGTTGTGGGACCACATCCATATCCCATGATGGTGCGACATTTTCATGAGGTGATTGGGAATGAAGCGAAAGAGCAAATCCAGCATTACGAAGGTCGAAATCCAGATTATTTGCTTGCTTGTGTAGGTGGCGGTTCAAATGCCATTGGTTTTTTCTACCCATTTATTGATGATGAAACGGTTAAAATCATTGGGATTGAAGCTGCCGGATTTGGGGTGGATTCAGGAAAAACAGCAGCCACTATGAGTAAAGGAACACCCGGAATTTTACATGGATCTCTTAGTTATTTACTTCAAAGTGAGGAAGGACAAATCGAGTTGGCTCATTCGATAAGTGCAGGTCTTGATTATCCCGGAGTTGGTCCTGAACATGCACATTTAAAAGATTTAGGCAGAGTTCAATATCATGCCGTTACAGATGAAGAGGCTATGGATGCCGTTAAATTACTTTCAGAAACAGAAGGTATCATTCCAGCTTTGGAAACCGCACATGCTTTTGCATGGCTGGAAAGGTTGATGCCCAAGACTTCTGAAGATGAGATCATAATCATAAATCTTTCTGGAAGAGGAGATAAGGATATGGGCACCATTTCAGAATATATACGCGAAAAAGATAATTGAGCGGATAACCGCTGATTAAAATTTATATTAGTGACGACGCAGAGCATCGTCACCAGGTTGTTTTAGTATTATTTTGTCACAGAAGAAATAACCACCTCGCTCCACACGCTCTGCGTTGGAGTGTACATTTTTGACACTAATTTTGAAAATTTATAAATGAACCGAATTCAAAACGTATTTAAGAATAAAAAGGATGATGAAAAGCTGATGAGCTTATTCATCACCGCAGGTTATCCTGATTTAGATTCTACTGTGGATCTCATTTTAGGATTTGAGAAAAATGGGGCGGACCTCATCGAGCTGGGGATGCCATTCAGTGATCCGTTGGCTGATGGTCCCACTATACAGCAGTCTAGTGATGTGGCCATAAAGAATGGTATTACTATGAACAAAATCTTTGAGATGGTTAAGGAAGTCCGCAAGCAATCTGAAATCCCTATAATTTTAATGGGATACATGAACCCTGTACTTCGTTATGGGGTAAAAAAATTCACCCAAAAAGCTTCAGAATTCGGCGTTGATGGGTTGATCATTCCAGACATTCCGTTGGAAGAGGACGGTATCATCAAAGAACAAGCAGCTGCCCAAAACCTTGATGTCATTCACCTTGTAGCTCCAAACACAGCTGAGGAGCGTATGAAACTGGCTGATGAAAACTCTCAGGGATTTGTATATTGTGTGTCGGTGACCGGAGTAACCGGAGCCCGGGATGGGGATGAAGTTTCAAAATCAGTTGCTCGTTTTATCGAACGGGTTAGAACAAATATCACCAAAAATCCTGTCATGGTTGGCTTTGGAATTAAAACCCATAAGGACGCTAAGGACATCGCATCAAATGCCGATGGATTTATTGTTGGAAGTGCCTTAATTGATACCATCAAACAACACTATCCGAATGAAGGCTGGCAATCTGAATTGTTTGACTTCGTTCATTCACTTAAACATGGAAATTAATTTTATACTATGCGACTGACTTTAACAGCTTTATTACTTTCAGGTTTCTCCATTCTTTTTATTGCTTGTGAAAGCGATTTTCGGCCTCTTGCTGAAGGAAACACCCGGGAAGTCTTAGTGGTGATGGACTCAACAAAATGGGACAGCGAAACAGCTGAAGCCATCAGAGATGTATTTGGCAAATGGGTAAACACTCTTCCCAATGCTGAACCTTACTACGATCTCAGTTTCACTCAAATCTCGTCTCAAAGTCAACTTGAAAGAATCAAAAGACATAAAAACATTATATTTGCTGCTCCGATAGAAGAAGAATCTAATACCGGACGTCAAATAAGAGGGTTCCTCGACGAAAATTTAGAACAACGGGTTAGAGAAGATGAAAGTTTTGCTTTTCCGGTTGAAGAACAATGGTACCGAGACCAATATGTATTAATACTCACATCAACTTCTGATTCAGCATTAGCTCAAAAAATTCGGAATACAGAACGCTCACTACTAAGTGATATGCTGGATAAGGAACTAAAACGCTGGGAGTATTTTGTGTATGAACAATACGAGCAAACCCAATATTCTGATTCTTTGTGGAAAAATCATGGATTTAAAGTTCGTTTTCAGCACGATTATATCAAGAATGTTGATACGCTCAATTTTCAAACCTATCGCAGGGCTCTTCCGCAAAACGATCGATGGATGTGGATTTGGTGGAAAAATGATGTACCAGATATTTCATTTTTAGATAATAATTGGATTAATACAACCAGGGATTCTTTAAGTCAGCATTATATAAAAGGGTCAAGAGATGATATGTATGTGAATACTTATTTCAACAGACCAGATCTTAGACCTGTTATTACTGAATCTTTTCAAAAAGGGCGCTTGTTAGCATATGAGACAAGGGGAACCTGGCATATGGTAAATGGTGCAATGGCAGGACCATTTGTAAATTTCACTTATTATGATCCTGATACCGATCGATTATTTATGATTGAGTATTCACAATTTGCTCCAAGTGTTCGAAAAAAACTCCCTTTTGTACGACAGTTCAGAGCCATGGGTCGAACCTTTCAGTCAGATTCTACATGGACTCCCGAAAAAGAAGAGCCAAATCTATAGATATCAATTCCACTTAAATATTAAGTATCATCAATCGAATAATTAACAACTTTGGTTCTGCAGCTCCGAATTATCAAAAGCATGCTGAAATTCAACCTAAAGTAGCTAAAGGTCTGATTTCATCTCTTAAACCGTGGAAAGCGGCCATTCCTCCCGGAGCAATTTTGGAATTTGGTTGTGGTACGGGAATGTTGACGGAACTTTTAATTCAAGAATTCCCGGACAGAGAAATTTTCGTAACTGATGCATCTCCTCAAATGCTTGAAGTTTGTAAGAAGAATATTGAACGAAGTGAGCTACTCACAAATAATGTTCATTTTGATATATTAGATGTAAATGACTTTACGCCCGGGGAAAGAAAATATGGGCTGGTTATAGGTAATTTTGTAGCACATTGGTTTAAAGATACTTCTATCGGGTTACAGAATCTGAGTGAAGAGCTTAAGCACGGTGGTATTATCCTGACATCATTCCCGGGTAATCACTCTTTTCCGAATTGGTATGAATATTGTCTTGAATTGGGACTTCCTCATACCGCAAATCCTCTGCCGGATGTGGAAGAAGTACTCGTAAAATTATCGATGAACGATGTGCAGATCGACTATTATGAAAATGATCTATATCAGGAATTTGAACAACCAATTGATTTTTTCAGGCATCTTAAAAGAATCGGATCGCATACTTCTAAATTGGATAAATCATTGAGCTATAAACAGTTTCGTATGTTAGTTAATCATTGGAAAAGAAACTCTAAAGGAGTTACTAAAATCAAATGGCATGTAGTATATCTTGCCGGAAAGAAGGGGTAAGAGCGTTTGAAAAACGTTTTAACAAAGCTGAACAATTATTAACTACTTCCCACCCAGTTCATCGTAACGCTTCCGCAGTTTTTGAACATCTTCCCAGGTAGGCCGTTTCCATTTTGGATTACGAAGAAGAGCAGCGGGGTGATAGGTAGCCATCAGTTCCCGTCCGTGAAAAGAATGAGATTTTTGACGAATTTTGCTCAATGAAGTTTCTTTGTTTAAAAGAGTAGTTGCAGAAACCCTTCCCACACATAAAATAATTTTTGGGTCTATTAATTCTATTTGTCGTAGCAAAAAAGGCAGACTGCGTTCGCGCTCTTCCGGTTTGGGATCTCTATTATTGGGAGGACGGTGCTTCAAAATGTTGGCTATATAAATCTCATCTCTCTGAAAATCTATGGCGTCCATTATTTGGTCTAACAATCGACCTGCTTTCCCAACAAAAGGCTCACCTTGCTTATCCTCATTAAATCCCGGAGCCTCCCCAACAATCATCAAATCTGCATTAGGATTACCTACTCCAAATACAAGATTAGTTCCCTCCAGGTCCGTTTTTAATTCTTCCGCTTCTTCGCATAACGCCCTAAGTTCATCAAGGGAGGAACAAGCGGCTATTTTCTCACTCATTGACAGTTTCGGTGTATTTTCAACTAAGTCTGTTTCGGAGCCTGTAGAATACTTACTTAAAGGTTCTTTTACTTTCTGATTTTCATTATCAGAAGAGCTTGTATCAATAACTTTATCAGAACCTTGGTCTGCCTGTTTTTTAAAGTCCACAGAAAACTCACCGTAGATTTCACTTTGCTGCTGTAGAAATTTTTCAGCTTTTTCTATCAGGTCTTTTGGATTGTTCATACGCTCTAAAACTTAATCAAATAAAATAGAAGGTTGGATGAATATAAAGTCCTTTCATGATGGCCACAATTTTTCAAGCATAGCGTATAGTATAACTCCGGCAGCCACTGATACATTAAGAGAGTGTTTATGCCCAAATTGTGGTATGGCCACAAATTTGTCAATGAGTGGTAATATGTCTTCATCTATACCTGTGACTTCATTTCCAAGTACAATGCATATTTTTTCTTTATCCATAACATCGAACTCAGGTAAGTCGGTGCTGTCATCGGTTTGTTCTAATCCTACCAGAAAATAACTTTCCTTTTTAAGTTCTTGAACAGCATCAACTCCATGATCATACTGTTTCCATTCTACAAATTCTTCAGCCCCAATAGCGGTTTTATTAATTTCTGGTCGGGGAGGGGTGGCAGTGTACCCTGATAATATCACTTCAGAAATGCCAAAGGCATCTGCTGAGCGGAATATGGATCCAACATTATGCAAACTCCTGATATTATGAGCCAACACTTTAAGGCTTTTAAGCTTATCAGGAACAGAACGGGAAAGGTTTTCTTCCAGTATTTCCTTTGTGGTTAATTTTGTGACTTTGGACACTTTATTATCTTATTTGTTAACTGCTGATATTATTTTGACCGAAACAAGTTAAAGCTTTGTTAGGCTGATGGCCAAATAAGATATGAGTTATAATGGCCAATTTGTTTTAAATTAAAGGCAGTTATGTTTAATTAATATAGTAGCTCCGTACCAGTATGACAGACATCAGAGACCGAAAAAAGGACCACGTAGACTTAACCATCACAGAGGGTACACAATACGACCAAACTACCGGCTTTGAACGCTTTCGTTTTGTCCATAATGCTCTTCCTGAAGTTAATTTTTCAGAAGTCTCAACAGAAGCAACATTTCTTGGGCAGACTTTTAGCTTTCCTTTGTTCATTTCTTCCATGACCGGGGGATATGCTGAAGCCGGTTCTGTGAATGCAATTATTGCTGAATTTTGTGAAGCTGAAAACCTGCCTTTTGGTTTAGGAAGTCAGCGAGCAATGTTAGAGGATGAATCTCTTATTGATACTTTTTCAATTGTACGAGAAAAAGCACCTAATGCCTTTATTTGTTCCAATATTGGAGGGGCGCAACTTATTGGTGGAATTGACGTTAAAACCATCAACTTAATGGTAGATTCTATTAAGGCAAATGCAATCATCGTCCATCTCAATCCACTTCAGGAACTTATGCAGCCCGAAGGCGATCGAAATTTTAAAGGTATTTCGGATGGAATTGCAAAGCTGGTCAAAGACACAGAATTACCCGTTATTGTAAAAGAAACCGGAGCCGGAATTTCTGAACATACGGCACGCAAGTTACTAAATGTTGGGGTTGAAGTTATTGACGTTGCCGGAGCAGGGGGAACAAGTTGGGCAAAAGTAGAAAATTTTCGAAGCTCTAACACTGCCGCTAATCATAATTTTGATGATTGGGGCATACCAACGGTAGCGTGTATAGAAGCATTAAGCAAGCTGGAGTGGGAACGAAGTTTTGAGATTATAGCCTCCGGTGGTATCAGGTCTTCTTTTGATATTGCAAAGGCTCTTTCTTTGGGAGCTCACTTTACAGCTTCAGCACAACCCGTTATAAAAGCCATTAAAAACGGTGGTTACGAAGCTTTAGAAGCTTTATTTAGAAGTTGGGAGCAGGATATGAAGTCTATCTTGACCTTACTCGGGTGTACAAAAATTTCAGAGCTGAACTACTCTCATATTAAGCAAATTGACTATTCTTGATTTCATACAAAACTTCAATCCGTTCGTAATTTTCGTATCTTTGCCATTCATCTACGAAAAAGAACATTGACTAAGACAAATCTTCATCAAAAATTAGTGCAAAAGATCGAAGCCGGTTTAACGGCTAATGATCTTCCGAGTTCTCCTAAAACCCTGTATGAGCCATATTCTTATGCGATTTCAGTAGGTGGAAAAAGGATTCGTCCGGTGCTCACTCTTATTGCATGTGGCCTTTGTGATGGAGCTGTAGATGAAGCCCTGCCCGCCGCTTTGGCTGTTGAGATTTTGCATAATTTCACCTTGGTACACGATGACATTATGGATAGTGCAGATACCAGGCGAGGGAAGCCCAGTGTATATAAGAAATGGAATGAAAATATAGCTATTCTTTCGGGTGATGCCATGTTTGCCGATGCGTATAAAAAACTCAACTTTTATGGTCAATCAGATCATTTTTCAAAAGAAGAATTTTCTGCTATTCACAGTGTATTTACAGATGCAGTAATAACAGTATGTGAAGGTCAGGCCCTGGATATGGAATTTGTGGACCGAAAAGAAGTGAGCCACGATGAATATCTTAAAATGATTGCCGGTAAAACAGCGGCTTTATTAAGTTGCGCGTTGGAATTAGGTGCAATAGCTGCACATGCTACACCCAATAAAAGAAAACAACTTCATAATTTAGGTTATGAAATGGGGCTTGCATTCCAGATTCAAGATGATTTGCTTGATGCAACCGCAGATCCCGAAAAATTCGGTAAACGTCCCGGTGGAGATATTTTTGAAGGAAAGAAAACATATCTTACCATTCTTGCGTTAGAACGAGCGAATGCAGACCAAACAAAATTAATAGAATCGACACTTAATGCTAAGGACCCTGATCCCGATCATGTTAATGAGGTTATTTCTGTAATGAAGGAACTTGATGTTTTACATGATATCGCAGAGGAAGTAGATCAGCACTACCAAAAAGCATTAGATTTACTGGAAAAGTTTAACCCTTCAGATTATAAAAAAGAGCTTGAAAAACTTCTTATCTTCTTACGAAACAGAGATCACTAATCAACAATCTATTTATTCAATGCACAACAAACTTTTAATAATACTTGGCTTTCTATTTGTTTTTTCCGCTTGCCAAAACGACCGCTTAATAGAGAGGGGAGATTCTCTGGAAGTTGCTTATGAAAAGGCACTGTCTTTCTATGAAGAAGAGGATTATACCGAAGCAGCCAATGCATTTGAAACCGTTACCCGTATTGGAAGAGGTACCGACATTGGGCAAGAGGCTCAATTTTTGCTTGCAGAAAGTTACTACAACAATCGGCGATATTTATTGGCAGCATCAGAATATGACAGGTATGTAAGTTTATATCCAAGGGATAACAGAAGGCAGGAAGCTGAGTTTAAAGCTGCGATATGTTATTTCCATCAAAGTCCTCGTTATCAATTAGATCAGACATCTACACGAGAAGCTGTCGAACGGTTTCAATTATTTAATAACCGCTATCCGGATTCAGAATTAGTAACAGAAGCCGCAGAAAAAATTGATGAACTACGAAATAAGTTAGCACGAAAGTCTTATGAAGCTGCTCAATTTTATGTAAGAACGGAACAATATGAAGCAGCAGCTATCTATTTAGATCGTACAATTAATAGTTATCCTGAATCTGAATGGGCTGCCAGGGCACTTGTTGATCAAATTAAAACGTATATCACATATGCTGATAACAGTGTTCAGGAAAGGCAAGCAGAACGCTATAGTAAAGCAGTTGAAGCGTATGATAAATTTTTACAGCTGTTTCCAGAAAATGAATACCGAAGTGAAGTAGAAGATTTACATGATGAAGCCCAACGAAAACTTGATAATATTTCAGAGTCTGTAACTGAAAATTCAGATCAGGGCTAATGTCGCTTAGAGTCGGATTATTTGGGGGTACTTTTGATCCGGTTCACAACGGACACACAGAGATTGCTAAAGCCTTTTTGACATCCGGTCTTATCGATGAATTATGGGTTTTATTAACTCCATATCCTCCTCATAAGCAAAAGAATATCGCCGCTTCCTATGATTTGCGTTTAAAAATGCTCAAAGAAGCATTTGCGGGCATGAAAAAGCTAACCATAAGTACTATTGAAAATGAACTTCCCAAACCATCCTTCAGTGTTCAAACAATTCGATACTTAAAGGAGATTAACCCAAACAGGGAATTCTACTATTGTATGGGAGAGGATAGTTTATCTAAGTTTCACACCTGGAAATATTATGACCAAATACTTAAAGAATGTGATTTGATGGTCGCCCGTCGTCCGGGTGTAACGCATATAGGAGTTGAAAAAAAGATCTTACAAAGCACACATTTTGTTGATCATGATCCACTTGATATTTCGTCTTCTCAAATCAGGGAATGTGTTTCAAATGGTATCTCAATCGATGATCTGGTTCCTGAGAATGTAAAGCATATTATTGAAAAAGAGTCATTATATAAGTAACTATTAGGTACAAATTTTAAAAATGACATGGACTTTTCCCGTAAAGATTTTATCAAAAAAACCACTTTCGCTTCCTTAACAGGGTTAGTCTTTGCTAAAGAAAATAAATTTTCTAAGCTTTCAAAGCCTTATAGCAACAAAATTAAGCCTAATGCTCTCAAAAGTGGCGATACTTTAGGTTTAGTGGCTCCGGGTAGCCCTATCTATGAAAAAAGTGTATTCGATAAAATGCTTGCCGACCTGGAAAATTTAGGATTTAACTTGAAGCTGGGGGAGTTTGTAAGAGAGCAGCGAGGATATTTGGCCGGAACCGATCATCAGCGAGCCGAGGATCTGCATAATATGTTCCAAGACCCGGAAGTAGATGGAATTATGTGCATTAGGGGAGGCTGGGGCTGTAACCGAATTCTCCCTCTGCTTGATTTTGAAATTATTCACGAAAATCCGAAAGTATTTTGTGGTTTTAGTGATATTACTTCTCTCCATATGGCTTTTTATGAGAAAAGCGACCTTCTTATTTTTCACGGTCCCGTAGGGAAATCAACCTGGAATTCCTTTACTAAAAAGGCATTCCGATCTGTGCTGGAGAATGGTGAAACTCCATCTTTTGAGATTCCGAACGGACAAGGAGATGGATTTATAATTTCATCAGGTAAAACGGAAGGAATATTATTGGGAGGGAACCTGTCCGTATTAGTTTCAATGATAGGATCTGACTATCTGCCGTCTTTTGAAGGTGCAATTTTATTTTTGGAGGATGTGGGTGAGAGTGTTTATAGAGTTGATCGCATGCTTACCCAACTTAAACTTGCAGGTATTTTGGACGAGATCTCCGGATTTGTTTTTGGAAAATGCACTGATTGTAATGCGGGAAATAACAGTCTTAGTTTAAAAGAAGTTTTTGATGATCATATAAAACCATTAAATATTCCGGCATTTTACGGGGCTATGATAAGCCATGAAGATAATAACATCACCTTACCAGTCGGTCAAAAAGCTATAATTGATGCCACTCGTAAAGTTATCAAAATGACTCAGCCGGCGGTAACAGAAGCTTAATATATATACTTATACTTCACACTCCATTCATATGATCTGCAACTGAACCGTTTTCTGTATGGTATTCTCTCATCAAATCGGCAGTTAAGCATGAATGAATGGGAAATATCTCAATAGTTTGACCTATGGTTATATCATCAAATACTTGTGGGCTGCACTGAATAAGTCCATGTTCCTGAGATACACTCTTTACAAACGTATCCTTTGAAAGATGTTTAAGTTTCGGCTCACCAAAACTAACCGTGCCATCGATTTCCACAAAATCTTTTGAAAAGTGAATGGCTCCTCCATGGATTAATACCTGGTGTCTTTCTTCAAATTTCTCGATTACAGGACACTCCATAGATACAGCAATATCGTTAGGGGAGCAGGCTCCGATTTCAACCTGCATCCAGTCATAGAAAACAAAATTACCTGGACTGATTTGATCTAGCGGACCAAAATCATCAAACACACTGCAAGAAGGGGTATCTCCATAACAGATGGGTAAGTCAGGAAACTCTTCTTTTAACAGGGTGAGTTTTTTAAGTGTTTTACCTGCAATATCAAGAACTTCATTCCTTGAACGGGCTTTGTAGGTATGACCGGCATGACAATAGAATCCGGCGGTATACATATTTTCCGCAGCTGAAATAGCATCCAATACATCCCTGATTTTTTGAAAATCACCCACTGGTATTCCACTTCGTCCATAATCAGGATCTATTTCTATGTAAAGTCCTACAGATTCAGATAAGCCGGCATCCAATTTTTTCACAACCTCTTTGGAAATAACAAGTGTTTTTAAATCACATTTAGAAGCAATTTGATTATAAGAATCAATAGCTAAGATATTAGCGGGAAATGCTATCGTTACATCCTTCCAGCCATCTTCAATGAAATACTCAGCCATTTTAATGGAAGACACTGTGATCGAGTTCACCCCAACATCCCTAAACATTCGTCCAACCTTTTTTGATTGATGTGTTTTGAAATGCGGGCGGAATTCAACAGAATTTCTATCAGCTTTTTCATTCATTTTCTGAATGTTATTCCGACAAATATTCGTATCTAAATGAAGTGTTGGAAATGGCTTCATATATCTAATTCTTAGTGTTTAATCTATTATTAAGGATTCGGTTTCGTTCCTCTTCAGTAAGGTCATCATTAAAATCAAATAAAGCATCTTCCCAGGAACCATATACAGGATTGGGAAAAACAAACCAACGTTCCCCAAATTTGTCAGCGTTTTCCAATAGTAGGTTATATCTTTCTTGTTGGGTCATTTCTTTTGCCGGCAAAAAGTCATTGAAATCATCTCCAAAACTCATAATTACACGATAATTCTCTTCAATAACGTTCCTGCGTTGTATTTTTGATGAATTCCATTCGGGTTCTTCACCATTGGTCATGATGTTGTCCATGTCATCAGAAACAGGAAATCCTTGTTCAATTAAATTTTTACGGGTCGCATATTCTACTTCATGTGACCGATTGCTTATATAAAAAATGGTTACCCCATGCTCTTTGGCATAATTAGTAAATGCCACCGCACCCGTAATAGCATCTGCTTCAGCTTGATTACACCAGGCATTCCAATCTTCAACATTAAAAGTCTTGCCTTGTTTAATCATTCTTGCCTGAAAAGGAGAGTTATCGAGAACCGTTTCATCAATATCCAATATGACAGCGGGAGGGAGAGAACTAAAATTTTGATTTTCTTCTTGATTGATGGAAGCAGTCCAATAAGAATCCTCAATGGCCAGTGGGAGCATTCGTTCTGCCGTATTATAAGCCTGTAAAGCATGGGCTTTATACTCTGCAGCATTCTGAACCCACAAGGTAGCTTGTGTAGTTTTATTTAGCGGGATTGTACCTGATGTAGTCACATTTTGAGAAGTACTGCAAGCTGAAGAGATCAATCCAAGAAAGAGAATTACGTAAATTGATTTATTGGAATACATAGCCATATTTAGTTAGTAAAACATTTTGAGATTCAACCCATAAATTACAGTAAATATATTTTATTAGAGAATGTAATTAGCCAATTAAACCGTTATTTTTAACAAGAATATGAAAACAGAAAAGCAAAAAATTGTTGGCCGTGTTGAGGAAGTAGATTTACCCACATGGGATTTCTTTGGTCTTGATGCTAAAATTGACACCGGAGCATTTACCTCCAGTTTGCATTGTCATCATATAGAGCCATTTACTAAAAATGGAGAGAAATGGGTTAGTTTCTATCTATTAGACCCTGACCATAAGGCTTATAATGAACAAAAAATAGAGATGCCTATTCATGATCGGAGGGAAGTCAAAAGTTCCAATGGGGAAACTGAATATCGTTACTTTGTACAGACTAAAATACGTTTTTATAATAATTTATATGATATCGAGTTTTCGCTCACAAATCGATCCGGCATGAAGTATCCACTGCTTATTGGCCGAAAATTTTTACGTAAAGGCCCCTTCATAACTGATGTCACAAAAAAATACATTACTAACGAAATAAAGACTAAGGAGTCTTAATGAAAATTGCCATTCTTTCAAGAAATTCATCACTGTATTCAACAAGCAGATTATTTGAGGCAGCTGAAGAACATGGGCACGAAGTTGGGGTTATTGATCACTTAAAATGTGATATCGTTATTGAGCAAGATAATCCTAAGGTGTATTACAAGAGTAAAAAAATTGATTACCTCGACGCCATAATACCAAGGATTGGAGCTTCAGTGACCTTTTATGGGGCAGCTGTAGTACGTCAATTCGAGATGATGGAGGTATTTAGTGCCGTTCATTCCCAAGCACTTGTTCGTTCAAGAGATAAGTTAAGGAGTCTTCAATTATTAGCCAGTTCCGGGGTTGGATTACCTAAAACCGTATTTACTAACTATTCAAGGGAGGTTAACAAATTAATTGAATCAGTAGGAGGGGCACCTTTGATTGTAAAATTATTGGAAAGTACTCAAGGGCATGGCGTTGTGCTCGGACCTACAAAGAAAGCTTCCGAATCCATTATTGAAGCTTTTCATGCAATGAAAGCCCGTGTGATTGTTCAAGAATTTATATCCGAATCAAAAGGTGCAGATATCAGAGCTTTTGTAGTTGACGGAAAAGTGGTTGGAGCCATGAAACGACAGGGTAAAGAGGGGGAATTTCGCTCTAATTTACATCAAGGTGGTTCCGGTACACTTATCAAACTTTCGAAAGCAGAAAGGGAAGCTGCTTTAACAGCGGCTCGTGCTATGGATTTACAAATTGCAGGAGTAGATATGCTTCAAGCTGATCGGGGGCCGCTTATTTTGGAAGTTAATTCATCACCCGGATTAGAAGGAATCGAAAAAACGATCCAAAAAGATATTGCTTCAAGCATTATAAGGTTCATTGAAAAAGCAGTAGAAGAGCGTAAAAATAATCCATCTCGCAAGAAAAAAGCTAAGAAAAATGCCTGATACAATTACAATCAGCAAACAAAAGATCGGGCTGGGTGAACACAAAATCGTAAACTTGAATATCGCCCGATTGCCAACTTATACCGTCATAGATTTACCGGTTTTGGTATATCGAGCCAAAGAAGACGGCCCGGTATTATTATTAACAGGTGGTTTACATGGTGATGAAGTCAATGGTGTAGAGATTGTAAGAAGAATGATTGAGCGAGAAATCGTTATACCTGCAAGAGGTACTGTAATAGCTCTGCCTATTGTAAATATTTATGGTTTTATACAGAACTCGCGTGGGCTTCCAGATGGTAAAGATATAAATCGAAGCTTTCCCGGAGCAAAAGGTGGTTCATTGGCAAAATTGCTCGCTTATACGCTAATGAACCAAATTATACCCCAGGTTGACTATGGTATTGATTTCCATACCGGAGGTTCGGCCCGTGCTAATTATCCCCAAATCAGGTGTTCTTTCAATGCTAAGACTGCCAAAGAGCTTGCTATAGCAATGGGATCGCCTGTAATGTTGCATTCATCTTTAATTTCAAAATCATTCCGAAGTGCAGCTAATAAAAAGGGTGTTGATATACTGGTTTACGAAACAGGAGAATCTCTCCGTTACGACGAAGAAGGCATTGAGGAAGGAATAAATGGAACCCAGCGGGTAATGAAGCATCTCGGTATGATTGAAGATGCTCCTGAACCAAACGATACTAAAATATTTAATAAATCTACGTGGATAAGGACTAAAAATGCAGGATTATTTATCCCCAAAGCTGAGCTTGGTGAAGAACTGAATAAACGACAAGTTTTAGGGTCTATTAAAGATCCGTATGGTGAACTTAATTCAAGGGTTATAGCTCCTTATGACGGGATGGTTATTGGATTAAATAATTGTCCTGTAGTCAATAAGGGCGATGCTCTAATACATTATGCATATAACAAATAAATACAAAAAAATTGGATTTAAATTTACTTTTTATAGCTCTCAGGCAAGAAGATTGGCGAAATATTGCTCAGGAATCAAGCCTTAAACCGACTTCATTTGAATACGCGGATGGATATATACGGTCTTTTGCAGGAAATAAAGCCGAAGATATTATCAACCACTACTTTGATAAATCTGATAACGTTTTGTTATTGGTTTTAGACCCGCTTCGAATCCAAAGCCCTATTAAGAAAATCAAGGAAGATGGTTTTGAATTTGTGGCGATACAAGGAGAAATTGCAATTGACACAATTATTGATAAAATAAAGCTCAAGTCTTCCAAGGACGGAACTTTTTCAATTAATGTGAAACACTTCGATTGAACAGAAATCGTACATATTGCTTCCTTATCAATTGTTCATCGAATGCTGGAAGATCAGAAGAATTATTCAGGTCAAAAGAAGCTTTCATTAATTCTAACTTGGCTCACGTTGAATTTATTTACATAGATGAAGAGGATTCTATTTCTGAAATAGCAGCAGCCAAGGCAAAAGAATATAGTCATATTGTTGCTTGTGGAGGTGATGGAACCGTAAACCAAGTAGCTAACGGCATTATAGAAACCGATTCTGTGATGGGAGTTCTGCCTTTGGGAAGTGGAAATGATTTTGCTCAGAATATTGGGCTGAATCATAATTTCGAGCAAAATTTCGATACTTTATTAAATAACTTCACAACCAATATTGATTCTGTACAATCAGAATGGGGGTATTTTGTAAATACTTTTGGTATCGGGGTTGACGGTTTAACTAATTTCTATTCTTCTAAATCAAGAATTAAGAACGGGAAATATAAATATTTCTTTGGCGGACTAAAGGCCTTACTATTAGCTAAACCATTTAATGCCCGAATAAAAATTCCAGAGCTGAAACGTACTCTTGATCAAAAGATATGGATGGTAACTATAGCCAATGGCAAAACAGAGGGAGGAAAGTACAAAATCTCACCCGGATCAATTAATAATGATGGAGAAGTAGAAATTATTATGGTGAGGAATATTTCCAGGATTGAGTTATTAATAGAGTTTATAAAACTTTCGCTGGGATATTCTTTTCGTACAGATGTGGTCAAAGTCTTATCAACTTCATTGGGCTGTAGCGTTAATACAGAATTTAAGACGAAAGCACATGCTGATGGAGAGCAAGCAGGGGATAAGACATCTTACAATTTTAAAGTAAGCAAAAGTGCTCTTTCTGTTGTTGTAAATCCAGATAATTACAATAAATAAGCTTCATAAGATCTTCACGGTTGTTTGATATCCTTAGGTAACTTCTCAAAACATAAGGAGGTTACTATGCGAGGTCCGGTAAAAATAATTGATAGAAAAAATGATCTTAAGAAAGGATATTTAATACGCCTTGAAATAGGATTTATCTTATCTCTTTTAATATTTATTTCAGCTTCTAAAATGAATATCTATACATCAGGAGATGATGAATCTATAGTCATCGATAGACAAGAAGAAGTTTTTATTGAAGAAATAGTTCAGACAAAACAAGAACTTAAAGCTCCGCCGCCACCAAGGCCTAAAATTCCTGTTGAAGTTCCGAATGATGAAATCTTGGATGATGAGTTCATAGATTTAGATTCTGAGTTGGATTTAGAAGAAACATTTATGGAATTGCCACCGCCACCACCACCATCTAATGAGGAAGAACCTGAACAAGAAGTATTTGTTATAGTTGAGCAAATGCCTGAATTGATTGGAGGTATAGCATCACTTAACAAACACATCACTTATCCTGAAATGGCTCGTAAAGCAGGTATTGAAGGTCGGGTTATTGTGCAGTTTATCATAGATAAAGAAGGAAACGTTAATGACCCTGAGGTAGTAAGAGGTATTGGAGGGGGATGTGATGAGGCAGCCCTTGAAGCGGTTAAGAAAATAAAATTCGTACCAGGCATGCAAAGAGGACGTCCGGTATTAGTTAAATACAGTATGCCCATTAATTTTACATTAAAAGAATCCAATAGTTAAAAAATCCCTGAACAAAGAAGATTAAAGCCCTGATAATGCTTCAGGGCTTTTTTATTATACTTTACCAATGGATTGTTTTAAATCTTGAAAACTTACCGGTTTGATGAGATAATCAATGAATCCGGTTTTCTGGGCTCTTTCGTAGTTAACGGAATCAGAATTGCCGGTAATGTAAATAACAGGAATATCCAAAGCATCACTTCTGACAGAAGTCATAACTTCAATGCCATCAATTTCATCTTCGAGCATAATATCCATTAACACAAGGTCCGGCTGCAACTCTTTTATTTTTTGAGTAGCATCTTTTCCTTTAGTGGAAATGGCTAAAACTTCATAACCCAACCGTTCTATCATTTTAGAAAGTAAAAGCGATAGAACTTTGTCGTCTTCAACTATAATTAAATTCATCCAAACCTCTATGTACAATTATTACAGTGTTAAAGTAACTAATGGTTGGCAAAAACTTCCACTATAATTTTATATAAATACAATCGAATTGATTAGTGTATATAAGTCCTATAATTTATATTATGTAAAGTAGCGTTATTATAATATCTTCGGATTTTATTATTTTAATATTATCAACTCCTGCCCTTCACATATCAACCTAATTTAAACCGGCCAATACTTGCTGAACTTTACTGAAGTTCGGTATGTTGTCTGCGTCTTCTAAAATTTCACTGTATACTATTCTTCCCTCTTTATTGATTAAAAATACAGCTCTTTTAGATACTCCCTTCATACCATAAAAATCGTCGTAAAGTGCCTCATACTTTCCACTTACTTCTTTATTGAAATCGCTTAAAAGCGTAAAATTTATATTGTTTGATTCCTTGAATGCTTTTAAGGTAAACATACTGTCCACACTGATGCCCAATACCTCCGCATTTAAAGATTCATATATTTTCATGTTGTCACGTGTTGTACACAATTCATCAGTGCATACGCTGCTAAAAGCCAATGGAAAGAACAGCAGTACTATATTTTTATTTCCTTTGAAATCTTGTAAGCCAACATCTTTCATGTTGGTATCTTTTAAGGAAAAATCAGGTGCTTTTTTCATTCTATGTATTTTTGTTTTGATCTGTAGATCTTATAAATCTATATAGAGTTATTAAAATTCCCATTGAGAGTACTATTTCTGATATCCAGATTAGATTGTCAGTATTCGACGTCTTGAAGTAAAACCAATATCCTGCATAAGCCAATAAAATCATACTCAACCCAATCGTGTAGTATCTTCTTCCTGTTTTTCTGGCATTATTAAGGGTAAACACTAAAATAGTTACGACTATTGCTCCACCCTGGTAAATTGCGTTAATCAGATTCCTTATTACGATTGTGTCAATAATTAGTGGAAAAAATAAAATACTTATAAAAGGCAAAGCTGTAAGATAAGCCGGAAATCGTGCAAAAATAGGCTTATACTCTCTAACTAAGGCAAGTAAACCACTTATATAGATGGTTATGGAAATTAATTTCCCCCATTCCAAGATATTAAATGTTGTTGAAAGGGAAAACGATAATGTAAAATAAGGAATAGCGATAGCCAAAGAAGCTAAACCAAAATATAAATAGATAAGTGATCTTGAGGCCCAAAGTCTCTTGATAAGCAAAATAAAAACACCGCTAAACGTCAATAAAACAATCAATTCAATCCAATTGACTGCTCCCATTACTTTTCGGTATTTCGGCTTTCAAGCTCTCGCTGCATTTGTTTACCGTTTTGATAGGTCATGACGAGGTCGGCAATTTCTTTGAGTGTACTTCGCTCTTTTCTTACCATTTGAGAAGTGAATTCATAAAGAGTGATGGTATCACGACCACGGCTAATCTCTCTCTCCCAGTCAATTAGCTGGATATTCTTAATTAAATTTAAGAGTGCTACTCTATGTTTTGAAATTTTATAAAGATGCTTCTGAATATCTTTTGCCAGCTCTTCATCCTTTTCAAAAGTCTCGTTAGGATCGGCATATGAATTGAGGTTTATGGGACGAACACTTTTATAAGAATCCTCAATTACTTTTCTATAGTAATTCTGCTGTGCATGATCTAAGTACATCAGAATTTCAGCGATGGAGCGCCCTCCAGGAGGTGATTCAGTATATGGAACCGATTCTATTACATACTTGAGAGCTTCAGCCTCATGTTCGAGGTATGCTACATCATCGATTAAAGAATCAATTTGGCTTTGTTTTATTTCCATTCGGTTATGAAGGTTTATGCAGACCAGCTGTCGGAAGCGGGAGTTGAGTCATTATTTTTTTGTTGCTCAATCATATCTACCAGAGATAATCCGGTATTCCAGTCTCGATCCCTGTCTCTTACCGAATGAATATTATTTTCTTCCTGGAAGTCCCAAAAAGATCCAAATTGTTGATTTCTATAATTCTTTAAGTACTCTAAGCGATCTTCTAAATCTTCTTTTGGCACCAAGAGCCGTTCTTTATCATAAATGGCATCCTCTCGAGACTCAAATACGATATCATAATCTTTACTCATAACGATAGCTTCTTCGGGACAAACTTCTTCGCAATAACCACAATAAATGCAACGAAGCATATTAATCTCGAAAAAGTCTGGATAGCGCTCTTTTTCATCTTCAGTCTCTTTAGCTTGCATACTTATAGCCAATGGCGGGCAAGCCCGAGCACACAAACCACAAGCCACACATCTCTCCTTTCCATGGTCTTCAACCAATACCGGTCTCCCCCTGAAAATTGCGGGCGGATCCCATTTCTCTTCCGGATAATTAAGGGTAAAGGTAGGCTGGAACATTTGTTTCAGCGTGTACCAAAGACCTTTCAATATTTCGGGTATATACAGCTTTTCAAGGAAATTGAGTTTTCTTTCCTTTTTATAGTTATCGCTTAGAGCGTTTACTGTCGGATTTTCGAGATTCTTAGCCATTCAATTAGAATCGATTTCTATGTAGTAATTAGCGCTGAAAAATAAACCATTGTAGCCTTAGCATCAAAGTTATTTATCAGCTTTTCTATTTTATTTTTGTCGAAATACCATTGTTATCGGAACACCAATAAAACCATATTGTTGCCTGATTTTATTTTCTATGTATTTACGATAATTTGGCGGCAAGTCATGCGGACTATTCATAAAGAATTTAAAAACCGGAGGCTCACTCTTCACCTGTGTTGCATACGTGATTTTTAACTGCTGTCCCCTTTTCATAGGCAGCGGCTTCTCACCAAGCATGTTCTCAAGGAAATCGTTAAAATCAGAAGTGGATATTTCTTTTTTTCGTTCCTGTATAACAACTTCTGCCATATCTAACACATTATGAATTCTTTTGTTATTGAGAGCTGAGATAGTAACTATAGGAACATAGTAAAGTTGAGGTACATTGGAATAAATGTATTCTTCAAATTCCTTAACGGTATTAGTGTCCTTTTCAGGCACTAAATCCCATTTATTTAATACGATTACAAGACCTTTATTGAATTTTTCAGCTTCTTTAAGAACCCGCTTGTCCTGAGCATCGAAACCTTGCATTGCATCTACAATTAAAATAGCAATGTCACATTCCCGAATAGCTTTTTCCGTCCTTACAGTACTATAAAACTCAATGTTTTCTTTCACCTTAGTACGCCTTCTGAGCCCGGCGGTATCAACTAAAACATAGTCTTTATCGTTATAGTGAAGATTACTGTTTAGTGAATCGCGAGTGGTTCCGGCAATATCGGTTACGATAGCTCTATTGTCTTCCAGTAAAGCATTAAAAAGGCTGCTTTTCCCTACATTTGGTCTGCCGATAAAAGCCAGTTTTGGAACTTCATTTTCAGGTTCAGGCTGCGATTCCGGTAAATATTCTACGACTTTATCTAACAGGTCACCTGTACCCATGCCGCTAAGTGAGGAAATGGGATATAAATCCTCAAAACCAAGCTCGTAAAATTCACTCGCATTAAGTCTGCGTTCTTCATTATCAGCTTTGTTTGCAACTACTATTACGGGCTTATTCTCTTCTCTCAATAAAGAAGCGACAGCTTTATCCAACGTATTGATACCGGTCTCAACATCAACTACAAGAAGAATTACATCAGATTCTTCTAAAGCAATGTGTACTTGTTCCCGGATACCCGCAGAAATCACATTCATCTCATCCGGTAAATATCCGCCTGTGTCTATAATATTAAAATCGCGGCCATTCCAAAATGTCTCACCATAGTGCCGATCTCTGGTTACACCGTATTCATCGTGAACAATGGCTTTCCTCCTGCCAATCAGTCGATTAAAAAATGTTGATTTACCGACGTTGGGACGCCCTACTATTGAAACTACTGGAAGCATTTTACGTGTTAGATTCTTAGATTAAACAAGCAATAAATATACGCATAATTCAGCACTTAATTTACCATGCTTCAAAGCTTTTATGAGAGTTTCGGATTTTTTGGTGCCCTATTTTTGGCCATCCTTTTATTCGTGTTATTCATTTTTTGGGTAGCCGGAATTGCAGGTATAACTCTGCCATATGATGGGGGGCAAAAAAAAGCAAATTCCTGGCAAATCATTTTAGCTGTTTTAATTCCTATTTACCCTATTGCATGGCTTTTCTACGATATCTATCAACAACGGCAGTTTATGAAAGAGGAAGAATCGTAAACAAACTATCAGAATGGTACCACGGTTTTAATCCGGTAATATACTTCTGTATTATTATCTCCAAATAGCTGTTTTGTCGGTTGTGCTACTCCAACACCGTGAACAAAGTTTAGGCCAAATAATGAAATCCTGTTCTTAAGTTCAGCCCCGGCTCCCCAACGACTAATATCTCCTGTTGAACCTGATTCACTTATTGCATTGTACACAATTCCTGTATCTGTAAATAAGGCTATACTTGTTCTTCCTAAACTCATAAGACCAAGAATTTCAGTATTTAGAGAAGGTAAAAAAGGAATTCGATACTCTGCACTGACAAATAAGCTTTTATCTCCCGCCACAAAATCACGGAAGCCCCTGACTCTTTCATTATCCCCAAAAAATTGTAGTGGAATTTCATCCAAGATATTTAAGCTAACATTATCATACCGGGAAAAACCTATATAATTTTGTGGAAGTGGATTTCCCCATTGAGCCTGAAATCTTGTTCCAATATATAATCGGTTCATTCCTATAAAAGGTAAAATAGTATAAGCAGATAAATCGGTCTCCAGATATGCACGTTCAGATCCTGCTATTTTTTCTGAACCGGTTAGTTCAAGTTTCAGCCCTGAACCATCTAAAGGGTGAATGACATTATGCCTCCAGGGACGTTGTTTCTTAACTTCAAAACCAAGTGAGAAATCAGTTATGGTTGCTGATTCGGGGGATGGAATTAAATTAAAGTTGTCGAATTTATTCCTGTCCATCGGGCGGGTGCTGTAATGTCGAACTTGAGCTGAAATAGAGCTGTTTTGATACGAACCCGAAAGTTTGTCAATCGGCCACTCCATCAATATATCTGTTCCAGTGTATTCTTCAATCAAAAACTGGTCCCCATAAAATTGGCCGTTTTCCGGTATTCTGTACACATTGAAATATACTGATGGGTAAAACTGGTTATTCAGATATGAAATTGCCCCATAGGATTTATATTCTGGATTTGGCACTGAAACCCATCCTCCAGCCTCTAAGGTATGTTTACCTAAAGGCTCTGACCAATTGGTGGTTGCAAAAAAGCCCCAGTCATCTGGATTGTCGTAGTATGGTAAACCAAAGGAAACAACGTGTGTGAGGTTTTTAAAAGAGGAGTACTCGTAATTTTTACTAATCAAATCTTCGTTTGCTGGAATATTTGAATCGAGAAAATGTGGTGGGTTTTTAGCTCGCCAGCTTGCATACTCGGTTGGCAATTGTACATCGTTGGCACTGAAATTTCGTTCAAGTGGTACAAGATGAAATTTGTCTTTTGTCCTGTTTTCTGATGCACCAATAAGTAGTTTTTCTGAGGAAGTTGAATCACCGGCTATCCAGCCAAATACTTCTGCCCCGGTGAATACTTGAGTGAATCGTTCTTCTGTAGCCCTTTCATAGTCATAGATAAATACATTGGGTACTTCATCCCTGAGTGATATATATGCCACTTTATTACCCTCAGGACTTAAGACGGGTGCTCTGATGTGCTCATCATTGATTTGCAGAATTTCTTCAGTTCCATCTATATTAATCGCAATAAGTTCTCTTTCCCCATTATCATTAAACCTGTGAACTAACCAATGACCTCTCTTTTCATTCCAAACGGTCCAAAGCAGCTGAATG
The DNA here is from genome assembly GCF_031581265.1 of Gracilimonas sp. Lineage (GTDB taxonomy): Bacteria > Bacteroidota > Rhodothermia > Balneolales > Balneolaceae > Gracilimonas. The sequence goes on from NZ_JAVLBQ010000021.1 coordinate 50,463, forward strand.
TCACCTGTATAGTTAGTGATTCTTTTTTCTTCACCAGTATTCAGGTTGCGGACAAATAAGTTACCTGTACCAGATTCATTTACGATATAGGAGATTTCATCTTCATTGGGGCCAAAAACGGGAAACTTAGCCCTTCTGCTGAAAGTAATTTGCTCTTCTTCTCCAGCCTCAAGATCATAGATAAAAATATCATTCAGCAAAGAGGAATACTCACCCCGAACCGTCCGAGAATAGACAAGTTTAGTACTACCTGCATCCCAAGCTAAATCTTCATTAATATCTCCCTCTGCCAACACTTTAGAACTTTGAGTAGAATCATTTTCAATCAAGTAAAGCCTTTTAACCGGCCTTGCCATCGATGGATATCCCAAAACTGCAACCAAGCTGTCATTAGGACTTACAGCAGCATCAAAGTAAAAATTGCCCGGGAAATTAAGTCGATCTCCTTTCAGTGAATCCACCCGTTCCATTTGTGAAGCTACCGTGTTGTAATAGACATTAGTATGCTTTCGCCAGTCATCATAAAAAGAAGAATAGCCTCCGTCTACCTCCTCTTCAAAAGCAGCATAAAAATCATGGTATGGGATGAGACCTAATAACTTTTCCCTCTGCTGAAGCAGATCAACTAATGTGCTGTCTCCATATTTTTCAGTGAAATATCTCAACTGAGAATTGCCAAGAGCGTATCTTAGCCGGCCATCTTCCAGGGCCTGTCCGGAATTATAGTTCATGTCATCATCAAAAACTGCCTTACGCAGCCACCGATCACCTCTTTGTGAATCCCAGTATTCGGTTTCGTACTGGGCAAGTCCTTCCGTCCAAAAGCCGGGCAACGGATTGGCAAAGATATTTTGAAGCAAACCTATCGGAGGCTTGACCGCCTCAAAATGGAAAATATGTGCAAGCTCATGGGCTACAACTTTCCTCAGCCACTTTTCACTTCCCGTCCATATCTCACTGTAGTCATTCAGATTTACCCATATATCTGTATATGATCTACTGAAAGGCACTGCAAAGCCATTGTTTATTTCATCTTCATCCGATAAATAAATCCTGATCTTATAATCAAAATTGACTTCCAGATTCTTCGAAAGAGCATCATAAGTAGCCTCAGCAATAGCAGCTGCTTTTGTTTCAATACCTGAAATTCGTTCCGGATACATAATCAGAAAATGCTCGGTCTCAGCCACTTTCCAGTTTAATTCGGGGTGATTCCTTCCATTTGAAGAGTTGAATCCCTGGGCAAATACTAACTGGGATAACAAAAGTAGAAGAATCGTGAGAATGGTTTTTTGCATGTTGTAAGGTCTACTATTAATTGAGTTATCAACTACGAAACACTATTCAGGAAGTTGCTTTTGTTTTCCTTCATCAATTTGCTGCTGTTGTTCCTCTTCAATGAGCTTCCATTCTTCCACCAATTCATCATTCATTTCTTTTATAAATCGAGATGGTTGAGTAAAGTAATCACCATAAGCAGACTGACCTAACACAGGATAACTGAAATAAAGCATCTCTTCTGCCCGTGTGGCCGCTACATAAAGAAGTCGAAGTTCTTCATCAAGCTGCTCCTCATCGTCCACGGAATAAGTAGATGGAATAATGCCATCCAAACACTGGATAATGAATACATGTTTCCACTCCAATCCTTTTGCAGAATGAATGGTGCTGAGAATTAACGGGGCTTCTTCCTTGGTTTTTTGTTCGGTATCAACAGCTGTAGCCGTGATGGGATCAAGCGCCAGTTCTTCAAGCATTTTGGACAATGATGTAAAGCTTTCAGAAACATTAATAAAAGCCTCTAAATCCTTAAGCCGCTTTGGATAATCATCGTATCTTGATTTACAAAAATCACGATAGTATTCCACAATTAATTCTATCACTTTTGGTACGGAGTGCTCTTTTTCTTTCAAATCTACCAGTAATTTACTGAGCACTTTCAGCTGATTTATATATGATTTACTGGTAGTATCTGACAGATCCAGTCGATAAGGATTCTTGGCAAGCCGTATCCATTCAAACAAATCCTGAGCTGTTTTTGGGCCGATGCCATCTAACAGCATCAACACCCTGTTCCAGGCTATGGTATCCATCGGGTTCACCAAAATCCGGACATGTGCCAATACATCTTTGATGTGAGCCGCTTCCGTGAATTTTTGTCCACCGTACTTCACAAAAGGAATATTTTTACGATTCAGCTCTACTTCCAGGTCAAAAGAATCACGTCCATTTCGAAATAACACCGCCATTTCATTGAGTTCTCTTCCCTGCTCCCTAAGTTGTAACACAGCCTGTGTAATAAAACGACTCTGATCATGCTCACTGTTTGATTGAACCAAAGCAGGTAACTCTCCCTCCTTAATA
>NZ_JAVLBQ010000022.1:0-48666 GCF_031581265.1 Gracilimonas sp.
TTCCCGGATGGGCCAATACACAAGCTCCACCTACGTTTTTGATAATCTCTATTACCTCTCTGAAATCCGGATAGGTATTATCAATCGGGCCAAGTTTCTGGTTACTCAAATACCGAATAAAAGCTTCTTTTGGGCTACTTACATAGCCCTTTTGGGTTAACACCCGAGCCAAATGGGGGCGACCGATGTTCGCTCCATTAGCCTCTGCCCACACTTCATCATAGTCTACATTTAATCCTTCTTTTTGAACCTTTTTGATTATTTTTTTTATCCTGTTTTTTCGAGCATTTCGCTGTCGGCTTAAAAAATCTTCCAGGTAATTGGTAGTTGGGTCAAAGTTATAAGCCAGGATATGAGATTCTTTTCCATTAAACATGGACGTAATTTCAACCCCGGGGATTAACTCGATATCAAGTCCTTCAGCTGCTTCTTTGGCAGGTAAATATCCTTTATAGGTATCATGATCGGTAATTGAAATACAGCTGAGTTTTTTTTCTTTGGCAACTTCAATTACCTGATTGGGAGTCAATTTTCCATCTGAACAAGTTGTATGTATGTGCAGATCTGCCTTTTGAGGCATTATTGGTCTCCCGAAAGTACTTTATTGCGTTCAGTCTCATTTTTAATCAACTCCAGAGCCTTCAACACATCCCCATCGGATCTCAAGCCAGCTTCAACTCTGCCGGATTGTCCTTGATACCGGGATACTAATTCTAAATACAACCTGCGCTTTATATCCGGGCTTTTTTCTTCAAACAACGTTTCTTTTTCAATTTCAGTAGCTTGTTCCAAAGCTTCCAATTGTGATTCAGCAGCTTGAATTCCCTTCAGTTCTTCTTTTAAACTTGATAACAGATTTTCAGAATCGGTACTGTATGAAAAGTCTTGCTCTTCCAAATACTGCTTAAATTGATTAAATACATTATCTGGTAATGCACTATAATCGAATGAAGCATTTTGAGATTCAAATTTCGTAGCAAAATCAAAATACATTCCTTGCTGCATCAGCGCTACTTCCAGAATACTGGGGGCTTCTTTTCCTGTTTCTATGTCTGGCTGAATACCACGGCCTTCATATACTGTACGGCCATTCCTTGTTTTAAATTCTCTTTTACTCGAGTCAGCTACAGAAACAGCAGAGTTTTTGCCCTGATGGGTATATTGTACGGACTGAATACTTCTTCCACTTGGAATATAATAACGGGATATGGTCATCTTGAGAGAGGTATTATAAGGTAATGGTTTTACAATCTGTACCAATCCTTTCCCAAAACTTTGCTCACCAATTATTACAGCGCGATCTAAATCTTGTAGTGCACCTGCAACCACTTCAGATGCACTCGCACTTCCCCCATTCATTAAAACTGTGATGGGTTTGTCAAACATAACGGGCTCACTTGTCGTGAAAGTCTGGTTATACTCTTGAATCCGACCTCTGATATCAACCACCGTGATTCCCGGTTCTACAAACTTATCGATAATTTTTACCGCTTCTTGTAGAACACCACCGGGGTTGTCCCTCAAATCAAGTACTAATCCGGATATCTCTTTTTGCTCCGTTAGTTTTTCAAGTTCTTCTCTGATTTCTTCCGCGGCATTACTCCCAAACTGATTCAAGCGAATGTAGCCAGCATCTTCTGTTTCACCAATAAAACCCGCATAGGAAATATTTGAAACTTCAATACGTGCCCGTTCTAAATTAAAATCGAGTGGCTGGTCTAATCCAAACCTGCGTATTGTGATAGTAACTTCAGACCCAACTTCACCCCTTGTCAGCACGTTTACTTCTTCAGGTTGCAACCCCTCAGTAGAAACGCCATCCACAGCAATAATAACGTCTCCTGCACGGATACCGGCTTGTTCGGCAGGACCACCTTCATTTGGTGCTACTACTACAACCTCACCGTCTCTGTACCCGGCCTCAATACCTATCCCTGCATAATTTCCTCTCTGCATTAGTTCGGACTGTTCATTTTGCGACTCGTTGAACATGACCGTGTAGGGATCAAGCGTCTCAAGCATAGCATCAATGCCATTCCGCATTAATATTTCAGGATCTACTTCATCCACATACTCCAATGCTACATTTTCATAGGCCTTGCTGAAAATGCTAAAGTTTTTTTTTATCTGGAAATAGATATCTGTTTGCTGCGCGGCAATTCCTGCCGATGCTAACGCAACAACTAAAACAGCTATTCCTACCCTATATTTCTTCTTTTTAAACATATTAATTTGCGGAAATACGCAATGTTTGTCCTACATAAATTCGATTTCCGGAGATGTTATTGAGTCTTCTCAATTCACTTAAACTAACACCAAAACTTTCAGCTATCTCACTAAGTGTGTCATTAGACTGAACCGTATATGTCGTAAAATTTTCTCCGTCGGTTGAGGTGGCAGCGGCTATGAATATATTTTCACCTTGTCGCTGTTTTCTCTCAATTTGCTGTTTTTCAGCATAGCTCAACTCATTAATCTTCTCATAATGATTTTTACGGGTGTTGGGTACATAGACCGTTAAATTTTGGCCTACACGAATAGTATTCCCAATTCCATTCCAAGACCTGATATTCCAAGCTCTAACATCGTACCACTCAGCAATATGTCCAACAGTATCCCCGGTTTTCACTTTATAAGTAACAGCGGTAGAATTTGCCGGCTTACTTACCGTCTGTGATGAAGATCTGCTGGTATTTACACTTCGCTGCTGATTAGAAGGCTGATTAGCAGAAATCTGCTGCGCACTGCCCCTTGGCAGAGGAACGACAATTTTTTGTCCTGGGTATATAGTACTTGAAAGATTTTCATTTGAACCATATAGACCTGCTACCGTGGTTCCATATTTACGAGCAATAATACCCAATGATTCTCCACTTTCAACGGTATGCATAGTAATATTTTGGCTTCTTTTTTCTTTGGGGATGTCATCATAATTAGCCAAAAACTCTTCTTTGGTTTGAACCGGAATTTTTAAGGGGTACTTACCTCCCGGAGGAGTAGCCCAGCGAAGTAATTCAGGATTATAGTCTTTCAGCTCTTCAGTAGTTACCCCTGCTGCTTCCGCTAAATCACTCAACTCCATCAGTCCTTCTACTTCTACAACTTCATAAGCGTATGGTTCCCCTTCATAGCTGCTTTGGAACCCAAACTCTTCCGGATTCATACCAATCATGGTAGTAGCAATAAAGCCGGGTACGTATCCACGGGTTTCACGGGGTAAATAAGGATATGCAACCCAATAATCTTCTACGCCTCCGGCTCTGTTTATAGCTCTTTTCAATCCTCGTGGACTTATATTATAGTTGGCCATAGCAAGATGCCAGTCACCCCAAATTTCATATAAATCAACTAAATGGCGAGCAGCAGCACGAGTCGCTTTTTCCGGGTCTCTGCGTTCATCGATCCACCAGTTTACTTCCAATCCATATACCGATCCTGTAGCTCTGATAAATTGCCACATTCCAACGGCCGCAGCCCAACTTCTGGCATTAGGGTTCAAACCACTTTCAATAAAGGCTAAATAGGTTAATTCCTCAGGCGCTCCCTCTTCTCTGAAAATTTTTCTCATCATAGGCTGATATTTAACCGCCCGGGTTAGCCATGTTTCCATCACTTCGGGGCGCCGTAATGTGTAATACACTAAGTGCCTGTTAACATGCTCGTTTGTGATAAGCGGTACATCGGTCTTTTTCAGGTTTACGTCTTCAGGAAAATCATATTCGGCTTCAGTCCAGCTTTCATCGGAAGTAAACACCTCTTCCTGTATCGCAAAAATTTCCCCTTCGGGCTCATTCCCGGTTTCGGTGATACCGTAAAATTCCCGGTATTCAGAGATAACCGTTCTATACAATTCTGTGAAACGGCGATCACCTGAAATTTCAGGATAATCATCTAACAAACTTTGAGTAGCTGCGAGAGCATCATTAATTTTGGTTTCCGCTTCCAATGGATCATCATTTACTTGTGCTTCCATAGACTCGATATGCACCCGGTAGATATCGGAAATTCTGCTCATTACATCTTTCTGAAAATTATCAAGCTCCTGCACCGCCGGTTGTTCATTCACACCTTCTTTCAGATCTAAATTCTGAAACGGGTCCTTGTAATCCAAAAGTCGTAGAGGCATTTCTTTTTCTTTTAGGATAGCAGTAGAATCTTGAGCTACAATATTTGGTGTTATGAATAAAACACACATTAATACAATAGGCGCTTTTTGTAACTTTTGAAGCATATGGGTAGATGATTTTAAATTTTATATAAAGTACTAATTATTGAATTTAATTGGGAATGCTTATAACACAAGATTGCGAACGAAAATAACCGAAGATTAGCGCCCTTTATTTTCCTTTTTTACAGATTGTATTAAGTTCATTTCCTGTCCGGTCCATTGTTGAACAATTGGCCATCTTCTTCCTGAACCAAAAGCCTTGGCAGAAACTTTAAGTCCCGGAGGCGCCTGGTTTCTTTTATGTTCATTTAGATCTACAAGCCGAAAAGTTTTGTCAACAACCTGTTCATCAATACCGGTATTAATTATTTCTTGTCTTGACCACTGCTCCTCCAAATAGTATTGCAAAATAGTATCTAACGTTTCGTAATCGGGCAAAGAATCAGAATCTTTTTGATTGGGCCTTAATTCGGCACTTGGGGCTTTAATTAAAATACTCTCCGGAATAACCTCTTTGTTATAATATTCATCATTCAGCCACCGGCTAATCTCATAAACTTCAGTTTTATAAACATCTGATATTACCGACAAACCACCCGCCATATCACCGTAAAGAGTACAATAACCAACCGCCATTTCAGATTTATTGCCGGTATTCAGCAGCATATACCCAAATTTGTTGGCTAATGCCATGAGTAAATCTCCACGGGTACGGCTTTGCAGGTTTTCTTCTGCAACACCAAAATTTGTTCCCTCAAAATGTGGAGCCAATGCACTATTGTAAGCTTCATAAATTTCTTTAATTGGAATTTCTTTCAATTCGATTCCCAAATTGTGAGCCAGCTTTTCCGAATCACTTACACTTCCTTCTGAAGAAAATTCTGAAGGCATAGTCACGGCTATAACATTTTCAGCACCAAGAGCCTCTTTCGCTATAACAGCCGTCAATGCCGAATCAATACCACCGCTTAATCCCAATATCACTTTTTCAGCCGCTCCGGATTTCTGCAGATAATCCCGTACTCCCAATACGAGAGCTTCAAACATTACCTGTTCTTTAGACGGGTTCTCGAAGTTAGCTTCTACATCCGTTATCGTTTCTACTTCATTACTTTGCGGGTTGAAATTGATATCAAAAGCATCCGGTTCAAATCTTTTAGAGCGGGCTTTCATTGAACCTGCTCCGTCAAAAGCGAGAGAGTCACCATCAAAAATAAGTTCGGTTTGTGCGCCCACTGAATTCACATAAAAAAGTGGTAATCCTAAATTTTTAGCATGTTTTTGGAGCATGTTTTTTCGCGTTACAGGCTTGTCTTTATTAAACGGCGAGGCAGAAATATTGATTATCGCCTGTGCTCCATTTTTTGCTAAAATATCAGCCGGATTCTTATCATAGATGTGATATTGAATATCATTATCGTTGTACCAAATATCCTCACAAACGGTAATCCCAAAAGGAAATCCATTGATTATAACGGGTTCAAATTCGGTTCCCGGTTCAAAATAGCGAAGATCATCAAACACATCATAAGTAGGTAGCAGTGCTTTGTGAACTCGGGCCATTTCCTCGCCATGCTGTGCAACAATAGCAGAGTTATATATCTTCCGTCCAATCCCGCTCATATTTTTAGTGATGGAGCCGAAGATCACCGTAGTATCGCCGGTTGCCGCAATAATTTCCTCATTCAATTCATACAGTAATTCCCGAAATATTTCTCGCTCCAATAAATCCATCGGCGGATATCCGCAAGTTATAAGCTCCGGCAGCAGCAAAAGTTCAATTCCATCCTGTTCAGCTTTTTGTATGGCTTTCAGGATCAGGTCCTTATTCCCGGAAAGATCTCCGATGGTTGGATTTAGTTGTTCAAGTCGTATGCGCACGGTGTAGTTTTATTTGATTAAATTTTAAGATAAGGAGTATAGAACAGAGTTAAGAATTGCTTTACCATTAATCCAAAATTAAAAAAAGACTCACTCCCATTTTTAATTTTGAATTTTTCATTTTGAATTGCCTATATAGACTGTCTTCGCATTCACAAACTCCCGAATTCCATATAAACTAAGTTCACGTCCATAGCCGGATTGTTTGATTCCTCCAAAAGGCAATCTTGGATCGGATTTTACGAATTCATTCACGAAACAGCATCCGGCTGCGAGTTTATTGGCGGCAATTTCTTCAGCACGTTTTTCATCTTGAGAAAAAACCGCAGCTCCCAATCCAAATTTGGTATCGTTAGCAATTTTAATGGCTTCATCTTTGTCTTTCACTTTAATAATGGCGGCAACCGGCCCAAACAATTCTTCTTCATATGCCGGCATTCCCGCTTTTACATTCTCTAAAATGGTGACTGGATAATAAGCTCCCTTCTCATCAGGTTTTTGTCCTCCGAGTGTAATTTTAGCTCCTTTTTTTACACTTTCTGCCACTTGTTCGTGCAAGGTATCTCGTAAATCTTCCCTGGCCTGTGGACCAATATCGGTATCATCCTCAAACGGATCACCGACTTTTTTGGATTCCATGATTCGGGTAAACTCTTCCAGGAATTGATCATACACTTTCTCCGTAACAATAAATCTTTTGGCTGCAATACAACTTTGGCCACTGTTGATAAGCCTGGAGGTAGCGCACGTTTCTGCCGCTTTTGAGATATCGGCATCGTCCAGGATTATATAGGGATCACTTCCACCGAGTTCCAGCACGGTTTTCTTTAGTGTTTCTCCGGCTTGAGCCGCTACTGCTTTTCCGGCTCGCGTACTTCCGGTTAAAGTCACAGCTGCTATGCCCTCATGCTGGATAACTTCCTTCATCCCGGATTTATCACGCACTATCGTTCGAAATAAATCGTAAGGAATTCCTGCTTCATGGATGATTTTTTCAATTTCGATAGCACAACCCGTAGTATTTTCGGAGTGCTTAAGGATGGCTCCATTGCCGGCCATTAAAGCCGGTGCAGCAAATCGAAAGAGCTGCCAGAATGGGAAGTTCCAGGGCATAATGGCTAACACAACTCCCAAAGGATTGAAGGTAACATAGCTTTTAGCAGCATCCGTCTCAATCACATCATCTTCAAGGAAATCTTCTGCATTGTCGGCATAGTATTCACAAACCCAGGCACATTTTTCTGCTTCTCCTACACCTTGTGATAGGGGTTTGCCCATCTCCTTGGCCATTAATTCTGCCAATTCGTGTTTTCGCTCTTTCAATATTTCCGCAATCCTTCGAAGATATTCAGCTCGTTCCTCAAAGCTTTTTCGCTTCCATTTGTTTTGTGACGTATTTGCTTTTTGGATGATGGAATCTATTTCCTCCATCTTCATTTCGCTATATTCCTTGAGGACTTTTCCGGTAGCAGGATTGATGGTTTTCATAACCTTATAATTATTTGAATTGCTTTATCACTTAAACGGTTGATGGAGTGTAGGAATTCCGAATTTATATTGCCAACATCCGTGAACCATGATTTTAAGGATTGAAAGATTCGCATGAATAGAAAGTCTCTCTTAGCGCTTGAGTCTCGACCATCGGGGCAGGACTTTATTTAATAAATCCGTAACTATTCTCACAATCCGCCTCATCCGCGTTCCATTACGAATGCTTTCCAATGGCTTCCAAAACCGAATCCAGAACGTCATTCAACAATTCATCCTCAATGATAAGTGGTGGAGCCAGCCGAACCAATGTATTGGAATGGAGTGTCCATCCAAGCAAGATTTCTTTTTCGAAGCATTCTTCTACTACTTTTCTGGTTAGCTCCCAGCTCTCAAGTTGAAGTCCCAGCATGGCCCCTTTCCCGCGAACTTCAACAATTCCTTTACCTTGAAGTTTGGCTTTCACTTGTTTCTCAATTTCCAAGGCCCGGCTTAAATACTCTCCGGATAAAAGCTCTTTTAAATTGGCATGAGCCGCAGCAGCTGAAACCGGATGCCCCCCAAACGTAGTTACATGATTTAAAGGCGGGTCGTATTTAAAGCTCTGGAAAATTTCCTTTGACGAGGCAAATCCACCAATCGGCATTCCTCCTCCCATCGCTTTGGCCATGCAGAGGATGTCAGGAACCACCTCATACTCTTCAAATGCAAACAATTTTCCGGTTCGGCCAAATCCACTTTGAATCTCATCAAAGATCAGCAACGCGTCGGCTTTATCGCATCGTCTCTGGATTTCTTTCAGCCACTCTTTTTCAGCCGGTATGATTCCCCCTTCTCCCTGAATAGGTTCCATAATTACAGCTGCTGTTTTCTCATCGATCAGATCTAACTTCTCAAATGAGTTAAATGTGAGAAAATGAACATCCGGCAGTAATGGCAAATATGGTTCTCGGTATATGTCTCTTCCAGTTACACTGAGAGAACCATGCGTATCGCCGTGATAGCTGTTTTTGAAACTTATGAGCTTGGTTCGGCCTGTGTATTTTTTAGCGAGCTTGAGTGCTCCCTCTGTTGCTTCCGTTCCTGAATTCACTAAATAAATTTGTTCTAATTTAGCCGGGAGATTTGAAATCAACAGTTCCGCGAAATCTACCTGAGGCTTTTGCACAAATTCACCATACACCATCACATGCAGATGCTTATCAACCTGTTGATGAATAGCCTGAACCACTTTTGGATGACGGTGCCCTAAACTACTGACTGCTATGCCGGATATAAAATCCACAAACCGTTTTCCGTCTTTGGTATAGATAAATGGTCCTTCAGCATGGTTAACCTCCAATCCAATAGGAGCATCACTGGTTTGAGCTATGTGGTTTAAAAATTTATTTAACACAAGAATTGGGTTAGTTCGCTCAAAGGTAAGAAATCTTTATTGATAGTTGATAGAATGAGAACTGACTAATCAGGTATTCACACTTTTCAACTATCATCTCTCCACTCATCCAACAACTCCATAAACTCCTTCTGAATAGATTTCCCTTTATCTTTTGCATACCAGATATGAAGGTTTTCTACTGCTTTTTTATTTGGTATATCCGGATTAGTACGCTGAGCTTTGTACATTTTATAGGCTTCCTCAGGTCGAGGTCCCCAAGTTCCTATTACCTTTAGTGTCGCTTTATCAAGGGCAATCAATTTGGGGATGGATTGGGCACCGTTGGTCAAAAACTCGTCCATAATATCAAGATTTTTATCTCGCAGAATAATTTTCAGAGTAATCTTATCTGAAACTTTTGCCATTTTATTTATGAATGGAAGGGTTTGAGCTGAATCTCCACACCAACCTTCATTGAGAACCAACCAAATCATTTCCCGGGGAAAGGATTCTAATTTTTCAATCAAATCAACATTCAGTTTTCCCCGCTTTTCCCAGCGTCTTGCTCGCTGCAGATACATTTTTGTATAATGCAGCATATTGGGCCGATTGTCTTCATTGGTAGTTCTTCCCCGCTCAAATAAATCAGCGATCTGCTCATGGTGAGTATCGTAATTTACAGCTTCGTTGATTAACTCTGAGGTAATAATATCCTTACTGGGCACTATAATTTACTCCTTTTTAACTTCTGTTTATTAGCCTGCATTGGAGTATGTGCAAACCGATTTTCTTACCAAATAATTTACCTTCAAGATAAACTTTGATCCTACTTATAAGTTTGCAGTCTTAGTTTTGATCCTTTAGAAACGTGGATTTACAGCCTGGTTAAAGATCGAACCGAAGGTATATTCTAAACCGATAAATAATTCATACGAATAAGATGTGAATTGCTCTCGCAGATCAAGGAGTTGTTCAGCGTCACTTATATCTCCGGCCGGTATGTTTAGTTGATCATTAATGATAGAATACTCACCGTTAAGACTTAACTCCAAGCCTCTGAATATCCGAAAATTGATTCTCATATCAATATTCAGCCTGTTTTTTTGTAGATCATTAAATAACGTTCTGAAATCTGCTCTTCCCGAAATACTACCCCATGGTTGGGTAAATTCCACTCTGCTTCGAATTTCCTGACCATAAAGCATCTCTTCATCTTCGAGATAAATGGTAGTTTCCGTGTAGTCGCGGTACTCTGCTCCTACTGTATATACAAAGGAGATCTCTCTTTCCGAATATTCCTCATAAGGAAATATATTGTATTCTACACCTGCACTTCCCTGCAAATTCAAATCATAATTGTTTCTTGTAGAGTTTGTAGCCCTCGTAAATATACCCGCTGACCAATTTTCCGTTAGCGCCATAACCTGATTTCCCCAAAAACGATGGCTTCTGGTGATATATACCGACTCTTCTTCATTTCCTTCGGAATCAATATCGGAAAACTTTCGGCGGTTGTAATCATAGTTATAATTAAATTCTGTTTTCAAACTATTGGTCACCCTTTCAGCAGAAGCTCCTCCTGAAAAATCAACCGATTTTCTGGACTCCTCACCATTCATAGATGTTCTTCCATCCAATTCAAAAATCCAACTATTCCACGGATCTTCTTGTACCTCCGTTTCAGTCTCATCTTGTGGTGTATATAATATATCTAAACTGTTTATTGCTTCGGTTGTGGAGGCATAGTTGAAAAGTGCTGCTTTAACATATCTGACCAGTCCCCTTCTTTCCTCATCGTCCGTATCGGAGCCATAGCTGAAGTAAGTAAGAGACTTACCCTCTCCTGTAAACTCCTCTCTTCCAATCACTTGCAAAGTAAACTCCGTGCCTGAACCTGAACGTTCTCTTGTAATGATTAAGTGAACTTGCGAATCTTCCTTATCCCTCACAAAGTCAACGAATTTAATCTCATCTTGTATATAGTCACTGTTACATCTAAAACAATCCAAAAATACTTTGATCTTTTGGATGCCATTCTGATCACCGGTTTCCTGCTGATTTTGTGCAATAGATAAATTGGTAAAGAGAAATAGTATCGATACTGCCGCTATAACACATTTTGTCATTTTCAATAGTTTTTGTGCATGGTTGTTCAGCCGTCCAACAAAAAACTAAGAAGGAATACTCCCAAAAAACTTTAAATAATGTTTCTATTAAAACTTTTAACATTAAATCAATTTCTTATAAACCAATGATGCAAGTATAAATAGCACAAAAAAGAAAGACGCCGACAGTTTTATATTCATCACTACTCGATATTCTTTTTGATTCCCCTTCAGGTTCCACACAAAAAATAATAATCCTATAAAAACCGCTATATTTAATCCGATAAATACAAACCCGATCAACCCGTCCTGAAGCATTAATGCCCATCCTAATATACCTGAGCCCATTGGAAATAATATTGTGAACAGCCATTTTACTCCTCTCAATCCGAATCTTCCAGCAAATGTTTCATCGCCTCTGTTAGCATCTTCCTGTATCTGAAATACCTGCGAAACCGGGTACAGACTTAGTAAAATTAATGCCACCCCGAGTGCAATTATATCTTCAAAAAAAGTAATCGGATATCCACCGGCTGCTAAAAAGCCCAGCAAAAACGAATTAGTTCCCGTACTGACCCCGATTGCGATTAAACCTAAAATGGGTTTTCCTTTCCATCTTGCCAGTGGCGTTGAATACAACCAAAAGAACAGCATGCTAATAGCATAAATTATCGCATAATTCCAATCCACAGATAGGGCCCAAGCCAGACCAACATACTGCATCCCCATAGAAACCGGCCACATCCAGCGGGTCATTTTTGGGGGTGATTTTAGTCCGCCAATAGGACCTTCATCCTTATCCCACCAGGAATTATAGGCCGTGGCTCCACCAAATAATAACACATGCACATTTAGGAACTGAAGCCAGAATTGAGTCCAGTTAACATCTTCTACAAACAAAGCTGCCAATAAATATCCGCCTGAAAGGATGAAGAATTGGTAGTGCAGTCGGAGGTGGATAAGGAAGTTTAGAAGTTGTTTTAGCATGGTTGATAATCGAACTATGTGTGCAATTTAGCAACTCCAACAGAAAACACCTCTAAAGTAATTGCTTTAAAATTGTTAAAGTCCCTCAATCGATAATTTGAGATATTTTATTATAAAAATTCTCAGGATTTGAATTAATATTTATTGACTCTAAAAACCGCACATCCCCCTTTTTATCTATATATAATTTAACAGGTGTTTTAGGTACCAACTGTTGCTCTAATACTAATCCAGTTTCATCCCGAAAAGCATTTATTTCAAATTCATTATGATCTAAAAAAGTTGTAAAGGTAGTTTCATACTTTTCAATAATTATCATGTACACATTTAATGTGGAAGATTCAGTAATAAAATTATTCCACCAATCAATTTCCTCAATACATGGTTCACATTCCTTACTTTTCAATACCAAAAGTACGGTATTTGTTAGTTTCGGTTGCTTACCGCTAATCTCGTTGACATATTTTTGCCAGTTTGAAGCAGTACGTTTCAAGTACTTTTTATTTCCCTCGGAGCAGGAAGAAATACCAAAAGCAACAGCTGTTACCAATATCAGTACATGCTTATCGCTCTTTTTCAACCAATTCATAAATACCTATGGTGTAATTGTCGGGGTTAAAATCTTCAATCATGTAAAGTTGATTTTCATATACTGCACCAAGAGTATGAGGAGTGTGTATTTCTCTCATAAATTCTTTGGTTTCCATATCATAGAGCACCAATAGATTATCCTTGTCTTCATAATTCACATTTTCAAACCATTCTTTTGTAAGAACTTGTACGTGTTGAATAAAATAGTTTTCAGTAGAATGAATAGAATTCGTAGTTGTTGTGCCTATGCTTCTTTTATTTATTTCTGGTATAGATAGTTGTCCTAGAATTTCTTTCTGAGGCAATGAAAAACTTGGGAACTCAATACCAAAACTACCCAAATAGTTCTGACCTTGCAGATCAAATAAACGAATTTTATATGAACTTCTTAAAATGGTATATACAATCCCATCCTCAGAAATACTGAATTTATTATTCATTGAATATTGTAAATCTTCATTTACAAAAGGATCATATTTCCCAAAAGTTTTAATAATACTACCATCATAATTCATTTTTCCTATTAAATCTGATGAATCTGGATCATTGACAAATTTCATCTGAATAATTGGTAGATAGATTGCATCATCATGTATGTAAAAAACTCTTCCCCCGGGGACAAATACTTTATCACTTTCAAAAACTGCAGAAGATTTAATCACTTCCCCATTTAAATCAAAAATTTTCAAAAGCCTTTGACGCAGATCCATAATTACCATCTTGTCATCCGAAGTGAAATCATATCCATTTACACTTATAATACCTTTTGGGCCTTTATGATATTCGCCTATTGCTTGTATGAAATCCCCCTCTTCATCGAATACAAAAACTTTATCTTTAACACGATCATAAAAAGCTAATTTATCTCCTGTTCTATTAATTTTAAAGTTCTCATAAAAGGTACCAAACAGATTTAAACTATCAGGTTTCAACGTAAGAGAATCAACTTTAACTAATTCAATAGTTGATCTTGTTTCCATCTTATCTGAGCTACAGGCTAAGCTAAAAATCAACAAAATTAGTAGTATCCAAGTAGCGTATTTCATTGCTCCCCCTAAAAATAGTGGGGTGATAATTTATCACCCCACTTTATGATTATTATTTATTCCAACTCGTTTTCAACACATTCTGAAGTGTCTTCGCCCTCTGTACATGTTATACAGTAGCAATTCTCAATTACACCATCTTCACAATCATAATCGTCCTAATTGTATGTACAATTAGGACTTGTTTGAGCTTCAATTGTTGGTGAATTAGAGAACGTGAGTCCAAGAATTAAAAATAATGAGCAAAGAATAGTAGTGAAGGCAATCTTCTTTCTTGATTTCATATTTAGTACCTCGTGTTAATTCTAAATTTACTGATGGAAACCCATCGCTCTATTAAGAGCAGGAAATACTTATTCTTTAAGATCCCACGAACAATATATATGTATATATATAAATGTCAAGAGCTTTGTAATAAGTGGAATGCTAAAAGCTTCTGCTATCAATACCAGCCTCTGTACCTGCTATTACTCATTTTCAACCAATTCATAAATACCTAAGATAAAATTGTCTGGATTAAAATCTTCAATCATGTATAACTGATTTTTATGAACAGTACCAAGAGTGTAAGGAGTGTGTATTTCACCCAAAAATTCTTTGGTTTCCATATCTTAGAGCACCAACAGATTTTCCTTGTTTTCATTATTCACATTTTCAAACCATTCTTCTGTAAGGACTTGCACGTGCTGAACAAAATAGTTTTCAGTAGAATGAATTGAGTAAGTTGTGGAAGCACCCGTCATGCGCTTGGTTATCTCAGAAATCGGCAGATTAAGCTTTACCTCTTTTTTAGGGAGTGAAAAACTTGGAAATTGTACCCCAAAAGATCCCAAATAGCTGTAGTCATTGAGGTCATAGTATCTAATACCATAAGAACTGCTAAGATTTGTATAAATAATACCTGCATTTGTTATATCAAAGTTACTATCCAACATATATTGATTATCAGTGCTCAAAAATGGGTCATATTTCCCAAACGTTTTTGTGAAATTTCCATTTAAATCCAACTTTCCAATTAAGGAAGAAGAATCAGGATTAGGGTTATTGTAATACTTGCTATCTATAATGGGTAGATAAATTTCATCTTTGTATATCAGAAATTCCAGACCAGAATAAAAGAACTTCTCATCTTCAAAAACAGGTGATGATTTTATTACTTCCCCGTTTTGATCAAAGATTTTCAGTAAGCGCTGCTGCATATCTAAAATAGCTATGTTTCCATTTGAGATAAAGTCATACCCAGCAACATTTAAAATTCCATTAGGTCCTTTGTTATTCTCTCCATATACCTGTACAAATCGCCCTTTTCTGTCAAATACAAACACTTTTTCTTTTATACGATCATAGAAAGCAAGATTATTTCCCTGTTCATTTATTTTGAAATCTTCATAGAACATACCAAATAGATGTTGGGAATCTGGTTGAAGAATTAACGAATCCACTTTTACCAATTTGGGTAAAGTTTCTTTAACACCATTTTCCGAATTACATGCAGTACCAACAATTAGTAAAATTACAGTGCCAACTAATAGATTTTTCATAAGTAATTTTAAAGGGAGTGGTATATACCACTCCCAAATTTTGTTAATAAAGGACAACAACTTGCCATCACAATCTTTAAGTATATGAAATACAAATTATTAAAGACCCACAAATAAATATAGACATAAATGGCAATATTTTTCAGATAAATAAGCCTCTAAACTCTTTGTCCTATTATTCTTTATTGCACGTTATCGTTTCATAGTCTTACCTTTGTCATATGATAAAAGCTGAACATATCAAAGAGAAAACGATTATTCCTGAGGAGAAGTGGTTGGGTGAAAAACAAGCACACGAAGATCACGTTGATGCTTTGTTGAACGACTACCTCGAAGCTCGCTCGCGTCAAGAGAAAAACCCGGTTATGGACTTCTTGTTTGAATATTACGCTTTTAGACCCTCTAATCTTCGAAAGTGGTCGCCTGGTATTGAGGTGAATCTCTCCTTTTCTGATTTTAATGAGCTTCCAGAAATTTCGGAAATGACCGTGCAAGATAACATTGCCTTCGTAGATCCAAATCTATTTCCCGATAAACGAATTTCGTCTTTGAAATGGATGCTTAAGATGTTGAAAAATACCCAGCAAAACCGGCCTTCTTTTGGATGTTTTGGGATGCACGAATGGGCGATGGTGTATAAATCTGAGAATCCCAGACATAATCAGCTGCCGATGCGAATGGAGCCTGATGAACTCGCGGCATTTGTGGAATCGCGTCCCTTGCTTTGTACTCATTTTGATGCTTTCCGGTTTTTCACCAAGCCGGCCAAGCCCTTGAACCGCTTCGAGCTTTCCCGTGAAAAATTTCACGAAACCGAACAACCGGGCTGCATTCATTCCAACATGGACCTCTACAAATGGGCGTTCAAATTATACCCTTGGATACCAAGCTCACCTATTCTCGAAGCCTTCGAGTTGGCGGTTGAAGCTCGTTACATAGATATGCAAGCCAGTCCCTATGATTTACGTGAACAGGGATTGGAGCCCATCAAAATTGAAACGGATTCCGGCCGAAAGGAATACAAGCAAAAGCAGGAAATGATCTTTGAAAAAGGATTCCCGATTCGGAAGAATATCATTGATGAAATGAACAAATTGTTGGCAGTAGTTGAAAAGTAATAAAGTGAATAAGTTAAGATTTACTTTATTACTTTATCACTCCTCACTCTCCTATCTCAGCCAAAGCTGTTTTTACTTCCTCCACATCTTCATCCGTAATTTGAAAATGAAAGGTGGCACGAATGGTATTCAGTCCAAAAGGAATCATTTGAATTCCTTTTTCCATTAATTTCTTAACTACCGATTCAGCCAATTCCTTCACCGTATCAAATAATATTATGTTGGTTTGCAGTTTCTTTAGGTCCACGGCTAAAAACTTGCTGTCAAAAATAACTTGTGCTACTTCTTTAGCTCGTCGGTGATCTTCTTTGAGTTTATCCCAATTGTTATCTAAAGCATAATCTGCTGCAGCTGCTAAAAGACCAACCTGCCGCATTCCTCCGCCCCACATTTTCCGAAAACGGCGAGCTCTTGCTATATTTTCTTTTGAGGATAAAAGCATAGAACCCACAGGTGCTCCAAGTCCTTTTGAAAAACATACAGAGATAGTATCTGCAATCTCTCCAAAAAATTCTGGTTTTATTTCAGTAGCCGTAATCGCATTCCAGATACGGGCTCCATCTAAATGAATTAACAAATCTTCCTGATCAGCAAATGCCTTGATATCGCTCAACTCTTCTTTGGTATAGCACACACCGCCGCCTTTATTGGTAGAATTTTCGAGGCAAATGACTTTAGTGCGCGGCTCCCAATCGAAGTGACCACGTTTTGTGTGCCGGAGAATTTTAGTTTCCAATTTCCCATTTTTCCCATCAAGCGTTCGCACCTGCACACCCGATAATGCCGAAGCCGCCCCGGTTTCATAATTAAAAATATGGCCTTTTGCATCAATCAAAATTTCATCCCCGGGATCGGTTAATACCTTTACCCCCAATTGATTACTCATGGTTCCACTGGGCACAAAAAGTCCGGCTTCCATACCAAACATTTCAGCTACTTTTTGCTGAAAAGCATTTACTGTTTCATCTTCCCCAAATACGTCATCCCCGACTTTCGCTTCCATCATTGCTTCGAGCATGGATTGTGTCGGTTGTGTTATGGTATCGCTTCGTAAATCAATCATAGTTTTATTTTGCTTTTTCCTTTAGTTGGAATATAATCAATAGCTGAAGCGAACATAACTATTACACCATTATTCATGAAAAAATTCTTTAAAAAGATACGCAGCTTAATCCTGAAAATTATCCCGGAGGTAGCCTCTTTTGAAGGTTGAAGCAAAGTACGATATTATTATTGCCGGTGGCGGACTTTCGGGCTTAAGCCTTGCCTGGTATTTAGCAAAAGGTGACTATAAGGGAAACGTGTTGGTGGTTGACTCTACCTTTGCTCCCACAAATGATAAAACCTGGTGCTTTTGGACGGCCCACGAGCCCCCCTTCAAACAAATAATTTATAAAAAATGGAATAAGACCTGGGTTTCAGTATTGGACTACAGCACCTTCCGTTACATGAATGAATACAGCTATTACTGCATCAGAAGTGGAGATTTTCGCGAATGTGTACTTAGAGAATTAAGGAAATACAAGAACTTCGACCTCCTTGAAGAAAACATTCTCGATTTCTCCTCTAATAAAAATAAAGCCGTATTACTTACTAAAAATGGAGATAGCTACCTGGCGAATCACATTTTTCAAAGTGTTTTTAAGCCTAAGGGTTTAGATGATTCAAGTATTAAATATCCGCTCATTCAACATTTCCTTGGTTGGGAAGTGCATACCACCGAGCCTACGTTTGATTCTGAAACATTTACAATCATGGATTTTGATGAAGATTTCAGTCCTGGAGTTGGCTTTATGTATGTTTTGCCGTTCACTCAGGAAAAAGCACTTCTTGAATTCACTGTTTTTTCTGAAGAAACACTTCCTAAAAAAATCTATAAAAAGAAGATTAAACATTATCTCTACCACCAGTTTGGTATAGATAAAGACCATTATGAAATAAAAAGAAAGGAGTATGGTGAAATTCCTATGGAAGACAGGCCCCATATTCCCCTTTATGAAAAGAATATTTACAACCTGGGTTCTGTAGGTGGTCAAACAAAACCAAGTACCGGTTATACGTTTACCCGCATTCAGGACTACACCCAGAAACTTGCACGTAATTTAATTCAGGGTTTTGATCCACTCCCCCCTCAACCCTCTAAATTAAAATACCGCTATTATGACCTGCTTCTGTTACATATACTTTCAAATTCAACCGAAGAAAGCCTAAAGGTTTTTCATTCTCTGTTTAAAAAGAACAGTCTGGATGAAATTTTTAGATTTTTAGGAGAGGAAACTAACTTAAAGCAAGATCTAAAAATTATGAGTTCTGTTCCCTATTTGCCTTTCTTTAAGGCAATAGGCCATAATTTGAAACGATAAGAACTTGTCACTCATTGTAGTTGGTGAATCCAAACTAATTCATCAAGATTATGCAAAAAGAGACATTAAAAACCTATTCAACTGATCTTTTTACGTTAATCAAGCATACTCATAAGGCGGTTAAGTCGCAACAAACATCAAGTAAGCTCACGAACGATAAAGCAAGTAACTTACTACATGATATTGACCTTGCCCTTTCAGCTCAGCTTCAATCATTTGAAGGTATGCAAGGAATTCTGAATAACGGCACAAAAAGCACTATCAAAGAAACATTTGCAGCCTTTTCCGGGGCAATTGCCGGAGCTTTAGATACCCAACGCAGTGATGCGGTTTCAAAAATGCTTCGGGATGATTACACGGCCTTAAGTATGATTGCAAGCGGATATACTATGTTACATACAGCCGCTCTGGGTGCAGATAATCAAGAGTTATCAAACTTTACTAAAGAAAGTTTGACTACGATCGCAGCATTGATCACTCAGACAAGTGAAGTAATACCACATGTTGTGGCTGAAGAATTGGATATTAAGCATATAGCCGATGAAGCGGTCACCAATACGCAAGAATGCTGGAAGCCAGAAAATTTCATGGCTGAGGCGTAATTAATTATTGATCCTAGTAATTGAGCCCGGTTAAGCGCCGGGCTTTTTTATTTTTCACGAACTTTCTTCTATCAGTTGCTCAATTGTATCCATGCCATCGGGTTTCCAGTACAGAAATGGACTTTGGGCATATTTTAAATCTTCTACATCAAAACCGGATACCTTTTTTCCTGCAGTATAAATGGATTGAATTTTGGCTCCATATCGCTGCTTGAGCTGTTCAATCTTTTTCAGGTCACCTTGCATCCAGTTTACAGTAAAATCTGAGCCCGGCATTCCCTCCGATTCCTGAATAAGAAAATCCTGAAGCCATAATTGAGACTTGTCTAATGCATAATTGTAGGCATACTTATATCTCAAATTTGGACCGGGTTTTTTGTGCTGTGGATTTTCTTTCCAATATTCTTGAATAGATTTTTCCAACTCTCCTTTTACCTTGTCCAATTTGTGCTCCGATACTACCGCTGCTACAGAACGACATCCTTTCCCTCCATAACGCAGCATGGCTTCCGTCAGCTTTTTAATATTAGCGGTGTTTACTTTACCCAGAAAGCAGACAGAATATTTTGCGGTACGGACGATATATTTTGCAGATGATGTAGCAGCATTAAATTCCCTGATTTTTTCTTTTACTTCAGGAACCGATTCATCAGAACCCGCAAATACCACTTTATCAGCCTCCAAATTTCTGAAAGATTCCAGGTCCGTTGAAAACTGAATTTCTTGATTAGGGTTTTGCTTTTTGACTTCATCCAAAAATGAAGCTAACAGGTAAGGATCCTTTTGGGAAAGTTTCCCATAATAATCGGCCCCGGCAAGTATGGTTCCCACTGCTGTTTGAAATCCTACTAAAGGCAAATTTCCGGCGTGAAGACAAAGTACTTTTTGTCCCCTGGCGTTTAATTGGTCGTTCAATCCGGCCCGGTCAATCCATTGTTCAATATCATTGGATGCCAGATTCTTACGGAATACTGAAAGTTGATGCTCCACATCCTGAAGACTGAATAAACCTTCGGATATGGTTTTCTCTTTTGACTCTTGTAAAGACGCATTTTCGGAACTCAGCCACTCTTCTAAAGCTTCTTTAACCAAATCGATATGTGTACTGATCTCTTTCAATCCCTTTCAATTAAAAAATTACACCCTCTTAGATTCTTAGGATTCCATCTCCCCAAAACCTGAAATTTTCCATCTTCTCGGTGAATACCCTTATCACCCGTCAGCATAAACGAACAGGAATACAAGTTGGCTAAATCAATGATTCCTATTAACCCCTCTTCTCCAAAATCGACTTCCTTCATTGGGTTTTTGGGATCTCGTATGCTCACGTTCATCCAGGGCACACAGGCAAACCATTCATCCCCAAAGCTGTAAGCCTGACTCAATAATTCGGTCATGCCATATTCTGAGTGAATTTGAGATTTTGGAAGCCCAAATCCTTTTGCAAGCTTTTGGTGTAATTCCACTTTTGAAATCTCCAGGCGATGAGTTTTCATTCCTCCTGTTTCCATTACTATAGTATCAGGAGGTAATTTTTGATCAGCCATTTCAATCAAATCTAAAAATCCAAAGGCTGCACCGAATAGCATCAGTTTCTTTCCGGACTTTGTTATTTCCTTGAGTGATTTTTCATCAAGTGGTTTATCCAGTTCCAGGAATTTACTTAGTCTTGTATGGTCTTCCTCAATCAAAGTCCTCAGCATCCATATCAAAGAAGAATGCGGGTTTTCATTATACCTCGGTGTGTAAGCCCAAATCACATAATCTTCTAAATCATAGAATTGGTTCATCCCCTTTAGAATCGATCCTCTGTAAAGACCGGGATCTGAAATAAAATGTTTGCTGCGTACCATTCTGCTCGTACCGCTGCTTTGAAACCATACATCCGGGAGCTCCCCATTCTCCTTTTTCGGAGTTACTATTTCTGCTTCTTTAAAAGCTTCTATTGGCAGTAAAGGGATGTCTTTAACCGATGCAATTTCTTCACTACCCATTGCCTTACAGAAACGGTGATAAACAAGATTATGTTCTTTCTGAAGCTCAAATACCCGTCTTGCTTTTTCTTTAAACGGAATGGAATTATCAAAAATAAAATTGTGAGACAGCATCACTATTCCACGGTTATTTTGAATAATTGGGTACTTGTGAGAATGTAGGCTGTGTTGTTTATCGCTTTTATTCCTGTCGGAGAAATTTCCTCATCAAATTGAAAGCTTGAACTATTTCCTGTCTCCGTTTCAAGCTCCAGTCGATCTCTATATACTTTCCAAAATCCCCTTTCATTTTTGTGAAAGGCAGATACCCCATCTGCAGGTAAAAATCCACGGTAACTGCTATTCAAGGCCAACCGATGTATAGTTTTTGTTCTTTTATCCAGTACTAAAATTTCTTTTGAGGTTGCCAACATTTCATCAACTGAGGCTATTTCGGAAGATATTCTGAATTCGTCCATCAAATTAGAATCCACATCAAATCGGTAAATCTGATCTTCTGTTTCATCCACAAAAAAAACTTCTCCCAAACTATTTACTGAAATTTGGGTGGGATTATATCGTCTTGAACTGCCAAAAGTATCCCCCCTGTAAATACTGCTCAAAAACTGCCCCCTGCGATCAAAAACCTGTACCCGCCTATTGTTATAATCCGTGATGAATATTTTGAGTCCGTTGGTAGCATCAATATCGACGGGACGGCTAAATTGATAATCTCCGGATCCTTTACCGCCAACGGTTTCCACCAAAACCCCTTCATGATCAAATTTCAATATCCTGTTTTGATCCTGTTCAACTACATAAACAAAATTTTGAGTGACCGAAAATGAAGTCGCGTTTTGAAGGTTTGAATACAGTAATGCTGGACTTTGGGCAAAACCCGAGCAAGAGAATAAAATCAGCAGTAGAAAAGCTCCCATTGAAATCCAAAGAATCCTCAGATCTTGTACGCACAAGATCACAGATTTAAAAGGCTTCGATATTCTGCCATATCTGTTCAATGTCACCTATTTTCAGCCTGATTCTGAGCAGGCTATTGTTATTTAATGCTTCAATCCTTTAGCACCAATATCGGATCGGTAGTAGAGCTTATCGAAGTAGACTTCTTTTACTTCTTCGTAGGTATTTTTAATGGCCTGTTCAAGATTTTTTCCTGATCCTACGATGTTCAGTACTCTTCCACCGTTGGTATATATTTTACCATTTTCAGCCTTGGTCCCGGCATGAAACACGATAGCATCTTTGATCTTTTCGAGACCAGTAATTTCCTTTCCCTTTTCATATTGCTCAGGATAACCTCCGGACGCCAATACCACACAGCATTTTACTTCATCGTCAAACTCAATATCGACAGTTGCCAATTCTGATTTTGCACATGCCACTATTATCTCTAATAGATCGGTTTTCATTCGGGGTAAAATGACCTGGCATTCAGGGTCACCAAAGCGGCAGTTATACTCCACAACTTTAGGTCCTTCTTCGGTAATCATCAGCCCACAGTATAATATGCCTGCATAGGGATTTCCTTCTTCCTTCATACCGGAAATAGTAGGCTCAATAATCTCAATTTCTACTCTTCTTAAGATTTCATCCGTAACCACGGGTGCTGGTGAATACGCTCCCATTCCGCCGGTATTAAGTCCCGTATCTCCCTCCCCGATGCGTTTATGGTCCTGGGCATTTCCGATTATCTTGTAAGAATCTCCATCAGAGATGGCAAAAACCGAAGCTTCTTCACCTATCATGAAATCTTCAATCACCAATTTACTGGCAGCCTCTTGCAGAGATTCACTGGTTTTGAGTTCCTCCAGCACGTCCATAACTTCTGCTTCAGATTCGGGGATAAAAACACCTTTCCCCCCCGCAAGACCGTCAGCCTTTAAAACGACCGGATATTTATTTCTATTTCGGATATAAGCGGCTGCTTTGTCAAAATTCTCTTGATCAAATGTTTGATAGGATGCCGTGGGGATGTCATGGCGCTGCATGAATTCCTTGGCAAATTCTTTGCTCCCCTCTAACATGGCGGCCTGTAGTCTGGGTCCAAAAACCGGGTGGTTCTTGGCCTCCAGGAAGTTAGCCAAACCATCAACAAGGGGTTGTTCCGGGCCTACTACAGTAATGTCTATTTCATTTTTTCGAATGAATTCCCAAACTTCCTCAAAATCAGATATAGAAATGTTAACATTCTTACCCAGTTCAGCAGTGCCCGGATTACCGGGAGCTATAAATAAATTTTTTAGCAAAGGAGAGTTAGATATGGCACGGGCAAGCGCATGTTCCCGGCCTCCACTTCCCAGTAATAGAACGTTATATTCCATGGCTTAAACTAAGTCTTCTGCAATGTTGATGATTTCTGAAAAGCTTTCTGCATCTAAGCTGGCACCGCCTATTAAACCGCCATCTACATCTTTTTGATCTAACAGATCACGGGCATTCGCGGGTTTCATACTGCCTCCATATAAAATATTGATGGCCTCAGCGGCTTCATCTCCATACAGATTCGTCAAAATATTTCGGATGTGTTTATGCATCTCCTGGGCTTGCTCGGGAGAAGCCGTTTCACCGGTTCCAATAGCCCAAATGGGTTCGTAGGCAATTACCACATCCAATATCTCTGAATTTGAAACATGCTCTAATGCAGCTTTAATCTGGTTTTCGACCACTTCATGATGCGTATCAGATTTTCGTTGATCTAAGCTTTCACCCACACAAACAATAGGAGCTAATTTGTGCTCCAGCGATTTTTTCACCCTCTTATTAACGGTTTCATCAGTTTCGCCGAAATATTGCCTGCGTTCCGAGTGGCCGACAATCACATAGTTACAACCGCTTTCAGCTAACATGCTCCCGCTAATCTCGCCGGTGTAAGCTCCATTTTCTTCAAAGTGTATATTCTGAGCTCCTACCTGGATGTCCGTATCGTACAAGTATTTGACAGCCATCCCAATAGAAACAAACGGCGGGCATACAAGAACATCTACATTTTCATCAACTTCTGATTTTTGAGATATAAGGCCTTCCAATAATTCAGCAGCATCATAGGGTCCGCAATTCATTTTCCAGTTACCGGCTATCAGTAGTTTTCTCATGGAGTAGTTGGTTTAGCTTGGTGAATTTGAATTTCTTAAAGCCCTGTTTAGTCCTTGAATCACCTCATCGAATTCATCTCTTTCATATTTGCGGATTAACTCTCCGTTTTTATCAATGAGTAACCGAGTAGGAACTTGAACGACATTAAATTTCTTTATGATTTCCTGCACATCAAAAGAACCCAACTGAGCTACCGGCCAGGCCTTTCTGCGCTCCTCAAAAAATGCGTTAACCGTTACTTCGCTTTGATCGAGAGGAATTGTGAATATCTTGAGTCCATAATTTTTGTAGATCTCATGAATAACCAAGGTGCGATCATAATCATCCTGATACTCGTAATTGGCAAGAGGTGAAATTTCCAGAATATACGTGCTTCCATCCAGGCTTTTTTTACTGACTGTATCTCCTTCAATGGTCACAAATGTAAAATCGGGCGCTTCAACACCGGGAGCTAAATAATTAAGATCGTATCGTATAGTTTTAGCCCACCTTTCGGATGAGGGAGAGCTAAATTCATTCTCATATGTTGAAAGCAGTTGCTTGGCGTCTTTTACACGAGAGCTGTCGAAATACATTCTGATTTTATCGCGCATCACAATTTCTTTAGCGGATTCTGACTGAGATATTTCAGAAAGTGAATCAAGATAAGCTGAAGCAGCATCAAATCCTTCTTGTTCTGCTACATAGGGCTTACCAAGGTTCAATGCCACAGATACCATATAATCAGCGGGTAGTGCTTCATCAATTTTCGCCATCATCTCAGTTTTGTCCAATACTCCAACAAGCTCAGCCGCTTTTTCAGCAGCCATGTACGAAGCTATGGTATTTTCATGCTTCTGATACACTTCCCAATAAAGATCCGTCCATTTGCTGATTTCATCCACAACCTGTGAATCAGGGAGGGTTCCACTGTTGATGAAAGCTCCCACCCTTTGAAAACTTCGGTCAACCCTTCTGAAAACTTCCATTGCGTTGTGTTCTCTCGACTCAAGAGAAATTGTTTCCCTTATTTCCGGAAGTTCTGCATTTACAGTAAGGGTATCATTTTCAGCTAATATTACCCGTAGACTTGCTATATCATTGTCATTTCGGCTAATCAACATTGGATAGAAGTTCTTTCGGGGAAAATTTGCTGTCCCACTAAAAGAACCATTTATATCAGTTAATGAATTGAATACCGTATCGATTGCAGCATTCACTGAATCTTGTTTTATAATAGTAACTTCAATATTTGAGAAGTCTCCACTGTCATCCACAGAATCAGCGACTGTAATTGTACCCTTAACCATTGTATTCATGGTTTCAGGCTTATCGGAACAAGCCGCTATTAACGTCAATGACATTAAAACAGCTATAATTGCAATGTTTCTCATGATTAGTATGACTGTTATCAGTCGTTTAATTTTTTGGTGATTAGATCTTTTACCAACTTAGGATTGGCCTTGCCTTTTGAAGCCTGCATGGCCTGTCCTATAAAGAACCCTATTAATTGCTTTTTACCTTCTTTATAACGTTTTACCTCATCGGGATTGTCTTCTATAATTTGATCAACAATTGGATCAAGAAACCCGGAATCTGACACCTGTACAAGGTTCATTTCTTCAGCTAATACTTCCGGTTCTTTTTCCTCCTCAAGCATGGCATTAAAAA
Source organism: Gracilimonas sp. (assembly GCF_031581265.1). GTDB lineage: Bacteria > Bacteroidota > Rhodothermia > Balneolales > Balneolaceae > Gracilimonas. The sequence continues at coordinate 26,003 of NZ_JAVLBQ010000022.1, forward strand.
TTTCCTGCATAGCTGACGAATTTATTTTGTCAGATTCCTTGAGCTTAACTAAATCCGATACTCTTTTTGCTGAAATTGAAAATTCTCTGATATCAATACTTTGTTCATTTAATACTCTCAATACCTCACTTAGTACTATGTTAGATGCTGCTTTCGGATTCCCTAAATGGTCAACTACCTCTTCATAGTAATCTGCGAGATACCTACTGTCCGTAATGGTAACAGCATCATCTTCGCTCATCCCGTAATCTTCAATAAATCTTTTTCTGCGGACATCAGCCAACTCGGGTAATTCTTCTTTGATCTCATTAAGCATGGCATCAGTTACAATAATCGGAGGCAAATCCGGTTCAGGGAAATACCGATAATCATGCGCTTCTTCCTTGGAACGCATGGTTCGCGTCTGATTCTTGGTAACATCCCACAAACGAGTTTGCTGTACTACCTCTCCGCCATCTTCGATTAAATCAATCTGGCGATCAATTTCATATTGAATAGCTCGTTCTACATTTCGAAAAGAGTTCATGTTTTTGAGCTCGGTTCGCGTACCGAATTTTTCCCGTCCACGCGGACGAACAGATACGTTTGCATCACATCGCAGGCTTCCTTCTTCCATGTTTCCGTCACAGATTTCAAGGTACTGCACAATCTGCTTGATCTTAGATAAATAAGCATAAGCTTCCTGGGGAGTTCTGAGATCCGGTTCCGATACAATTTCAATTAACGGCGTTCCGGCACGATTTAAATCAACCAGTGTATTATAAGGATCCTGATCGTGAATGGATTTTCCCGCATCTTCTTCCATATGAATACGAGTTAGCCCAATTTTTTTGTCATAATCTTCCAGCTCAATATGGATATATCCATCATGGCAAATTGGTGTTTCAAACTGAGAGATCTGGTATCCTTTGGGAAGATCGGGATAAAAATAGTTTTTACGGGCAAAAATGGATTTTTCTGCTACGCTGCAATTCGTAGCCAATCCCATCTTAATGATATATCGAACCAGGTTTTCATTAATCACCGGCAACGTTCCGGGATGCCCCAGACATAAAGGCGTTACCTGTGAATTTGGTGCTCCTCCATATTCAGTTTTTACGGGAGCAAAAGCTTTACTTTCGGTTAGTAGCTGTGCGTGAACTTCAAGGCCAATTACCGCCTCATACTTTTCGTTGGCAATAGTGCTCATTAAGTTAATTTTCTATCGGGTTTACAGAGTATCAAAGATATTAAAGTTGTATGACAGTTTGGAATGTTATTTCGGAGTTTATATGATAGTGATTCTTAGGTATTTCAGGTGATCTTTTTTAATTATTCCATCAACCAATAACGAAGTTTGTGAATGTATCAATCACGGATTGTTCAAATAAGTAATTACAGCAATTGCTTCACATGATAGTGCATGTACTTTATTGGCTATTTGTTTTGTCATCTGAACGCAGATAAAAAATCATCAAAGCTCGTATTTAACTATTATATTTTCCACGGCAATCCAAACAATATTCCAACTATATGAATGGCAAAACCTATTTCAGCCTTACTTTTTTTCTTCTCTTGTTCACAAGCTCTCTCTTTGCTTTTCAGACGGCTTATCCCATAAAAGTGATCCCAAAACCGGTTGCTTTCAATGCAGGTGAAGGAACGTTTGAAATTGATTCAAAGTCGAATATTTACCTTTCTGAAAACACCGGGGAGATGCAGTTCTTGGGTGAATATGTAGCTGATTTAATCTACTCTGCCACCTGGATGCATCATGACATACTGAGCATGGAATCGGCAGAAGAAGATACGAATGCTAAAATTATTCTTGATCTGAATACTGATATCGGAGTGGATCATCCCGAGGGATATATGCTTTCCATCACCCCAAAGGAAATCCGAATTTCTGCCCAAGAAACAGCCGGACTTTTTTACGGGATTCAAACCCTCCGACAGCTTTTTCCTCCGGCTATAGAGCACGAATTGCCTTCCATGGCTGCAAGTAATCAGGATTGGAGTCTGCCGGTTATTGAGATTGAAGATTACCCAAGGTTTGAATACCGGGGAATGCACCTGGATGTGGCACGACATTTCTTCCCTGTCGAATTCGTCAAAAAGTATATAGACCTACTGGCTATGCATAAAATGAATCGCTTCCACTGGCATCTTACCGAAGATCAGGGCTGGCGGATCGAAATTAAGAAATATCCAAAGCTCACATCAGTTGGGGCGTGGAGAGATTCAACCTTGATTGGTCATTACGGAACCGGTACCTACGACAATGTTCGATATGGTGGTTTTTATACCCAGGAAGAAATAAAAGAAGTGGTTGAATATGCCCAACAGAGACACATAACCGTAATTCCTGAAATAGAGCTACCCGGTCATTCAAGTGCGGCACTGGCAGCCTATCCTCAATTTGGGTGTTTTGAAAAGGAATATCATGTGCAGTCCACCTGGGGCGTTTTTGAAGATATTTATTGCCCTAAAGAAGAAACGTTTAGCTTCCTGGAAGATGTTCTTACTGAAGTGATGGAGCTTTTCCCCAGCAAATATATTCACATTGGCGGGGATGAAGCACCTAAAGCACAATGGGAAGAAAGTCAGATTGCCCAGGATGTCATTGAACGAGAAGAATTAGCTGATGAGCATGAGCTCCAAAGTTATTTCATTGGCAGGATCGAGCAATTTTTAAACAGTCACGGCCGACAAATTATAGGCTGGGATGAAATCCTTGAAGGTGGATTGGCTCCACAAGCAACCGTCATGAGCTGGCGGGGTGAAGCGGGCGGCATTGAAGCTGCTAAAATGGGCCATGATGTGATTATGACACCCTGGGGTTCCAATTACTTTGATCATTACCAGGCAAATCCCGAAACTGAACCTTTGGCAATAGGCGGCTTTACGACCGTCGAAGATGTGTACTTTTATGAGCCTGTTCCGGAAGAACTTTCAGAGGAAGAAGCCAAGCATGTGCTGGGTTCACAAGGAAACGTTTGGTCGGAATACATCCACTCCGGGGATAAAGTAGAATATATGGCATACCCAAGAGCTACGGCTTTATCAGAAGTGCTTTGGACTCCGGTTGAATATAAAAACTGGCTGGAATTTCAGATGCGACTGCAAACCCACTTTGAAAGATTGGACATTTTGGATGTTAATTATGCAAAGCATTTTAAAAACTGAAAAAAGTATAAAAATTGAAAAATAGTGAATCCATCTTTCCGCTCGTTTTGATAGTGTGAAATGGGTTTATTCAACTAGAGCGGGGTGATGGATGGGTTACGATTGACAGAATATCAATACTCTCCATTCCGTCACCTTCTTAACCCCCGACATTAAGTGTACGCGACAGGCGCTATTTTTCTAAGGTCGTAGTAATTTTGGTCAACTCAATTTTCAAAATTTCCTAAGTCTTAATTCAATTTTAGCCTTTTATAATCCTTCCGGCTTGGGGTTGGTGAACAAAGCAAAAGTCACATCATCGAGGCGCACACCGAGGTGGTAATCTGAAACATGCATGAGCATGCTTTCTTTAGGGAGATTTACGACATGACTAATCTCTCCATTCATATTCACTACAAACCATTTTTCATAACTCCCGGATAGATTTGATTTAAGCCAAAAATTCTCTTTATGGTAGATCATTTTTGAAGCCGGAGATTTTATTTCTGGAATCTGATCCTCTACTCTATTCCAAAAGTCACCATTTGTAACATCATTCTCTCCGAAGTCATCTTGTAATGAATCTAACTCCGCACTGCTAACACGTTCGGTAGGTAAATTGATTTGCGTAGTTGAAAGCGTATCAAAACTTGAAATTACCTCTGCTACAATGGAAGATCTGGTATCAAAAATAAAGATAGTTTGCCCTTCAGCATTATATGCTGTCAGCAGATCAAAAGAAAAAGGTATCGGTCCGGCCCCTCCTACATTTCCACCATCTATAATCATCAATGCAAAGGGCTTGGCCTTTAAAACCCATGATTCTCCATATTCTTCCTGATCCGGGTAATATTTTGAAAATATTTTTTCACGTTCTTTATTTTCATCTCTCAAAAAATCATAAGAACTCATTTCAAAAACATATTGCTCATTTTCCAGTGAAAAGATTTTTGTTACTGAAAAGTTATTATTCTTCTGAGGAATCCATTCTTCCAAAAGATCAAAATTTGAATCAAAGTGAAGAATTTTATCGTTGAATTGATCATATGTAAAAACGTGACCTTCTTTCGTTTTGGTGAAGCTATATGCATCTAATACTTCGCCCGGCCCTCTCCCTTTCTCTATCACTTTCTGAAGCTCCCCTTCACTATTTACAATAAATATGTTGGATAGTTCACGATCTGCAAAAGCAATATTCCCATTTTCTAAAACCACACTGTCATACCCCAAATGATCAAAATATCGATCTCCGGTATGATCAAAAGAATGTATGAGCTGTGCTTCGAAGGATAGAATATCATCAATATCAGGTGCTGAATTTTGGGAGGAGTTATTTCCACAAGAGCTGATTAAAAACCCAATTACAGCAAATAGCAGAAGGGCGCTACATTTTATATGGCTTAGATTCATTGTTGCAAGTTTTGTTATGACGGAAGAATATAAAAACCTGGGCTTGAGATAAAAGCTCTCTGAACCTGTTGCCCTGAGCGCTTAAAAAAGCAAAAAATATCACCTTTCTTGAACGCGAAGGGTCTCAATGTTTAACACTACCGGATATCTAGAACTTTGCCCAGAGCATTCGGGGTCGCGGAATACAGTAAAACCTAATATAAGTCAAATGCGCTCAGGGTGACAATCAAATACTAAGTATAACTCAAACTCAGGTTAGAACCTACAGCAGCTTTCTCTTATAATCCAGCACAAACTTAATGATAATCAACAAGATGGTTATTGGAATCACCACCCAAACCATGATGCCCTCAAACTGTTCTTTGAATGGGTGTTGGAGTCCAATGAGTACCAAATATCCCAGATACAAACCATAGTACGTTAAAAACCCAAAGGCTTCCGGTCTTCCCAATACCTTTCCCGGCCAAAACAACGGCAAGCAACCGGCTGCCACAATAATCATAAATGGAAAATCCAATTTGATGGCCTCAGCAGAAACGTCAATGGCGCCGGGAGCAATCAGCACGGTAAGACTTAGAGTAAGTAAAATATTATATAAGTTACTCCCCATAACATTGGCTACGGCCGTGTCGGAGTCACCCCGCCTTACCGCAGAAACTGAAGTTGCCACTTCAGGAAGGGAAGTTCCTATAGAGACAATAGTAAGTCCTATAATCAGCTCAGAAATTCCAAGGGTGCCGGCAATTTCTACTGCGGCATGCACCATAAACCGAGATCCGGCTACAATCATGATTAACCCCCCAAGCAGTATCAAAACATACTTCACATAAAAACCTGTTGAAACCGGCTCTTTGAGTTCAACTCCCCCCCCATTTTGTAAAATATTATCTGCCCGGTCTTTGCGGATTTGGAAATACATAAACAACGAGTAGAGAATCAAACCAACTAAAATGATACCGCCATCCAGGGGAGAAAGTAATCCGTCTCGAGCCAACAGAAACAAAAGAACGCTTGCCCCGATGACCATAGGCACATCAATTTTGATGATACGGTTGGTTATTTTTAGGGGGCTCACCAATCCAGCTATCCCCAAAATCAATAAGATATTTGCAATATTACTTCCCAGGATGTTACCCACCACCAAGTCAGGTTTACCATCAACAGCCGCCTGCAAACTGATCGCTAATTCCGGAGCACCAGTGGCAAAAGCAACAACGGTTAGTCCCATTACCACCGGCGACACACTCCATGCAACACCAAATTTATCTACTGATTTTAGAAAAAGTTCTGCTCCCCCAATTAATATGAGCAATCCTGCTATGAATAATAAAAAACTTAATATCATTGATATCTGTTGGTCACTTTTAAAAGCTCAAAACTATGATAATTAAAACTGTAAATGAATTTTTTAGCAAAGATTTTTTTCACTGTTTTCGTGATTTTTGATGATCGTGATATTTAACTTCATTTCACTATATTCATCACATATCTTTAACTCTTCATTCACCAGCACCATGAAAATGCGATTATTCCTACTACTAAGTTTTGTTTTTCTGACCTCCCTTTCTGCTTTTGGACAACGAACCATCATTCACGCCGGAACTTTAATAGATGGTATTTCTGATGAAGCCCGAAATCAGGTAAGTATCATTATCGAAGACCAAGTAATATCTGGCATTCGGGATGGATATATTACCGGAAATGGGAATGATGAGATTATCGACCTTACATCCAAAACGGTTCTTCCCGGCCTTATTGATCTTCATGTTCATCTTGAGAGTGAAACCAATCCACAAAAATACTTGGAACAATACACTTTTAATGAAGCTGATTTTGCCCTCCGATCTACTGCTTATGCCAAACGCACCCTGATGGCCGGTTTTACGACTGTTCGTGAACTTGGTGGATCAGGCGTCAATATCTCATTGAGAAACGCAATCAACCAAGGGTTTGTAGACGGGCCAAGAATCATCACAGTAGGTAAATCTTTAGCTACTACGGGCGGACATGCAGATCCTACCAACGGATGGAAAAACGACCTTATGGGCAGTCCCGATCCTGTTGATGGAGTGTTAAATGGAGTAGCTGAAGCGCGTGAAGCGGTTCGCCAACGATACAAAAATGGAGCTGATCACATCAAAATAACCGCAACCGGTGGCGTATTAAGTGTAGCTAAGTCGGGTGATGCACCACAGTTTTTCATGGATGAATTAAATGCGATCGTACAAACGGCCAATGAATATGGAATGCATGTAGCAGCACACGCCCATGGTGCCGAAGGAATGAAAAGAGCTGTTGAAGCCGGGGTACTTACTATTGAACACGGCACGCATATGACGGAAGAAGTCATGGATTTAATGATTGAAAATGGAACCTATTATGTCCCCACTATTTCTGCCGGTAAATGGGTGGCTGAGAAAGCTAAAGTAGAAGGGTATTATCCGGATCTCGTAGTACCAAAAGCATTGGAAATTGGCCCCAAAATTCAAAATACTTTTGCTAAAGCGTACGAATACGGCGTTCCCATAGCTTTTGGGACGGATGCAGGCGTTTTCCCACATGGACTCAATGGTAAAGAGTTCGGCTATATGACGGAAGTTGGAATGCCGGCCATGGAAGCCCTTAAAAGTGCCACTACTGTGGCAGCTACCGTTTTAGGGATGCAGGATCAGATCGGCAGCATTGAAGCCGGAAAAATGGCGGATATTGTAGCTACGGATTCCAATCCCCTGGAAGATATCAGCACGCTTGAGAATGTTTCTTTCGTGATGAAGGGTGGAAAAATTTATAAAGGGGAATAACTTGATAACCGGCAGGGAGTTAAATCTCTCATTCTGCAAAAGTGCTTTGAATTTTGTAGGATATAGCAAACACTAAATAAATCCTATGAGTATGACCGTAGAAGCTATCAAAGAACAACTTGAAAATGCAGATCGTCCGATTGCAAAATCATTTCACACCGGAGATCACTTTAAAGTGTTGGTATTCGGTTTTAAAAAAGGCATGAAGCTGGATGATCATACTGCTCATCACCCTACAAAATTGTTAGTGCTTGAAGGCGAGGTCATTTATCATCAATCCAAAAAAGACGAGCGGCTAAAGCAGTTTGATGAAATTGATATCCCTGCTAAAGTTGAACATTCTGTAGCTGCTTTAGAAGACAGCCTGGTGCTTTTAACGCAAGGATAAACTCCGATCAGGCTATGTGGACTATTCAGAAGATCTCCTCTTCTTCTAATCATTTTAGATTTAAAGTCTTCGAAGAGAAATCAACAATCAGTCATAAAAAATTTCTATCGCTTTTAAGAGATAACGACAATTTTGTAGAATTTTATAACAAGCAATTAGTTGAATGTACTTTCGATGCTTTCTTTTGGGAAAACAAACCTTTCACAGAACAGCATCTAAAGGAACCGTACGAGTGTAACCTGGTGAAAAGCGATCATTTATCCACCGTACAACCTGACTCAAATACATTCAATTCATATTTCAAGTCTGATAAAGAAGTAGTCACTTTTCCAAATTTAGGTGGAGATGCAAAACTCGTTGTCCCCTGTCCTTTTTCAGACCATTCTACTTACACACAGATTGGAAATTTTGTGAGGGAGGCTCCCGAATCACAAATCCAGGAGTTTTGGAAAATGGTTGGACAGGAAATGGTAAAAGAAATCGGTTCAGAACCAAAATGGCTGAGTACCTCAGGGCTGGGCGTTTTTTGGCTGCATGCCCGTATCGACTCCACTCCCAAGTACTATCAAACTCAGGAATACAAAACTGTTGGTTGAAGTAATTTAGAAATCTCTATAACCGAGGCAACCCTTTCGCTTTTTACACTGTATTGGCTAAAAAATAGAGCATTAACTATAAAATATTTTTAGCCATGAAATCAATAAATAAAAATCCATTACTGCTTTTCATTTTTACTGTTTTGATTAGTTTCTCAATGATTGGATGCAGTGATAACTCATCAGGCACAACAAATAACAATAATAACAACAATGGAAATGGTAATGGAGGAAGCGAGCCTTCCGGTACCGAGGTTGAAATGGTTGGACAGTCTTTCTCCCCACAGAATATTGAAGTTGAAGTTGGAACTACCGTTACATGGGTGAATGAAAGCACTTTAATTCATACGGTAACCAGTGGCTCCAATGGAGATCACGATGGAATATTTGACAGTGGTAATATTGCTGAGAATGAAGAATTCTCTTATACCTTTGAAGAGGTTGGTACCTTTGATTACTTCTGCAGACCCCATGTAAACAATGGAATGGTTGGAACAGTCACCGTTGTAGAATCAGATAGTGATAGTAATGATTATTAAAGCCCTGCTACTGTGTCTTTCAGTATTAGTTGCTGAAAATCCTGATACCACCAGCACCGATACCCTCTATTATTCAAACTCAGGATATGTAGAATTTTCTTCCAATGTTCCGCTTCACTCTTTTACCGGAGAATCAAACCATTTAACCGGATTGATTGATTTTGAGGAAAATCTGATTGACTTCTACATTGACTTAAACACTCTTAAAACCGGGATTGGAAAACGTGACAGGGATATGTACGAAACCCTAAATACCCAAGATCATCCATTTGCGGAATTTACAGGTTCTTTCAAAGATCTCGAATTCAGAAATATTTCCGATAAGCAACCGGTAACAACTGTTGGTGAGTTTACGATCAATGGAAAAACCCAGACTGTAAGTATTGATGGTGCTTTAAGTTGGATAAACGAAAACCTTGTTTTGGAAGCCGGGTGGTCACTTTTACTCAGCGACTATAACATCGAACCACCAGGTGTCCTCTTTTACAAGGTGGATGATATTCAAGAAATCTCGCTGAATATCGAACTAAAGCCTCAATCAAAAGAAGCATTCTACTCTGATCAATGAGTCAGTTTCAATCAAAATCTATTACTAATTATGAAATACCTCATATACGTTGCCGCCTTTTTACTTTTACAGTTTTGCGTTGACGCAAAAGCTCAACTTCCAAGAGAACGTGTTCAAGAAAATACTGTGATAGAACGTACGTTTTGGGCGCCTACGAATGTAGGACTCGGTACCGTTTTTAACGTGGATGGACAAAATCTTCGCAGCTCTGTGATTCATACTTTTGGATTGGTTGAAGGTGGTATCGATCGTTTCTTTGGGATGGATGATGGGGCCAACACTAAAATCAGCCTGGATTATGGTATCAATGATCGTTGGTCGGTTGGCATTGGCAGAATGACATTCAACAAAGTTGTTGACTTTCGCACTAAAGTAAACCTGCTTCGGCAAAATAGATCAGAAAATATACCGGTCGATGTTGCCCTCAAGACTTCCCTTAATATAAGTACGCTTTCAGGAGTTGGACTCACATTCAATGATCGACTCACATACTTTGCTTCAGTCATGGCAGCTAAAAAATTTGACCATTTAAGTGTACAATTATCTCCGATGATAGCTCATTTTAATAATCCATCGATCGGTAACCCCGATCAGCTTTTTGGAATTGGGATGCTCTTAAACTATGAATTGAACAACAGGTATGCGTTAAGTGCAGAATACTTGCCTGTTTTAGGAGAGCGAAACCGTTTATCTGAAAATGCTATGGCCTTAGCATTAAATATTGATACAGGCGGACATATTTTTCAGCTGTTTTTTGCCAGTTCCCAATGGCACAACGAAGCTTTTATTATGGCCAATAACCGTGACAAACTTTGGGAAGGTAGTTTCCGGTTTGGATTCAATATTCATCGTGTTTACGGTTTAGGCAGAAATTGACCTATAATTATATCTGCCAAAAAATAGTTTTGATATAAAATTTTAGAAATGGTATAACTCTATACAGGCAATCATAATAGTTATTCCAAAATAATCTTCTTTTGCTGGACGAAATTATACATGGTTGTTGCAAGCAACACCGGGAAAGCCAAAAAGAACTTTACAGAATGTTCTATGGATATGGAATGAGTATCACTCTCAGGTATGCTGATTCCAGAGATGAAGCAGCTGAAACTCTAAATGATGCTTTCATGAAAGTGTTTGATAACATCAAGACATTTGATACGAATCGATCTTTTAAGCCTTGGTTTCGCCGTATTGTCATTAATACTGCCATCAATAAATTTCATAAAAATAAAAAACGCCGGGAGCTAACAGATGCCATTTCCGATAAAGAACCACTTCGAAACGAAGAAAAGATCATAAGCGGAATCTCTTATGATGAACTGATTGAAATGGTGCAAAAATTAAGTCCGGCTTATAGAACCGTTTTTAACCTTTTTGTGATTGAAGGTTTCACACATAAAGAGATCGCGCAAAAACTTGAGATATCGGAAGGAACTTCAAAATCGAACCTTCATAAAGCAAAAAGTAACCTAAGAGATTTGTTGGAACAAAATTTAACCCAACCTGATCGTCATGACTGACAAGAATAATGAAAATGACCCATTGGAGCAGTTCTTCCGCGATAAAGCAGAAGAATTTGATATTGAATTCAGGGAAAAGGATTGGCAAGATCTTGAAAAACGATTAGACCATAAACAAACTATCCTTTCCTACAAGAGAAAAACACGGCTTGCCGCAGCAGCAGCCTTCCTGATTTTTTCAGTTTTGGGATATTTTATCTACAACAATGCCAATAAGATCAATGACCTGAATCGACAAATAAGTCAGGTTAAGCCAACTGAAACTACCCAGGATTCATCTGTTGGTAGTAATAATATCCCGATAGTTCCGAATGAAGATGACTTTGATGATATTGCTGAACATCAGCCTGCGAAACCCACCGCTGATTCTTCATCAATTGAAAGTGATGATACCATAAATACCACAATTGCTGATGTTGATCAGCTTACAGACAAAAACGAGCTGCCGCAGGAGGTTCCTGATACACAAATTGCCGAAGCTTTTATCCAAGATCTCTTCACTAAGCAGGTTGAAATTCAAAAAATTTCTTCAGATAACAGCAACCCGGTCCGCAGAAATCAACTGATTGCAAATGCCTCTGCCAATACTAATTACTTGCCCCATTTTACCAAAAAACTTGATAAGGATTTTTCTTCAGTGCAAAGGAGAACATCTTCCCGCTTTTCAATAGGAATTACCGGCTCGCCTGATTTGAGTACAGTAAGCAAACTCTCCAACTTTGACCAGCCGGGATATAAATTTGGGTTGAATGTAGGATACGCAATCAATAGTCAATTCACCATATCCACCGGTATCATTCAATCCAAAGTCCGATACAATGTAAATTCACAAGGCTATGATCCATACTCTGTTCCAACAAATGGGAGTAACCCAAGTCAGCTTTTTGCTGAATGCATCATTTTAGATATCCCGATCAACCTGGAGTATAATTTTCGGGAGTTTAATTCTTCCAGATTTTTTCTCAAAACCGGTGTTTCTACCTATATCATGCTCAATGAGGATTACCGGTTTAATTATGACTATCCCAATCCCGGCCAAATTGAGCAAAAAACAGTGCAATCAGGGAAAGCTCATTTCATGAGCAACATCGGTTTTTCACTGGGTTATGAACTGGATATCCACAAAAACTTCAGTTTACGTGCAGAACCTTTCATTAAAGTGCCCGTCCAAAATGTTGGTTGGGGAAATGTGAAATTATATTCGGTAGGAACCTTTGTTTCTGTTCAGTACAGATTATAAAATCTATTATTGAATAGAGTTTATACATATGAAAGAAGGCTTTACAAATAAGTAATTATTCGCAAAGCCTTTTCATTTTATTTGATAAGCATCATCTTCTTCGTCAGCTGTAAGCCACTGTCCGTGAAGAGTTGGTAAATATACATTCCACTGGAGAGATTGCTTGCATCAAAAGTCACTTCATGGCTTCCGGATGCTACTCTTTCGTTGTTAACAAGGGTGGCCACTTTTCTTCCAAGCATATCAAAAACCTGCAGCGTCACAGTACTGTTATCTGACAACTGATAACTGATCACTGTACTTGGGTTGAAAGGGTTCGGATAGTTTTGTTCCAGCTCAAAAGAACGTGGTGTTGCAGCCAATTCCTCATCGTTACTCGTCACGATAGTCTCAAACTGTAATCGAGTCCAAATTGGGAAGTGATCTGAAGTACTGCTTATATAGCTGCCGATGTAGGATGTATTTTCCACCCTCTCGGTTCCAGGGATGTATTCATCGTTTAACTCGTCTGAAATAGTGATATGATCAATCATAGACCCTGAAGACTGAGAATCAAATCCTTTCTCTTCCAGATTTTTAGTGATAATGGTATAGTCCTGATCACTGTCAAATTCGCTGTAAGGTGACTCTTCTCCTGCGGTAATAGACCCTGTAATTGTATCGTTATAATCTCCAATAAAAATGACGTTATCCGAAGAGTGCAGATTATCTAAATAACCTTTTAATTCCCGGGCAGCATTCTCGCGCTGGTTGTAAGATCCGGCATCATCAAAAGCTTTGGCGTGAATATTAAATGCATACATTTCCCGGCTTTTTCCATTTACCGTTGCATTAAATTGAAACATAAGCGGATATCGCCCATTGGCCCAGTATTGTTGGGTAAAGAAATCTCCGGTTACTACATCTGAATCAAGAGAATCTATCGTTGCTCTTTTAAATAGATAAGCGGTTTTTTGCGACTGGGAGAAGTCGGCAATAACACCACCATATTCTTCCAACTCTGCCACAAGATCAGCGAACTGAGTAGCATTTGAAATTTCCTGGAAAGCATAAAGGTCAGCATCTACGCTATCAATAACCTGTTTTACATTAGCAAATTGTGTTTCCTCATCTTCAGGTCCATTACTGGTTGAGCCGAACCATTCAATATTCCAGGTAGCAATTTCAAAGGTTTGATCTTTAGATATATCCTCACCGGGAAAAGTGACTTCTTCAACTCCTAAATCATCCGCATCTCTTGGCTTTAACTGATAGGTGCCAAAAAACTGGTCTATAACTCCAACAATGTTTACGGTTCCGTCAGGTGCTGACGTACCAACCAAGCTTTCAGCATCTCCATCAATTCGGATAGTTCCCTGTCCGCTTCCATCAGAAATATCATAGTTTTGCTCGCCCTGAAATGCTCCGGAATGATCGATACTTACATCTTGAATTAATACATACTCAGCTTCGAATCCACCTGCATTCATTTGTGAAATGGTGATAACTGCCGGTTCAATCTCGCGTTTTTCAGTGTCAATAATTTCGTAACTGATATCATCATCCCCTTCATGTTCTGCAATTTGAGTCAGGAAATCTCCTTCGGGACCGTCCACCGGATTGAATTCCGTAAGCGGGCCTGTTACAACCACGGAATCTCCTCTTTCAGCTGCTGCGTGCAAAGGAGTCCAATAAACCGCAATTGCCGCCGTACCATCTTGGATGAAGGCAGGTCCCCCAAACTCATCTGCAACGGTTACCCGTCCGGCTACCGTAACTCGTGTACCAAAAGAAAGTTCCCGGGCTTCAGCAATAGGAATTACCTCATCAGTAGCTATGCCGTTACCTTGTAAATTTAATCCAAAAGAGGAAGAATTAACTGCATTGCTTTCAATGGTTACACTTCCCTGGAAAGCACCTTCGCTACCCGGTGAAAAAGTGAGGGTTAGCTCAGTCGTTTCATTAAATGCTAAAGAAGAATCCTTAAGATTTGACACCGTAAACCCGGCTCCGCTCACTGATACTTCTGAGATGTTCAGTGATTCATTTCCGACATTTTTAATTTCCAGTGTTTTTGAGTTTTCAGCATCAATTGTTGTAGTAGGGAAATCAATAGTTGCATTTGCTTCTGCTCCGCTACCATCAACAGTCACTGCAATTGTCGCATCATCAGCCGGTTCTATATAATCGGTGATGCGAATATCATCGATATTCATGCGATCAGTTCCGGATGACTGAATAAATTTAAATCTAATATCTCCATCTATTTCTACTGGAATGGAATACTCAGTTAGCTCTTCAGGTGCAGTTATTTCGTCCCCAATATTGGTCCAACTTGATCCACTATCCACGGAATACTGAACCTGTAAAGCGGCATCTTCAGCCAGGTCTCCATAATGTGCCAAGTAAAAAGAAACCTCATCGGCGCCATTAGGCTTATCAAACTGCATATAAATATTCGCAGCGATGCCATCCCGACGGTCCATCCGGACTCCCTGACTGCCATTGTATTTATCGTTGGGCAAGCTTCCTAAAAGTGCTTCTTCCATGTACCAATCACCTGTGGAAAGCGTGACCGAGCTGGCGGCATAACTGCCTTTGCTTCCATCTTCAAAATCTTCGAAGAGTTGGGCATGGGCGGCATCGAAAGTTAAGAGTAGTACAATTGTGGTCAGAAATGAATAGTAGAGATTTCTCATAGATTGGTTTTATAAATATTTTGTAAAAAATTGAAGTTAGGCTTTTTACTGTCCATGTGCGAAACAGAACGGGAAGTTTTACAAAGAAAAAACCCTGCTAAATCTGCAGGGCTCTAATATAATCCTTAAATAATAATGTTTGAGGGATGAGAAATCTTAATTGTCCCCTTTTTTGGCATCAATGCTGTATTTAGCATAGGGTTTGGCTTCAAGTCGTTCTTTTTGAATAGGATTACCGGTCACTTTACAAATTCCGTAATTACCGGTTTCAATTCTATTTAATGCCATGTTAATCTCTTCTTGTTTTTCTTTTTCTTTCTCAATCATGATATAATACTTTTCCCGTTCATCCTCTGACGTTCCAATATTGCCCTGATGATGAGATGCTGAAGAACTGGTATCATCCAAATTCTTCTCCATATCCTCTAATTGAGATTCATAGCTTTCAACTTTCTCTTGGCTTTTTTTTCTTTCTACTTCGAGCAAATGTCGAAAGTGATCTAATTCTTTTTCTGAGAATGGAGTGTTTCTAATGGGTGCTTCTTGCTTTTCCATAAATGAAGTTTCTTTGTTAATCTTCATTATTTCAACAGGCAGCAGCCGGGTAGCATTTCATGGTTTATCAACCCATGATCGCAAACAATTTTTCGTGCCATCGCACCTCAAAGGAATTGAATTACGAGTGAACAACAAGTCAATAGATCGAATGGTGAAGTAGCTTATCTCAGGCCGTTGGGCAGTCCTTTGCAAATTCTGCTTACTGCATCATGGCTGTGCAGGCTTTCCATGTGTACACAACGTACCACAAAATCCCGGATGCTGTTGTAGCTGTCGAGTTCATCGTAAAGCAGGCGCGCGGCATCTTCCACAAATTTTTGATAGGCACCATTCATCTCGGCAAAGGCTTGTTCATCTTCGCGCTTTACCATAACCTGGGTTTCCGTTTTTAAAGCGTTTCGGCAAATTTGGACCAAGTCTTCTACAAAAAATTCATCTTTTAAGGCAACCGTTACGTTTGCTACACTCCTTTGGCTGTGCGGGATTGAAGCCACCCCTCTGGTTTCCCGGGCATGTTCTGCCAACTCGTAGCTGCAAGGACATGCACTGCTATACACAAAATCGAGGTGCATGTGCTTGTGGAACTGATTGTAGTTATCGAGCCGCCCCTCAAACTTCACCTGGTAATATTGGTAGCCTTTCATGTCAGAGCGAAGGCTATCCATCAACATTGGGTAGTTAAAAGAAATTTGCAGAAAAGCTTCTTGTGCTTCAAGATCTTCTTTATAAGCTTTTAGTATTTCTTCAAGTCGGTCGAGATGAAAAACCTTATCCTGAAATTTATAAAAGGTCCTCATAATACGACTCATATTAATACCCTTTTTATCCATTTCAAGGCTTACGTAGCCATCTACAGAAGCTTCAAGGGTGATGGGGTCTCCTTCCCTTCGCCTAAACTTCAGCGGCAGCTTAAAATTAGAAATACCCACTTGTTGAATGGGCACATTTGCTCCTTCGATGAGTGAGGCCGGACCGTTCTGCAGATCTGGTAAAGATTCTTTGTATTCGGGGGTTACCGTAAATGTGGGGTCGTAAAAACGCTGTACTTCATTTGCGATCATAGGTCTTCTCTTACTGCTAATTGGATAATGAATAGTCTTTTAAATTCTTCTATATGGACAGTATTCTGCAATATTTCGTTCCGTCTCAAATAATTTCACCATATAAAGTTTCCCCCCGTTTGTACAAGCTTGCTCTACTTCAGGTCTAAGTTGTTCGAAAAAAGCCCGAACCAAATTCTCCGTAGTGGGAATTATTCCCTTCAAAAAAGGCACATCCAGATTCAAGTTATGATGATCACAGGGATCCAAAATCTTTTCTTTGATGATAGCTTTCAATTGTCCCAAATCAATCACAAAACCGGTTTCAGGATCAGGCTCGCCTACTACTGTAACTTCAATTACGTAGTTATGACCATGCCAATTGGGGAGATTGCACTTCCCAAAGGTGTCCCGGTTCCAGTCATCACTTTTATTGGGATTATGAAGTCGGTGAGCAGCGTTAAAGTGAGCTCTTCGTGTTACAAATATCAATGGTTCAGCCTGTTTGTTTGGATTTCTGATTAGCCTAACATTTAGAAATTATAAACAGTTCTGCAAGTGGAAAGTTTTTTTATTTAGAGAACTCAGGAGTCACCACTCAGAATTCAGATGGGCTTCGCTGAGTTCTGAATTCTGAATTCTTACTTAATATTTTAGTCTGCTTTTATTCGCAAAACTCACCAGCGAGAGCATGATCGGCACTTCGATCAACACTCCTACAACCGTTACTAAAGCTGCTCCGGATTGAAGGCCAAATAAAGCTATCGCTACCGCTACGGCCAACTCAAAAAAATTACTGGCGCCAATCATAGAGCCTGGGGCACATACCTGATACGGCAACCCGATCTTCTTTCCTCCATACCATGCAAGTGCAAAGATGAAATAGGTTTGTATGATTAGCGGAATGGCAATTAGCAGAATATCAATAGGTTTATCGATTATACGTTCACCCTGGTAAGCAAATAATAAGATAAGCGTGATTAATAATGCTGAAATAGAAACCGGCTTAAATTTTGGGAGGAATGTCTTGGTGTACCACTGCTGTCCTTTTTGACGAATAGCGACTTTATGCGTTAAATAACCTGCAACCAAAGGAATCACAACAAAAACAATAATGGAGGCTGCCAGCGTATTCCAGGGAATGGTAATATCGGTGATACCCAATAACAATCCCACAATTGGAATAAAAAGGATAAGAATTAGAATATCATTTACCGAAACTTGGACCAAGGTATAATTTGGATCACCATCCGACAAATACGACCAAACAAATACCATCGCGGTACAGGGAGCAGCTCCCAATAAAATGGCTCCGGCAATGTATTGGTCGGCCAGTTCGGGAGATAACCACGCTGCATAAATCTGATCAAAAAAGATCCATGCAAAAAAGGCCATCGTAAAGGGTTTGATAGCCCAATTGATGATAACAGTCCAAACTACCCCTTTTGGAGATTTCCCAATCTCTTTGAGCGAGGCGAAATCAACCTGAAGCATCATGGGGTAAATCATCAGCCAAATGAGGATGGCCACCGGGATGTTTACTTTATAAACCTCCCAGTCACTTATGATTTGAATAGAATCACCCGCTACATAACCAACCCCGATTCCAATGCCAATGCATAACAACACCCACAGGGTTAAATATTTTTCAAAGAACGCAATTTGTTTATCAGCCATTAATATATTTTAGAGTTGTTTCTATAGTTATTCTATTGGTATTTATTTTTGGAATGGCATTAATAGAAGTGGTTTTGAAGTATGTCGGGCTACACGAAGGCTGTTACTGCCTATAAAGACATCCTCCAAATATCCTTTTCCCTGTGATCCCATCACAATCATAGACATGTCTTTTTTGTCAGCATACTCCGTGATTTCAATCCAGATATTACCGTGTTTAGTTTCGCTGTTAACCTCTTTCACACCTATGCGTTTGAGATAATCCACTCTTTCCTGAAGTTTATCTTTTTCAGCTTCTTTAGGCATAGTTTGAACATTAAATACAGTAACTGTAGACTCCCTCAACTCCTTTTGTTCAAAAGCTTTCATCGCCCCATCGGCTGCTTCCGAAAAATCAATGGGCAGCAAAATATTTCTCCGAACATTTTTGCAAATGGATACATCTCCTGTACCGGGTTTATCAGAAATACGTAGCAATAGTACCGGAACATCGGCACTGTGAATAACTTCTGAGGCTACACTTCCCAGCAACATATCAGCTAATAAATTGTGTCCTTTGTTACCGATCACTAAAAAGTTTGCGCCAACTCCTTTCACCTCAGAGAGTATTTCTTTTGGTTCAAAAGAGCCCATTTCTTCTTTTAATTTCCATTCCGCATCTATACCCTCTTCCTGAAGTTTCTGGGCATAGGCAGCTAACTTCGTTTCATAGGCTGCTTTTTCAAACTTTTCTCTTCCATTTGGATATTCTTTGGTGACTACCGTAAATAGAGTCACTTTTTGAATACCAATTTCTTTAAGATCTGATATGCCGTGGACTAAATCATCACTGGAAGGTGACAGATCCAGGGCAAGCATTGCGTGAGTAAATTTCATAATGAACCTCCTACAGTTGGATTGTGAACGTTGTATATAAATTACAATCCTAATTTTAAGAAAATATAAATACGAACTGCCTTAGCCTAAAAATCAACAGCAGGCGGCCAATTCCCCGGTGGTATCAATGCGGGGTTTACAAACGGTGGGTTTTACCTTGAGCATAATAGTTACATCCTGTGATGTTTTTACAATACGCCCAACTGAATAGCGAATGGTTGGGTGATCTGAATCTCCAAATTCAATGTAGAGTTCTGCATCATATTTATACTCAATTTTCTTGCCAACAATCTCAAAGATCTTCAGTGCTTTCTCGGTTCTCCATTCTGCTACATCTTTCGAAGCTTCGTTGATCCAAAGCTGAACCACTGTTTCATCATACTGATGAGGATTTCCTCCGCAATCTACAGAATCTACCTTATGATTTTGAATTTCTGTGATATGCAGGTCGCCTGAAAGACGGGTATCATCGGGTAAAATGAAAGACAGGTTTTTGTTGGTATTGGAAACTAAGGTGTTTATAAAAGTTTGGGTATTCATGGTTTTAACCTCATTAGGTTATTATTTCTTGGATTGAATTTCATTCATCATGTAAAACATTTCCGTGGCAATCTGCCTGCAGCGTTCATCATAAGTTTCAGCTTCCCGATCGGTTCCATCTGCTTCTTTTGGATCGCGATAAGTGATTGGTTTTCGAAATTCGGTTCCCGGCACAAACGGACAGTTTTCGTCGGCATCTGAGCAGGTCATAATAGCAGCAAAGTTTTTGTTTGGGTTGAAGTCATCATCAAACTTTTTTGAAAAACAGACTATGGGAGCAACATCTTCACTAAATGAAATTTCATACATCGGGTTATTGCCACCCGGGTTTTCTACCTTAAATCCCGCTCTTTCAATAGCTGCTACTGCTCTGGGGTTGAAAGCCGTGGCTTCAGTTCCACCTGAATATGTTTCGATGTTTTCAATTTCACAATATTGAGCCGCTGTTGCCGCCCAAATTTGTGCCAGATGGCTGCGACGGCTGTTATGCGTGCAGATAAAGTTGAGTTTAGCTATTTCATTTTTCTCAATTTTGGAATGAATATAATTGGCTACCTCCCTAAGCTGTTCTTTTCTTTCCGTTGGAACAGAATCGAAATTTAATTCCACCTCATCGATGCATGTTTTTAGTTTTGGATACATACTACTCATTAATATTCTCATTGTTACTCGTTACCAAGCTCTGCTTGGTAACGCATATTGGGAAGCTCCTGCTTCCAGTTAAACTCCTTCCGATCCTCCCGTTACCAATCACACAGCCTGTTTAAAAACCTCATCAAAGAGACTTTCAGGCTCATTCCGAACATCCCATTCGAAATACATGATGGAACCGCTGGTTTCCACACTATTAACAACATCCTGAGCCGGGCTCACAGATTCCCGCGGATTCAGACCCAAGCATAGTTACTTTATCCTTTGCACCGCCCGGCTTTTGAGCAAACACCGTAATACTATAGATACCCGGCCCACCTTCATTGAATTCAGCCATTTCTTGCTCATCCAAATAAATACTCAAGATGTCATTCGGGATCTCAATTGGTTTCTGTTTTTGGATGGTAATGTTCTCAAATCCTGCTTTTTTTATGTGCTTCAGATAATCCTCTTTTTGAATGGCTCCTGCTACACAACCTGCATACATCTCAGCGTCTTCGCGGAGAGCTTCAGGCAGTTCTCCTTCCAATACAATATCTGAGATGCTGAAATGACCGCCCGTCTTAAGTACCCTGAAAATATCTGTAAACACTTTGGGTTTATTGGGTACCAAATTCAGTACGCAGTTACTTACCACTACATCTGCCACGTTATCGGAAACAGGCATGTCTTCGATATCGCCAAAACGAAATTCCACATTGTTGAATCCGAGTTTATCTGCATTTTCCCTGGCTTTTTTTATCATGGGTTGTGCAAAATCGATTCCGAGCACTTTTCCTTTCTCGCCCGTTTCATGTCGGGCTACAAAGCAGTCATTACCGGCACCGGAACCCAGATCGATCACATAATCTCCTTTTTTGATTTTTGCGAATTGGGTAGGAAGTCCACATCCCAGACCAAGATCTGCATCAGCGTTATAGCCTTTCATTTCGCTATAGTCATCTGTCATTATATTATACACTTTGGTGGATTCTCCACCGGTACCACAACAGCTACGGGCATTATAATCTTTCCCTTGCTCACTGATTTCTGAATATTTTTTACGAACGGTTTCTTTGAGTTCTTCGGGTGATTTTACTTGGGATTTCATAGCTAAGTTGGTATTAATTTTGAAAAATGTATTGATTGAATTCTAATCTCGATGTTACTCGTTACCAAGCTCCGCTGGGTAATGCATAGTTGAAAGCCTGTCTGCCAACAAAGGCAGGCTCCTGCTTCCAGTTATTGTTGTTGCGAACATTCCATGTGGAATACATACATACCTGATCTGCTGGTTCTAATAACATTAACAACAATTAGCGTCCGGTATTGAAATTTCATCAATCATAGCTTCCATCACGGATTTAAATTCAGCCAGATTTTCTTCATCAAAACAGTAACAAGTACGTATTCCTTCGATCTCACCTTTTATAATGCCGGCTGATTTCAATGCTTTCAGGTGTTGAGATACCGTTGACTGAGCAAGTGGTAGTTCTTCGGTAATGTCTCCGCAATAGCAGGCATTGGTCTTAGCTAAAATCTGCAATATCGCAATCCTTGCCGGATGTGCAATAGCTTTCGCAAACTCTGCTGCTTTAATTTGTTTTTCGTTGAATAAATCTGCTTTTGTAATTGCCATAATCGTATATCGTAATTATACGATAAATATATGGCTCTTTCCATTTATAATCAACATTGCCGGAAGATTTTTTTGATATATGATCAGTGAAATCTGTGCAATCCCAAAAATCTGCGATCAAAAAAAAGAGAGCCCCAATTCCTCGGGGCTCTCCTTGATCAGCACACCTCACAGTGATGTGAGACGTATATTTTGACTAAAAAGCTACAAACTACTTAATCAAAGTCATTTGTCTTGTCATTGAAATATCTCCTGCAGTCAATCGGTAGATATAAATACCACTTGACAGATTCGCAGCATCAAAGTTGATGGTGTTACTACCGGCTGAGAAATTCTCACGGTTAGCAAGCGTTGCTACTTCCCGTCCCAACATGTCATACACTTTCAGCGTTACTTGCTGTGCCTGGGGCAGAGTAAAGCTGATTTGTGTAGTTGGGTTGAATGGATTCGGGTAATTTTGTTTCAACTCAATACTCGTTGGTACTTCAGTCACAACATCTTCAATATCGGTTACAAGTCCTTCACCCAAGAAACCATAAGCATCAAGGGCAGTCCATCCTGCCAGCCAGTTTGAACCGTCAAAGGCTCCAACATAGTTCACATTAGTGAACCAGCTATCGTCAAGATTTACAGCCTTACCATATACAGGAGCATCAGAAGCAGGTCGAGGATCAAGTCCACCATCTACGGTTCTTGAGATTCCTCTTAGCTGCGGATCTTCTGTATAGTTGGTATTGGCGTTTAGCATTGTGGCTTCGTAATCGTTTGTGGCCATTGCATCTAAGGTACTTCCGGTGCCAAAGCTGAAAAAGATACT
>NZ_JAVLBQ010000023.1:0-47763 GCF_031581265.1 Gracilimonas sp.
GATGTTCCGCCGTATGCTCGATGAAGGGCAGGCGGGCGATAATGCCGGTATTCTGCTTCGCGGTATTAACAAAGAGCAGATTGAGCGCGGTATGGTGCTGTGTAAGCCCGGCTCGATTACCCCGCATAAAGAATTTGAGTGTGAGGTATATGTGCTGAGCAAAGACGAAGGCGGGCGCCATACGCCGTTCTTCAAAGGCTACCGCCCGCAGTTTTATTTCCGTACCACCGATGTGACGGGAGCATGTGAGCTTCCGGACGGAGTGGAGATGGTGATGCCTGGAGATAATGTGAAGCTGAATGTTTCACTTATCCAGCCGGTAGCGATGGAAGAAGGACTGCGGTTTGCGATTCGCGAGGGCGGACGTACCGTAGGTGCCGGAGTTGTAACTAAAATCTTAGACTAAGAAGTTACCTAAATAAGGCCAGTGCAAAGAGCAGTCGGATTCCGCCTGCTCTTGTGCGCTTTATACGGGTGTAGCTCAGTTGGCAGAGCACTGGTCTCCAAAACCAGGTGTCGGGAGTTCGAGCCTCTCCACCCGTGCAGATAAAAATAATAATATGAGTAAGATTACTAATTTTTTTGATGGTGTTGTATCGGAATTCAAGAAAGTTTCTTGGCCGACCCAAAAAGAATTGATAGACAACACAGTAATTGTGGTTGTTTTTTCAATCATAATATCGCTATTCATTTTTGGAGTAGATCAATTATACAGCACAATATTAGAAGCTATTTATAACTAATAATGAGTAAAGAACTAACACATGACTGGTATGTAGTCCGATGTTTTTCCAGTCATGAGAAAAAGGTTAAAGAGTTTCTTGAGCGAGAGATAGAAGACCAAGGTTTAGAGGATAAAATCATAGAAGTTTTGATTCCTACTGAGACAGTTGTTGAAATCCGCTCAGGTAAGAAGCGAACCAGGGAGAAAAATTTCTTCCCGGGTTATATCCTTTTGAATACTCATTATGATGAAGAAGTAAACAATTTGATACAAAGTGCACCATCTTGTCTTGGTTTTTTGAAGACAGGTAAAAATGAAACGGTGCCAACTCCACTGAAAGAGCACGAAGTTAAACGCATCATTGGCAGAGTGCGAGACAGTGGAGAAGATATGGGTAATATTGAAATCCCATATAGCGAAGGCGACTTGGTTAAAGTTATTTCCGGTCCGTTTAAAGATTTTGACGGAACTGTTCAGGAAGTAAATACTGAAAAACTTAAACTGAGGGTTATGGTTAGTATTTTTGGCCGTAAGACTCCTGTTGAAGTTGATGTAAACCAAGTTGAATCCGCAAATTAAAGAACCTAGTTGATGCACACTAGCTATTACGCAAACTAAACAGAAGTTATTAATTATAGGATCCTGAGAATCCATGGCTAAAAAAGTTGAAAATATCCTGAAGCTCCAGATTGTTGGGGGGCAGGCAAACCCTGCACCACCTGTTGGGCCGGCTCTCGGTCAGGCAGGAATCAATATTATGGAGTTTTGTAAAGCCTTTAATGCTAAGACTCAGGACAAGGCCGGAACTGTTGTTCCTGTTGAGATTACGGTTTATGCTGACAAGTCTTTTACATTCAAAACAAAGACACCGCCAGCGCCTGTTCTTCTCAAGAAAGCAGCGAAAATCAAGTCCGGATCAGGTGAACCAAACCGAAAAAAAGTAGGAACGGTTACCTGGAGCCAATGCAAAGATATTGCACAGGAAAAAATGGAAGACTTAAATGCGTTTGACATAGAAGCCGGTGCGGAAATGGTTGCAGGAACGGCTCGCAGTATGGGTCTTAGAGTAAATCGCGAAAAGTAAGGAATTGTGATCATGGCAAACAGAGGAAAAAAATATCAACAGGCCGTGGCACTCGTGAATCCCGAGGTAGAGTATACTTTGGAAGAAGCGTGCGATCTGGTTAAAAAAACATCTAATGCAAACTTCGATGAATCTGTAGATTTGGATGTGCGGTTGGGAGTAGATCCCCGGCACGCCGATCAAATGGTTCGTGGTACAGTGAGTTTACCTCATGGTACCGGTAAAGAAGTTCGTGTGTTGGCTCTCGTTAATGAGGCCAAACAAGATGAAGCCAGAGAAGCTGGTGCCGACCATGTTGGTCTTGATGATTACATCACAAAAATTGAAGAAGGGTGGGCTGATATCGACGTGATTATAGCTACACCTGACGTAATGGGAAAACTCGGTAAGCTTGGGCGCTTTTTAGGGCCCCGCGGACTGATGCCTAACCCGAAAAGTGGAACTGTAACAATGGATGTGGCTGATGCTGTTAAAACAGTAAAGGCCGGTCAAATTGATTTCCGCGTTGATAAAACCGGAATATTACATACATCTATTGGAAAAGTAAGTTTTGATGCAAGTGACTTAAAGGAAAATGCTGAAGCATTTCTCCGTACAGTTATGAGCCTCAGACCAGCTTCCGCAAAAGGACTGTACGTGAAAAGTGTTTTCATGAGCAGTACAATGGGACCTAGCATCCCAATAAGCAGAACCGCAGTAACATCCTTATAATAGGAGGAAATTGAATTATGCCTACTGCAGAAAAGCAAGCAGTTTTAGACGAAATTACTGAAAACCTGAAAAGCTCAAGTGCAATTTATGTAACGAACTATTCAGGAATGTCAGTACCCGAAGTCAACGATCTGCGAGGTGCATTTCGTAAGGGAGATGTTCGCTTCAAAGTGTATAAAAATAAGTTAATGAAGCTCGCAATGGAAGATGTTGGAGGATTTGAAGACATTATTCCTGAATTATATGAGCAGAATGCTTTTGCATTTGTTGAAGAAGAATTGGCTGCACCCGCCAAGGTATTGAAGGACTTTATCAAGGAACACAATAAACCACAGTTTAAAGCAGCAATCGTAGATGGAGATTTCTATGATGAAGAAAAACTGGACGTTCTCGCGGCTATGAAGTCGAAGGACGAGATTATTGGAGATATCCTTGGACTGTTAATGGCGCCACTAACAAATGTTGTAAGTGCGCTTGAATCTCAAGGTTCAAACCTTGTAGGTGCTGTGAAGACCATCGCTGAAAAAGGCGAAGAATAACCCTTATTTAATCAACTAGAATTTTTTATATCTAAAACAACTGGAGAAGAAACAAATGGCTGACGTTAAAGATTTAGCTGAACAGCTTGTCAACCTAACAATTAAAGAAGCAAACGAACTTGCAACTATTCTTGAAGAAGAATACGATATCAAACCTGCTCAGGCTGCTGTCGCAGTAGCTGGTGGAGCTGCAGGCGGCGGAGAAGCCGGCGGTGGTGAAGAGCAAACTGAGTTTGACGTAGTTCTTAAGAGTGCCGGTGCTAAGAAAATTGCCGTAATTAAAGAAGTACGCGGTATTACCGGACTTGGGCTGAAAGAAGCCAAAGAGTTAGTTGATGGAGCTCCTAACAACGTAAAAGAAGCTGTTTCCAAAGATGAAGCAGAAGACATCAAATCCAAGCTTGAAGAAGCTGGTGCTGAAGTAGAGCTTAAGTAACTCTTACTTAACAAATTCGTTGGTAGCCAATGCCGTGAAAACGGTATTGGCTATTGGCGTCTATAGTAATTGACCCCTTTTTCGTGGGTTAGCCCAAATCACATTTACCTTCAATCTAAGAGGAGAGGTTCCTTTTGAGCAAGAAGATGCAAACTATTCCAAACACGAACCGCCTGTCGTTTGGTAAAACCAAGCAAGTACTTGATTATCCTGATTTTTTGGATATTCAATTAGAATCATTCGAAAAATTCGCACAACTTGATATTGCTCCTAACGAGCGAGAAAATCAAGGGCTGCAAAGAATTTTCAATGAAAATTTTCCTATTCAGGATAGCCGTGAAACTCATATTCTCGAGTTTTTATACTACGATATTGATGTTCCGCGCTACACTGAATCAGAATGCCAAGACAGAGGTTTAACATATTCTGTACCCCTTAAAGCAAAATTAAGGCTCTCATCTGTTGATGAAAGTGATGAAGCCAGTGAAACTATTGAACAAGAAGTATTCTTGGGAGATCTGCCGTGGATGACCAATCGTGGTACATTCATAGTTAACGGAGCTGAACGAGTTATTGTAAGTCAGCTGCACCGTTCTCCAGGAGTGTTCTTTGGTCAAAATGTTCATCCAAATGGTACTCAGCTTTACTCTGCACGAGTAATTCCTTTCAAGGGTTCCTGGATTGAATTTACCACTGACATTCGTGATGTACTTTGGGCCTACATCGATCGTAAGAAAAAGGTGCCTGCAACTACCCTGTTACGTGCACTTGGATATTCTTCCGATATTGAACTATTAAGCTTATTTGAGCTTTCTGAAGATATTAAATTCGGCTCAAAAGCTGACTACAAAAAGAAATTGGTAGGCAAAAGACTTGCTGAAAATATTGTAGTAGAAAGCATGGAAGAAGTGGTCGATGATGAGACCGGTGAAGTTACCGAAGCTCTAAACCGACAAATTATTTTTGAACGTGATCATGAATTAACTGAAGATGATTATGGTGCTCTTAAAGAAGCAGATGTTGAAAAAGTATTAGTTCAGAAAATTTCAGCTGAAGAATCTGAGCGATCTGTAATGATGAATACATTACGTAAAGATCCAACGTATGATGAATCTTCTGCACTGGGTGAAATTTATCAACAAATTCGCTCCGGAGAGATGCCGGATCCGGAAACAGCTCGTTCTATATTAGAGCGTCTATTCTTTAGCGATAAAAAGTATGACTTAGGTGAAGTAGGTCGCTATAGATTAAATAAGCGACTTAAGATGGATCAAGAAAACGATCTGCAATATTTAACGAAAGAAGATATTGTAGCTATTGTCAAAGAAGTCATTCGCCTTAAGAACATGAAATCTCAGGTTGATGATATTGATCACTTGAGTAACCGTCGTGTACGTACAGTAGGTGAGCAACTTGGACAGCAATTCTCAATTGGGCTTGCACGTATGGCACGTACCATCCGAGAGCGAATGAATTCTCGTGATGCTGAGCAGCTTACCCCACAGGATCTGGTTAATGCACGTACTATTTCGAGTGTTATTAATACATTCTTTGGTACCAATCAGCTTTCTCAGTTTATGGATCAAACCAATCCAATTGCTGAATTGACGCACAAGCGTCGTATGTCAGCTTTAGGTCCTGGTGGTTTAACTCGGGAGCGTGCCGGTTTTGAGGTTCGTGACGTTCACTACACACACTATGGTCGTTTATGTCCAATTGAAACGCCTGAGGGTCCAAACATTGGCTTGAT
This sequence comes from Gracilimonas sp., assembly GCF_031581265.1. Classification (GTDB taxonomy): domain Bacteria; phylum Bacteroidota; class Rhodothermia; order Balneolales; family Balneolaceae; genus Gracilimonas. The sequence goes on from NZ_JAVLBQ010000023.1 coordinate 5,245, forward strand.
TTCTTCTTTATGTGTTCATGCTAAGGTAAATGACTTTGGTTTTATTGAAACTCCATACCGTAAGGTGAAGGAAGGAAAAGTTTCAAAAGACGTAGAGTATTTAGCGGCTGAACAAGAAGATGAGACTGTTATTGCACAGGCAAACGCAGAACTTGATGACAAAGGCATGTTTGAAACAGATGCCATTTTCTCAAGAACGCGAGAAGGTAATTACCTGCGTGTGAAGCCTGAAGAAATTGAATACATGGATGTTGCTACCAATCAGATTACTTCGTTGGCGGCGGCACTTATTCCATTTATTGAACATGATGATGCTAACCGTGCATTGATGGGATCTAACATGCAGCGTCAAGCTGTTCCTCTATTACGTCCTGAGGCCCCTGTAGTGGGTACAGGGCTGGAGCAGCGTGCTGCCCGAGATTCCCGAGCTATTGTTACTGCTGAAGCTGATGGCGAAGTGGTATATGTAAGTGCAACGGAAATCAGAGTTAAATACAATCGTACCGAAGAGGAGCAACATTGCTACTTTGATGGTGGTGTGAAAACGTATAAGCTTAATAAGTTTGTTCGAACAAACCAGGATACAACCATAAACCAGCGTCCCGTAGTTAAAATTGGTGACAAGGTTAAACAAGGTCAGGCATTGGCAGATGGTTGTTCTACTCACGATGGTGAGCTTGCTCTTGGGCGGAACCTGTTGGTGGCATTTATGCCATGGAGAGGGTACAACTTTGAGGATGCGATTGTAGTGAGTGAGCGTATTGTTCAAGACGATATTTACACTTCAATTCACATTACGGAATTTGAACAACAGGTACGTGATACTAAGCGAGGTGAGGAAGAACTGACCCGCGAAATTCCTAATGTTAGTGAAGAAGCTACTGCTGATCTTGATGAGCGTGGTATTATTAGAATTGGTGCTAAAATAGAGCATGGTGATATCCTGGTAGGTAAAATTACTCCTAAAGGAGAAACAGATCCTACCCCGGAAGAAAAACTACTCCGTGCTATTTTTGGTGACAAGGCCGGTGATGTGAAAGATGCATCCCTTAAAGTACCGCCAAGTGTTGAAGGTACAGTTATTGATACCAAGCTTTTTAGCCGAAAACGAGATGAGCTCATTTCCCGAAAAGAAGAGAAGAAGCGAGTTGAGCAGGAAGAAGAACGACATGCACAAAAAGTTGCTGAGTTAAATCAGCAATGGGCGGATAAAATGTATTCGCTATTGCGTGATAAAACTTCTCCCGGTGTATACAACTACAGCAACGTAGAGCTTATTCCGAAAGGCGAGAAGTACAAGAAGTCAGTTTTTGAAGAATTAGATCCTGTAAACATCAACGAAAATATTGACTGGGCCACAGATGGTGAGCTGGTTAAGAAAGTTAGAATGTTGTTTAAGAATTACCGCGAGCTTCGTCGTGAAGTAGATACCGAAGCTAAGCGTCGTAAATTTGCGATCCAGGTAGGAGACGAATTACCCCCGGGAATCATCCAAAAAGCTAAAGTTTATGTTGCTAAGAAACGTAAGCTGAAAGTGGGTGATAAGATGGCCGGTCGTCACGGAAACAAAGGTGTGGTTGCTAAGATTGTGCCACAGGAAGATATGCCGTTTATGGAAGATGGAACCCCGGTAGACATTTGTCTTAACCCGTTGGGTGTACCGTCTCGTATGAACCTTGGTCAGATTTACGAAACCATCCTTGGATGGGCAGCTAAGAAATTAGGTGTTACTTTTGCATCACCTATTTTTGATGGTGCTTCCATGGATGAAGTTAGAGAACAATTAAGAGAAGCCGGATTACCGGAAGATGGTCGAGTGAAGCTTTATGACGGCCGCACCGGTGAACCGTTTGCACAGAAAACAACCGTAGGTCAAATCTACATGCTGAAATTGAATCACTTGATTCAGGATAAAATGCATGCAAGATCTATTGGTCCATATTCACTTATTACGCAGCAGCCATTGGGTGGTAAAGCTCAATTTGGTGGTCAGCGTCTTGGTGAGATGGAGGTTTGGGCTCTGTACGCATACGGTGCATCCAGTATTCTCAAAGAAATGCTCACTGTAAAAAGTGATGACGTTAAAGGGCGCTCAAAAGTATATGAAGCCATTGTGAAAGGTGAAAACCTGCCAGATGGCGACGTGCCCGAATCATTTAAGGTATTACTCCGCGAGATGATGGGGTTAGGCCTTGAAATGCATATTGAATAATTTCACTGTTAATAAATTGGAGGAAGATCCTTGCCAGTAACAAAAACATTAACAGTTACCAAAGACTTTGACAGCGTTGGGGTATCCCTCGCTTCCGCTGAAACGATTTTATCTCGTTCTCACGGCGAAGTCTTGACTCCGGAAACTATTAATTATCGAACATTTAAGCCGGAAATGGATGGTCTTTTCTGTGAAAAGATCTTCGGTCCGGTAAAAGATTATGAATGCCATTGTGGTAAATACAAGCGTATTCGCTATAAAGGTATCATCTGCGACCGTTGTGGTGTAGAAGTTACCCGTAAAGCAGTGCGCCGAGAGCGAATGGGGCATATTACCCTTACCGTTCCTGTAGTACACATTTGGTATTTTAAATCACTTCCAAACAAGATCGCATACCTTCTTGGAATGTCTTCCAAGAACCTGGAAAAAATTGTGTATTACGAGACATTCGTAATTATTAATCCGGGTGTAGCTCGAGACTTGGGATATGCCCAGGGCGACCAGATATCTGAAGAAGAGAAATGGGATATCATCGAGCAATTGCCGGAAGACAATCAAGAGTTGGATGACGATGATGATGATAAATTTATCGTAAAAGAAGGTGCAGATGCATTACAAGCCCTTCTTGCTGATCAGGATCTTGATGAACTCGCTTACCAGTTGCGTTATGAAGTGAAGAATGAAACTTCACAAATGCGTAAGAAGAAAAAACTGAAGCGACTTCAGGTTATTGAATCTTTCCGTGCTGCAAATCAGCATACTGAAAACCGACCTGAATGGATGGTTCAAAGTGTAATTCCTGTGATTCCACCAGAATTACGCCCTCTTGTACCTCTTGAAGGTGGCCGATTTGCAACATCAGATCTGAATGATCTTTATCGTCGCGTTATCATTAGAAATAACCGACTGAAAAGACTTATTGATATTAAAGCTCCTGATGTGATTCTCCGAAACGAGAAGCGCATGTTACAGGAAGCGGTTGATTCACTCTACGATAATTCAAGAAAATCAAACGCTGTACGAAATAACAACCGACCACTTAAGTCACTTTCAGATATGCTGAAAGGGAAGAGTGGCCGTTTCCGTCAAAACCTTCTTGGTAAGCGTGTTGACTATTCCGGTCGTTCTGTAATTGTAGTAGGACCCGAGCTGAAAATGCATGAATGTGGTCTGCCAAAGGAGATGGCGGTTGAGCTTTACAAACCATTCATTATTCGCCGATTGATAGAGCGTGGATATGTGAAAACGGTTAAGAGCGCTAAAAAAGTAGTTGACCGACGTGACGCCGTAGTTTGGGAGGTCCTTGAAAATGTTATTGATGGACACCCGGTACTTCTAAACCGTGCCCCAACATTGCACAGGTTAGGTATTCAGGCATTTCAGCCGGTATTGATTGAAGAAAAAGCTATTCGACTTCACCCTCTCGCCTGTACAGCATTTAATGCTGACTTCGATGGTGATCAGATGGCCGTTCACCTTCCATTAAGTCATGATGCGGTAATTGAAGCATCTGTACTTATGTTAGGTTCACACAACATTTTGGCACCTGCCAACGGTGGCCCAATTGCCGTTCCATCTCAGGATATGATTCTTGGTCTGTATTATCTGACCAAGCCCGATGACGGTCGCAAAGGTGAAGGAAAAACATTTTCTTCCCCGGAAGAAGTACTAATCGCATTTGATCAAGGTAAACTTGATGCCCATGCAAAAGTCAATGTACGAATACCGGTTACGAACGAAGAAGGTGAAGAGGGCTTTGAAGTTATTAAGACTTCAGCCGGACGGGTGATCTTTAATGAGATTGTACCTGAGGAAATTCCTTTCATTAATAAAACACTTGGTAAGAAAGAGCTTAGAAATCTTATCGGTCGAATTCATGACGAAGTAGGAACAGCTAAAACATCTGCTTTCCTCGACGATATGAAGAAAATGGGTTATGAGGAAGCTACCATCGGTGGGCTTTCCTTCAGCCTGGATGATATTATTATTCCGGATGAAAAAGAAAAACTCATTACCGGTGCCAAGGATGAAGTGACGGACGTGCAAGGTCGTTACGAAATGGGTTTCATTACCGATAATGAACGGTATAACCAGGTTATTGATAAGTGGACCTCCACAACAAACCGTGTTTCTGAAACATTGTTTCAGGCACTTGCTTCCGATCGAAACGGATTCAACCCTGTGTATATGATGGCTGATTCCGGTGCTCGTGGTTCCAAAGAGCAGATTCGACAGCTTGGAGGTATGCGTGGTTTGATGGCCAAGCCGCAGAAGAGTTCCATGCAGCAAGGGAATGAAGTTATTGAGAACCCGATCCTTTCTTCTTTCAAAGAGGGACTGACTGTTCTTGAATATTTTATCTCTACTCACGGTGCGCGGAAAGGTCTTGCCGATACGGCACTTAAAACTGCTGATGCCGGTTATTTAACCCGACGTCTGGTCGATGTATCTCAGGATGTTATTATAAATGAGGTAGATTGTGGTACGTTACGTGGTATTAAGATGACGGCGCTGAAAGACAATGAGGACATCATTGAAAGTCTTGAAGACCGAATTCTTGGCCGTGTATCACTGCATGAGATATATGACCCAATTTCTGATGACCTCATTTGCGGGTCTAACGAGGTAATTGATGAAGAAGTAGCAAGTAATATTGCCGAGACTTCTATTGATGAAGTTGAAATCCGTTCTGTGCTTACGTGCGAATCGCCAAGAGGTGTATGTGCGAAATGTTACGGACGTGATCTTGCTCGCGGAACCATGGTTGAAAAAGGTGAGGCAGTAGGTGTTATTGCTGCTCAGTCTATTGGTGAGCCGGGTACGCAGCTTACACTTCGAACCTTCCACGTGGGTGGTACGGCATCTCGACTTGAGGCTGAATCACAGCACAAAACTAAGTTTGAAGGTAAAGTAGAATTTGAAAACGTTCGCGTTGTAGTCTATAACGACGGTGAAGAAGATCACAATGTGGTTCTTTCCCGAGCCGGTGAGATTAAGATCGTGAACGATGAAGGTACCGTATTAATCACGTATAACGTGCCGTACGGTTCCGAGATGTTAGTAGAAGAAGGTGACATTGTTCCTAAAGGAGCAGTGCTCTGTAAGTGGGATCCATACAATGCCCTGATCTTCTCTGAAATTGAAGGTACCGTTGAGTACAAAGATATTATTGATGGAGTAACTTCATCTGATGATACCGATGCTCAAACCGGTCACCGTGAAAAAGTAATTACTGATTCCAAGGATCGCTCACTGGTTCCAACCCTTGTTATTAAAGGAACTAAAGATCGAATTCGTGAAAGTACGCTTCCGGTAGATACGCACATCGTTATTGACGATGGTGAGAAAGTTGAAGCCGGTCAGGTAATAGCGAAGATTCCACGTGTAGCATCCAAGTCTAAGGATATTACCGCCGGTCTGCCGCGTATTACTGAACTGTTTGAAGCACGTTCCCCAAGCGAACCTGCCGTTGTTACTGAAATTGACGGTATCGTTGAAATGGGTGGACGTAAGCGTGGTTCTCAAGAGGTGTTTGTGAAGTCGAAAGATGGTACAGATGAGAAGAAGTATCTGATTTCGCTCAGTAAGCATATTCTTGTTCAGGAAAATGATTACGTGAAAGCAGGTCAACCGCTTTCTGACGGTACTATTCCGGCTCAGGATATCCTGAATATTCTCGGTCCTTATGCAGTACAGTCCTATCTCGTGAATGAAATTCAGGAGGTATACCGACTACAGGGTGTGAAAATCAATGACAAGCACATTGAGACTATTGTTCGCACTATGATGCAGAAGGTAGAGATTACCGATCCGGGCGATACCATGTTCCTTGAAGGTGATAAAGTAGATCGCTTCGAAGTAAACGAGCGCAATGATGAACTGATTGGTAAGTTTGTTGTTACAAACCCCGGTGGTTCTGAACTGAAGAAAGGAACGATCCTTGATCGCCGTGAAGTACGCGACCATAACAACGAGTTGATCAAAGAAGGTAAAGAAGAGCTCGAAACCCGAGAAGCAGAACCGGCTATTTCTAAGCCCATTCTGTTGGGTATCACAAGAGCTGCCCTTTCAACCGACAGCTGGTTGTCAGCCGCTTCCTTCCAGGAGACTACGAAGGTGCTTACGCAAGCTTCCATTGAAGCCAAGAAAGACTTCCTCCGCGGACTCAAAGAGAATGTGGTGGTTGGACATAAAGTACCGGCCGGTACAGGACTCCGGGACTACGAAGATATCGTGGTTGGATCCAAAGCCGATATGGAAGAAGGAGACGAAGACATTGCCAAAGTGTTTGAAGAACTTGGCGGTAGTGGAAACGGTGAAAGCGAAACCGCTGAAGCTGAAGACTAATACTTCGTTGGCCTTTTAAAGAATTGAAAGCCCCGTTCATTAAGTTGAATGGGTCTTTTTTGTTTGTATAGCCCGGTACAGTTGTTCACAAATTATTATAGATTAGATTTATAGAATTTAAACTCAGGAATTAATATGAAAGACAAATCTGGTAGCGATCAAACTCCATTAATTGAAAGAAATCCCTGGCTTTTTATAGTAGTATATGGAGTACTATTCTGGGGAGTAACAACAGCAGTATTGTACTCTGCACTCATGTCCTTTCTCTTTGATGATAGTATGTGGGATATATTTAGCTATTCCATCATCGTTTTTCCAATTGGAGGGTTCGCTTGGGGAGGAGCAATGTTATGGTGGTATAAAACAAATCAAAAAAAGAAAAGCTAAATGAGGTTATAGGTTTTAGTCTCGTTGAGTGACTCGCTAATCAAAGAAAGGAATAGTGCGAGCTTATGAATCAAAGCTAAACTCATATTTTGATTTGATCCTAAATTCTCAGCCTACTTCTTTCTTAAGTTTTGGAAGATGATTTGTAACAATATTCCAAACAATTAAATCATCTACGCTATCATAACCGTGAATGATGAAATTTCTGGTATCAACAATTCTCTGAGCATTGCTGATTTGTATAGAAGGATTCAGTTTTAAAAGTTGATTAGTGGCTTCAACCGATGATTTCGATTTCCCGTTCTACAGCACGACGAATAAGCTTATTGTTTTGATACTCCTTCAGTTCCTTTACGTTCTTCAAATAATCTTCGACAGATGTGATAGAAGTATGAATATCAAATAGATACTTCTTGCTGTTTTTGGTCATAGATAAGCACTTTTGTTTTATCAATGCTCTCAATAAAATAAGGATTGGAGAGAGAGTTTTTTGTCACAAGATCTATTTCTCTTTCAAAAAGATCTGTAAAAGCTTGACGGATAGAAAAGTAGTTTTCAGAGTACTCTTCAGGAGATAAGGTATCCTGAAAAGAGATCAAAAAATCAATATCACTGGATTCACTGGAGGAATTTGAAGCAGCAGATCCAAAGACATATAAAGATTCAACTCCAAATGTTTTACACAAGTTGGAAATATCCCGTTTATGATGTGTTATAATCGAATCCATAATTCAATATAATGGATTTGACCCAATATTTGAATCTCATACCAAACGTTCTCATAGATAATGTGAATAATTAGTTCGAATTACCCTCCGCAAATAAAAAAAGCCACTCCAATTACTCAAAGTGGCTTTCTCAGATTCATAAAATCAATTGGAGTTGGCTTTAGTTCTTCGTTCCATCCCGGTTGGGAGTTCGTGGCGAAGGCCATGTCATCTGCTCTCCGGTACGCGGATTTATGGGCAGTACAGCCCGGTCACGGGGGAAAGTTTCGGGGTCTTCGCTGGCCATGTAGGTTAAGATAGCCGTCAGGATTACGTTATTTCGGACGTCATCAAACACAATTTTGTCGTAGGTATCGCGATTGGTATGCCAGGTATAATTCCAGTAGCTCCAGCTTAGCGAGCTCAGGGAAAATCCGGGAGCACCTGCCGTCACAAAAGAGGCATAATCAGAACCACCACCGCCGGGAGTACCGGGAAAAGTCGTTTCAATATGACGGGTGATATCACGGGGGACAGGTGACAGCCAGCGCTGCATAAATTCATAAGAATGAAGAAATCCCTGACCTGAAATACTCACTACCCGACCGGTACCATTATCCTGGTTGAATAAACCCTGAAGGCCGTCTACTATCTCAGGGTTGTCTTCAACAAATGCTCCGGAGCCATTGAGTCCTTGCTCTTCACTACCCCAAAGTCCCACAACAATAGTTCGCTTTGGATTTGGATACAGCTTCTTCAAAATTCGAGCCGTTTCCATCATGGTGATGGAGCCGGTTGCGTTATCAGTTGCTCCGGTTCCGCCATCCCAAGAATCATAGTGGGCAGAAAGAATAATATACTCATCCGGCTTTTCCGTACCCGGTATAGTTGCGATGGTATTGAACATAGGAACATCACCCAGCTCTTTAGATTGTGCATTTACGTGTACTTGTGGATCATCTCCATACTCTACCATCCGGTAAAGCATTCCGTAATCTTCAAGAGATAGGTCAACAACTGGAATAGTTTCTGTGTTGGCACTAAAGATCTTGTTTACTCCAAAGCCATTTGACCAGCGAGACTGAAATAAACCAACCGCTCCGGCTTCCTCTAACTTGCTATTAAGATCTCTGCCGTATCCAATTCGGTTCAGGTTTTCTCTCCACGCACGACTTTGTTCCTGTCGCATTTCACGCATGTTATCGAATGACTCTTCCGTTGCGAATTCTTCCCAGTTATAATCCGGTCGGCCGGTGATCTGAGGTTGTGAAACAAGGATGATCTTTCCTTCAATGGTTTCAAGCCATTTGTCAAATTCGGCCTAACTTTCGACTGTTGGTAAAATATCAAGCGAAGCCGTTATACCACCTTCCGGCGTTGCAGGACTCCATGCTAGCTGTTGTCCTTCAAGAGAAACCACACGAGGTGAAATCAAATCAACATGGGTGATACCACGCTCCCAGCCGCGCCACATTCCAAATTGCTGATTTTCTGAATCAATACCCCATTCGTTAAATTGCTCCACTGCCCAATCATGAGCATGTTGCTGTTGCGGTGTGCCCACCAAACGGGGGCCGATTACATCCGTCAGCTGATGCCCTAAATATTCTAATTGTGAGTTTTCATTGGCCTCGTTTACGATAGCCTCCACCATATCATTAGTACTTTGTGCAAATACAGAAGTAGTTGTACATACCAATAAGACTGTAAAAATTTGAAGAAGTCTTTTCATTACCAATCTCCGATTATGTTAAAATTTTAGCCACAGAATATAGGTGTATGGAAGATGAAAGAGAGGAGGTATTATTTCTTTTTACGATTGAGATGTTATTTATAGAAATAGAAAACCCACAGCACCAATGAAGTTACTGTGGGAGTAATTAAGAAAGGTCGAAGTTAAAGTTAATCTTCAGCTGCGGGCGATTTATCCAGGGATGCTTCAAGTGAGTAACTTCCGGTTCCCATCATAGATATGGCTAAACTGGTCAGCATGAGCATGATTTCGAGGCGCATACCACTGAAACCTCCATCGCCCCCCATTTTTACGGTAAATATGGCGACCAGCATAGTGATGGCCAACAATATCCCGGGGATTTCAACTTTATATCCCACCAACATCATGATGCCGCCCAAAAATTCAACAAGCGCGACAACCCATGCCATGACACCGGCTAACGGAATCCCAATATTGCCAAAAAATTGTTGGGTTCCTTCAATTCCGGTGAGTTTACCCCATCCGGCTAAAATAAAAATAACACCTACTCCTATTCTAATCAGTAAAAGAGCTAAGTCTTTATTCTTCATTTATCCTCCGATTTTTTGTTAAAAGGCTAAGTACAATCTATCTGAAAAGAGTCAAACTTCAAAAAAACATTGATATGGTTAATTTTACTGTAAAAAGGGAAAAGCTAGAATAGCTATTAAATAAGAAAAGCCGCCTCTAATGAGACGGCCTGTTTAAATTTAATCGTAAGTGTTAGGCGTCTGTGCCAATCAATTCATAGCCTGCTTGGCGCCATCCGGCAAGACCTTCTTCAAAATCACTGACATTTGTATAGCCCATTTCTTCTAATTTTTGGGCAAGTTCAGGAGAGGCCGTGCAATCATTATTGGCACAATAAACTACAATTTCAGCGTCCATATAAGGGATGACTTCCCTGGCAATCTCAGCATTTTCAGTAGGAATATTGATAGAGCCGGGGATGTGCTTGGCCTGATATGCGTCCTTAGCCAAAGCGTTAATAATGATGGGTAAATGTTCCCCCGTTAATTTACGATGTAATGTTTCAGCGTCAATAGTTTGAAGTGTTGCTGTAAGCGTCATAATCTTAAGCTTTAGATTCGACTTTTATCTTCACTCACAAAACAAATCTCAACCGTATGACATTCAGATCAAAATGCGGGAGAAATATAAATGAAGACTTAAATAGAAAGAACTACAGCTTGATAATCTTTGGAAATTTCGTTTTATGTTTAAGAAACAAAATTAATTACTTACAGAAAAAAGGAGACGTTATGTTTTGTAGAAGGGGAACAAATTTAAGCCATGACTATACCGGGATTTTAATTGGTATATTAGTTTTACTGATTACTGCTTGTAGCGACAATTCTACTAATAGTAATGGAGATTCATCAACCCAGGCATTAACTATTGAAGCGGAAGTCCCGGGTTATGAATTAGGAGCTCAAGACCTTTATCAAAGTGAAGATTTCGTGGATTTGATTGAGGGTTCCATTGACGAAGAGGGAACTTTAACCGTTAACTTCTTAAGTGGTGAAGCAATTGCTGAGGCTTTAAAACCACTGGCTGATGATACCGATGTTTTTGTTGGGATGTATTGCAGGGAAGAGATAATGGGGCAAGTTGATTCCAATCATCTTTTTGTAGATGTGAACCTCTTTAATTTTACCTATGGTGAAGACAATAATACGGGTGCTATTGGACTGAGTTCGAATATGACAAATCGGAATGTGTATCCTCCTCAAAGTGATACCAAAGGTGATTATCAAGTCCGATGGATTTATGCATCCCAAGAAATTACAATTTCAGAAAACTGTCAGATTGAGAGCGACAAAACCGAAGAGGTAAATGTTGAATTTACCAAAGGGTGGAATGAAGTTATTTTTGATGTCAGTGATAGAGATAACAAAAAAATGTATACCGGTAACCGTCCTTCTGGAGTGAATTGGGTTATCGGCACTTAAGTTGAATCTGATACTTTATATGCTATAACAGCTTTTGCTCATAAATGTGGTAAAATATATTTGCTGCTGGTTCTATGATATCATCCGGAAAATCGTATTCAGGATCATGAAGATTAGGGGTGTTTTCTCCGGAACCATACCCAAATTGTACGCACTTGTTGGTGGCTGTGAAGTAAGCAAAATCTTCGGACCAATTGTTTGGGTGATTCATTTCTTCAAGTTCATAATTGTTGGAATGAGCTACCTTTCTGACCATATCAGCGCAATCCGAATTGTTTACAGTAGCAGGATAGATTTCTCCATAGTCATATGAAAATTCGAGTCCGTATTCACCCGCATATTTTGTTATGATAGATTCCACCTTCTCACAAAGGAGTTCCAGGTCCGTACCTTGATAAGCTCTTAATGTAATACCCATTTCAAGATCGGAGGGAGAGACTCCAAACGAAATTTCCCCCATCCTGATATAAATCAAAGTAGATATAACATGATCCCGAAATTCCTTTTTTGACTGTGTGAGTTGCTGAACATCCTCAATAATCTGGTGGGCAGCAGGGTAAGGTGGATTCCCTTTCTCGGGTTCGGCAGCGTGAGAAGTCCGCCCTCTCAGCTTGATGGTAATTCCACAGGAAGCAGCGGCAAAACTACCATTCTTTACCAAGATTTTATGCTTAGGCTCACCCGGAATGTTGTGTAAGGCAAACATAAAATCCGGAGAGAGCTTATGAAATTCAGGCGATTCCACTACATCCTTGGCACCAAGTTCCGATTCTTCAGCGGGTTGAAATAATAGGACGGCTTTACCTTTTTTAGGCCGGTTTTCTGAAATCAATTTCCCGAGATAAGCAATGATTGCCATATGTCCATCGTGGCCACAAAGGTGAGCCACTCCATCAATAGAAGAACGATGTGCCATTTTTGGAGATTGTTCCTGAATGGGCAAAGCATCAAGTTCGCATCGGAAGACGATCGTCTCTCCGGGTTCCTCTCCTTCAAACACAAACATTTTACCGGTTCCGGCTACGGGAATTTCTTCATCAGGATCAAATTGTTGTATGAAGGCAGAAATCCGTTTTGAAGTGTCAAACTCCTTTTTCGAAAGCTCAGGGTAGCGGTGTAAAGTCTTGCGAAGGTTAATAAAATCTTTAATATCGTTCATGGTTATTTGGCGGCGGTTATCATGATTTCAACTTTAGCGTCCAATGGAATTCGGCTTACTTCAACAACAGCCCGGGCAGGTGGATTATTGGGAAAGTACTGGACATAAATATCATTAAAAGTGCTGTAGTCATCCATATCAGCCAGGTAAACTTGTGATTTGACCACATCCGACAATGTATAACCGGAAGCGATTAATATAGCTTCAATATTTTGCAAAGTCTGATGGGTTTGAGCGGTAAGATCATCACCGGCTAACTCACCTGTTTCAGGAATCAAGCCAATTTGACCCGAAAGATATAAGGTGTTGCCAACCTCCACGGCTTGGGAATAAACCCCAACGGCAGCTGGAGCATTTTCAGTATTTATGGTGGTCTTTTTTTGAATAGGACTTTCATTTTCCGAGCAGGAAAAGATAAAAACAGCAGATATAAATAAAAGTATAATTGAGTTTTTCACGGTTTTCGTAATTGGATTAGTATATAGCGTTTGAACCAGGATTTCTGCAGGATATTGCTCGATTAACAGGATTTGGTAATTCTGATAATCTTTTTCATCCTTAATAATCTTGGTTCAAATTCTATTCTTGTCTCACACCTTAGCAATTTGTTCCTTCATGGCATCAATAAACCTGCCTATTTCTTCCATGGTGGTATATACATTCGGAGTTACCCGAATACCTTTAAACTGAGCATGATTGATTGGAGTTGTGATTATTCGATAATCTCTCCAAAGCGAGCTATTCAATTCACCCGGTTCCATGCCTTTGATTTCAACAGTAGCAATTCCACAGGCGTATTTGGGATCACGACTGGTATGGAGGACTACTTTATCACCATCCACCAGTTCATCGATCCAGACATCATTTAGATATTTGAGTCGGGCTTCTTTTCTTTCTGAGCCGATACCTTCATGAAAAGTTAAAGCTTCGGCAATAGCGAGATAATTGGCAGCGGGATGAGTCCCAATTTCTTCAAATTTTCGAATGTCTTCATCTTGCGATTCCATGGCAGCCATTAATGGCCAAAGGTCTTTGATCTTATCTTTTTTCACGTAAAGCATACCGGTTCCGTGAGGGGCAAATAACCATTTATGCAGACTGGTAGTGTAATAATCACAGTCAAGATCGGAGTGATTGAAATCAAAGTGGGCATAGGCATGAGCTCCATCTACAATAACAGGGATCCCTTTTTGGCGAGCCATGTTTACTACTTTTTTTACCGGAAGAATTTGTCCCGTAAGGTTGATGATATGGCACATCAAAATCAGCTTTGTTTTTGGGGTGATGTTTTCCTCAAAAAGCCGGACAATTTCCTCATCATTTTCTGCAGGAACAGGAATACTGAATTGCTTCAGCTTAATGCCCTCGCGACGTTCTCTTTGTTTGAATGTGTTGATCATTCGGGGATAATCCTGATCGGTGGTAAGTACTTCATCGCCCGGTTCAAGATCAAAGCCAAACTGACAAATTTGGAGACTTTCGGAGGCATTACGGGTCAGGGCTATTTCTTCCGGATCTACCCCAAAGTTTCGGGCAAGTCTTTTGCGAACGCCTTCTCGCTGAGGTTCCAGAATTCTCCACATGGTGTAAACCGGAGCTTTATTGGAGTAATCGAGGTGGCGTTTCATAGCATCCTGAACAAATTCCGGGGCCGGACTAACTCCCCCATTGTTTAAATTTATGAGGCTGCGGTCAACGGTAAAAGCTTGCTGAACTTGAGACCAATAGTCTTCATTCCGTGCAATGGCAGAAGCCGAGCCTGAAAACCCCTGAAGCTCTTTTGTGATATCCCTTGCTTTAAGGGGGCTAAAAAAAGCCCCTGTGCCAAGAATTGCAGCTCCGGTTCCAATTTTTTTAAGAAAGTCTTTCCGTGATTCCATAATCCCGAGATCTAATTTAATGTGTATCGGGAATTACCCATTGCAACGGAAAAATGCAAGGCGTAAAAATTCCTTTTCTTAAACATTGATTTAGTAATATGGTGATACAATTAGTAAAATTACGTAAGATGGTTTTGAGATAACCCATCAGAACTTTACGGACTGTTTTAGAAAGCTATTGTACCAAAACTTAATTGACCGTATCAATCAACTTAGAGTGGATATTAAAATGGAATACAATAGTAGAAACGGGAACTTACCTGAGACCAGTTTCAAGAGTTATAAAATAAATTTCTTTTTTGGAATCTTATTACTAACTATTGGGCTCAATTATGGTTGCGACGGAAAAAGTTCTATCACAAACAACAACAGTGAACAAGAAAATATTTATGAACAGGAGAGCGAATGGTTAGTACCTGAGCATGAGGTTATTGATGGGGGACCGGGGAAGGACGGGATTCCACCTATTGAAGACCCAAAATATGTAACAGTTAATGAGTCGGATTATATTCCTAATGAACGCAGGGTTTTAGGCTTAAAAATGTATGGCAATGTCAGGGCTTATCCTCATCAGATTTTAGATTGGCATGAGATTGTAAATGACAAAATTGGAGGAGTTAATTTCAACCTCACGTATTGTCCACTTACCGCAACGGGAATTGCATGGATTCCAAGAGTTGGGCCCGAATTTGGAACTTCAGGGTTGATCTTTAGAAATAATTTGGTAGCCTATGATCGAAATACAGGAAGTTTATGGTCTCAAATGCGTTTGAGAGCTATTAATGGTGAAAATTTGGGGGAAAGCATGAATCCGCTTAACGTGATTGACACCAAATGGGAAACATGGAAAGCCATGTACCCTAATTCAGAAGTACTTTCAAGAAATACAGGGCACTCCAGAGATTATAACTCTTATGCGTATGGGAAAAACTTTCAGAATAGTCATGGGATCATTGTTTTTCCAATAACTCATGGAACGGACACGAGGCTAAAGGCAAAAGAAAGAGTTCATGCTGTTTTCCCAGATGATTCACTGGAAGAGAGTTCGACAGTCAGGGTTTACCAATACAGTAAATTTGGAGACGGAATAAGAGTAATATCAGATTCTATCAAAACTAATGAATACCTGATAGTTGGAAGTACTTCCCTCGATTTTGTTGTAGCCTATAAGATCCAGTCAGAAAGTACTAAAGAGTTAAAATTTGAACCGGTCCAAAATGAATTGCCTATAATCCTCAAAGATAATGAAGGAAATAAATGGGATGTTTTTGGTGAAGCAGTTGAGGGACCCCTTAAAGGGGTAAGGCTAAAACCCGCAAGATCATATTCAGGATATTGGTATGCATTCAGGGATATGTTTGATCGCCCCGAGATTTACCAATTTGGTGAATAGTCGGGATGCTCTAAATAAAAAACCTCGTCCAGTAAGTGAACGAGGGTAATTATATAATTTAGTTTATGATCGGAAGCTAATTAAGCCTCAGAAGCTTTTTCCTTCTTTTTTGCAGTCTCAATAGACTCTAACAAATCTTCGGCTTCTTTAATAAGTCCTTCAGCTTTTTCTTTGGCTTCTAAAACTACTTTATCGCCTTTTTCTTTGGCTTCAGAAACCAAAATTTCCTTTTCTGCCCGTAACTCGTCGATAAGATCATTGAGCTCATCGTAATAGTTACTCAATTGATATGACAAACGATCGCGGGTATTTTTTCCCGTGTCGGGTGCATAAAGTAAAGCGATAGCTGCACCAACAAGTGCTCCTGAAATAATTCCTGATAAAAAATCTGATGATCTACTCATAATGTTTTCTCCTTTTCTTATTTAAATGAAGTATAGTCAGAACACGTTCCAAAATCCAAGTGATGTAGAATAAAAAATGAGTCACAGAAAATAATTTGCAAAAAAAAAATAATTTAATTCGCTTAAACAATAACAAATAGATACTTAAAATGGATTTTAAAAAACAATTAAGTAAAAAAATATTCAGTGTATTAATTTTAACCATATTGATGGCCGTGAACATAAAGGTAGGTCTAAACTTTGATTCCGAAAAAGCCACTCTAATGGAAAGCATCGAGCTTAGTCTAGATACAAATGAAGTGACCGCACAGTCTCCCTGTGCTCAGCGGCAGTGTTATTCATCTGGGTTAGAGGATTGTGCTGGTACTGGATGTATAAATAAGCGGAGATGTGGAGGTTTATCCTGTGACTGTAGCTTTGACTGGGTTAAATATACTGGAAGTCATACCACAGGAAAATGTAATTATCCGCAGGAATGAGGTTAATTATCTTTAGAAAACAGCTCTAATTTTTAATTATTAGTTAAGGGTCTTATGAAGCAAACGACTCAGAGACGATCCGCTTTGACTCGTTTGCTTCATAAGACCCTTATTTTATAAAGAATACTCAGAATATGTGGATGTATTCGTTATTGGTGATAATAAAGATTTCTTGAGCCAGTATGAGGCTGAATTCCCAACAGTACTTCTTGAAACTAATTCTATTATAACGGAACCTGAAATGGATCATCTTAACCCATATGCTTATCTAGTAGATTCCAAGGGTAATATTCAAAACATGTATTATGCAGAGGTTGGTAACGAAAAGAAAAGCAACCTCTTTTACAAAAGAATGAGTGATTTTATTGAGACTATCAATAATTAGTATTGTCGAATATCAATGAAAAAATTATGCTTTTCCTACCTACAGGAAGACAAACTGTTTGAGTACAAATTAGATGATGTTTTAGCATAATTTACTAAGCTTTCACCGTTTCCCCTCTTTGCCTGCTAAACAACTCCTTAAACCACTCAATCGTCATACTTAGTGAAACGGAAAGTACCGGGGTAATGAACAAGGTCAGGATAGAACCAAACATCAACCCGCCAATAACCGATTTAGCCAATGGAGACCAGGTTTCTGCACCGGAGCCAAGTTCGAGTGAAAGCGGAATCATGGAGCAAATTGTGGTGATTGCGGTTAACAAAATAGGACGCATTCTTCGCCGGCAGGCTTCCAGTATTTCATGTAAGAGTTTAGAGTCCTTAATGGTTGGCTTTTCCTTCCAGAAAAAGACGGGAATAAACAAGTTTTTCCAGCTTACTGATTTACGGTTCAGCATATCATAATCCATTCCCTTGGTGTAAAGGTGCATATAATCCACCAACACAATTCCGTTGTTCACGATAATACCAACCAACATGAAAATTCCGATTTGAGCAGTAGTTGTCAGAGGGTCACCAATTAGGAACAAGAATGCTATGGCACCAAACATGGCTAATGGAATACAGAGCCAGATCACAAAAGGATCACGGAAGTTTTCGAAGAGGGATGCCATGATCATGAACATCAAAATCAGTGCAGCAAGCAAGGCAAAACCAAACTCTGCAAATCCCTCTTGGGTTTCGGCAGTTCCGCCGGTAAATTCATAGCGGTAACCATCGGGTAACACAATTTCAGACTCGATGAAATTTCTGATCTGTTCTTCATACTCTAAGGCATTACCCTGAATCTGGATATTTACATCTAATACGGTCTCACGGTCTCTTCGCTGAAAGGAATCAACGCCACGTACCGGAACAAACTCTCCAACGGCCTGAACCGGAACCCGTTGGCCTTCATACTCAAACACTTCAAGATCAAAAAGATCTTCGCGGCTGGTAAGGGCTTCTTTCTGTGTGCGAACCTCAATGGGAATTTCACGTCCTTCGTTGATAAAATAACCGGCGTTGTTGCCCAATGTTTGTGTTCGTAAAGCTCCTGCCACGGTATTTAAATTCGTGCCCATGCGTGCCAGTCGTTCCCGGTCGGCGATGAAGTGTAATTCCGGAGTAGGGTCCGTTCTACCGTTATCGACATCAATGACGGTAGGGTCTTCCATTAAATTCGCTTCAATTTGTGCTGAAATAGCCAAAAGTTGCTCTATCTCAGGACCTATGAGGCTAAGTCGAATGGCGTTGCCACCGGAATCCCAACCGCGACCAAAACTTAAGCCACCGCCTTCAACCCGAACTCTTACATCAACACCCGGAGCGGTAAGATCTTCCCGAAGTTGGGCAGCAAATTGTGTACTGGTGACTTCCCGCTCTGTCTCAGGAACCAATGTTAGGCTAATTTCACCCCGGTTACTGGAAGTACTCCAGCGGCTTCGGCCAATATTGGTAATCATGGTTTCAACTTCCGGCATGTCTTCAACCCTTCGGCTAAAATCATCCAATACATCGGCGGTTTTGATGAGTTGACTTCCCTCTGGTAAACTAATCGTTACATCAATTTGTCCGGAATCGGCTTCCGGGAATCCCTCTTTTGGGATGCCGGTGTACAGAAGTACAGTAGCAACCGCAATAACTACCATAGCCGTAAGTGGAATCCATTTGTGCATGAAGAACCAGCTTAAAACTTTGGTGTATCCTTTTTCCAGTTTGGCTATACCCCGGAAAGCGAGATTCTTGGTGTTAAATTGTTTTGAATCAAGCGTGAGTAAAGAGATAACGGGAACCAAAATCACGGAAGAGAGGAAGGAAAACCCAATGGAGAAACAGATGGCGTATGCAAATTCTCTGAAGAATGCCCCTTGGGTTCCTGAGATCAAAATAATGGGAATGAATACACCTAAAGTAGTCAGGGTTGAACCGAGGAGGGCACCGATTACTTCGTTGGTGCCTTTGAGGGCGGCATCAAATCGGGAGAGTCCTTCTTCCAGTTTTCGGGCAATACTTTCGGTTACTACAATGGAGTTATCTACCAACAGCCCGATGGCCAAGGCCAGTGCAGAAATGGTGAGGATATTGAGTGTTAAATCGGCTGCATACATAGCTGCAAAAGTAGCCGCTATGGAGACAGGAATCGTAGAGGCTACAACAAGAGAGATTCTCCACCCACCCATAAAAATCAAAATGACTAAAATAACAACAACAAGTGCAGCTAAAGCAGATTGGGAAAGATTATTGATAGAGTCTTCAATGGTTTTACCTTCATCGGAAAGGACCCTTAAGGTTACGCCGGGCGGTAAAATTTCATTGATTTCGGGGACCATTTCTTTTACGGCGTTTACCACATCGAGGGTGTTGGCATCGGAGTTTTTCTGAACTTCGACTGATACACTGTTTTTGCCGTTCACTTTTACGAGACTGGTGACATCTGTAAAGCCATCGCTTACATCAGCTACATCTTTCACCCGAATTGGAATCTCATTCTCAGACATCTGAATGATCGTATTCCTAATTTGGTCTACGGATTCGTAGGTTGATTCAGCGCGGATACTGTAATTAGTTCGGTCGGAAACTACATTACCAATGGGCAACTGCACGTTGTTTGAACGAAGAGCATTTTCAATATCCGAGGGAACGAGGTTGTGTTGCGCCAGCGACATCGGGGAGACATCCACATAAATACGTCGTTCAAGTCCGCCTTGGGTTTCGGCTGAAGCAAGTCCTTCAATACGTTCCAGTCGCGTTTCTACAAGTTCAAGGCCAATATTTCGAAGTTCATCCAGTCCGCGATTATCTGCATCGATACTAAGTCGCATAATGGGCCTGTTTTCGGGATCGAATTGGAAAATAACGGGCTCTTGGGCTTGCTGGGGGAGTTCACCCCTAACCTGATCTAAGGCTTTTCTGACTTTTAGTTCCGTTTTTCGAATATCGGAACCTTCTCTAAGGCGGAGAATAATAAAAGCACTTCCCCGGTTTACCCGCGCTTCCAATGACTCTATACCTTCAATAGCGGATAGCGCTCCTTCAATCGGATTAACAATTATGCGGTTGATATCCTCCGGGGCTACATTGTTATACCCGGTAGATACTGCCAATACCGGAATATTGAAGGAGGGATATAGCGTAACTTTTAAGTTACCTAATGAAAATACACCGAAACCGATCACGATTAACGTCATCATGATGACGGTGATGGGTCGTTTTAAAATGCTGCCTGCTACTGAGAATTTTTTCATGCCAGGGCCTCTTTTGGTTTAGCTAAAGGATCTTCTTTGTGAACCGCATCAAAACCAAACTTTTCAACGAGTCCGTTAATGATGTTATAAAAACAGGGTACTACAAAAAGCATCAATAAGGTACTCATGGTCAAACCACCGAT
The DNA here is from genome assembly GCF_031581265.1 of Gracilimonas sp. Lineage (GTDB taxonomy): Bacteria > Bacteroidota > Rhodothermia > Balneolales > Balneolaceae > Gracilimonas. The sequence goes on from NZ_JAVLBQ010000023.1 coordinate 25,732, forward strand.
TACGGTTCGTGCCATAGGGCTCCAGGTTTCTGAACCGGCGCCAAGTTCAAGTGCCAGCGGCACCATCGACAAAATAGTGGTAAATGCGGTCATAAGAATAGGACGTAAACGTCTTGTTGCTCCATCAACAATTGCTTTTTCACGAACGATTCCACGAGCCTGTAAAATTTTGATATAATCGATCATAACAATCCCGTTGTTCACAACAATACCGGTAAGCAGAATCAAGCCCACCATGGATGTCACACTAATGGAGGTACCGGTGATCCATAAAATGATCAATACACCGGAAAGTGCAAGCGGAATAGTTAAAATGATAATGAAGGGTTCTACCAAGCTTTCAAACTGTGAAGCCATCACCATATAGGTTAGAATACCCGCAATCATAAATGCGATCATCAGGAAGCCAAATGATTCAGCTTGTTCTTCTGCCGTTCCTGAAATTTCATATCGATATTCATCGGGCCAGTTTACCTGATCCAGGGTAGAGCGAGCTCGTTCGGATGCTGCAGCGAGATCAATGCCATCTAATTCTGCTGTTACTTCAGTCACACGTTCCTGATCAATTCGTAAAACATTGGTAGGACCTGTATAGCGTTCAATACGGGCAAGGTTTTTAAGGGGCATCCAGTCACCGGCCGGTGTCTGAACCTGAATGTTAGATAGATCAACTGACTGGGCCTTGTCTTTGGGGGCAAGTTCAACCACCACTTCATATTCAACACCCTGATCTACAAAAGCAGTAGCAACGTTTCCTTTCACTGCATTACTTACGGCACTGGCAACCTGGTTGGTGGTCATGCCTACTCTTGAAATCCGTTCCCGATCCATGATGAGTCGCAACTCAGGCCTTCCCTGATCGGAAGAGCTGAATACGTTATTTATCCCTTCAATATCTAACAGGCGGTTTTTAACGCCGTTAGCTAATTCTTTTTTAGTGCCGGGGTCATACCCAAAAATCTGGACTATCAGACCATTTTCGCCATCCGGACTCAAGGGGTCAATGATGATTTCCTGAATTTCTACACCCGGAACAATTTGAAGATCACGGAGCAGGGAAGCCGTAATCTCAGATTGAGAGCGTTGACGTTCACTTTGCCCAACCAATTCAACCCGAACTGTTCCGGTAAATCCACCGGGATCATCAGCACCTTCAATGCCTTCTTTGTCGCCATAATCGGAAACAATAAGACGGGCCTCCGGAACTTCCTGTTGCACTATAGATTCAACCTGAGCCATTGAACGCTCGAGCTCAAATAAATTAACACCGGGTTCACGCTGAACTTCTAATACAAAAGCATTTTCATCGACCCTTGGGAAAAATTCGCCGCCAATCACATAAAAAAGCGGAATAGTAGCTCCGAAAAAGAGAAAGGCGATAAGGACAATGAGTCCACTTTTGCCAATCACTCTTTGAAGCTGTGATTTATAGGTGGCTTCAAGTTTATCCAAAAGGCCACCGAAGAAATTGGCGATTTTGTTGTCGGCACTGATGTTTTGGACGGTGTCCTTGTAAAACTGGGAAGCCATTAGCGGAATGAGAGTCAGTGCTACCAAGGTAGATACAACCAGTGAAAATGATATAGTCAGAGCAAGGTCCCTGAATAAAAATCCGGCAATTCCGGGTACAAACAGAATTGGTAAAAATACTACTAAGGTGGTGAGGGTTGAGACAATAATCGGAACGGCCACCTCTTTAGCTCCATCTACAGAAGCTTCATCTCTGCTGGCACCTTCTTCTCTAAACTTGAAAATATTTTCGAGCACCACCACTGCATTATCAACTACCAAACCCACAGCAAGCGTCAACCCTGAAAGTGAGATTATGTTCAAACTTAAATCGGCTATATCCATTACCATGAACGTAGTGACGATAGAAACAGGTATAGATATGGCAATAATGGTTGCTGATCGTCCGCTCCTCAAGAAAGCCAAAAGAATCAAAACCACAAGAAATATTGCCTGAATACCAGTCCATAACAAGTTGCTTATGGACTGCTCAATAAAATCTGCTTTGTTAGTAAGTACGCTCACTTCAACATCTGAAGGCAAGCTGTTTTTAATTTGGTCAAGTCCGTCAACAACAGAATTCGCAGCTGTAACTACATTAGCATCACTTTGCCTGTATACATTTACTACAATTCCATCTTCGCCATTCACTCGAACATTTCCGATGGGTTGCTGTATGCCGTCATCCACATCAGCCACATCTTTAAGTAGTAAAGGCTGTCCCTCTCTTACCGTAATAATGGTATTTCGAATTTGGTCTACATTTTGAAATTCACCGATGGTACGTAGCGAATAATTGGTGTTACCCTCAACGAGTTGTCCGGCCGGTATCTGGATATTTTCTTGCTGAAGTTTCTGCGCGATCTCAGATATAGATAGATCATAGAGACGCATGCGCTCATTGTCTATGCGGACGTTAATTTGACGCTCAAGCCCTCCGGAGGTTTCTGCGGACGCAATACCATTAATCCGTTCAATGCGCTGCTCTAAGACCTGTTTTGAGTATGTGCGAAGTTCCCGCGAGCTTCTGGCATTGGAGGTAACTGTGAGAACTACGATAGGCTCTTGGTTCGGATCATAAGAAAATACGAGAGGCGTTTCAGCATCATCGGGAATAGATCGCTCCACGAACCCTAATTCTTTTCGGACATCATTTTCAGCCTGGTAAAGATCGGTTCCCCATTCAAAATTAAGTTTTACTACCGAAGCCCCCTGACTTGAAAGCGAACGAACCCTGCGAATACCGCTTATACTTCCAACAGATTCCTCAATAGGTCGGGTTACAAGGGTTTCGATATCTTCCGGTGCAACACCTTCATAGCTGGTATAAACAGTGATGGTAGGAAAGGAAACATCAGGATACAGGTTCAGCCTTAAATTCTGGAGGCCATATAAACCAAAGCCCAGCAGAATCAGGGTACTCATTAAAAATGTTATTGGACGGTCAACCGCCAGTTTGGATAAAGATCCCATTATATATCCTTAGTTTGAAGTTGAATCAGCAGTTTCAGCTTGTTGCTCACGCAGTTCCCTTAAATAAGCCATTCGCTCTTCGCGAGACATTCCTTGCATTGCTTCGCGTGCTTCAGCTCGTTCTTCTTCACTCATATTTGCTAATGGATTTTGCTGCCCGGTTCTGGATGTGTTTTGGTTGGCTTGTCCATCAATCTGCCGTTCTTGTGGAAGCTGGAAACGATCTCCGGTTGCTACCGATATCCGTGAACCATCCTCAAGACCACTTTGTCCGGTTACAATAATTTTGTCGCTGGGTAACAGTCCCGATAGAACTTCAATATTTTCGCCTTGCTCAATTCCAAGTTCCAGTTCTCTTCTCTCAGCTACCGAATCACCTCTTGATACAAATACAGAGTACGTTCTTTCAAGATCAATGGTATTTGTTTCCGGGTTGATTACCGTTTCAACTTGTTCTACCAAAGCACTTCGGAGCACAATCATGGCTTGTTCTTTCGTGGTAATATTGATCACATTTTCGACCAATACACCGGGATAGATATCATTTCCGGTTTGGGTAAGTGTGATTACAACTTCTCCCAATCCGGTAGTTTCATCCAGTTGCGGGCTTTTTCGCGATACAACTCCCCGGGCGCTTACATCACTTTCGTTAGATACCCGAAGTGCTACTTCATGGCCGATTTCGACATCTCTCCAATCCTGAGAGGGTAAATAAATGCGAGACTCGTATCCGCCGGTGCTGGCAATCTGGAATAGTTCAGTTCCGGTAGAGGCCAGGTCTCCTTCTTCAAGAGCTCTCAGTGTTATAACTCCATCAACAGGTGCTTTTACTTCTGTATTATTAAAATCTTCAAGTGCCTGTGTAAGCTGCGAACGAGCAGACTCAAGCTGGGCTAAAGAATTTTGATAAGAAGCCTGGGCAATATCTAATTCAGATTCGCTGGTAAGGTCTTGTTCCATCAATTCTTGTTGTCGAGCATACTCTGCACTGTCGCGACGGACAGCTATGCGGCTTTGTTGTACTTGGGAACGAGCCTGGGCAAGTTGGTCTCTGAATGTGTTATCACGAATTTTTGCGAGCACCTGTTCTTGGCTAACCGTATCTCCTAAATCAACATACATCTCCACAATTCGATTGCTTACCTGGGGAACTACCGAAATTACATTCTGGGCTTTCACATTACCATAGGAGCGGACCTGTTCAGAAATTGTTCCAATTTGAATATCACTGGTTTCAACGCTGGTAGTTCGTTGCCCCATATTCCCTGCAAACATGGAAAAGTCGGAACCACCGCCGGAATCACTTTCTCCCCCGCAGCTAATGATGAATACACTAATAAAGGAGAACAAAAAAATTGTCTTTTTCACTTGATCTTAATTTTATGTTAGTTCTAAAATATTTTACTCTATTGTAATACATATAAGTTCAGCAGAAAGTTTTGTTTTACAAGGGCAAATTTTGTAAAAAAAAGAAATTATATGTTTCGAAATGCAATGAATGAGAGTAAATGAATAGTTATCTTTACCTTTGATGCTAATCAACCAATAAACTTTCGCCCACACATGAAATTTTTTATAGACACAGCCGACTTAAACGAAATTGAAGAAGCCCACGATTTAGGAGTGCTTGATGGGGTAACTACCAACCCCAGTCTTTGCGCTAAAATTGGAGTAAAAGATTTTGAGGGACATATTGCTAAAATTTGTGATATGGTAGAAGGTGATGTTTCTGCCGAGGTAGTTTCTACAGAATACGAAGACATCATTAAAGAAGGTCGCGAAATCGCTGCAATTGCAGATAACGTAGTGGTGAAAGTACCTTTGATTAAAGATGGTATTAAAGCTATTAAGACTTTTTCTGAAGAGGGAATCAAAACCAACTGTACTTTATGTTTTTCTCCAACGCAGGCGCTAATTGCTGCTAAAGCGGGAGCAACGTACATATCGCCGTTCTTGGGAAGGTTAGATGATATTTCCACCGAGGGCATGCAGCTGATTCGTGATATCGTTCAGATATATGACAATTACGGATATGAAACCGAAGTACTGGCGGCAAGTATCCGTCACCCCATGCACTTGCTCGAATGTGCTAAAGAAGGAGCAGATGTTGCAACAATGCCGCTTAAAGTTATTAAGAGCTTATTGAAGCATCCGCTAACTGATATCGGACTGGAGCGTTTTCTCTCTGACTGGGATGACCTTCAAAAGAGCTTGAATAGCTAATTTAGGTGAGTTCGATATAAAATTAGCTGTTAGATAATTTGATGACAACTACTTGTTAGTTTTCCAAATAATTCGGTAAAGTCCTCCCTTGCCTGTCCCGTACACATGTGTCGGGGAGGGAGGTGCCGGACTGAGCGCATGCGGAGTCTGGCGGAGGGTGTTGGTGCTAAGGGCAATACTTCTTTTACTATCCTATTATCCCTATTAGCTTTGATTCTGAGTTGTATCAAATTACACTTTCCTTGGCACCAACACCCCTCATCCCGAATACTCGGGAGAACAACTGACCGATTTATCTACCCTCCCCGATGGTCGGGACGCCAGCGCAAGGGGAGACTTTACTTTTTTAACTTTAGTTAGATAGACAAAAGTAGAATAATTGCTAAGATAACATTCGGGATACTCCCAAATTTGGCATCTTCCCAATCTCGCCAAATAAGGGTTTGAGAGAGTAAAATTCCTGTAAATCCAAGCCCAATAAAGTAAGCGTGTCCTTGCAAATATATAACGGAAGTCAGCACAAACGTCAGTGAGGTAATCAGCCAAATGATTCCTGACGGCTTGGTAACAGGCATCTTTAATTCTTCAATTTCTGCTATACCAAAAGCTTTTAGAAATCCTAAGGAATGAATGAGTCCGTGCAGCAGAATAAGGATTGCGAATGCGATCTTCATAACAGGGCATTTAGTAGGTATTCAATGAAAAGCTACGGGCTATACATGTAGATTCGATGAATTCCAGATTGGCTGATACCATCCTTTACATTTTACCCTTTTTGTTTTTGGCTTACTAAAGCTACATTCTGATGATATTTTAACTAAGCCAAAATCAATGCAAAAGCCTTTACTATTTTTATTAGCCGTTCTTTTTGTCCTAACCGGATGTCAGCCACAATCTAATTTCACCCAAGAAGAAATTGCGGCCTGGGAAGAGCAGGTATCAAATATTGAGATCATAAGAGATGATTTCGGTATTCCCCATATTTATGGAGAAACAGATGCAGATGCCGTTTTCGGAATGGTGTATGCGCAGGCTGAAGATGACTTCAACCGCGTAGAACGAAATTATATTTGGGCTATCGGAAGATTGGCAGAAGTTGAAGGGGAGGAAGAGTTGTACAGTGACCTGAGAGCCCGGCTTTTTATGAGCAAAGAAGAGGCGATAGAATATTACGAAAATGCACCTGCATGGCTCCAGAAATTGTGCGATGCCTGGGCTGCAGGATTGAATTATTATTTGCACACCAATCCGGAGGTAGAGCCGTCTTTGCTCACACGATTTGAACCTTGGATGCCCATGTACTTCAGTGAAGGCTCAATTGGTGGTGATATCGAACGTGTTTCAACCCGCAGAATTCAGGCTTTTTATGAAGAACAGGAATCATTGGCACTTAATGAATTTGGTAACGGACTTACGGTAACAGACCCGTATGAAGAACCAAAAGGCTCTAACGGAATTGCCATTTCAGGTGATCTTACCGAATCCGGAAATGCTATGCTGCTGATCAATCCACACACTTCATTTTATTTCAGGGGTGAAGTTCATATGGTGAGTGAGGAGGGCTTGAACGCGTATGGGGCCGTCACATGGGGACAATTTTTCATATACCAGGGCTTCAATGAAAAAACAGGATGGATGCACACCTCAACCTATACGGATGTAATCGATGAATTTAAACAGGTTATAGAGGAAAGAGACGGACAGTTAATGTATAAATACGGGGAAGAATGGCGTCCGGTTGAAACTATGGAAGTAACCCTGAAATATAGAAATGGGGAAACGTTGGAAGAAAAAACTTTTCCGATATACAGAACTCATCAAGGCCCAATCACACACATGATAGATGATCAATGGGTAGCGACCTCGTTAATGTGGGAACCGGTAAAGGCGTTGGAGCAATCATATATTCGAACAAAGAAAAGCAATCATGATGAGTTTCGGGATATGATGAACATCCGAACAAATTCATCGAATAACACCGTTTTTGCTGATGCCGAAGGTAACATCGCTTACTATCATGGCAACTTCATCCCCATTCGTGATACTCAGTTTGATTACACGCAGCCGGTTGATGGAAGTAATCCTGCTACAGACTGGCAAGGACTTCATCCCGTAGATGAAGCTATAACCGTTTTCAATCCCGGTAATGGCTGGATTCAAAATGCGAATTCTACCCCTTTTACATCAGCAGCAGAATACAGTCCCAAAAGGGAGGATTATCCAAACTATATGTCGCATGCAGGTGAAAATTTTCGGGGAGTTCATGCCATTGATTTATTGGAGAACGCAAACGGATTGACCTTGGACGGCCTGATTGAATTGGGCTATGATCCCGGTTTACCGGCCTTTGAGAAAATGATACCCGGTTTGGTGGAAGCCTATGATAATGCTGAAAACCAAGATCCGGCGTTGGAAGAGGCAATCGAAGTTATGCGAAACTGGGATTTTAGAACTTCTGAAGAATCAGTGGCTATGTCCTTAGCTCATTTTTATGGAATGAATTATTTATACAACGGGGAAAGACCCGATAAGCTGAATTTCATGGAGCGTATGGATTATTATGGGGGGGGATCTCCGGAAGAAGAGCGATTAACAATATTCAAACAAACGATAGAGCAACTGGAAGAAGATTTCGGAAGCTGGAATACTCCTTGGGGTGAAATAAATCGATTCCAGCGATTAGACGGTTCCATAGAAGCAAATTTTGATGATGCCAAGCCAAGTCTTCCGGTTGGACTGGCTTCAGGTCGTTGGGGCGCTTTGGCTTCCTATGGATCGAGAACCTACGATACCAAGAAGCTTTATGGTACTTCAGGAAACAGTTTTGTGGCTGTAGTTGAATTCGGTGACAGCTTAAAAGCAAAAAGTATTTTAGCCGGCGGACAAAGTGGCGACCCCGAGTCCCCCCATTTCTTCGATCAAGCACAGCGCTATGTAGATGTAAACTTCAAAGAGGTACCCTATTACAAAAGTGATGTGGATGCAAGAGCTCAGGAACAGTATCAGCCAGGTAAGAGAGGTAGTTAATTTAAAATTCTGTAATCATAGAAATATATTCATGGGAAAAATTAAGCCTCGCCTATTAAATCTTCTGCAATTTTTGAGGAAGATAATACACCCGGTAAGCCTGCACCGGGATGTGTTCCTGCTCCCACAAAATACAAGTTATCTACATCTTCAGATTTATTATGCGGACGGAACCAAGCTGATTGTGTTAGGATAGGTTGCACCGAAAAGGCCGACCCTTTGTAACTGTTCAGCACATTCTGAAAGTGAAGCGGATCAATATAATGCTCAGCTACCAAATTCTCCTGAAGATCAGGTAAGTAATTTTCTTCCAGGAAATTCATGATGGCATCGCGATACTTAGGCCCCATTTCATTCCAGTCTACATCGGCATCAAGGTGGGGAACAGGAGAAAGTACGTAAAAGCCTTCGTGTCCTTCCGGCGCCATAGATGGATCGGTAATGGTAGGCATGTGAAGATATAGCGAGAAATCATCGGCCAGGTGTTTTTTATTGAAGATGTCTTCAAGTAGTCCTTTATAACGCTCGCTCAAAATAATGTTATGATGTGCCAACCCGGAATCCAAATATCGTTTCTTGGTTCCAAAGTATATCACAAAAAGTGACATACTGTACTTGGTGCGCTCTATCTTGCGATCAGTGTATTTTTTGCGGTGTTTGGGGTTAATCATATTTTTGTAGGTGAAGGCAACATCGGCATTGGAGACGATTTCATCGGCCTCAAGCTTTTCTCCGTTTTTAAGTCGGACTCCGGTCGCCTTTCCATTTTCCACCAGTATTTCTTCCACCTCAGTTTTGGTATGGATTTTACCTCCCTGTTCCAGGATCAACTTTTCTAAAGCATTCACAATAGCCCCGGTTCCACCCATGGCATAATGGACGCCCCATTCGCGCTCCAGGTAATGAATCATGGCATAAATAGACGTGGTATCAAATGGATTTCCTCCAACTAAAAGCGGGTGAAATGAAAAACAACGCTTTAAGAAATCATCGTCTATAAATTGTTCAACATATTTGTACACAGTTTTATAGGATTGAAGTTTGATCAGGTCCGGTGCCACTTTCAGCATGTCGGTGAACTTCAAAAAAGGCTTATCGGCCAGTTCCACAAAGCCTTTATCGAAAATAGCCTTCGTGGTTTTTATGAATTTCTCATAGCCTTCTACATCATCAGGATTGCGCTTGCGGATTTCTTCCAGGGTGAATTCATGATCGTTGTTGTAATCAAATTTTTTACCCTCTGCATCAAAAATACGGTAGAACGGATCACAGGGAACGAACTGTACATAATCTTCCCGCTTTTTGCCGGCGGCTTCAAAAATGTTATCAAACATAAACGGAGCCGTGATGACAGTGGGACCGCCGTCAAATTTAAAGCCGTCCATTTCATACACGTAAGCACGGCCACCCAATTTGTCTCTTTTTTCGAGGATGGTGACGTCGTGTCCGGCACTTAAAAGTCGTGAAGCGGCACCGAGTCCGCCAAATCCGCTTCCTATAACAATAATCTTTTTTTTCATAGTGGAGTTAAAATGAATTCTTTATTTAGTGCGGAAAACAGAAAAAAGAAAAGAATCAATCCCGAAGAGGACATTAATTTTCAATCTGCTTCACAAAGCCGTCAAATCCCTGATCTTTTAATTGCTCCATCTGAACTTTAGCTTTGGCAGGATCGGTATAGGTTCCAAAATATACACGATAAAATGTTTGAGCACCATTCTCTATAATCTCAATTCGGCTTCCTCCAACTCTATCCATATGTTTTTCTGCTTCACTGCGATCCTGGTAAGAGCCAAGCTGAACGGTGTAGGTGGGTACTTTTATATCTGTAATACGTGAATTTTCAAGATCACCTTTTAACAAGTAGAGCTTTACGGGAGCAGTTCCGGGACCGATCATATCAATTTTTTCAGCGGCACCTTTTGATAAATCAATGATTCGGTCTTTGGCATAAGGCCCCCGATCATTGATCCGAACCTGTACCGTTTTACCGTTTTCGAGATTTTCTACTAATAAAATGCTTTCGAAAGGAAGTGTTCGGTGAGCGGCGGTAATTCCGTTCATATCGTAGATTTCGCCGGTCGCCGTTAACTTTCCGTCAAAATTAGGTCCATACCAGCTGGCAATTCCCTCCTCAATTAAAGGAGCTTCTTCTGACACCGGCAGTTCCGGCTTCGATAGATCGGTACCTCGCTTGGTGATTCCACACCCGGTTACCAAAATGGCAACAAAAAGCGGTAGTATGATAAATGTAAAAGATTTCATGCAGATGATATTTTAATAGCCACAAAAATATATACTGCTTTACTAAGAAATGCTATGTACGGTAATATTTGATTGAACCAGTGATCGGACTCGAACCGAGGACCTATCCCTTAACCCGATAATTTGAGCCAGTGATCGGATTTGAACCGACGACCTATTCTTTACGAGAGAATTGCTCTACCACTGAGCTACACTGGCTTTTGTCCAAATCGGCTCTGCAAAGAGCTTAGTTGTTTTTGAAACCATTTTAAATGTACGACTGTTTTCAATTCATCTGCAATACTTCCTTTTTCATCTTACCTTAAAAATAAAAAATACATGTCGGTAACCATTTCCATTATTGTCGCCAATGCGCTGATTTCTTTGGCAGCGCTATACGCCGTACCCCAAATGTTTGAAAAATTAATGCTAAAACCGCACCGGGTAGTCCGCGAAAAAACGTGGTACGAATTAGTCAGCTCAGGATTTATTCACGCGGGAATGGGACACCTGTTTCTGAATATGTTTGTGCTGTTTTTCTTTGGCTTGGTTTTAGAGCGAACCATTGGGCAGGGACATTTTTTGGTACTTTATTTTACCGGATTGATCGTCTCCAGTTTGCCATCAGTATATCGCCATAAAGATGATCCGGAGTTTGCCACTGTAGGGGCTTCCGGGGCAGTTGAAGGGGTGTTGTTTGGGTTTATTTTTCTTTTCCCGTTGGAGCCGATTTATATCATGTTTATCCCCATCGGAATACCCTCAATAATTTTTGGGGCACTCTTTTTAATTTACAGCGTGTATGCCAGCAAGGGAGGAGGAAGAATTAATCACGAAGCTCACATAGCAGGCGCCATTTGGGGATTTTTGTATCTGATTCTTTTCGTCCCCAACACCATTGATCATTTTTTAAGTGTGTTTGGATTGATTTAAATCAACCGTTTTTTGCTCTGAAATACTCCATAAAATCAGCCAGTGCTTTCACGGATTCAAGCCTACAAGCATTGTAAATACTGGCACGAATTCCCCCCACACTGCGATGTCCTTTTAAGGCAACTAAGTCATTGTTGGCTGCCTCTTCTAAAAACTTCTTCTCTAATTCTTCCGAGGGCAGGCGAAAGGTGACATTCATTTTTGAGCGAGAGTCTTTTTGAGCCGTTCCCCTAAAAAAATCATCCACATCAATGGTGCTGTACAGTAAATCTGATTTTTCTTGATTTAGTTTTTTGAAGTAGGGAATGCCGCCTTTGTCTTCAAACCATTCAAGCACTAAGTTCACCATATAAACAGCAAAGGTGGGTGGGGTATTTAAAATCCGGGTTGCATGTGAACGGTAATCCAAAAAAGTAGGAATGTTCTTTTTCGAGATGGATTCCAGAAACTCTTTTTTAACAATGACAACAGTGACTCCCGAAGGACCCAGGTTTTTTTGAGCCCCGGCATAAATAAGTCCATACCGATCCACATCAATTTCGCGCGAAAGAAAATCAGAAGAAGCATCGCATACTAAGGGAGCGCCGTCTGATTTTGGTTCCTGCTGAAACTGTGTCCCGTAAATGGTGTTATTGGATGTGTAATGCAGGTATCGGGGCTGGTCAGAAAGTTGCAGTTCATCATCATTGGGAACGCGGGAGAATTGTTCCTCCTCACTTGAAAAAGGGATATGCACGTTCCCGAAAAGTTTGGTTTCCTTGATCGCTTTTTGAGACCAAACACCGGTATTGATATAATCAGCCGTTTCATGCTCCTCTAAAAAATTCAAAGGAACCTGCATAAACTGGGCTGTGGCCCCGCCCTGCAAAAACATGATGTGAAAGTCGTTGCCAAGTCCCAAAATTCGTGTAAGCCGCTCTTTGGCCTGCTGATCCACTTCAGTGTACTCTTTACCTCGGTGACTTTTTTCCATGATCGAAGTACCGGTATTTTTATAGTCTAAGAGTTCTTCCCGGACTTTTTCCAAAACTTCTGTTGGAAGGGCTGCAGGGCCGGCGCTAAAGTTGTGAGCACGTTTCATAGAAGCTAAAGTTGGTGAATTATGTTTTAATCTGAGGGATTTAAAAAGTGTGAACTAAAAAGCCGGATCGTAATTTTGGTTCAAACCAGGTTGATTTTGGAGGCATTAACTGACCGGCATCAGAAACATCCAAAAGTTCTTCAATACTGGTTGGATACATGCTTATGGCCAAGGCAGCCTCTCCGTTATCCACAATTTTTTCTAACTCCTCAGTACCTCGTATTCCTCCGACAAAATCTATATTTGGATCGGTACGTTGATCTTTTATTCCTAAAAAAGGTTCCAGGACTTGGTCTTGCAGTAAAGAAATATCCAACTTTGAGGCAGGATCATCATTTACAGGTTCCTTAAGATTTAATCCAAACCACTTCTCTTCAAAATAGAGGGCAACGGTACCCTTTTGCCTTGGGGCGGGCTTTGCATTCTTAGTAACTTTAAATTCTTTTTGGAGGGTTGAAAGAAAGTCATCCGGGGCCGAATAAATAATCCGGTTGTAAGCAAGGATTTCCATTTGTTCTACCGGGAAAAGAACGGCCGGAAAGAAATTATAGGATTCATCTCCGGTGTGATTGGGATTTTGAGAAGCGAACTCCTTGGCAGCCCTTGCCGCACTTGCGCATCGGTGGTGACCATCAGCAATATATAGTTTAGGTATTCTGTTAAATGAAGAAGTCAAACTTTCATAGTCTGCCACTTTCCAAATCACATGCCGCACGTCGTCTTCAAATGTAATGTCATAAATGGGTTTGTTGCTGCTCATGTACTCATTCATGAATGTTGTAGTTTCTTCTGTGTCTTTGAAGGTCATCATCACAGGTTCCGCATGGGCTTTTTGGGTGACGATGTGTTTGGTTCGGTCATCTTCTTTTTTAGGGCGGGTGAGTTCATGCTTCAGGATTACTTCATTTTCATAATCTTCAACACTTATGCAGCCAAAAATTCCGGTTTGAGATCGTTCCCCCATTTCAAGGCAATAGATATAGAGGGATTCGCTTTCTTCCTGTGTAAAGAACTCTGAGCTTAGCAGCTCAGACAGGTTCTCTCTTCCTTTTTGATATACTTTCGGATCATAAATAGAAGTATTGGCCGGGACATCAATCTCCGGACGGATGATATGTAAAAAGCTATTTGGCTTTCCCTTAGCAAGGTTTCGGGCTTCATTTGTATCTATAACATCGTATGGTACACTCGCTATATCTTTTGCAAATTCAGGATTAGGTCTCCATGCCTTAAAAGGCTTTACAATGGCCATAAAAAAGGTTTTGTTTTTGGTTATCCTTGAGAAGTTATAAGGTACATAAATTTGAACTTTATTAAATTTGAGACTGCTATAATTAAAGCTGAAAACCAAGAAGATAAAAGGGATTAAAAATGGATATGAACAGAGAAAATTTAAACGAAGAGCAACAAGAAAAACTGTTATTTATGATGTTAATACAGCAGCATCAGCAGATTGCGATGATGGGGATGGGTAAAATTCAAAATCCTGCAACCGAGCAAATTGAAAAGGATTTATCCTCTGCGAAATATGCTATCGATACATTGGGGATGTTAAAAAAATACACAAAAGGAAATCTATCAGAGGAAGCAAACAACTATCTTGACCAAACGTTGACGAATCTCAGGTTAAATTACGCGGAAGAATCCAAAAAGGAGAAAGCTGAATCTTCTGAAGAAGAAACGGATTCAGATGAGTAGTTCTTCAGCTACTCCTATCACGGCCGGTGGGGGGATTGTATTTCGGCTTGAAAGAGAAAGCCGAGAACCCGAAGTATTGATGATATTCAGAAAAGGCAAATGGGATCTCCCAAAAGGAAAACTTGAGGAGGGAGAGTCAATAGCTATGTGTGCCGCCCGGGAGGTAGCTGAAGAAGTTGAGTCCACGATTCCGGCTATTGTTCAAAAAGTGGGTACAACCTATCACGAATATGAAGAAAAAGGAAAGACGATGGGTAAAACCACCCACTGGTATTCGATGATACTCACGAAAGAAGAGACACTGTATCCACAGCAAGAAGAGGGGATAACAAAAGTAGAGTGGATACCTTTTTCAAAAGCAGTTGAAATAGCTGGATTCGAGAATTTAAAAGAAATCCTCAGAAAATTTAAGACATAGAAAAGGAGTGATGATAATCACACCTTAGATATTAAGAATGTCTATATATTAACGCGTTTACCGATTGGAAGGATAGACCAGAAGAACCTACGAGCGTCCGTAGGTCCTCGTAGCGTTCGCCTTTTTAGCTTTATTGCCCGCAACGCGCAACGCTCGCAGGTTCTTCGGGTGCTTCGAGGTTACTTTACTCAGAGATTTTTTCAAGCCATTTTCTAACCGGTAAACACGTTATATATTAGTTGTCGAGACGAAAATTAACGTTTAGTGCAAACTGTACACGAACGGGGCGCCCACGCTGCATGCCAGGTTTAAATTTAGCTTTTTTTACAGCTTTTAGCGCTTCTTCATCACAATTTGCTCCAATACCACGAACAACACGTGCATTTTCAACATCCCCATTTTTATTTACGATAAATTGAACAGTAACTCTGCCCTCAATTCCGGCTCTTCGAGCCATTTCAGGATATTCTACATTTGATTGCAACTCTTTCATTCCCCCAATAAGCTCAGGATCTTGCTCAACCACTATAAAGAAATCTCGTTCGCCATCATCCTCTTCCTCAGGGGGAGGAGGTAAATCCATCGGAGCATCCATATCCAGTTCGGCATCCAAATCAATCATTTCATCCTCAATGATCTCATCATTTGGAACCTCAACGGGGACCGGTGGACGAGGAGGTGGGGGCGGGGTTTCAATTTGCTTGGTTTGTACAATTTCTTCCATCTCAACCACTTCCTGCTCGTCTAACTCAACAACTTGTGGTGGCTCGGATTCAAGGGTAACGTTAACTGCAATAATCATGACGAGAAGAGCAATGATCAAACCTGCTTCTAAATAAACAGTATATGACCTCTTCAAGTCAGCCTTTGGTGATTTTCTCTCGTTATGCATAATCATCTGGATATTTTATTAACTAAATAAGTAGTACTAATTAAATAATATAAGGATTGATATGCAAGAAAGAAATATTAAAGCTAATAGTGGGGAGGAGAGCGAACGAAAATAAAAGACAAAAAAAAAGACATGAACTTTAACATTCATGTCTTTGAATGGAGAAATAAAAATCTATTATCTCAAATACTTCCTGTTAGTTATCAAGACGGAAGTTAATATTTAATGCGTACTGTACACGAACGGGGCGTCCACGTTGCATGCCAGGCTCAAATTCAGCGTTTTGAACGGCTTTAAGTGCTTCTTCATCACAACCGCCTCCAATACCGCGAACAACGCGTGCATTTTCAACCTCACCATTTTCGTTTACAATAAACTGAACGGTAACACGTCCCTCGATACCGGCTCTTCGAGCCATTTCAGGATATTCTACATTTGATTGCAGTTCAGCCATTCCGCCAATAAGCTTAGGCATTTGCTCAACCACTACGAAGAAATCTTCTTCTCCGCCATCATCTTCTTCAGGAGGAGGAGGTAAATCCATCGGAGCATCCATGTCAAGTTCGGCATCCAAATCAATCATTTCATCTTCAATGATCTCATCATTTGGAACTTCTACCGGGACCGGTGGACGCGGAGGTGGGGGCGGGGTTTCAATTTGTTTGGTTTGTACAATTTCTTCCATCTCAACCACTTCCTGCTCGTCTAATTCAACAACTTGTGGTGGTTCGGATTCAAGGGTAACGTTAACTGCAGTAATCATGAAGAGAAGAGCAATGATCAAACCTGCTTCTAAATAAACAGTGTACGACCTCTTCAAGTCTGCCTTTGGTGATTTTCTTTCTTTGCGCATAATTCTAATACGGTTTTAAAAAATTATTAACGTTGTGAAGAACGTAATTTTATGACTGCGGTGCAAGTAGCCAAATGTTAATTTAACCAAATTGTCAGCAAATGTTAAGCACCTCACTGACTTCATGTTTCCTTGTAATTAATAAAATGCTTTAACAACGAAGATTAAATAGCATTTTCATGTTAATTGGAGGAAAACTGGGGTACAGTTTTCGACAAAATATACAAAGTTAAAATAGCAACGGCAGTTCCGGCAAAGTCGGCGAGAAGATCATATAATTCAAAACTTCTGCCGGTTGGTAACCAATGCTGAAGGATTTCAATAGTTATTCCAAATATCACAGCTACTATAAAAACGGAAAGTAGTTTATAATTATTCTTTAAAAATCGGACGATCCCAAAGAAAAAAGTCCAAGCTCCAAACATAATAAAATGGACCACTTTGTCGAGCCCATAAAAAGACTGAGGAACTTCATAATTAGTGGGGAACAAAGTTGCATATAATATGCCTGCTGTGGAAATAATAAGTAAACCCAGATATAATTTAACCGACCCTGTTAATAAATTAATTGTGTTCTTCATCTAAATAATATCAGTCGGTTCTAAAAAACCCTGCTGTGAATAGTAAAATTGAGTTGATTTATGATAGCCGTCCAGTAAAGCATGCATGCACGCTTGTTCACCGGTATCAAACAATATCCAGAATGCTCCGGTTTTTCCCGCCAGTACATCCCCGAAACCTGCTCGTGAAAAAATTCGAGTATCGTATCCGGTCAGGAAAGTAGCTCCATGTTCTGCCCCAACTACTGACGGCATCCCTTTCGACAAAATAGTAATATTTTTTTTTGAAGCGATATCTTTTGTAATCCTTAGTCTTTCATAATCATCTTTTACCGACATATTAAAAAGCTGGCTCATCTCGCCGGGATGAGGAGTGAGAATCCAATTTGAGGATTTCGGCTTTTCCCAATTCTCCATTTGTGATAATGCAAAAAGCGCATCTGCGTCGATAACGGCATCCCCATCAAATTCTTGCAATATGTTTTGGGTGAACCGAATAGTTTCCTTTTGGCGTCCAAGTCCCGGACCAATGAGTAACTTCCCGGGCTTGTCATCCAAAATTTCTAATACCGTATCCAAATGCGACTCCTTAAAAAACATATCATCACGATTTCCCACCGGTTTCTTTATGATTTGCTCAAGTTGCTTTTCATAAATTTCCAGCAATCCCTTTGGGGTGATAAGTGCCACCGCTCCCAATCCGGCTGACCAAGCACTTCTCGCTGCCAAAATACCTGCCCCTGTCAATCCTTCTGAGCCGGCGATTATGTAAAGTACACCTTCATCGTATTTATGTTTTCTCTCTTTTGGGGAAGGGGTGTTCGCTTTCACCCAACTTTCATCAATTAGAAACGCAGTAGGATTTTTGTATTTATTTGGAAAAGAAAGTTCACAGAGAATAACCTCACCTGTAGTATCAAAACCCTCATTTAGGTAAAAGCCCGTTTTCAATGAGCCAAAGCTAAGGGTGTAATCTGCCTGAATAGCAGAGCCCATTATTTGTCCGGAATCAGCATTCAATCCTGTGGGGACATCTAAAGAGAATACAAGGGCTTTTTGACTATTGATCCATTCAATGGCATCGGAATAAGGGGCGCGTACATCCGAATTCAACCCGGTTCCCAGCATTCCATCTACCACAAAATCGTATTCTTTTGGGGTGAAGTTCTCCCAAGTTAGGATTTCGATATCCGAATCAAGCTTATTAAGTAACTGAAAATTCTTATTAGCATCTGGGCTCAGGTCATCGGTTCCTGATAAAAAACAAACTGTAATGTTATACCCTTGTTGCGATAGCAGACGCGCAATCACCAAAGCATCTCCACCATTATTACCCTTCCCACAAAAGAAAACCCCATGGGAGCCAGTTGAAATTTCAGAGCTAATAAAATCAGCTGCACGCGTCCCGGCAATTTCCATCAAAGTAAACCCATCGATCCCAAATTCGGAGATAGTCTTCTCATCCATGAACCGGGATTGTTCAGCTGAACACAGATAATATGGATATGGGATATTTAGCATGTAATGATTAAGGTTTTTGTTTATAAAGAAAAGTTGTCATCCCGAGTGCCCGGAAGGTTACAAAAGTAAAAGTGGTTTAACACGAGGGATCTCAAAATTAAAATCTATACTGTTATAGTAAGATTTGAGATCCTTCGCGTTAACCAGTAAGGCCTTATTCAGTTTTAAGGCGCTCAGGATGACAAGTATCGAAATTTTAAAGAACTTAAAGCTTTGTGCTCTGCGAACATTGCGGTTTAAAAATTAGTATGACCGGGCAAACAATACTTTTTGCTTCGATGGTTTTCCGGTGACCATGCATTTTCCTTCTTCGCCTTCTTCTAAAGGAATGAGGCGGATGGTTGCTTTGGTTTCTTCTTTGATTTTTTCTTCAGTTTCATCGGTTCCATCCCAATGAGCCCAAACAAACCCGCCTTTATTTTTGATCACGTCTTTGAATTCATCATAGGATTCTACCTCACGAGTATTGTCTTTGCGACGTTTCTTTGCTTTCTCAAAGAGTTCATCCTGAATGTCATCCAATAATTTCTTCACGCGGGTTCCAAGCCCTTCACGACTTTCAATATTTTTGGATTGCAGATCACGTCGGGCTAATTCCACATTATTGTTTTCAAGATCACGAGGGCCAACGGCAATCCGCAGCGGTATTCCGGCTGCTTCATGCTCTGCAAATTTATAGCCGGGATTATAATTATCACGATCATCCACTTTAATACGAATACCAAGATCGGTCAGTTCATCGTAAATGGCATCTGCATATTCGAGCACGGCTGTGCGCTGTTCATCACTTCTGTAAATTGGAACAACTACCACTTGAGTTGGAGCCAATTTTGGAGGAAGTACGAGGCCCTGATCATCGGAATGGGTCATAATCAATCCACCAATGAGTCGCGTGGAAACGCCCCAGCTTGTGGCCCAAACGAGTTTATGCTCGCCGTCTTTATCCTGGAATTTTACATCAAAAGCTTTGGCAAAATTCTGTCCCAGGAAGTGAGAAGTTCCGGCCTGCAGGGCTTTTCCGTCCTGCATCAGCGCTTCTATACAATAGGTATCAACAGCTCCGGCAAAGCGCTCGCTAGCTGTTTTCACTCCTTTCAAAACGGGCATAGCCATCCATTCTTCAGCAAAGGTTTCATATACATCCAGCATTTGCAGTGTTTCGTCTACTGCTTCTTCTTTGGTGGCGTGAGCGGTATGACCTTCCTGCCATAGAAATTCCATAGTGCGCAGGAACAATCTTGTGCGCATTTCCCAGCGCACTACATTTGCCCACTGATTCACCAAGATAGGTAGATCGCGGTACGACTGTATCCACCCGCGATAGGTATCCCAGATAATAGTTTCTGAAGTTGGGCGAACGATGAGCTCTTCTTCCAAACGTGATTCCGGATCAACTTCTACGCCACCGTCTACACTTTTGAGCCGGCTGTGTGTTACTACCGCACATTCCTTCGCAAAACCTTCTACATGCTGTGCTTCTTTAGAGAGAAATGATTTTGGTATAAACAGGGGGAAATAGGCATTTTCATGGCCGGTATCCTTAAACATCTGATCGAGGGCATTTCGCATATTTTCCCAAAGCGCCATCCCATTCGGACGGATAACCATGCTTCCGCGCACCGGAGAATGTTCCGCCAGCTTACCTTCCCGAACCACGTCCAGATACCATTGTGAATAATCTTTTTCTTGCGATGTTATGTTTTTAGCCATGAACCTGTTTTATGTTGGTTTTCTTTGAACCGTGGAAGTTAAGAAATGTAGCGTAGAGAATAAGGGAAGGAAGTTGAATTTCTTGAAGACTTTTCTGCTTGTTAAAAAGCTCCTGCTTTGTAACGAAGTCCCGGAAGCTCCAGCTTCCAGTGGCTTATAACTGAAAGAGAGCCTTTAAAAACTTTCTTGTTCATTTTGGCTTGATCCAAAACGAACCAAAAGATCAAGAAAACACGCAGATGTCAGGCTTTTCGAACTCTTATTATATGATTGCTTACCGAACAATTGTAACGTTGATCACTTCTTTTCCAGTGTTTTCGAATTGCTCCTTTACCTCGTTACGAACGTCCCGTTCGTAATGCATACTGGAACCGCCGGTTCCAAAGAGTTGCTGAAAGCAAATGACTCTGAATCTATATAATTGTTCATTTTGGTTTGATCCTCCGGTTATCTGACACGTCCAAAACGGACCATCCCGCATACGCGGGATGACTGAGAAAAAACATTTTACCCTTTGTTATATAAACCCGTATATTTGATGCTCTCGAAAAACTGACTGACAAAATTATTAATTGTCATTTGGAATTTGAAAATTTAAAGTATGCCGTGGTAGCTCAGATGGTTAGAGCGCACGACTCATAATCGTGAGGTCGACGGTTCAATTCCGTCCCACGGTACATAAATAAAGCCTTAAGTAACTAAAAAACAGTTTCTTAAGGCTTTTTTATTTTATAGAGGTACAACAATGGTAAAACATATTAGTAGTTTATATTAATCGATTCATTTTCACTATTTACAAATTAATAGACAAATGTGGGTTTAATATGGATGATTACGATGCTTTTTTTAAAAAAATGATGGCTCAACTTGATGGCTATCAAGATATTAGTGACTTAATTACTGATTGTGAAGAACAGTTAAACAAGCTTAGAAACGAAAGTAATTATCATCTAAATGAATATTTAGAAAATGATTTTACTGAATCTCTTGCCAATTTAAAGCGTGAACATGAACATTGGAGAGCAGTTTTGTTGGGATTGTCGCATTTTGGTCATACTTCAAGTATGAAAGTTAAAGACATTGATAAAACTATTCATTTAATACGAATTTCTTCAATAAATCAAACAATGAATTCAGATTTACAATCAGGAATCAACTTTATAGAGAATAAATACTCAAATTTGTTAGCTGATATTCGACATAGGCAAGCTTTACTAATGGCGGGTATAGGTATATCTCTCTCTATTGTTTTGTCGTTATTTACTTAATTATTGGTAAAAGTATTGTGGGATAATCTTTATTTTTTTTTAAGGGCAGTCAGGTGTAATTAGGCATCCAAAGCCATAAAAGACACCTAAAATTAAAATTAGGAAAAGGAATAAATATATGTTGTTAAGGTTGTCTTCTTTATCTATATCTTTTATTGATTTACTTGTCCATTTAGGTTTGTCATAATCTTTAATAATTGATTTACCTTCATACTTCGTTTTGTAAAGTTCAACATATCTTTTTGCATACATTTGCCGATGATCTCTTTTATTTAAAATGCTTTTTTGAGACCACCTTTCCATTGAACGATCAATCTCTGAATCATACCCATATTTTTGTCTCAGTTGATTCAGTTTATTTTCATAGAATTTTGCATTGTAATCATATCCTTTGGGTAAGCTTTTCTTACCTCTATTTTTTAAAAAACTCTTTTCTTTATTTATTCTTTGTTGTTTAACTCTTTCAAATTCCTCTGCTTTTTTTTCCTTTTCCTTTTTTATTTGTTGTAGTCTGCTATCTTCTTGAATTCTTTGTTTCTCTAGCTCTAGGAGTCTGTCGGACTTTTTGGGGGTAAATTGTTAGTTTAGGATGAACTTTAATTGAACCTGAAACGCTTTTATG
>NZ_JAVLBQ010000024.1:0-45491 GCF_031581265.1 Gracilimonas sp.
TTTAGCATTGTGGCTTCGTAATCGTTTGTGGCCATTGCATCTAAGGTACTTCCGGTGCCAAAGCTGAAAAAGATACTGTTGGTAATGTTCAATGAATCGGCTTCTAACCGTGCACGGGAGTCAAAGTTACTAACACCATCTACATCTTCTACACGAAGTGCATTTCCGGGGTGGTCGGTAAATACCGAGTTGGTGTATAGTGCTCCGGTGTTATCACGGAATTCCAACATCTGTCCCGGGTCTCCTGATGGAGTAGCATTCACTCCAGGACCTATATAAGTTGCGTTCGAGATCATTGGATAGGCGAACGGAGTTCCTGTTTCATCTCCTCCTGCTCCGTCCATCTCAGCAGAACGACCGGCTTGGTCGCTGTCCTGGATCACAAACCAGAACTGGCCTTTTCCTCGGAATCCCTGGTCCCAGTCAAACGAATCATCGTTGTTAAAAGCTGATACCAAATATTTGGCATTTACGGTACCACCAAACCATTCGTAGCCATCATCGCCTGAAGCAAAGGACTCAACATATTCAATGGTTGTTCCGGCTCCAACGGCACCCATGGTCAGTCCCTGGATTTCATTTCCTGAACTGGAACCAATATTGATACCACTGTGACGGATGGATACATACTTAAGTACACCGGAGTCGTCCATGTCATCATCACCACCGTAACCCACTAAAGCAGGATCATCGGTAATCTCATTAACGCCTTCAATGGTTGCTTCTACCGTGTTGTTTGTAGATGCACGGCCAAGAAGGATTAATCCTCCCCATTCTCCGACGTCGTCTTTGGTAAGGCCTTCGTCGTCTTCAGCAGTGAATATAATTGGGTTGCTGGCAGTTCCTTCAGCGAAAATTTTAGATCCGCGGGTAATTACCAGCCCAGATGCATCAAGATCTTGGCCGAATGCGCCTCGAACAGTCGTTCCTGCCTCGATGTAGAGATCAGCGCCTTCGGTTACGAAGATCATTCCGTCCAGCAGATATTCGTTATCTGCCGTCCACTCTGTATCAGTTGTTATGTTAGAACTTACAGTCACCACAGACTGAGCCATTCCTAAGAACGGAATCAGCACAAGTGACAATATTAGTAGCGTTGCTTTCTTCATTTTTATGGTTGGTTTATAGGTTTAGGTGTTTGATTAAATCTTGTATTTAATTCCTAAAGAGAAAGTTCTTCCACGATTATAGCGCTGATAGATGTACTCATCGCCATTAAACTTTTGTGACTGGACCATATCAGGGTCCATCAGGTTTGAAGCTTTTAAACTGATTTCAAAATGAGATCCAATAGTTTTATTTGCTGTGAAATTCAGCGTTGGGTATCCCCTTTCATAGATATTTGGGGTCGCTCCTTCAGCAACAATGGACAATCGGTCTCCGAAATAATTATAGCTTACTGACGAATTAAGACCGATGTTTGGATTTGAATACCCAATATCGAAATTCAAGAGATAGGGTGATTGCCCCTGAAGATCGCGGGTTGTTTTCGCATCCGGATTCGCATTTCTTATCACTTTGAGCTCAAGTTCAGGAATATCAACTTCGGATTTAACCAAAGTTAGGTTCGAGCCTACAGTGAAAAAGCGGAATGGATCTGCGATGAATGCGAGATTTTTACGCACTTCAACTTCGAGTCCATAAACTCTACCATTTTCAACGTTCTGGATAGAAAGGGCATCGTTACCAAGGTCTGTTCTTATGACCCGTTCAAGCGTGTTTTCCATTTCTTTATAGAAACCACTTACCGCAAATATTTCACCCGGTGCTGTAAAGTATTCCCAACGGACATCATAATTGGTAATAAGCGTTCTTCTGAGTTCTGCATTTCCCTGGAATAACAGCCCGCCTACAAAATCGAAGGTGATATAAGGGGCTAGTTCTCTGAAAGTTGGGCGCGCTACTGTTCGCGTTAATGCCGTACGAATATTCATGTTATCAGATAGGCTCACGATGGTATTAATAGAAGGAAGGAGATCTGTGTTTTGCAGTTTCCCTACTGCCAGTGATGTATCTAAACTGGCTACATTAATTGATGCATCTTCTACCCTTACCCCACCAATCACTTTAAACCAACTGGCGATTGGTAATTCAGCCATTGCATAAGCTGCATTCACCTGACTTGTCGCATCGTAGCTGCTACGAGGTGCTGTTGCATTTTGGACATAGTTGCCAAACTGTGGTCTCCCGTTATTGCTATATCCTAAAATTCCAACAGAGTCAAAAAATGCATCTTCATTCCCTTCTACATCATTTAAAGTGAGATTTTGGTTGTCAGTGTAGAAGTCGAATCGCTGCTCTCTAAAGGTCCGATCCACATCTACGATATTGCCACCAAATTTGATATTTCCGGATGTTTGGTTGAAAGAATTAAACGGTATAGAAATATCTACACCTGCGGTTTTATTGCCTTCTTCCAAATCTCTATAAAACCGGCCGGGACGCTGAAAATTATTCGTTGGGCTTGAGTGTAGTATTGCGCCTGATGGAAATGTATCAACCTGGGTAGTAAAGTATCGTAAATCAGGCTCATCCTGAATACTTGTAGCTGAAGATGCCTTCCATTCTACCGTTGTCTTCAGGAAGTTCTCAAAATAATTTATCCCTGTTATCTGGTATGAAGTTAAACTACGTTCGATGTACTGAATGGTTCGTGTCTGAAACAAAGCATCGGGCACATCCACCTGATACCCTTCTAAATATCTTCCCTGAGCCGTTCCACTTTGGGTTCTAAGAAAACGAGCTGAAATTTTATGATTTGGAGACAAACGATATGAGGCTGTTGCCATCCCTCCCCAGTCTACATTTCGTTCACCCTTATCATCTGCAACTTCAAGTCTTCTGAACAAAAGCTCAGAATCATCATAGTTACCTACCAAGTCATACCTAGATACCGTTCCGTCATTATATCCTGAGAAATTTTGACCGTATGAGAAGCTCGCTGTATATCCAAAATCATTGCCAAAAAGAGGAATCTGGTTCCCAATAGAAATCCCGTAACTTTGGTTCATTGCTCCTTGCTGTTGACGAGGGCGAAATTCATTATTAAATGCCTGTGAAAGCTGATTTAGTGTTTGTGCAGCTTCCTCATCAGTTCGGGTATCACGTAATGTTGGAAATTCTTTACCCGACTCCAGGTACTCCTTTACGACCTCCGGAATATCTCTTC
The DNA here is from genome assembly GCF_031581265.1 of Gracilimonas sp. Taxonomy (GTDB): domain Bacteria; phylum Bacteroidota; class Rhodothermia; order Balneolales; family Balneolaceae; genus Gracilimonas. Next base: position 3,170 of record NZ_JAVLBQ010000024.1, read on the forward strand.
GCCCACCATCAAAGCCTAAATAGTCAGTGCTGCTTGGATCTCCAATGAGCAGATCATTAAATGTAGCTTTGGTATTGAAACCTGAGGAAGCTGATAACTGAAAAGAAAACTGCTCCGGGAAATCTTTGGTCGCGATGTCTACAAGTCCACCACTAAAATTTCCGGGCTTATCCGGAGTAAAGGTTTTTAGAGTTACAATATTTTCAAGCAGGTTACTTGGGAAAATGTCCAGTTGAAAAGATTTACGGTTGGGATCGGCACTGGGAAGTTCTGAACCGTTGAGATGGGTACTGGTGTAGCGGTCCCCAAGACCTCGTATGTACACGTATTTACCGTCAACCACGGAAGCCCCTACTACTTTTTTGAGGGCACCTGCAGCATCACCACTGCCGGAGCTGGAAATTGATTCGGCAGAGATAGCGTCACTGAAAGAAATCGACTTTTGTCTCTGCCTCAATAAACCTGCTTCGTTATCTAATACAGCTTCTGCTGAAATGACAACATCACCAAGCTGTTCTGTTTCGGGCTGTAAGGTGAGGTCGAGTTTGGTTACTTCACCTGCAGTGACCTCAACGCCGGTTATGGTCTGCTTTTGAAAGGAAACATAGGTGACTTCGAGATTGTATGTACCTGGTTGAAGTCCATCTATGGTATATTTTCCATCAAGATTGGTTGCCGTACCTTTGGCAGTACCTTGAATGATTACATTAACCCCTATAAGGGTTTCGCCGGTTTCGGCGTCTACCACGGTACCTGAGATAGTACCGGTACTTTGCGCTTTTAGGTTAGTTGTAAAGAAAAGCGCAAAACAAACGAGTGCTGATATTATGTGTTTTTTCACGTGTGCTGATGTGTTTAGTTTTGCTTTCATGATTACAATGCAAAACTAAACTTCAGCCTTTTCGGTACTGTTACCGTGAGGTTATCCTTTCTTTACGGGTAGGTTACCTATTCTTTATGGTGAGGTTAACTCAGTGTTAAGTCCACCATAAATCAGACTTCAGACTCTTCGTTTTCCTTATTTTTATTTTTCGGATCTTCATCAGATTTAGAGTTTTCCTCTTCCCCGGTGTTTTCGGAATCGTTGGAAACGGAGTTTTCTTCTTCAGCTTTTGCCTCTTTTTTTGAGACTCCATTTTTATTTGAATCCGAAGGTTTTTCAAAAATACCATCCGGATATTTTCCGTGAGGGCGGTCTCCAAGTAATTCTCTCAGTGCATGATGATCCAGAACTTCTCTCTCAAGAAGTGCTTTTGCAAGTTTCTCCAGATCCTCTTTATGATCTTGAAGCAATTGAATTGTTCTCTCGTGATTACGATCAACAATTTGACGTATTTCTTGATCTATCTGCTGACTGGTTGACTCAGAATATTTTCTATTAAACCCAAAACTATCTTGTGCGCTTTGGGAATCTTTGAGCGAAATATATCCAAGCTTCTCACTCATACCATATTCGGCCACCATGGCAAATGCCATTTTTGTAATCCTTTCAAGATCGTTTTGAGCACCGGTAGATATTCGGCCAAATATTATTTCTTCAGCTACCCTTCCACCAAGTAAAGCACAAATTTTATCGTCAAGTTCTTCGGTAGTCATTAAGAACCTTTCTTCAAGAGGGGTCTGAAGAGTGTATCCCAATGCAGCAAGACCACGTGGTACGATGCTCACTTTAAGTACAGGATCAGTATGCTCAAGGAACCATCCAACAATAGCATGGCCTGCTTCATGATAAGCCACAATTTTTCGCTCATGTGGACTTATAAGTTTATTTTTGCGTTCCAATCCGGCAATAACTTTCTCAATGGAATCCTGGAAGTCTTCCATCTCAATGCTCTCTTTTTCTCTGCGTGCAGCAAGCAGCGCTGCTTCGTTACATAAGTTGGCGAGATCTGCTCCTGCAAATCCGGGTGTTTGAGATGCCAGGACTCTTAAATCAATATCACTGCCGAGTTTTAATTTCTTCGAATGAACCTTAAGAATTTCAACCCGCCCATTTAAATCCGGCTTATCAATCATTATTTGTCGGTCAAATCGACCGGGTCGAAGCAGAGCTGAATCCAAAATATCCGGACGGTTGGTAGCTGCCATTAGAATGACGCCTTTATCAGAGTTGAATCCATCCATTTCACTAAGCAACTGGTTGAGCGTATTTTCTCGCTCATCATTGGAACCCATTGCCATACCACGTCCACGGGTTCTACCAATAGAATCAATTTCATCAATAAAAATGATACAAGGAGCTTTTTCCTTAGCTTGTTTAAATAAATCACGTACCCGTGCTGCACCAACTCCTACAAACATTTCGACAAAGTCGGAACCACTTAAACTGAAAAAAGGTACACTGGCTTCACCGGCAGTTGCTTTTGCGAGTAAGGTTTTACCCGTTCCCGGAGGGCCTACCAAGAGAACTCCCTTGGGAAGTACACCACCCAATCTTGTAAATTTTTGGGGGTTTTTGAGAAACTCTACAACCTCTTCCACTTCAGCCTTGGCTTCTTGTAAACCTGCTACGTCCTCAAATGTAACTTTGGTTTCAGTCTGTTGATCGTATAAGGAAGCTTTATTCTTTCCAATATTGAGCACTTGCTGCCCCGGATTCATCTTCCTGAAGATGAAAATCCAAATAACAATGAGCAGGGCTATTGGAATTAGCCAAATAAAAATTCCACTGAACCAATCTTCTTCAACCCGAACATCAAAAGTTACATTATTTGATTCCAGAAGAGGACGAATGTCATCATCCCTGAGCATTGTAGTATTGAAATTTTTAAACTGATCCGAGCTTTCTGTTGCGAAAGGCATGTTATTATCACTACTCTCGGGACGAGTTATAACACCATCTGAAATAGCTTGATCAGAGTATGTACCTGTAACTTCTACCTCATTGGTAATAGTAATTTCAGAAACATAACCTTGCTCAACATAGTTAAGGAATTCACTGTATTTAATTCGATTTCCTGTTTCAGGAGAAAAGAATAAAACTTGAGCGAGTAGTAAAACGAAAAATAGTACGAAAATACTCCAGGTTGGAAATTTTGGTGATTTCCCGCCTTTCTTACCGTCAGGCTTAATTGGATTATTTTTGTTGTTGGAATTTTTTTGCGCCATTAAAAAAGCTTATAAATTATCTTAAGAGTGTAATATAACGATCCTATAACTCAAATAAGTCAGGACCTTAGTGATTTTGTCAATTGAACCAATAGTTGGCAAAAAACGTGCCATTACACAAGTTATGACAATTCATCAAAAGAAATGATATCACCTTCTGCAGTCTGTAGCTTTAGGCCTTCTTCCCTGTCAATCATGCGACCAATTACTACAAAATCATTAAAGTGTTTTACAAACTGCTCCACTTTTTTTTCGGGAAGCGTGAACATAAGTTCAAAATCTTCTCCTCCAAATAAAGCATAGCGATCTACATCTTCTTGCATCTCATCTGCAACCTGGCGGGTTTCTATCGCAATAGGTATCGCGGCCTGATAAATTTGTGCGCCTAATTCTGATGCATCTGCTAATTCATTAACATCGTGTACCAGTCCTTTTGTCAGATCAATCATGGAGGTTGGTACAACGTTATGCTCTTTGAATGTCTCAATCAAATCTTTGCGAGCTTCAGGAATTAATTGTCTTTTAACCACAAACTGATAATCACCGAGTTCGGGTTGTATTGATTCGTCACCGTGTTCTTTCCAGTGCTTCTTTTCTCTCATTAATATTCTTAAACCGGCGAGTGCCCCACCAAGATCTCCCGTAACACAAATGGCATCACCTTCACCTGCACCAGCGCGATAGGTTAGTGCTTTTTTATTCACTTCCCCCTGAACACTAATTGAAACTACCAAATTTGCATGATTGGCTTTCAGGTCTCCTCCTACTAACTCCACATTATGTTCCTTTCCAGCAGCATAAATTCCTTTGTATAAATATTCAATCATCTGCACCGACATTTTATTGGGTCCGGCAAGATTAATCAGCATGGAAACCGGTTTACCGTTCATTGCATAAATATCGCTAACTCCGGCGGATACAATCTTATATCCGAGATGCTGAAAAGGAGTATAGGTAGGATCAAAGTCCACTCCTTCAACATAGGTATCAGTTGAAAGCAAGGTACAAGAGCTTTTGGACTTCGTAATTACTGCTGCATCATCTCCAATACCTTTTACTACTTCGCTATTTTTAAAAGAATCGAAACCTGATAATTTATCAAGAAGTGCTTTACTGCCTATACTTTGTATAGTTTGAAAAGAATCTGGCATTATTTTGCTTGAGTTAGAAATAAAAAAAGGCACCTGCATCAAACGACACAGTTGCCTTTAATAATTCGTAATAAAAATTTAGTTCGGCTCTCGTTTAGTCGAGTAATTAATTTGAAACGTACTTGCCTGCTTTAGTTCTTCCTGAACATCTGTTAATAGACCAAATTGAGAATTTTCATCAACTCGTAATGATACAATCAATCTAGGTTGTTCACGAAGTTTATCATACATCAGATTTCTTATAGCTCCTATGTCTTCCACTAAAGCATCATCAATCTGAACTTTATCTTGCCCCAAGCGATTGCCGGGCAATCTTTCAGGACCGATATATATATAAGACAAACGTCTCTTTTGTTCGATCTTCTCAATGTTTTCGGCCTGAGTTAAAGTCACTCTCACCTTCAAAGTTACTTCTCGTAACACAGTAGTAACCATGAAGAAGAAGAGCAGTATAAAAATTACATCAGGCATAGCTGAAGTCGGTACTTCCTGTTTACTTCCACCTCTTTTCTTTTGAAAATGTGCGGCCATTTAACTATCCCCCGGTTCTGCGATTGAGATTTTCTTAGGATACATGTCTTTGATATTTTCATGCTGAGGGCTGCCATCATTAAGTGCGCCATAAGGCACGCCATAGTTAGCCCGCGATGCTTCATCCCTTAAATCTTTATAAGCTCCCATAACCTCATCCAACATATCGATGTAAATTCGATATGGGGTTTGGCGCTGAGTTTTTATAGAGATAATAGCCAGATCGGGAGTTTCTGCAAGGTTAGGATCGTTATTAGGGTTCTTAATGAACTCTATAAGATCTGCTTTTACTTCACCTATCTGTGTAGGTTGTTCATCCATTAAGATTCTACCTTCAGCATTTACAAGAATGTTCATCAGGTTTCGTTCTCGAATGGGTGGGGGTTCCTGATCATCCTCTAATGGCGGTGGTAACACCAAACCAATCCCGGTATCCACATTAATAGTGGTTGTTACCAAAAAGAAAATCAGGAGAAGAAATGCAATGTCAGCCATGGACGAACCATTGATCTCGGCTTCTTCTCTTTTTCGTTTCTTGATTAACATAAATTGCTATCCTGTTTAAAACTTAAAGGTACCACGCAGTCCTGTTAGGGTAATGGTTAACACCATAGCCCCTAACATAAACAATGCAGTGAATACTCCGGCTTTAGGTACTTCACCAAATACACCATAAGTAATTCCAAACACAGCGAATGGAACAAACATCATGCCTATTCGCTTAAAGTCCTGTTTGCCGTTCATTAGGCTTTTTATTCCCGAAACAATCATTCCGAGAACACCAAGCACTACTAAACCAACGCCTAATCCAACACTTAGAGTAACCATATTTATATCCTTTTATTTTTTTGGATTTCTGTTATGATTAGTTGTCGTCGGAATCAGACTCAGGACCTACATTAGGAGCAATCTGCTTACCTTCGTTTAACAAAATAATAGAGTCAATTAGAGTAATGGAGCTTTCTTCCATTTCAGCAATAATGCGGTCAATTTTGGATACACAATAGTTGTAACCAATTTGCAGAATGATACCCGCTATCAAACCACCGGCTGTTGTAAGAAGGGCAACTTTAATACCACCCGCTACAATACTTGGAGAGATATCTGCTGCAGCTTCGATATCATCGAAAGCCTGAATCATACCTACTACCGTTCCAAGGAATCCAAGCAGTGGTGCAATTGCAATAAATAGTGATAACCAAACAAGACCTCTTTCAAGGAAACTCATTTCAATTGAGCCGTAGGCAGATATTGCCTTTTCGGCAGCTTCTATACCTTCGTGAGAACGCATCAAGCCAGCTTGAAAAACTGAAGCTACAGGACCTCTTGTTTGTGCACAAAGTTCTTCGGCAGCTTCTATACCACCTTCTTGAAGAGCTTCTTGTACGTTAACGATAAATTTACGTGTGTTGATGTCGGCAAGGTTAAGGGTAATAATCCGCTCAAGGAAAATTGCTAATCCCAATATGAGAGCGATAAGCACCGGCCACATCCAGCCACTGTCATTACCTTCGTTAAATTTTGCGACAATAACGTTAAAAAACCCTTCGTCAGCAGGGGCTTGTAAAAGAAAAAGAGCAATCGACGATATCATGTCTACTCCGCTAATAGTTTAATTGTTAAAGGCTAAGATTAATGAAGCGAAAGAATAGTTTATTTTATACTAAATGTCAAAGTAACATTGGTCATAAAATCTCTTTTTTACTTAATGTTACCCAAATTATCCAAGTATCAGATAAATAAAGAATTATCAATTGCTTTCTAAAAGTTTGCACTCACAATAAATTTAATGGTATGAATTGACGGGCGATCCGAAACCGTCCTGCCGTCGTATTGAAAACTTAAATTAATTAATCTATTTGCTCTGTAGGTGCTATTGATCGACCAGATTAGGTTCGTACCCTCTCCGGTTCCTTCAGTTAACTCATAATTTCCATAGGAAGAGGAGCGCCCACTTAATTCAGTTTTTCGCAACTCAACCCTGAAATTTGATTGGACGGTATTCCACAAATACGTACGATGAGAAGTGGTTACTTTTAAAAGTTCTGCTTTTACATTTTCTAATGGATACTTGTCTGATTTTTGAGCGTATGAAATTTCTACGTTTGCATTCCATGACCTGTTAATAGTTCCATTTATTCCAGGGCGAACACTATATGACCTTATGTTATAGTTACGAGTTTGGAAACGACTGCTTTCGCTTTTGTTCTTAGCCACTCTTGCATTAAAGGTAACTCGCACTTTATTAGTCACATCATAACCCGAATTGAGGTAACCGCTGTTGGTAAAACTTTCTATAGATTCACTGCTTTGCTGATTTAATCCCTTACTTTCAAAATATCCAACTGTTAAGTCCACTTTTCTGCTATCTGAAAACACATCTAATTCTTGCTCCCAAAGTAACCTGCCTTGCACCGTAGTGGAGTCATTTCTGAAGGTTTTTAATTTCAGCAAATAAATGTCACTTAAACGATCAGTAGTTGAATTTTCGGTGATGTCAACCCTAGAATTTAATTTCATTCCCGAAAGCCAATGTTCTTCTTCCCTATTTTTGAAGGGTGAAATAGTATTGATCCATCTTGCTGATAAATCCACAACGGGGTTTAACTCATCTGAGGGTAAATATTGTTTGATAAAGGTTCCTTCATTAGGACTTATCTCAGGAAAAAATTCGTCTATTTGTTGAACGCCATCTCTATTTATATCATCCCAAACATATTGCCCAATTTCGGGTCTTACCTGAATGTAACTTTCCTGAAGAAGTGCCCTTCGCTCCGTATTCGCTTCATAAAATAGCTCCCCGTCAATAAAATTATTGGGAGACGAATAATTTGTTACTGATTTAATTAGTAATCCTTTACGGCTTGAATTCCCTTCATTTACAAAAGCTTCAGTAAACTGTTTATTTCGGTATCGTACCTCATTGGTGGTATTGAATGCTTTGCCAGGATTATAAATAAGCCGGTAACGCTGCTCCAATGCTGTAGATTTATTTTCCAAAGAGTTTTTGATTACTCCCTTTTCCTGCCGATGAGCAAAGCTTATATCAAATTCAAAATTTTGATAATTGAGTCTCAGTCCCGGACCTACATCATAAAATATTTCAGAACGCTGCATCAGGGAATCGGTACTTAAATCTCTTTGTATTCTGTTTTCATGTTCAAACCTGACATAAGGAGTAGCCATTATTTCACCAATAGAGAGTTCCTTTAGCATATTTCCTTGTTGCCTAAACCAACTCCCCCTCTGATTTATCTGTCTGTCATCGTTTTTAACAAAATCCTGACTGTAGTTCACATTTAAAAATTTGCTTCCTTCATTTACTAAAAATGAAGACTGTCGGGTTCCCTCGTAACTGTTCCGGTTCAATATCCCAATTTCACCCCCAATTGTTAAGCGATCATTAGGGCTAAGACTAACCCTTATTTCATTAATTGCTTCCTTACTTGCATCCTGATCGGATACATTCCACTTCCGATTAAATTCTACATCTTTAATCCGGTCAAAAGCCTGAAAATTCCTTCCATAATATAGTCTCCTGACTTCTGCATTCAATTCCCCAAGCCCTGTTGCAACACCCATTAATTCTATCCCTGATTCATATCCCATATCTGTATTGTCCTCATCATCTAATGGTGAAAATCGGTTTGCATCAAAGTCACTTACTGCCCATTCTCCAAATGCCGTTATATTTTCTGAAATTTTGAATCTCCCGTTTAAAGCGGCCATTTGCTGTTTTTCAGGAGCCGGTAAAGGCCGTTGCGAAGAGTAGCTTCCATTATTAGGTCCCACCCATTCATACAATAATCCATTTACCTCTCCACTGACTCTTCGGTAGCTTCCCTGTCCTTCCCCTATTTTCGAAAATTGAACTCTATATATAGATTCATCTGAACCGGGACGATGTTCATAGATCGTAAAATCCTGACCATTTAACGTGGTATCAACACGAACATATAACACAAACTGTTCTCTTTCTTCTTCACTGGCTATCCGGGCACCGTCGGTGAAGACCTCATCTATATTATCGCCCACTTCCTCTAATCGTTCAATATCATTCCTGGATAATGTTTGTTGAGATAGCAGATCATCACCATCGGCTTGGCGAATTACCGTTGCCCCAATTTCTAACTTTCCATCCATAAACTTACTCCCTCCTTCAGCTGCCACCAGCGTACGGTTGAAATTCTGATCCACATATTCATATTCAATGACAATTCGAGTCTCATCTTTGATCAAAAGATTATTGGTAAAGGTTATCTCTCCCAGTCCATAATCGATGATATAGTCATTTTCAGCCCCTCTCTGCACTCTTTGACCATTAATATAGACCTTTTCAGTTCCCGCTAAGATGATTACAAATTCTCTGTCATTGTCTCCGGTGAGCCGGTAAGGACCTTGAACGCCTTCTTGTCCCTCAAAGCTAATGGATTTAAAAGTTCCCCTTACAACCGAGGCAGCAGCAGTATAGTCTCCAAAGTCAGAATTCATGACTCCTGACGCTCCCTGTAGTCTTCTCTCTAATGTAGCGAACCTTGAGTTATCTAAATTCACATCTACATCTCCCATTTCGATGGATGCATTTGGCGCGTTCAATTGTATAAAAACCTTATCAAATTCCCGAAGATTTTGGGTGGTTCCATCCGGTTGGATTGGAATACTTTGGTCGGTAAGGGAGGCGTTAATGGTGATATCTTTTGTAAGTGCTCCGGAGAGCTCAAAATTTAAACCGCTTTCAAGGGAGAAATCCTGATTGGAACCAACTATAATACCCCGACTTAAACTTCCGGACTGCCTCAAATTGGATTCCTGAAATGCTGTATTGTTTAGAGAAGTCAGCTGTTGATCAAGTGAGTCCTGATTCTCAAAGAAAGAAGCATCTATTTCAACCGGTTCAACGAGCTGAAACTGCCTTGATAATGAAAGTGGATATACCTCAAAAGAAACTATTACATTTTGTGAATCTGTGAATTCAAAATACCCGGACTCATCAAAGCTTATTAATCCGGTAGCTTCATCAAAGTACCAGCTATCTGAACTAATGCTATCTTGGTCCGCGATTACAATGATTGACTCCGGCAGCACCCAATCATCCAAGAAATAGGAAGAGTCAGCTTTGAAGGGCTTAAGCTGCTTAGATTTGGATAATATATGTTGAGCCTTGACAACAGACGAACAGAGCAAACACAGGGTAATAATACCTGCTATTATTGTTACATAATGCTTGATTGCCGATGCAGCCAGAATATTTTACATTTAATTAAGGTGCTATTAAGGCTAAAGCTTTCCTCGGTAAGGGTCAACAATCAACGGGAGTTAAACTTTTCCAGCCCGCTGTCTAAAAATGACACGAAATTATCCGGTTTACTGTAACCCAAACTTTGTTCAATAACCCGTCCTGTTTCAGGATCTACGATAGCATAAGTTGGCAAAGCCACATTGCCAGTCAATTCAAATTGAAAGCGCTGATTTTCGGGACCTTTGGGTCCGCCATCAGTGTACAGTTTCACCAACTCCATTTGGTCAAACCTTTGAACTACTTCCTCCAGAGGAAAGACATTCGATTCCATAGCCCGGCAGTTAGTGCAAGTATATCCGGTGAAATCAATGAATACAGGCTTACCTTCCCTTCTTGCAATCTCTCGTGACGCTTCGTAATCATCTGACCATCCTTCATCAGCGCTTGTGGTTGCACCGGTTCCGGGGGCAGTACCTATCGATGCTACTACACTTACATCTGTTGCTTGTTTAGGAGGAAGAAAGGCATCCCAAATTCCAAGGGAAGATCCGAGTAATCCGGGTATCAAATAAAAACTAAAAAGCAGAAATGGGATAGATAGAAGCATACGTCCCGTAGTAATGCTTTCCGGCTTTTTCTCATGTTTGAGTGAATAAGTTCCAAGTAAATAAAGACCTGTTAACAAGAAAATAGCGATCCATGCAGCAATAGTCATTGGTCTGGAAACCATTCCCCATTCCCATACAAGGTCGGCGTTGGAAAGAAACTTGAACGCGGCTGCCAATTCAATGAAGCCAAGTAAGACTTTTACCACATTCATCCAGGAACCACTTTTGGGGAGAGATTCCATCCATTTTGGGAATACAGCTAAAAGTACAAAGGGACTTGCAAATGCTGCTGAGAATCCGATCATTCCAATGATGGGGTAAAACCATTCCCCTCCTGTTGTGGCCGCAAATACACCACCCACAAATGGCGCAGTACAAGAGAACGACACGGCACTGATTGTCAGTGACATAAATATGATTCCGGCGAACCCGGAACTCTGATTACTCTTCCGGTTTAACCAATTCGTAAGCTGATGGGGAAGCCTGAGTTCGTACATACCCAAAAGACTAAAAGCAAAAGCAACCAAAACAGCAGCTATAAATAAATTCACCCAAGGATTTGAAGCAAAGTTTTGAGCCCCGGATACTCCAAAAATTACCGCTAACAAAATGCCCAGCACCGTAAAAGTAATTACGATACCTATACCAAATAAAAGAGCTTTACCCACTCCCTTAGTTTGATCTTCCTGCTTCGAAAAGTAGGATACGGTTAATGGAATCATGGGAAAAACACATGGAGTCAAAAGTGCTGCAAAACCAGCCAAGATAGCTATCCAGATAAATGAAAAAATTCCTTCACCGCCAAATGCCGATTTTTTAATCTCAGATTCTTGTCCGGAAAGGTTTTCACTGCTACCATCATCAACAGCAGATGCAACCGGCGAGTCTGATACACCGATTACTTCTACACCGGCAATAATGGATTTGGTAGTGGGAGGTAAACAAACCTTATCATCACAAACCTGGTAATATACTTCTATATCAAGGTTCTGCTTTCCGGTTTGATTGGTTTTAACCGCAACAGGAATAGTGAAAGAAGCAAAGCTGCTGTGCCAGCCTAATTCCGTTTCAAAATTGGGGTCGAATTCAACATCCGCTTCTGTTTCGGTAACATCTCCGGCTATAACAAAGTTAGTTGTCTTGGCAGAGAATTCTGTGGGGAAAGGTCCGGCGTCTTCATCATTTAAAATAGAATACAGGTGCCAATCGCCTTCAATGGAAGCTTCGATGACAACTTCAAAAACATCTCCGGCCAATACAGAATCGGGTGATTCTGAAACGTTGAATTTAACCGGATCAGGAATTTGTGCCTGAATAAAAAATGGGGATAACATCAGAATGATGATCCCCATTAATTTAATTTGCGCTGATTTCATGAACACTAATTTCTATGGTTTACTAAGTAATCTCTGAATGTATCAATTTATTTAGAGATGATGTTCAGTGAATGAAACTTACTTAATTCGAAATTAGTGTATCAAATTCCGAACGATAACATCATTCGTCCTTAACAACCCAAAATTTCACTTTTGGATTCAAATCACCAATTAAATTCACAGTAGCAGTATATTCGCCAAGTGCTTTCACATCCTGGTCAAGACTGATGTCTTTTTTATCTACCAAAATTTCACGCTCTTCTAATGCATCTGCAATATCAGCGTTGGTTACGGTACCGTGAATTTTGTCTTCTTCACCGGTTGTTACAGGGATGGTCAAAGATGTTGCTTCCAGTAACTGTGCCAATTCTTTGGCTTCCTGTACCGTAAATTCTGCCTGACGAGCAGCTTCTTTCTTCAGTCGCTCCAGCTCTTGAATAGCTCCCTTGGTTGCCATTACAGCTTTACCTTGTGGAATTAAATAATTGCGACCGTAGCCGTCTTTCACATCAACAACTTCACCGGCTTGTCCTAATTTTTCTACGTCTTCTCTAAGTATAATTTTCATAATTCTGTCTACTTATATTTTATCGAAGGTTATCAGCTACATACGGCATCAGGGCTAAAAAGCGGGCTCGCTTGATAGCGGTAGTCAATTGTCGCTGATGTTTTGCACTGGTTCCGGTTACACGCCGTGGCAGAATTTTACCTTGGTCGTTCGTGAAGCGCTGAAGGGTCTCAACGTCTTTGTAGTCAATGTACTCAAGCCCGGCACGGGTAAACTTACACTGCTTTACCTTGCGCTGGTTCTTTTTTGGGTGTGATGGATTCTTAATCATTGTTCAATATTCTTTAGTGAGGATTTTGCTTTTTAATCTTCGTCTTCATCATTTGATGAATCATCTTCATCATCAATAGCGAAGATATCAGGAACTTCATTTTTTCTTTGAAGTTCACGATGACGTAACATTTTTGCATCATATTTTAAGGTCAGGTAACGCATAATGTTATCATCAATTCGCATTTGTCGTTCAACAGAAGCGATAGCTTCGGCGGGCGCTGTGAAATACATATTTACGTAATAGCCACTTCCCTTTTTGTCGATATCGTAAGCAAACGAACGCAAGCCCCACTCATCAACTTCATCAATTTCACCGTCGTTATCTTCGATTAGCTTTGTAACTTTATCAACGGTTTCTTTAAACTGCTCTTCTTCGAGAACAGGATTTATGATATAGGTAAACTCGTAATAATTTTTACTCATATTTGGTATGTGTTTCTTTGGTTGTTTTCTAAGATGAAAACAGTCGCCCTGGCACTTTGCCGAGCAACAGAGCTTACAAAGATACACTTTTTTTAATCTCTAATCCAACTATTCCGGAACGATTATTCTACGTATCCAATAGATTCGAAAGTCGTTCTCCGCCACCAAGCTTATAAACCGTAAAATCATTGTCCAAAGAAATTATAGAATCAAGAAATCTCATTTCAGCAGTCACTAAAAGAGAAGCATCTGCAAAATCTGCGAGCAAATCGTCGTACTTATCCATGATTTCACGAATTTTCAAAAGTTGCCACTGCTCTAGGTTAACCACCTCTATTCCCCCTTCACTCACCCAGCTCAAAAAATCGAGCTGCACTTGTTTGTGAAAATCCAGCATGTAGGAAACTTCAGTGAGCACCGGCCAGGTTGAAATCAATCGTCCTTCAAATTCCCGCATGAATTCATATACCCTCCGGTGATATTGATCGCTCCTGTCAAAAAGTGCGATAATAGGCCCGGCATCAATCAGTGTGCTTATCACGGATCTTTTTTTTTTATTCGGGATTTGTAGCTCGTTGAACAATCAGTTTCGCCACTTCCAAATTTTCCGAAATAGCGCTCACCGAGCTCAAAGGGTTGGTTGTATTTTTTTTCTTTTGCCATATACTCCACCAATGCTTCTTTCACGATATTGGACCGGGAAGTTTTCTTTTGATCTGCAATTGCCTCCAGATCTTTTTCAATTTCTTCTGATAACCTAATTGACCGCATAACTTTGGCATTATTTATGTGTACCTCAAATGTATAACATTTCAAGGGTTCATAAAAAAAGCCCTTTAGCATAACTAAAGGACTTTTTAAAATTTTTAATTTTCTTTGGACGTCTATGGTAGCATAGTAGCCGCTTCTTTATATCCGCCGGAACCATTCAGGATCTCCATCAATCCTTCGGACGGCAGAACAGGCTCAACACCGTAATAAATAGTCAGAATAGCGAGTACAACAATAGTTCCTTTGTACATCAAGGTTGGGGTGAATAATGTAACGGGCTGATGCTCTTCACGGAAATAAAGATAAACCATCACGCGCAGATAATAATACACACTCGCTGCACTTGCCAACACTCCAACTATTGCCAGACCAATCATTTCTGCGTTGATGGCTGCAGCAAATACATAGTACTTCCCAACAAAACCAACCAAAGGTGGAATTCCAGCTAAAGAAAACAAGAATACCGACAGAGATATCCCCATCAGTGGCTCTTTAAAGCCAAGACCGGCTAAGTTTTGTACTTGGGTGAAATCCAGGCCTTTGTTGCGTTCGTAGTAGGCAATCACCCCAAAGGCTCCAATATTCATAATGGTGTAGGCAAACAGGTAGTAAAGTACGGCATTATATCCTTCGAATGTTCCTGCGGCCAAACCAACCAAAGCATAACCTGCATGAGCCACACTCGAGTAAGCCAACATCCTCTTCACGTTATCCTGAACGAGGGCAATGATATTTCCAAAGATCATAGTTAGTATGGCTATCACACTCAAGACCAACTGCCAGTTTAGTCCTTCCATAATGGGAAGTGCTCGGGATAACACAAGAATAAAAGCTACAAAAGTACCTGCTTTGGAAGCAGTTGCAAAGTAAGCCGTAAGCGTAGTCGGTGTTCCCTGATATACATCGGGCGTCCACATATGGAATGGAACGGCTGAGATCTTAAATAAAAATCCGACTAACAGAAGTGCGGTTCCTGCTAAAAATAGTAAATCAGTACTTGCTGCGGCTCCAATACCCGGAATACTTGTTGTACCGGTAGCACCGTAAAGCAGTGCCATTCCATAAAGTAAGAATCCGGTAGAAAAAGCACCGAGTAAGAAATATTTAAGTGCCGACTCGGCTCCTTCCTTCTCATTTTTAATAAGGCCGGCCATTACATATAAACAGATGGACATAGTTTCCAGTCCTACGAAAAGTGTAATCAAGTCATTTGAACCTGCCAAAGCCAACATTCCGGAAGTTGCAAAGAGTATAAGTGCGTAGGTCTCTCCGTAGTAGTGGTTAATTCCCCTTAAATAATCTTCACTGATAAACACACAAAAGAGTGCACCGGCTAAAATCACTATGTTACCAAATGCAACAGGACCACCATGGACCAACATCCCAGAAAATGCAGTTTGAAGTTCACTGCCTAATGAAAGTACGCTGAACACCAATCCGGCGGCAAGGGATACTATGGTGATATAAAAATTGAGCGGACTGTCTTTTTTCAAAGATTCAACTACGATAACCACCAAACCGGCTACGGCTGTGATGACTCCGGGTAAAAAAGCTTGTATGTCGCCTAAATAATCCATTCGCTAATTTATGAAACGCTTTCTATTGCTTTGGCCAGATCCACATCTTTTTGGGTAACTTTACCCCCTGCATCATGGGTACTAAGGCTGATCTTCACCGTGTTGTACACATTAAACAGTTCTGGATGATGAACCTGCTTTTCAGCTTCCAACCCCACGCGGACGATAAATCCAAGGGCTTCACTGAAATCATTGAAACTAAATTCTTTGCTGATCTTGTCATCGTTAAATTCCCATCCTTCCAGAGAATTCAAAACCTGATTGATATCGGATTCGGATAGTGGTTGTGCCATAATATTATTCGGTTGATGCGAATTGTGATTCTGATTCACTTACATCGTAAAACTTTGTAGTCCAGTCGGGCAGCTCTTCATTTCGAGCCTCTTCCAACACAGCCATACTCTTTGCTTCAGACGCTTCAATCAATTCCGTTACTTGTGCTTCTGAATATTTGGTGAAATCGACGGGACGTATTCCAATCCAGAACATAAAAATTACCATGGGGATTAACAGTCCAATTTCACGACCGTTAAGGTCAATTAATTTCTCATTCTCCTTATTGGTAATCGGGCCAAACATTACACGCTGGAACATCCATAACATATACACTGCTGCCAAAATAACACCGGTCGCCCCCAGAACAGCAAAGGTCTTGTTACTATACAATTCAGAGAAAAATGTACCATTCAATATCAAAAATTCACCTACAAATCCGTTAAGCCCTGGCAGACCAATAGACGCAAAAGTCGCGATCATAAACATGACGGTGAACACTGGAATTTTCTTGGCAATACCGCCAAAGTCTTTGATCATTCGAGTGTGTCTGCGGTCATAGAGCATTCCCACAATAAGGAAAAGTGCACCAGTTGAAAGTCCGTGGTTAATCATTTGTATGATGGCCCCCTGAACAGCAACTGTATTCAGTGCAAAAATTCCCAATACCACAAATCCCAAGTGACTCACAGAGGAGTACGCAACCAATTTCTTCACATCTTTTTGAACCATGGCCACGAGTGCACCATAAATAATTCCGATCACCGCGAGCGTAGCCATCCACGGGGCAAATTCCATGAACGCATTCGGGAAGATCGGCAGACAAACGCGGATCAAACCATAGGTTCCCATCTTCAACATGATGGCCGCAAGTACTACGGAACCGGCAGTTGGAGCCTCAGTGTGTGCATACGGTAACCATGTATGAAATGGAAACAGCGGCACTTTAATACAGAAGGCCAACGCAAAAGCCAGGAATAAATAGGTTTGTTCTACCAATCCAATGGTGTACATATCGCTGGAAAGAAAGCGCCAATCAGTGGTAAATTTTGTTGCTCCTCCCATGGCGTATCCGGCGTCATACCCGAGATAAATCAAGCCAACCAACATGATGAGTGAGCCGACCAGTGTATAAATAAAGAATTTAATGGTCGCCTGAATACGTCCGGCTCCACCCCAAATTCCAATCAGGAAATACATAGGAATCAGCGACAGTTCAAAAAATACATAGAAGACCATCAGGTCGAGCGAAGAGAATACTCCTAATGAAGCCGTCTGTAGTAATAGCAACATGCTCCAATAACCAGCAAGGTGTTTACTTACTGAAGTCCATGAAGACAAAATAACAATAGGTCCCATAAACGTGGTAAGCATAAACAGCAGTAAACTCAATCCATCCAGACCAACCAGGTATTTAATATCGAGTGATTCGATAAGGCGTCCGCCTTCAGTTACAAATTGAGCGGTTCCGGAATTGGCGACATCGAAGCCAAACATGAGTGGTAATGAAATCAAAAACGTAATGGACGTCACCACCAAGGCGATCCACTTTTGAGTGGTTTCATTCTTCGACAATACGATTAGCGGAATGCCAACCAGCGGTAAATAAATGACGATATTTAAAAGTGTTTCCATCAACTAATTTGGGAAATTACATTACCATTAAGTAGAGAATAAGAATTACGCCTATCACAAAAGCCAGCGCATAGCTTGAAACCACTCCGGTTTGAACATATCGGAACAGACTACCAAACAAGCGAACTGTTCCTGCGGTAGCATTTACGATGCCATCTACCACTTTCATGTCAAAAACGGCGAGTACTTTATCAGAGAATTTCACCAACGGACGAGAAATCAAACCTTCATAGACCTCATCAAGATTATACTTGTCTTGCCAGGTTTGATACAGGCCACCAAATCGTTCGGCCAGCGTGGCATCCGACTCCAATTGCTGATTGTTGTTATACATTCTGAATGCAACCCACGTTCCTGCTACCGCAATAACGATAGAAAGACTCATGATGCCCCACTTGATGGACTTGGCAAGAACAAGTTCGTAGTCAGCGGCTACATTATACAACCAGTTGTGCAGCAGATTGATATGGGCCGTTTCTCCGGTGAAGGTTTCCACAATAAAATTCGGGATTCCCATAAACCCACCGATGGCAGCAAGCACGGCTAAGGTCCAAAGTGGAATAGTCATCGTAGCCGGACTTTCATGTAAATATTTCTCTGCCCCTATCGCTTCTTTAAATCGCTGACCCAACTTGAATTCTCCATGGAAAGTGGTCAGTGTGAGGCGGAACATATAGAAAGCGGTCAAGAAAGCAGTGATCATCCCCACCCCTAAAAGAGTGAGATACATATACTGACCAAATTCACCCGCGCCGGCATTTGCAGTCATGGCAAGAATTTCATCCTTAGAAAAGAATCCAGCTAATGGCGGAATACCTGCAATGGCAATGGTCGAGATCAAAAATGTTTTGTAGGTAGATGGCATGTATTTTCGAAGCCCACCCATATTTCGCATATCCTGTGGATCGAAATGCACATCTTTGCCTTCGTTTTCCAACTCATGCTCTACATGATGCATTGCATGAATCACAGATCCAGAACCAAGGAATAAACAAGCTTTAAAGAAAGCGTGCGTTACGACGTGGAACATGGCGGCTGTAAACGCACCGGAACCTAACGCCAGGAACATGTATCCTAACTGAGAAACCGTGGAATAGGCCAGTACACTTTTAATATCGTTTTGGGTGATGGCAATAGTGGCCGCAACAATAGCTGTAAGTGCTCCAATAACTGCAATGATCAACATCACTTCCGGCGACATCACAAACATCGGCGACATTCGGGTGATCAAATAAATCCCGGAAGTTACCATCGTAGCCGCGTGAATGAGTGCAGAAACGGGAGTCGGGCCGGCCATGGCATCAGGCAGCCATACAAACAATGGAATTTGGGCTGATTTACCGGTTGCTCCGATAAACATCAAAAAACCAATTCCGAAAATGTATTCGCTTGAGAAGGCATCGAGATTTCCAAGAATCGCATCAAAACTAAGACTACCAACGGTTTGAAAAACCATGAACATGGCAATTAAAAAGGCGAAGTCACCGATACGATTATATATAAAAGCTTTTTTTGCGGCATCGGATTTGGCCATATCGGTGTACCAGAAACCAATGAGTAGATACGAACAAACGCCTACCCCTTCCCATCCGAGGAATAAGAGCAAGAGGTTATTTCCGAGAACCAGGTTCAACATCGCAAAGATGAAGAGGTTCAGGTAGGCAAAGAATTTCCAGTATCCCTCATCATCGGCCATGTATCCCATTGAGTACAGGTGGATCAAAAATCCAACACCTGTCACAACAAGGGTCATCAAAATAGAAAGTTGATCGACCCGATAGGCAATATCTACGCTGAAGTTTCCGGCTTCCATCCAGGTAAAAAGCTTGTAGACTACGGCTTCGGAGCCGGCGTTCATATTCAGGAAGAAATACACCGCAATCACAAATGGAATAAAAACCGCTGTATTGGCAATGATGCCGATCAGATGTTTTTTGGTACGGTAATTTTCTACAAAGAGCCCGATAATCCCGTTAAAAAGAAAACCAAGCAATGGAAGAGCAATAATGAGTGTAAATAACGCCGCAGCGGATTCCATCTATTAAACTTTATTTAATTGCTTTAAAAATGTGAACCACATAACTGCGGTTCCAAAATGGATGGCAAAGATACAAAAAACTTCAGCAAGGTAAAGAGCGTTTCAACTGAATTTTTAGAAAATTAGCATGCGGGATGAATATCGAATATAGAACACGGATCATTGAATTTTGAACTACATTATATATGATTTTGGGATAGCTGAGATTTCTATTGTAACTATCCTGTGAAGTTTATCTCAGAAAATAAGGGCAAACCTATCGAATCAAGCCTAATTCACAAATCATCTATCATCCATCATCGCTCCCAACGGAATTGGAAAACCAATCGACACTGTAATCGCCCTCAGCATTTCTTTTTCTCTCACTGTAATTTTCTTATCGGCAACCACACAATGAATCATCGCGCTTGCAACATATTTCTTCACCGGATTTGCCGATGTCGCAATTTCGTCTATGGCTGTATTGAGCCGACCTAACCCACATTCATCTTTTGGTAAAAATCGAATATTATCCGGCATTACTTTTTCGATGGGTTTTAGTCCGTTTTGCCAGGCTGACTCCGGGTCCTCATCCGAAATATAAGACAGCGCAGAAAGCAGAACCGATATCTCCTCTCCCAGTGTTTTTAGATGATGATGCCGAATCTTGGGGTCTTTTGATTTTGCAAATGCAGTATCAAGTTGTCGCTGAATGAGTTTTTCGATGGCAAATGAAAAGATACTGTCCCCTTCTTCTGCCAGCTTTTTCAACGTACCGCGAAAGGATTTATACTGACCTTCACTCATCTGCCGCAATGCCGGAAAGGACAGTTCAGCCAACGGAAGGCACCATTTTCGATTTCCTGCCTGAAGCTCTGAAGTCAACTTTTCCACTTCCTCAGACAGGCTGTTCTCCAAACTTTCATGCAGCCATGCCGGTGTTGAGGTTTTTTCAGATTCTTCCGCGGTTAGAAGCAGAGCGTATACTAATGCTTCGGCAGAAAATGGTTCATGGGCGGCCTTAACAAGTTTTTCAGGTATTTCTCCCAATAGCTTACCGGCTTGACTCACATTATCTGAATTGAGCGTACCAATGGTTGCCAATATAACTTCTGGAGTGAGTGCTTCATGTCCGCCTATTCCCCTTTCAGAGGTACCGCTTACATTAGAACCCGATACATGATCCTGCTCGAATTTTTTTCGTATTCGTTTTGCTTTATTTGAATCATCAGAACTTAGCGACGGGCTGATAGCTTGAATACGTTTGTCAATGGGGGGATGGGTGGAATAGAGTTTATCGAAAAAGGAGTGAAAGCTGCTGGCAAAAAACAAGTGACTCATTTCCATGGAATGGCCATCCTGGATTTTAGCCCCATCCGCACTTTCTGATATTTTTTTGAGCGCCCCGGCTAATCCGTCGGGATTTCTTGTGTACTGAACGGCGGCTGCATCTGCCAGGTATTCTCGCTGCCGTGAGATGGCCGACTGTATCATCCGGCCAAAAATCATTCCGATATAACCGATTACAATCAATGCCAACCCAAAAAGCATAATTATTAATTTCGACTTACCGCCTCCGTTATTATCTCGGTTGCTTTTTACACGGACACCGCCCGAGTAGAACATGCCCCGGATGAGAACCATCCCCATGATATGGATTAGTAAAATGCCGTTTAGAATTCCTATTAACCGAATATTCAGGCGCATGTCCCCATTAAAGATATGACTGAATTCGTGAGCAATAACACCTTGCAATTCGTCCCGATCAAGCTGATCAAGAGTGCCACGGGTTACTCCTACTGCAGCATCCTGAGTAGTCAATCCGGCAGCAAAGGCATTGATATTCTCCTCATTGTCAAGGATATACACATCCGGAACCGGGATACCGGATGCAATCGACATTTCCTCTACCACATTCCTAAGCTGTTTTTCAGCAGGATTTGTCGTTGATGGTTCCAACTTTCGCCCACCCAACATTTCAGCCACTGCCGATCCTCCTTTCCGAAGCTGAGCTATTCGAAATAAGGTACCAATGGAAATCACCAGCAAAACCACTGCGCTTACGATGAGAAATAATCCCGGGTTCCAAACTCCCCCTGAAAATCCTTGAGAATAAAAGAGAAGAGTCACAGCCAGGTACACCGAAAACACGATACCGGTTACGGCCAATAGGTATAAAAAGACCAACTTCCCGGTGTTTCGTTTTGCACGATCCTGTGCTTCAAAAAAATCCATCTACAGCGTTGAATTTAGAATATTGTTTTTTGTGATATCAGAAAAGAACCATCTTGTTATCCTAAACCGATGGCCTCAAAATGATACTTCTGGTGCTTCCCGCTCTTCAGGGGAATCGATCTTGAACTGTTGCGCCGGTGAAAATCCAAAAGCACCTGCAAACAATACGTTAGGAAATTTTTCGCGATAGGTATTGTAATTCATCACAGCATCATTAAAAGCCTGCCGGGCAAATGCCACTTTATTTTCCGTGGAAGTAAGCTCTTCCGAAAGCTGCATCATATTTTGGTTGGCCTTCAAGTCAGGGTAGTTTTCAGAGAGAGCAAATAGCCGTCCCAAAGAACTGCTCAAGGTTTGCTCAGCACCCATCAGGTTTTGCATGGCTTCGGGATCATCGGGCTGATCGGCGACCTTCTCTTCGGCCTGCTGTGCCTGGTTTCGGGCCTGGATAACGGCCTCAAGTGTTTCCCGCTCGTGCGACATATATGATTTTGCGGTTTCCACCAGGTTTGGGATTAAATCATATCGACGCTTTAGCTGAACATCAATTTGAGCAAATGCATTTTTTAAGCGATTCTTTTGCGTAACCAGTTTGTTGTAGATTCCAATAGACCAAGCAATCAAAACAACGAGGATTACTACCAGGATAATTGTCGTAGTCATAGTTTTCAGTTTTTTTAGTGGATATAGGTTTCAAAACTACTTCTTGTTCTCACTGAATATACAAGTTGTTCGCTGCGGTGCAAATGGTGTTTTTCCATTTACCCCTAAAGCTCAAAAACATGAAATCATTGTACGAACATCCAATAATCAATGAACACCATTCACCTGGATATTGAATATTGGCTATTCATTATTGGATATTTATTCTCCCGACTTAAGTCTGTTTAAGTTTTTGGGCATTCTATCCACAAGTCGATCTTCGGTATGTATTCCATTGAAGGTCTGTAATTTTCATTGCTCATAAATTTTTCAGACATCAACTCGGAACTGCTTTCACAAAAATTACATTTTATATGCCATATTTTTGCACTCTTTATTAAGGTATATAATATAGTATCGAGTTTAAGTCGATTTTCATTTCAGGTAATTATCAGAATTTGTATGTTTGAAAGCATCAAAAATTTATTCTTAACCATCTATACCCGTAACTCTTGAAATCATTATCTGTTCAAAGCTTAATTGTTTCTTTTTTGAGCCTGATGGCTTTTTGGTATATCATGAGTGGCTTCTTTGATATTACTCATACCATTATGGGGGTTATCAGTGTGGGTATTGTAATGGCGATCAATTATAAGTTGAAGTCGCATTCCTTTTTCGCCGGTGAAACAGACATTATTAAGGATCTGCGTTTTTTATATGTCCCCTACTATTTTGGATGGCTTTTATTGCAGATTGTTATCTCAGGGATTCAAGTTGCCAAAATTTTATTGAGCCCTTCTTTACCTATCGAGACTTCAGTAGTCCGTTTTAAAGTCGATTTCCCCAATCCCCATTGCAAAATGATTTTAGGAAATTCAATTACACTCACACCGGGAACGCTTACGGTAGACATCAACGGGGATGAATTTATCGTTCATGCAATTTCGCCGGTTTCATTCGAAGGCATAGCCAGTGATACTATGCCTCAAAAAGTTTTAAAATTGTTTACCACTGATATTCAACCGGTAGTCTCAGATTTTAAAGTACTGCAAAGTAAGGAGGAACTGAGCTGATGGAATCCTTTTTCCTATATAGTGCTGTTATTTTAACTGCTATTATTGCCGTTCCTGCCTATCGTGTTGTAAAAGGGCCTACAGTTTTTGACCGGCTGGTTGGAACCAATGCCATAGCCACTAAAACTATTGTATTGATCTGCCTGATCGGTTATGTATTCGATCGAATCGGTATGTTTATTGATATCACTCTCGCTTATGCCATTCTTGGTTTTGTGGGTTCTCTGGTGATTGCAAAATATTTCTCCTCCGATAATGTAAACTTGCGCTTCGATGATTGATATAACCTCCATATTGACCATAGTTTTTGTAGCGGCCGGTATTTTCTTTTTACTGATTGGAAGCGTTGGCATTATTCGTCTGCCTGACTTTTACTCACGCACTCATGCCACCAGTAAAAGTGATACGCTGGGAATGATGCTGGTGATTATAGGTCTCATCATATTTGAAGGATTGACCATCAACAGTGGAAAACTATTTTTGATTCTATTATTTATCCTGTTGGCAAATCCCGTAGGTGCACATGCCTTAGCCCGAGCTGCTTTACACGCAGGATTGAAGCCTACTTTGAACAAGAAAAATGAAGAAACCAACGACAGCTGATGTTCTGGGAACTTGAACTCATATTATTCATCTTTTTATTGATAACAGCTGTTATTGCGCTGGAATCAAAGGATTTGCTGGTTGCAGCAGTCATGTTGACTGCATTCAGTTTTCTCATGGCTTTATTATTTACCACCATGGGCGCCGTTGATGTAGGATTTACAGAAGCCGTTGTTGGCGCCGGGGTAACCGGAATTTTGTTAGTCGTCGCAATTTATCAAACCACTTATACAACAGAAGATTGAAGTACCTTAAATTACTTTTAATCATAGCGTTTACTCTTGTGCTACTTTTTGCGGCATCGGATTTGCCGTATCGTGGAAATCCCGATAATCAAATGAATCAAGAAGTAAGCATGACCGGAACGGAAGTACCCGGTAACTACTACATTCAAGAGGCTTACAACGATGCCCACACCCCTAACATCGTTACTGTAATATTGGGCGATTATCGTAGTATTGATACGCTGGGAGAACAAATTGTGATCTTTACCGCAGGACTCATCGTATTTCTGTTACTAAGAAACCGAAAGGAAGAGGAAGGAGAAGATAATGACAAATAGATCTCCAAGCCCAATCATTTTATATGGAACCCGGTTTTTGAGCCCATACATCATGGTATTTGGGTTTTATGTGATCTTCCACGGACATTATTCTCCAGGTGGAGGATTCCAGGGTGGAACTTTGTTGGCGGCCTCCCTATTGTTGATTCGAATTGCCAGCGGCACCCAAATTGCGAGTCTTCAATTCAAAGATTATTTGGCAACTCCCTATGCCGCACTCGGTGTCTTGATCTATTTTGGAACCGGACTGGTAGCCATAATTACAGGTGGATATTTCCTTGACTATGAACAACTACCCATACCGGGTCTTGAAGCCGCCGACTTACGTTACTGGGGCATTTTGATCATCGAATTAGGAATTGGACTCACCGTAATGACCGTCCTTGTTTTGATTTACGATAACATGGTTAAAGGAGAATACTATGCTTGATTTCTTTCTGGGACATTATGCGTATTGGTTTACGATCATCCTTTTAGCCATCGGTTTATACGGAATGCTGATGAAAAAGAATTTGGTGAAAAAAACCATCGGGCTGTCCATTTTTCAGGCCGGTGTGATCTTATTTTTTGTATCTGTAGCCATGAAGGAAGGAGCTACCGTGCCTGTTAAAGCCTACGGACTTCCTGTCAGTGAAGCAGCCAATTATATGAACGCCTTACCTCACACTTTGATGCTTACCGCTATTGTAGTGGGTGTAGCAACGTTGGGTGTGGCATTCGCACTGATTATCAATATTTACAATCGCTACGGCACCCTCAACGAAGAAGAACTTTTAGATAAGATTCAATGATCGGATCCGAAATACCGGCGTTAATACCCGTCACATACATCTTGTTTGCGATTCTGATTCCAGTGATTGGGCTCTGGAAGCGTGAGATCGTCTGGCACCTCAGTCTGCTCGGTACCGGTATTGCTACCTTGTTCTCTGCCTGGGGAATGATGCACCTCATCCAAACCGGTGAGACTATCCGTTATTTTTTTGGTGGATGGATGCCTCCGGTCGGAATCGAATTTGTGTATGATGGCTTAGCCGCTTTCATCGTATTAGTTATCAACGCCATTGCCTTTTTAGTGCTCATTCATTCCAAAGAAATCAGCAAGGTTGAATTCCCCGGAAAGAAAATGGCCTACTACACCGTATCCATGCTGCTGATGCTCGGCTTCAACGGGATGGTACTCACCGGCGACCTTTTCAACCTTTACGTATTTCTCGAAATTTCCTCCCTCTCCAGTTATGCATTGATTGCCATTGGAGAGAAACGTGCTCCTTATGCCGCTTTTAGGTATTTGATTATTGGAACTGTGGGTGGTTCGCTTTATTTATTGGGCGTTGGATTTTTATATACCGTCACCGGTACGCTGAATATCATTGACATGCACGAGATGCTGCCAATGGTGATTGGACATTCTTCGGTAATCGCAGCACTTATTTTAATGATAGTCGGTGTTGGGGTGAAAGCTGCTTTATTCCCACTACACGGATGGCTGCCGGATTCTTATACCTTTGCATCTTCAACCTCTTCTGCTTTGATCGCTCCCATCGGGACAAAAGTAGCGGCGTATATTTTATTCAGAGTCGTACTGTTTTTATTTGGGGTTGAATTGATCGACGAGCAACTCCCGGTCACTACTATCATTGGAGTTTTTGCAGGAATTGGAATTCTGTACGGTTCCATCATGGCCATCGCACAAAGTGAATTAAAGAAAATGCTGGCATATAGCTCGGTTTCACAGATTGGCTACATTATCATGGGAATCAGCTTGGCCAATCCGTTTGGGTTTATTGGAGCCGTGCTGCACATTTTAAATCACGCCATGATGAAGGCTCTGCTCTTTCTCGTTTCCGGAAGTATGAGGCTTAAAGAAGGACATTCCCTCATTACGAAATTTGATAACAGCTATCGCAAGAAGTACCCGTGGACGATGGCGGCTTTTACCACTGCGGCAATTTCCATGGTCGGTCTTCCCCCACTTGCCGGATTCTTTTCCAAATGGTACCTGGCACTGGGAACCATCGATAACAGCAACTGGCTGTTACTTGCCGTCATTTTGATCAGTTCACTGCTGAACGCCGTGTATTTCTTTCGAATTTTAGAAAAAGTATATCTGAACAATCCCGAAACGGAATCATCCGAAGAAACCGAAATTCTCGAACAAGATGAAGTCGGCTTCAGCATGATGTTCCCTATGGCCGTGATGGCGACCGGGCTATTATTGGTAGGTATTTTTAACGCCTATATCGTAAATGTAATTTTCACCATGTTTCCGGCAGGATTTTAAATAGATAAATAACGATGGATCTTACGTACATCCCTTTATATGCTGTTTTGGTATCGCTGGCTGCAGTGCCGTTCATCTTGCTGAGTTCGAAAAAACCGAATCTCCGTGAGTTCTGGACAATCCTTGCCGGAGTGATCAAATTCCTGCTGGTGCTTACGTTACTGCCCTCAGCACTTGAAGGAAATACCATTGAACTGGAGCTGCTTGAAATTGCCCCGAACCTACCACTGGTGCTCAAAGCAGATACTTTCGGCGTATTTTTTGCACTCATTGCCTCCGGACTTTGGATCTTTACTTCTTTCTATTCTATCGGATATATGCGGGGTCACCACGAGAAAAAGCAGACCCGCTACTTTGCCAGCTTTGCTATTTGTTTGAGTTCCACCATCGGCATCGCCTTTTCCGGCAACCTGTTGACCTTTATCATTTTTTACGAGATGCTGACGTTAGCTACTTACCCACTGGTTATCCACAGTGAAACCAAAAAGGGTATTGCAGCCGGGCGCAAGTATTTAACCTACACTTTAACGGCCGGACTACTATTAATCGCCGCTGCTGGAATTACCTATTCGCTCACCGGAACCCTTGACTTTCAGGCCGGTGGAATCTTTGAAGGCGTTGAGCTCTCCCAAACCATGGCTGTGACCATCTTCATTTTATTTCTGGGTGGCGTTGGAGTGAAAGCCGGTATCATGCCGCTGCATAGCTGGCTTCCTTCTGCAATGGCGGCTCCGACTCCCGTTAGTGCCTTACTTCACGCCGTAGCCGTGGTAAAATCCGGTGTTTTCGGGGTGATCCGAGTGGTTGGATTTATTTTTGGCCCCGAGGTAATGGCGGAATTCGGCCTTAATGAAATTTTGATGGTACTTGCCGGAATTACCGTAATCGTGGCTTCTCTCCTCGCCTTTGCACAAGATAATTTGAAACGCCGACTGGCATACTCTACGGTAGGACACCTTTCCTATATCGTATTGGGAGTTGCCCTTTTGACTGAAACAGGTCTGATCGGAAGTATTATGCATATTTCCTTTCACGCCACCATGAAGATCACCCTCTTCTTCTGTGCTGGAGCCATTATGGTTAATCTTCATAAAAAGAATATCAGCGACCTCAACGGAATTGCCAAAGTGATGCCGTGGACTATGGCCGCTTTTGTAATTGGATCCATGGGGCTGGCCGGAATTCCCCCTGTAAACGGATTTGTAAGTAAATGGTATCTCGCTACCGGAGCACTGGAAGGTGGAATGATGCTCCCCGTGATTATATTAGTGATCAGCGGTTTGTTAAACGTGGGATATTTCTTCCCCATCATTCACCGTGCGTATTTCCGGAAAGGCGGCCCTGAGTTGGAAGGCCACACAGAAGCCTCCCCATTTATGGTAGTTCCGTTATTCAGCACGGCCGTTCTATCCATTTTATTTGGATTGAATCCCGATCTGTTCTTCAATTTCTTTGATATGGCCACTTCAGTAGCATCCACAATTTTTAATCGATTGTAATTATGAAAAACTGGCATTGGATAGCACTTGGTGTTTTACTTATTACAAGCCTGATCCTGGAGTTCACATATTTGGCGGATTATGCCTCCCATTGGTGGAATCATGTTCCGGCATTTTATGCACTTTGGGGCGGACTCGGATGTGTAGCTTTGATTTTCATTTCCAAAGGATTAGGCAAAATTTTCATCTTAAGCGACGAAGACTATTATGATGCTTGAGCTTCTTTCTGTCCCTGCTGTTATTCTTATTTTAGGAGCTTTTGTGCTTCCATTACTACCGGAGCGTGCCCGAAATACAGCCTTCTTGATTTTCCCGATCATGGCTTTGGCTTTGATTTGGACTATGCCGGAAGGAAACCTGCTTCAAACCTCCTTTGCCAGTTATGAATTAGAACTGTTGGCTGTAGATGGATTAAGCCGAATTTTTGGGATTATTTTTGCTCTTATTACCCTCATTGGGGGTATTTATGCGTTTCACATTAAAGATCTTGGACAGCAAAGTTCAGCTCTTGCTTATGCAGGTGGTGCTTTAGGAGTTACATTTGCAGGGGATTTCTTCACGCTGTTTATCTTCTGGGAAATTATGGCCGCGGCTTCTTCTTACCTGATTTGGGCACGGGAAACCCAAGAATCCGATAAAGCAGGAATGCGCTATTTGCTGGTGCATATTTTTGGCGGGGGATTATTGTTTACAGGAATTTTATTACATCTCAGTAGCGGTGGTTCCTTATATATCGAGAGTATTGAACCTGCCTACACAACAGCCAACATTTTCATGCTTTTGGGAGTGGCACTTAATACCGCTGTTCCACCGCTTCACGCGTGGTTAGCAGATGCATATCCAAAAGCTACTATTACAGGTGCAGTTTTCATGTGCGCGTTGACAACCAAATCTGCCGTGTACGTGATGATACGACTTTTCCCCGGATGGGAAATCCTTATTTGGGTAGGAGTGATCATGGCTATCTATGGAACTATTTATGCCCTGCTCGCCAACGACATTCGTGAAATCCTGGCCTACAGTATTATCAGTCAGATCGGTTATATGGTAACGGCTATCGGTATTGGCAGTGAGCTGGCTCTCAATGGTGCAACCGCTCACGCTTTCAACCACATTGTGTATAAATCACTTCTATTTATGGTAGCCGGAGCAGTCATTTATTCAACCGGAACCAGTAAACTCAGTGAGCTTGGTGGATTTGCGAAGAAAATGCCGCTGATTATTGGTCT
This sequence comes from Gracilimonas sp., assembly GCF_031581265.1. Classification (GTDB taxonomy): domain Bacteria; phylum Bacteroidota; class Rhodothermia; order Balneolales; family Balneolaceae; genus Gracilimonas. Next base: position 32,844 of record NZ_JAVLBQ010000024.1, read on the forward strand.
CTATATGGTCGGTGCCCTCTCAATTTCAGGTGCACCTCTTCTTAATGGATTTGTGAGTAAAACGATGATATCGGGTGCAATGGGTGATGCCCATTTGGAGTGGCCTATATTATCGCTACTCATCGCCACGATAGGAACATTTCTCCATACCGGACTAAAACTACCCTACTACACTTGGTTTGCTGAAAAGAAAAGTGAATTTGAAGTTTCTTCTATTCCAGCCAACATGAAAGTAGCCATGGGCATCGGGGCTTTCTTCTGTATTCTTTTTGGAGTAGCACCTAATTTGCTCTACAACCAGCTTCCCTACCCAACCGACTTCCAGCCATTCTCTGTCTATAATTTCGTTGAAATGACACAAATCCTGGTATTGGCTTTTGTTGGATTCTGGTTCTTTAAAAATCATCTGAATGTGGATTCAACTATCTCAATTGATACTGATTGGTTCTACAGAAAGCCGGCTGGTGTAGTCCGATATGCTTTCGTTAAGATTCCAAATAGGCTGTTTGGGGTTGCAGAGACTGTTTCATTAAAACTTGCAAAGCGTTTATCGGCCGCGTCCAAGAATCCGATGGACTTGATTTTGCCCTCTTTCACTATGCAAGGTCGTGAAATTAAATCTGACGGTTTCACCGCACCGATAAGTGCTGCTTTAGCTTTCATCCTTTTCGGATTTTTGATCGCCAGTTTAGTAGTATTGCTTTAATCTCGTTTCTTTAATTTCTTCTTGTTTTAGCTTAACTGAACAGGGCTTAAAGCTTCCCTATCATCAATTATTGAATAAGTGAATTGCAACAAACTCACACACCGGAAGATAAAAACCGGCTTTTTCCTTTTATTTTTAGTGATCCTTGTATTCCCTTTTACTTTAGAAGCACAAGCTCCTTTATCAGGCAACGGAATGTCCACAGACACTGTAGATGTCGCCTTTCTGCCTGCTTTGGCTTATAACTCAGATATGGGGCTCATAGGTGGTGGGCTCGTAAGTCGATATCACTATAAAAATGGGATACGTCCTTTCTATTCATATCTGAATCTGAATGCGGTTGCTTCTACCAAAGGCGTAATATCTTCTTCGATTTTCTATGATAAACCAAAAGTTTTTGATTCAACCCGACGTTTAACAACTGAAATTTATCTATCCCGGTTTCTGCAAAACCAATATTATGGTATTGGTAATTACACAATTTTGCCAGATGCTCCCGAAGACAATTCTGATTATTACTTGTACCAATCTTTTTTGGCAGGATTTGAGGTTATACTGCGAAGCCCGATCTTCAACAAATCATCCCAATCAAAGCTCGATGTATACACTTCGGTAAACTTTGATTATCGAACACTATTTGGGAACAATGATAGTAGACTTATAGGAATTCAGGCACCTCTTGGAATAGATCATTTCAGAACCGCGTCTTTGGGAGGTGGAATAGTGTGGGAAAACCGGAACAGTGAATTTAATCCAACTCGGGGTAATTATGCCAAGGCAGGAATTGAGGTTGGTCAGAAAGCCTTTGGTAGTAATTCTAATTTTGTAAGGGCTGAGACTGAGATCCGAACCTACCAGTCATTTCATTTATTGAGGAATATTACCTTTGCCAACCGACTTTCGTTTGTACATACATCAGGAAATTTGCCCTATTGGAAACTTGCTGAGATTGGGGGTGAGAAAACAATGCGTGGTTATCCCGAAAACCGTTTTTTAGATAATAATGCAATTCTATTGAATTCAGAATTACGTACATGGCTTTGGGAATTTCCGGCATACAGTGTAAAACTTGGGGGGACTTTATTTTTTGATGTCGGCAGAACATTCTCAAACAATGCTACACTCGATAATGTTTTCAATGATCTGAAATTCACCTACGGATTTGGCGGGAACAGTTCTTTCTTTAACGAAAACTTTATATTCAGAGGAGATGTAGGTTTTTCTGAGGAAGGGTATGGAATTTACTTTACTGCGGGATATCTTTTTTGATTAACTGGCCTGACAATTAAACACTAAAAAAGCCTTTCCGAATTAACTTCGAAAAGGCTTATAAATACTCGTTATCTACTGATTTCTTATTTACCAGCGGAGTAAATTGATCTTGCTAACATCTACCGTAAGATTATTTCGAAAGATTGCAATGATAATGGCCAATCCCACTACGGCTTCTGCGGCTGCAACAGCCAATGCAAAAAATACCAACATCTGTCCGTCAATATTGCCATGGTGACTTGCAAATGAAATCAGTGACAAGTTCACTGCATTCAGCATCAGCTCAACACACATAAACACCACAATCGCATTTCTACGAATTAAAACTCCCACAATTCCAATGGTGAACAAAATAGCACTAAGGCCTAAAAACCAATCAATTCCTACCATAATTAAATCTCTTCCGTTCTTTTAATTTTATGTTGAGCAATCATTAAGGCACCAACTACCGCAGCTGTAAGTAAAACGGCAGTAAGTTCAAATGGAAGCAAGTATTTGGTATATAATACATCACCCACTGCTTCTACGGTACCAACTGTGGCCATGCTTTCTGAAATTGCGGGGAGCATATCGGTAACCCCGGCAAGGCTGTAAAATATCTGCCCCATTACTCCGATAGCCAGGAAAAATGCTAAAAAGTACTTCACCCTGAATTTATCGAAAAGGTTTTCTTCATCCTGTACATTCAATAACATAATCACAAAAAGGAAGAGCACCATAATAGCACCGGCATACACCAGTATTTGAATAATAGCTAAAAACTGGGCGTTCAATAGGAGAAAAATTCCCGCCAGCGATACCATATTCACTACAAGGAATAATGCACTGTTTACCACATTTTTGTTGATAACCATAGCCAAAGCCGAACCAACGGCCAAGACAGCTAACATGATGAAAAAATATACGATCATAATTCTTTTATTTTATGAGCGACAAAGGTACCCATATTTGTCTCCGCCTTCAAGAAGTTCAGGTGCTATTTTTCGAATTTTTCACTTAAAGTTACACGGATAGATAATAAATAAGTCCAACTCCACCTATGGCCCAACAATAATAAGAAAAGTAGTGAAACCCTTTTCTTTTTAAGATGATGATCAAATACGTCAGCGCATAGTAGCCTGATATAAAAGCGGCTAAAAATCCAGTCACTAAATTGATGAGTGCAGCATCTGATAGCCCCACTTCAATCAAATCGGAAACTTCTAGCAACATGGCACCTGCAATTACAGGGATCAGCATAAGAAAGGAAAAATTTGCGGCCTCTTCTCTCTTCACTCCAAGCCATAGTGCTGCGGAAATAGTTGAACCAGAGCGGCTAATTCCCGGAATCATGGCAAATGATTGAGCTATTCCAATCAGGAAACTTCGGGCGGTGTTGACCTCTTTATCTACCTCCCCAACAAAACGGGTTGAAAACAAAATGAGCCCGGTTACAATAAGCATTACTGAGACCAAGAGTGGAGACGAAAAAATAGCCTCAATTTGATCTTCAAGGGTAAATCCTATGGCCATAGCCGGTATCATACTAATCAGGATAAACCCGATAAGTTTTACTTTTGGATCTTCTTTCTTTTGCGCCGGTGATCTTATAAATCCTACTCCCGATACAATGATATCCCAAATAATCTTACGATAATAAATAAGGATGCTGCATAAAGTCCCGAAGTGAACGACGATCTCAAATGTTATACCGGTTTCAACTTCAACCCCTAAAATCTGTTTTCCCAACACCAAATGTCCGGAACTGCTTATTGGTAAAAATTCGGTTAACCCCTGAATAATCCCCAATAAAAAAGATTGTAAAACGTCCATGTTCAATTATTATATTTGATATCTTTTTTAAGGCGAAAAAATAGTCATATCATAAGCTAATACTAAAAAGAATTTAAGAAATATGAGTGAATACGCAGTGGACATGGAAGCACTAACTGAAAAAATTCAACAGAAAAGTGCTTTTATAGACGACATCCGAAATGAATTGGATAAAGTAATAGTTGGTCAGCGGTATATGATTGACCGACTTTTAGTTGGATTATTAACTAACGGGCACGTTTTACTTGAAGGAGTACCCGGGTTAGCCAAAACATTAACAATTTCAAGTTTAGCAACTGTGCTGGATACTGCCTTTCAGCGTATTCAGTTTACCCCCGATTTACTTCCTGCCGATCTTATTGGGACGCTCATATACAATCAAAAAGAAGCCGAATTTTTGGTTAAAAAGGGTCCCATCTTCGCGAATATTATTTTAGCTGATGAGATCAACCGATCGCCAGCTAAAGTGCAGAGTGCTTTACTTGAAGCCATGCAGGAAAAACAGGTTACTATTGGTGAAACTACTTTCAAACTGGATGAACCATTTCTGGTACTTGCTACTCAAAATCCTGTGGAGCAAGAGGGAACCTATCCGCTACCGGAAGCACAGGTAGATCGTTTTATGTTGAAATTAAAGATCGACTATCCTACCGAGAAAGAAGAAATGCAGATTATGCGAGCGCAGGCAAGAACCGGGGAAAAGAAACAACTCGACAAAGTGGTAAGTCCTGAAAAAATTCTTGAGGCCCGGCAAACTATCAACGAAATTTACATGGATGAAAAGGTAGAACAGTATATCGTTGATCTGGTATTTGCCACACGAAAGCCCAAAAATTATAACCTTGATGATCTGGAAGACCTCATCAGTTTTGGTGCTTCTCCCCGTGCTACCATCAACTTAAACCTTGCCTCAAAGGCAAATGCTTTTATGGAGCACCGAGCATACGTAACCCCTGAAGATGTCAGGACAATTGCGATGGATGTTTTACGTCACCGCATAATTCCAACTTTTGAGGCTGAAGCCGAGGATATAAGTCCGGAAGATATCGTAACTAAGATTATGAATACGGTTCAGGTTCCCTAAAGGAGATGAAAGGTTTTAGGTGCAAGGTGTAAGTGTTTCTTTACCTGCCAAATTGCCTTTCTATTTTTTGAAATTCACCAATAAGCATCCTTAAAAATCATATCCCATTAAAAAAGCCCCGCTCAAGCTAATGAACGGGGCTTTTTAATAACCTTTAGCTAATTCGGGAATTACTCTTCTTCATCAGAAGCGTCTTCGTCTTCCTCTTTTTTAGCTTCAGTTTCTTTCTCAGCTTTAGCTTCTTTTTCTTCTTCTGCCTTTTTCTTTGCTTTGGCAGCATCCGCTTTTTCCTGAGCTTCTACTTTTTCTTTTTCTTCCATGTCTTTCTTCAGTGCTGCAAGGCCAGACATTTCTCCAAGTGTTGGAGCTCCGGTTTCAGTATTGGCACTTTCAACTTTTTTCTTGGCTTCTTTGGCCTTTGTTTTATCTGAATCAAGCTGACTTAGTTCGATGTTCTTGCTGTTTTCATCAAAGTTAAGAACAAAAGCATCTTCAACCTTATCTCCTTCTTTATGCTCAGCTTCAGTAGCTTTATTATAGCTTAAGAATGCTTCAGCACCTAATGGAAGTTTAACAAATACGCCTTTATCGGTTGTTTTAACAACTTCCCCTTCAACTTTACTTCCGGGAGCGTACTCTTCAGCATATTTTTTCCAAGGGTTTTCTTCCACTTGCTTGTGGCCAAGTGTGATTCGTCGGTTATCAAAATCGACACCGAGAATTACTACTTCGATTTCCTGATCTTTTTCAACCACTTCATTTGGGTGATCTACTTTCTCAGTCCAGCTTAGGTCAGAAACGTGAATCAAGCCGTCAATACCGGGCTCAAGTTCAACGAATACTCCAAAGTTGGTAAGGTTTCGAACCACACCGGTGTGCTTGGAACCAACAGGGAATCGATCAAGGATATCTGCCCAAGGATCTTCCTCAAGTTGCTTAACACCAAGAGAAATTTTCTTCTCTTCTTCATTGATATTCAAGACAATACATTCGATGATGTCATCTTTTTCTACCAACTGAGATGGATGCTTAATATGCTGTGTCCAAGACATTTCAGAAATATGAATCAATCCTTCAACGCCTTTCTCAAGTTCAATAAACGCACCGTAATCAGCTATGGAAACAACGCGACCCTGAACTTTATTACCTTCAGGATACTTCTCGTTGATTTTCTCCCATGGATGTGGTTGTAATTGTTTCAATCCAAGAGAAACACGCTTGCTCTTCTCGTCAAAGTCGATAACAGCTACGTTCATGCGCTGATCGAGCGATACGATTTCATTTGGATCATCTACACGACCCCAAGATAGGTCTGTAATGTGCAACAGGCCGTCAACACCACCAAGATCGATGAATACACCGAAGTCAGTAATATTTTTAACAGCTCCTTCAAGAACCTGTCCGGCTTCAATAGTTTCGAGAATCTCTTCGCGCTGTTCTTCAAGATCAGATTCGATTAGAGCACGGTGAGAAACAACTACGTTTTCAGCAGCCATGTTGAGTTTAACAACCTGGAATTCCATGGTCTTGCCAACATAAGCGTCAAAGTCTCTGACCGGACGTACATCAATTTGTGAACCGGGAAGGAAAGCATCGATGCCCATGACATCAACAACCATACCGCCTTTAATACGACGTTTAATATATCCTTCAAGAATCTCACCATCTTCATGAGAGGATTCAATTTTCTCCCATGCCTGCAGAATATCTGCCTTACGGCGAGAAAGGATCAGTTGTCCTTCTTTATCTTCTACTCTATCCAGGAATACTTCAATTTCATCGCCCGGCTCCATTTCTTCCAGGGCTTCATTAGTAAATTCATTAACCTGGATAATACCTTCAGATTTGAATCCAATATCTACAACAACATATTTCTCATCAACTGAGACTACACGTCCTTGTACAATTTCTTTTTCTTCAATTTCGTTGAGGGTATCTTCATACATCCCCACCATCTCATTATACTCATCATCAGAATATTCATCAGATGGTCTTTGCAGATCTTCGAGCTTGTACACATCTCCTTCAACATCACCGGAGTATACATGAGTAAGAGCTTCTTCTCTCTTTTCTTCAGCCTCTTCTTCTTGAGTTGATTCAGCAGTTTCTTCTTCACTTGTTTCAGTAACTTCTTCTTCAGCAGTTACTTCATCTTCATTCTCTTCAACCGCTTCGGCATCCGTAGTTTCTTCAACTTCAGCTGCTTCTTCCTGCTCTTCAGAGTTCGTTTTTTCTACTTTTTCTGCAGTTTCTTCAACTTGCTCTTCGGCTGTTTCTTGTTCTTGATTTTCTTGTTTTACTTCTTCTGTCATTATGTATTGGTTATGGGTTTACCTCACAATTGACTTTCAACTGTGGGATAAGTTAAAATTTAAGTTTTGTTCTGTGATGATATTAGTTCTTCGATTTTGTTGCTTATAAAAGCGACTTGTTCTTCAAACATCATAGTTGAAGTATCCACTTCTATAGCATCATCGGCTTTTTTAAGAGGATCGGAGCTTCGGTTGGAATCTCTGTCATCTCTTTCAGTAATATTTTGTTTCACTTCATCAAGCGTCACATTCATATCACTTTCCTTGACTTCCCTGTATCTTCGTTCAGCCCGGGTTTCCAAATCTGCGATCATAAAAAATTTAAGATCTGCATCCGGAAATACGGCGGTTCCCAAATCTCTGCCGTCAGCTATATATACATCATGTTTGACAGCTTCTCGCATGAGTTCATTAATAAATGTCCTCACCCGTGGATTTGAGGCAACCTCACTTACATTCTCAGAAACCTCCATACTTCGTATCTCATCACTTACATCGCGACCATCTATGAACGCATGGAATTTTTTTTCTTTGAAATAAAAGGAAATCTCAGTTTCTTCAAGCTGATCAAAGAACGTTGGATAATCTTTTTGAGAGTTCAAATATATTAGCGTAGCCACACGATACAATGCTCCCGAGTCAAGAAATTGAATCTGAAGTTGCGCCGCTACGGCTTTTGCTGTTGAACTTTTACCGGATCCTGCCGGCCCATCAATTACCACTATCATACAGATCAGCTAAATTAAACTTATATTGTTAATTATTCAATCATTTCTTGTTTAATATTTCCATAACTCTTAATTTTGGAATCTCGAAAATTTTCGAGGAATAATTAATTCTAAAAGCATATTTCGAAATGCCAATAACCAAACAAGCAAAGAAAAGAGTTCGCCAGGCTGAAGAGCGCAGAAAACATAATCGCAGCCGTCGTTCTAAAATGAGATCACTGATTAAAAAAGTGTACGAAATCTCTGATAAAGAAGAAGCAGAAAAAGCACTGAAAGAAGCAGTTTCTTACCTCGACAGAATGAGTGTGAAAGGGATTATTCACGAAAATAACGCAGCCCGTAAAAAAGCTCAGCTTACCAAGTACGTAAATAACTTATAAAATAAATTGGATGACCAACCCTGAGTCAAAAGCATTACTTGTCATTTTGGACGGATTCGGGTTGGCTGAAGATCCATCAGTTAGCGCCGTTGATAAAGCTGACACCCCTTTCATTGATTCGCTCTTCCAAACAAATCCACACTCAAAACTGTCTGCCAGCGGAGAAAATGTAGGTCTTCCGAACGGACAGTTTGGTAATTCTGAAGTGGGGCACCTTAATATTGGTGCCGGCAGAATTGTTTGGCAGGAGCTTTCCCGAATTAATAAAGCCATTAAAGACGGTTCGTTTTTTGAAAATAAACATCTCCTTGAGGCTATAGAAAAGGCTAAAGAGAAAAATAAGATCCATATCATGGGCTTATTTTCAGATGGAGGTGTCCACAGCCATAACGACCATTTATTCGCACTTCTCCGGCTGTGTAAGAAGCACAAAATTGATAATGTGTATATTCACGCTTTTACCGACGGGCGAGACACATCTCCTCATGGTGGCATCGATTATGCTAAATCCTTTCTTTCAGAAGCAGAAGATATTGGTGTTGGCGAACTCGCATCTGTAATAGGCCGATATTATGCCATGGATCGTGATAACCGCTGGGAGCGTATCAAAAAAGCACATGATTTACTGGTTCATGGAAAAGGAGAAAAATTCGATTCTTTCCAAGAAGCTTTTCAAAGTTCATACGATAATGGTATTACTGATGAATTTATTAAGCCAATTGTTCTGAATGATTCCCCTGATTCCCGAATTGAAAGAGGAGATGCAGTTTTATTTTATAACATTCGGGGAGATCGGGCACGCCAAATTTCCCGTGCATTGAATGAACCTGGTTTTAATGAATTTGAAGTGGAGGATTTGAACCTGCATTACACTACATTTACCTCCTACGATAAAACATTCGATTTTGCGAGAGTGGCCTATCCCCCTCAAACGCTCCCAAATACAATGGGTCTATGGATCAGTAAGCAAGGATTAAAACAATTTCGTATTGCTGAAACTGAGAAGTATCCACATGTAACCTATTTTTTTAATGGAGGAATTGAAGCACCCAACGAAGGCGAAGATCGAGTGGTAATTCCAAGCCCAAAAGTTGCAACATACGATCTTCAACCTGAAATGAGTGCCGAGAAAGTCACCGATACCTTGGTTGAAAAACTACAATCAGAAGAATACCAATTTGTAGTACTCAATTATGCAAACCCCGACATGGTAGGGCATACCGGCGTGATGGAAGCGGCTATCAAAGCTGTTGAAACGATTGATAGGGAGCTTAAAAAAATAATTGAAGTTGCAAACAATCATGGATATCGTTCGCTTATTATAGCAGATCACGGCAATGCCGATTGCATGATTAATGAAGACGGAAGTCCACACACCGCTCATACAACTGCTCTAGTCCCGGCTATTATTGTAAACTCCCCGAAAGAAATTACTATGCGTGATGGCATTTTGGCAGATGTATCTCCTACTTTATTGAAACTTATGGGAATTGAGAAGCCTGAAGAGATGTCCGGTACATCTTTATTTTAATTCTTCACTTTGGCATTTAGTTTGCATTTACTTTACCGCGCTACTACCTTGAAGCAGTGATGAACTAAAGCTTTATTTAACTCGTTTTTTTACTCAAACAACAAAGATATTATTTTATAAAAAAGACTAAGGAATACGTCAGATGGAGGGAAATTTTTCAAGCAAAGTTCGCGATGTTATTCAATTTAGCCGAGAGGAAGCTCTCAGGTTAGGACACGACTACATTGGAACGGAGCATTTAATATTAGGAATTGTTCGATTAGGCGATGGAGTAGCAGTACGCATTCTCAAAAATTTAGACTGCGATCTCTTCAAACTCAAAAAAACAATTGAAGATACCGTTCGAGGAACCGGAGGCTCAGTACAAGTGGGAAATATTCCACTTACCAAACAGGCCGAAAAAGTTCTTCGAATTACGTACCTGGAAGCTAAACTCTACAAAAGTGACACCATAGGAACTGAGCACCTGCTTCTTTCTCTGTTAAGAGATGATGAGAATATAGCCGCTCAAATATTGCAACAGTTTAGCATTTCGTATGATGCAGTTCGTGAAGAACTGGATTTAATAATATCAGGCAAGTCTCGCGATGATCAAAAAGATTCATCTTCTATGAAAGCGAGTGCTTCCACTTCAAAAGGTCCATCCGGATCAGGGAGTTCCAGAGAAAAGAAAATGGAAAAATCAAAAACACCTGTACTCGATAATTTTGGTCGCGATTTAACTGAACTTGCTGAAGAAGGCGGACTTGATCCAATTATTGGGCGAGAAAAAGAAATTGAGCGAGTAGCGCAGGTTCTAAGTCGGCGCAAAAAGAACAATCCCGTACTTATTGGTGAACCGGGCGTTGGTAAAACTGCCATTGCCGAAGGGCTTGCCACCCGAATTGTAGAACGCAAAGTTTCGCGCGTGCTATATGATAAAAGAGTCATTGCCTTAGATCTTGGGGCACTTGTAGCAGGTACTAAATACCGTGGTCAGTTTGAAGAGCGCATGAAAGCAGTTATGACTGAGCTCGAAAAAACAGAAGATGTAATTCTATTCATTGATGAACTTCACACTATTGTTGGAGCCGGCGGTGCCAGTGGTTCACTTGATGCTTCGAATATGTTGAAGCCTGCCTTGGCTCGGGGAGAAGTTCAGGCTATTGGAGCTACAACCTTAAATGAGTATCGTCAGTTTATTGAAAAGGACGGTGCTTTGGAGCGTCGTTTTCAAAAGATCATGGTTGACCCAACAACTCCGGAAGAAACCACAGAGATTTTAAACCAAATTAAATCTAAATACGAAAAGCACCACAGTGTTCACTATACAGATGAAGCTATTGACGCTTGTGTAAAATTAACTGACCGATATGTCTCAGATCACTTCTTACCTGATAAGGCTATTGATGCTCTGGATGAAGCCGGAGCAAGAGTTCATTTGTCGAACATTAATGTTCCTCAAAACATAATCGACTTAGAAGAAGAAATTGAGAAAACAGGAGAAGAAAAAAATTCCATGGTCAAAAAGCAGCGTTTTGAAGAAGCTGCAAGATTACGGGATAAAGAAAAAAGACTGATTGAAGAGCTTGAGAAAGCACAACAAGAATGGGAAAAAGAATCTGAAAACATTGTTTATGATGTTGAGGAAGACGATGTAGCTTCCGTTATCGCTATGATGAGCGGTGTTCCTGTCAACAAAATCAGCCAAAATGAGGGACAGAAACTTCTGAAAATGAAGGAAAGTCTTTCCGGCAAAGTTATTGGTCAGGAAGAAGCCATTATCAAGCTTACAAAAGCCATTCAAAGAACCCGAGCCGGACTCAAAGATCCTACACGTCCTATTGGTTCCTTTATATTCCTGGGACCAACAGGTGTTGGTAAGACTGAAATGGCCAAGGTTCTCTCCAGGTATCTATTTGATAAAGAGGATACGCTCATTCGTATTGATATGAGTGAGTATATGGAGAAATTTTCCGTTTCCCGATTAGTAGGTGCACCTCCGGGCTATGTTGGATATGAAGAAGGCGGAGTGTTAACTGAGAAAGTTCGACGTAAGCCGTACAGTGTAGTCCTTCTTGATGAAATTGAGAAGGCTCACCCCGATGTATTCAACATCTTACTTCAGGTATTGGATGATGGAATTCTCACGGACAGTTTAGGTAGAAAAGTAGACTTCCGTAATACTATTATTATCATGACTTCCAACATCGGTGCACGTGATATCAGAAATATGGGCAAAGGTATTGGCTTTGATACAGACGACTCCGCTTTTGATTATGCAAAAATGAAGTCAACTATTCAGGATGCTCTTAAGAAAGTATTCAATCCCGAATTTTTGAATCGTATTGATGATGTCATCACCTTCAAGCCTCTTGAGAAATCAGATATCTTCAAGATTATTGATCTTATGAACGAGGAACTCTTTAACAGAATTAAAGAGCTTGGATTCGATGTTGAGGTAACCAAAGCAGCCAAAGAGTTCATAACGGATAAGGGCTTTGATCAGAAATATGGTGCACGTCCACTGAAACGGGCCATCCAAAAATATATCGAAGACCCATTAGCTGAAGAGCTCCTTGAAAACAAGCATAACGAAGGTTCAGTCATCAAGATCAAAATGAATAAATCCAGAGATGGACTGGCTTTTGACTGGGATGAAGCAGAGTCTTCTGATGAAAATAATATTGCTGAGACTACGAATGGTGATCAGCAAGAAAAGGATAAGAAAGAAGACACTTCTGAAGAAGCGAAGAAAACGTAATTCTTAAGGGTCTTATGAAGTATAGCATGTTATGATTGTTTGTAACATATTGCTATACAATGGTTAACAAGTATTATAAA
>NZ_JAVLBQ010000025.1:0-42446 GCF_031581265.1 Gracilimonas sp.
CGTTTATAATACTTGTTAACCATTGTATAGCAATATGTTACAAACAATCATAACATGCTATACTTCATAAGACCCTTGTTTTTTATGGGATTTTCATTGACAATTATACAGAATGCCGAAGCTACTAGTGCATTAGCAGGATGCGGTACTGGAACTGAATGCTATTCTGTTCCCAGTGGTTGTGGGGAAGGAGTCGGATGTCAGCGTACTTATTATACTTGGTAGGACTGTCCTAATGGTCAAAGTGGTATGCCTGGCGAGCACTGTTTCTATTCTGTAGATCCAGAGTGATCTTAATTCTAGCCTATTTTATAACACTTTTTACCTAAACATCATGGAAATATGGCTGTTTATTCAGCCATATTTTTTTGATAAGAATCTATAATCTATGCAAAAGCTAAAACTTATAGGTTTAATGATATGCTGTTTAGTTGCCGGTGTCATTACCGCTAAAATATTTTTTATAACGGAAAATCCGGAATTTAAGGTTGCTCAATCAAGATCTCATACTCTTCCGTCAATAACGGTTTTTAATTTGGCTTCGGAAGCAGTTAATTTATCTGAGGATCTTAGTTTAGATACAATCAATGTAATCATTATTTACACGCTGGGCTGCAATAGCTGTATTTCCAAGGCTGATACATGGTCAGAAATTTACTCATCAACAAAAGATGTAGTTAATTTTTTAGGGTTGGCCTATTCCTCTGACAGGGAAGCGGTGAGATCATTTATCCGTTCAAGTGGTTTAGATTTTGAGCACAGACTGATTGACCAACACAATGCGAATAAAATTCAGATAAATGATTGGCCGACTATATTAGGGCTTGACGGAAATAGTAATCTTCTTTTCAAATATGAAGGCGGTGCATCAACTGATAGCTTGATTTCCTATTTATCTTATAACATATAAATAATAAGAACCATGTTAAAATTCATAACATACTCCATTTTATTGTTGGTATTGACTTTTTGTGGATGCGGAAACGAAAAGCAATCACCGATAGATAATGAAAAGCATCACTATTCTGTAGAAAAAAAAATAGAATTTACCGGATTTGTGAGTCCAACTAAGGGAAACGATCAGCCATCAGAAGAACCGTTTTCTCGAGTTCTTAGTGTAGCTGCTTCTGACAGTACTGGGAATGTTTACTTACTTGATGCAGATTATAAAGAAATTTTCGTTTTTGACAGCCTTGGTAATTTTCTGCACAAAATAAGAGGTGGTTATGGCAGAGGGCCCGGAGAATTTGAATTTCCCCGAGAAATTGCAGTGGATGATCATGAAAAAGTATATGCCTATGATTACAATCTTAGAAGGATTACTGTTTTTAAACCTACCGGAGAAGTATTAACTACCATGCCGGCGAATATATCCAGTAAATCAATTTTTGTATCAGGTAATGAAATTTGGTTTTCTTTATTGGCTTCACGAAAAAACAAGGTAGCAAGCAAAGGGCCTATAGAAGGTTCATTAAAATATGACATTCCCGTAACCGAGCGTGACTTGGCATTTAATGCTAGTGGAAGTGTTGCTAAATTGGGCATTGACAGTAAGAATCAGTTAATTGTGGCATCACTTATACCGGGAATATGGTATAAAAAAGTACAGGACGAGTTCATCATGTTTGGTGAAGATTTGTTGCCAGAAAAAGAGGCTGTACTTAGTAAGGATAATATTCCGGTAGGTCCGGGAGCTACAATGGGAGTAGGTGGATTATTTGAAGACAAAATAGGAATAGTTTGGAGAGAGATGAATTTAGTGAACGGGTTGCCCGAATTAGGCCTATTTAGATTAGAAATATTTGAGGAAACTGGAAAACATATTGAGACTATTGAACTGCCTATGAAATGGGCTAATGACGTCTTCTTCGATCAAAACAATAATATTTATTTTGCTGTTGACGATCCAGTTCCGAGTGTAGAAAAATATACGGTGACAAAATCAAAGAATTAGATAAAAGGTCATAATTTAGATCTGTTTTACTGTATATGTTTGAGCCGATGGAAACATCGGCTTTTTTTATGTCGTGAATTTTTTCTACACTGAAACATGAAATATTTTTACCTGTTCATAGTACTTTTTTTCTCACTTGACGTTACAGCACAGCAGCGTCCTGACACTTCCTTTACCATCAATATAAACCAGCCAAAATATGTGGAAGGCGAAGGACCGGTGGTATGCATTGATGCAGCACACAATAATTTCCATACTATTGACGGTGGTTTTGCCCCATTCGCACGGGTGATTAGAAAAGATGGATATAATCCCATAGATTTCCCCAATCTAATTAAAACTGCTAAAGATTTATCTGAGTGTAGCATATACCTGGTAGCCAATCCCTTACATGAAAGTAACATCGGAAATTGGACGCTTCCCAATCCGTCGGCTTTCACACCCCAAGAAATTGAAGCCATTGAACAATGGATTAGTCAGGGTGGCAACTTATTTTTGATTGCAGACCATATGCCTTTTGCAGGGGCTGCTTCTGAACTTGGGAAGTCTTTTGGTATACATTTTTCCAATGGGTTTGCAACTCTTGAGAAACCGGAAAATCAGCCTGACTTATTTACTATCGAAAATGGTCGATTAAAAGAAAGTCCCATTTCAGGTTCTAATGCAGGAGTAACTACGGTAACTTCCTTCACCGGATCTGCTTTTACGTATCCGGATGAAGCTATCCCGGTAATGACATTCACTCAAGGGGATTTTAGCCTTGAGCCGGAAGTGGCTTGGCAGTTTGAAGACGACACTAAAACAGTAGAAATAGCTGATTATGCGCAAGGATTATTGTTAGAAAGAGGAGAGGGCAGGATTGCCGTATTTGGTGAGGCTGCTATGTTTACAGCTCAAATAATAACATCCGGAAATAATGAATTTAAAGTGGGACTAAATAACAAAGATTTAGCCCCGCAAAATATCCGATTTCTTTTGAATGTTATGCACTGGCTTGACGAAAAATGAGGTTACCAACCAATGTTTCCTTTATTCTCGTCTTTAAGCATTTCGCTGTCACTCTCATTAGGATCTTCAGGAGGTACAAATCCCGGTGGGGGCTCAAAAGCGTCGTATTTCCAATAGGCGTCGGGATCAGCAGTGGCATAGTTTATAAATTGACCAACAATTGGAAGGGCAGAACGCGCACCTTGACCAATACTCCAAGATACATTTCGAAAACGAAGTTTTAAATCCTCGCCGCCAACCCAGGCACCCATTACAATATGGGGCATCATACCGATAAACCAGTTATCAGAAGCATTGTTCGTAGTACCTGTTTTACCGGCCACATCTTGTTGCACATTATAAGTATTTCTAAGTCTTACACCTGTTCCATTATAATCTTCACCGCCACGAATGACTCCCCGAAGCATATCGGTGATGATGTAGGCTGTCTCAGGACTAATGACTTCTTTGGTATAATTGGGGTGAAATTCCTGAAGAATATTTCCTTCTTTATCTTCAATTCGAGTGATGGCAATGGGCTCAATATGCACCCCGGCATTTACAAAAGTAGTGTAAGCACTGGTAAGTTCAAGCAGAGAAACATTAGCCGTCCCCAAAGCAATAGAAGGGAAGGCCCTGGTATTACTCATATCTATACCGAGATTGGAAGCCATTTCTTTAATCTTCCTTGCAGCGGGGTCTAACTCCCAAAGTTTATTGGTGCCCGGGGCTCCGGCGATTTCAGGGAGTAATCTAACCGTTACGTTATTCAAACTTCTGGCCAATCCTTGCCGCAGTGGTACCATTGTTGGGCCTTCTGCTATTTTCTGATCTTTGGGGCTCCAGGTATCGCCTTGCCGGTCTCTAAATATAACGGGAAATTTCGAAAACTTGTGATAGGGCTTGTATCCGTTATCAATGGCAACCGTGTAAACGAATGGCTTAAATGTAGAACCCGCTTGTCTTCTGGATTGATAAACATGATCAAATTGGACATTTCCATAATCGGTACCGCCCACCCAGGCAAGAATATTTCCATTGGTTGGTTCAATAGCTACAAAACCGGCTTCAAGTCGGGTGCCGTCTCTTTTTACAGAATCTACGAAAGCCGAATCGGTCATTAATGAATCAAAAACAACTTGTTCAATTCTGGTGTCATATTTAGCAAAACCATTTTTATAGCGATCAGTTTCACGGATATATTCTTTTAAAAATGTTGGGTTTTCTCTCCAGAAGATATCCATGTATTCGTCACTTCCGGGTGATGTCCATTCATCTTCAAATATATTCTGCAGGGAATCTATCTTTGTCTTGACGGCTCTTTCCGCATGCCGCTGTAACCTCGAATCAATAGTGGTGTAGATAACCAACCCATCTTTGTAGAGATCATATCCGTTTTCTTCTACCCAGGGTTGAATTTGTTGTCTTACATACTCACCAAAATATCTGCTTTGTCGGCCGGCTTTAAAGGGAGGATGATAATCCAGTTCAATATCTAATTCAGTAAGTGCCGCTAATTCAGTATTAGTGATAAAACCACGTTGCTCCATGAGGCTCAATACTAAATCTCTTCGTTCCTTTGATGGTTCAGGGTGAAGGCGAGGATTGTATGTATAAATAGCTTTTAAAGAAGCAATTAAAGTGGCTGCTTCCGGAATATTAAGCTCCTTGGCCGGTTTCCCAAAATGGGCCTGGGCAGCGGCTTCAATCCCAAACGTTGAATTTGGAAACTCAACGGTATTTAGGTACATCTCGGCAATTTCTCTTTTGGTATAACGTCGTTCCAGCTGAATAGCTGTAATCATTTCCCGAAATTTTCGGGTAACAGAGAATTCCTGTCCAATTTTCTTATATAAATTTCTCGCCAGCTGTTGACTTATTGTGGATGCCCCTTGCCATCTTCCGTTAATCAGATGCCAGGGAATTGCAAGCGTTCTGAACATATCCATACCCCAATGGTTATAGAAACGGTGATCCTCAGTTGCTACTAAAGCATCAATAACGTGGGGCGAAATATTTTCGTAGCGCACCCATTTTCTGTTTTCGGTAAAATATTTATCAAGTGTTACACCATCCCTGCTTCTAACCTCGGAAGCTATAGCTGTCTCAGGATTTTCAAATTCATCAGCAGAAGGGAGTCCCTGAAATAAATAAATTACGTAACCGGCTACCAGGAGAAGAAATAAAGCAGCTACACTGCCTAAAGCTAATTTTAGTTTTCTGAAACGCCCATTATTATTTGTTGAAATTGACTTCTCAAATTCCTCTTGATCTTGATTACGATCAGCTAATATTTTTCTTCGGTATTTAGGATCGTTAAAATACTTTTCTTTATCGAAAGGCTCTTTTTTGCCGTCACTCATAATATCTATTGTTTTGCCTTACTGTAAGGTATAAATTTTTTTGCATCCGCACTCCATCTAACGAGTTCAACAGTCCCTTTGTTATATAAAGCCATAGTCCGGTGCTTAAAAAATGTTCCCAGGTTTATATAGGTTCCACTCGTAAATGTTTCCACCCGGGGTACGTGGTCATGTCCTGTAATTATGTAATCGAGATTGTGCCGGTTAAATATTTTTTTTGCTTGTCGGTTTAGCGGTTCAGGGTTATGATTGTTTTTTCTTCTGGTAACAGAGGAGAATAACTTCATCATTTTAAGTCCCTGTTCAGGAGGAAGAATTTTTTGGTAGGTGTTCACAAACTTGTCGTTCCTTAATAGTTGATGAAAAGCAGCTCTTGGGAAATCAATTTTATTTGCTGCTACTCCATCTCCATGCATTAATAAAAGGCGTTTATCTCTAATTTCTTTAAGCCGAAAATTCGGTTCAATATCAAAACCTCGTTCTTTAAAATGGCCAAAGGTCCAATTATCGTGGTTACCGGTAATGAAAAGGGCAGGGGCAATGGTTTTGTTATAGGCCTCAAAAGCATCAAGAATTTGTTTGCCTAATTTTGGTATAAACCCTTTTTCAGGATACTCCATCCAGTAATCAAATAAATCTCCCAGTATATTAATGTGAATATTCTCATCAATGCAATAATTAATGAGTGAAATGAGATCTTGCTCTATCTTTGCATTAGTTTTTTGAGAGAAAGCCCCAATATGAACATCTGAGAGAAAAATATATCGCTGAAACTGCATAGCTTTATTTTCTGCGGGTAATAACAAAATGGATTAAATCAGCAAAATCTTGTTTTGCTGGTGATGCGGGTACTTCATCTAATTTAGTAATCGCCTTATTGGCATAGTCATACATGGTTTGTTTAGCATACTCCATTCCACCATTCTCGTGAACGAATTCTACAATATCATCTACATTACCAGAAGATTTCTTTCGCTTTTTCATTAAAGCTCTGACATGAGCTGCTTTCCTTTTTGGGGCATGTTCCAATGCTTTGATGAGGGGAAGGGTAACTTTCCGTTCCTGTATATCGTTTCGGGTAGGTTTGCCGATGTCATGAATTCCAAAATCAAATAAATCATCCCGGATTTGGAAAGCAATTCCGATATTCATTCCAATTTCCTTCATTAGTTTATGAGTTTTTTCATCATCTGTAACAGATACCGCTCCACATTCACAACAGGTTGAAATAAGACTGGCTGTTTTTTCGGATATAATTTGAAAATAGCGATCTTCGGTCATGTTAAAGAGTCCGGCGGTTTTAAGCTGACGAAGCTCACCTTCGCTCATTTTTTGAACAGCCCGTGATTGTACCTCAAGTAACTGGTGCTCTTTATTTTCGAGCGCAATCAACAATCCTTTCGATAGTAAATAATCGCCCAGCAATACACCGGCTTTGTTCTTCCATATTTTATTGATACTTACAAAGCCTCTGCGACTATCAGCTTCATCTACAACATCATCGTGAATCAATGTGGCTGTATGAAGTAACTCAATCATTGTTGCAGCAATGTAACTGCGCTTTTTTATATCTCCGAAAAGATTGGCCGTCATAAATACTAAAGTGGGGCGAAGTTCTTTTCCCTTTTGCCGTAGCAGATAATTAATGATTTGATCTAATAAGAATACATCAGAGCTGATGGTTTCTTTAAAAAAACTCCGAAATTCAGACAAGTTTTCAGAAACTGGGGCTGTTATTTCTTTTAGCGTTTTTCGGTTTACGGTTTCTGAATTTATCTGTTCTAACTCTTGGTTATCAATCATCAATTGTGTTGAAATTTTCTTAAACTTGTCCGTTGAATAATTTACTGATAATACGGAACAATTATTTACTCTCAATCACTCACTCACACTATAAATTATGGCACAACATTTAATTGATGTCGAAACTATTGGAGTTTTGACAAGCGGAGGAGACTCTCCGGGCATGAATGCAGCAGTAAGGGCCGTAGTACGTACGGCTTCTCGCTCAAACATTAATGTTTTTGGAATACGACACGGTTATTTTGGCTTGATAAATGAAGAAATTGATAAACTCGATACACACTCAGTATCTAATATTATACAGCGCGGCGGAACTATGCTTAAAACTGCCCGTTCTGAAGAATTCAGAACAAAAGAAGGGCGAACGAAAGCAGCCGAAAATTTAAAGAAGTATAATATGGATGCCCTTGTTGTTATTGGTGGTGACGGAACATTTGCCGGGGCGCATAAACTCAGCGAAGAACATGATATAAATGTAGTTGGTATTCCCGCGACTATTGATAATGATATTATTGGGACTGATGAAACTATTGGTTATGACTCTGCTTTAAATACAGCTTTAGACGCGATTGATAAAATCAGAGATACTGCTGATGCTCATGAAAGAATGTTCCTGGTAGAAGTGATGGGGCGAGATACCGGTTTTATTGCGCTCGAAACCAGTATAGCAAGTGGTGCAGAAATAGCATTACTTCCTGAAGAATTAACTCATGTTGATGAGGTGAAAAAACAACTTCAGACTATGTTAAAAGAGCAAAGGCGGAGTAGTTTGGTTGTAGTTGCGGAAGGAGATGAAACAGGAGGAGCAATCAAACTTGCTGAAAGGATTAAGGATGATTTTTCCCAATATGATATGCGGGTTTGTATTTTGGGTCATATACAAAGGGGGGGAGCTCCAACGGCCCGAGACAGGGTCTTGGCAAGTCGACTTGGAGCCAGTGCTGTTAAAGTATTGCGAGAAGGCCATACAGATGTGATGGTAGGGGTTGTTAACAACTCGATCAAAATCACCCCAATGCGAGTGGCGATTTCAAAGAAAAAAGAAATTGATCATACGTTGGTTGAATTAGCAAAATTATTGAGGTAAGAATGGTTGATTGTAATATTGAGAATGCCCGCACATTTATAGATGAAGATGAATTTCAAAATTCGAGAACCAAAGCAGAGCAGGCTCTTCAACAATTAAAATCAAGAACAGGCCCGGGTTCAGAATGGTTGGGATGGCGGGATATTTTAGTCGATCCCAATGATGCCGAACTGGAACAAATAAGCTCCCTGGCAGCGCGCATTAGAGATGAAGCTGACATTTTTGTTGTGTGTGGAATTGGGGGATCTTATTTAGGCGCAAAAGCCATTATTGAAGCTTTGAGTCCTCATTTTAACGGAAAAGGACCTGAGATTCTATATGCCGGGCATCATATGGGCGGGCATTATCTTGAGCAGTTGCTGGATTATCTCAAAGCTCCAAAAGAGGATGGTACACCAAAAAATATTTATCTGAATGTGATCTCAAAATCAGGAAGTACGCTCGAAACGGCTTTATCCTTTAGAATGATTCGGGAAGTACTCGAAGATTTATACTCAGAAGAAGCTAAGGAGCATATAATTTGTACTACAGGAGAAGAAGGTGGAATCCTAAATGAACTTATTAAAGAAAAAGGCTATCAAAAGTTCATTATTCCTGATGATGTAGGTGGAAGATATTCAGTTTTAACTCCAGTTGGATTGGTCCCTATTGCTGTAGCCGGGGTTGATATCAGAACTTTATTTTATGGTGCTGTTTCAGCATTCAATACGTATGAAGAAGATGCTGAGAGTATATTAGATTATGCTGCTTTGAGACATGCTGTACACAAGTCGGGTAAAACAATTGATGTTTTTGCAACTTTTGAACCTGAGCTTACTTCTTTGGGTGGATGGATTCAACAGTTATTAGGTGAAAGTGAGGGCAAGGAAGGGAAGGGGATATTCCCAACTGTTGCTACCTATTCAACGGATTTACACAGTTTGGGTCAATTTATCCAACAAGGGAAGCGCAGCTTAATGGAAACCTTTATTATAGTTGAAAAACCGTTTTCTAATTTAAAGGTTAATCAGTTACCAAAAGACAACGATAATCTGAATTATTTGTCCGGTAAATCATTCCATGAAATTAACACGAAAGCAAGAGAAGGAACAATTGAGGCGCATGTAGAAGGCAATGTTCCGGTTGTTCAAATTTCAATAAAAGCCTTAAATGCAGAAAGTTTAGGTAATCTCATATATTTCTTTGAACTTTTGACCGGAATATTTGTGTATAGCCTTGGAGTTAATCCTTTTAATCAACCCGGAGTAGAAGATTATAAAAAAGCCATGTATCGTCTACTTGGTAAATAACCACATAAATTAATTTATGGATCAGGAAAAAAGAAAATCGAAATATATAGCGGTAGCAGGGAATATTGGAGCCGGAAAGTCATCACTTACGGGGTTATTAGCTAAACACTATAACTGGGAAGCTTTTTATGAGTCGGTAGATGACAATCCTTACCTTCAGGACTTCTACGAAGATATGCGTCGCTGGAGTTTTAACCTGCAGATTTACTTTCTCTCAAGTAGGTTTCGTCATCAAAAAGAAATGCTTAATGATGATATAAACCTGATTCAAGACCGGACGATTTATGAGGATGTTGAGATCTTTGCTAAGAATTTGCATGAAATGAATTTGATGAGCGACAGAGATTTCACCAACTATGAGGCTCTTTTCAGAGAGATGAGTCATTACCTTCGTCCTCCCGATCTTCTCATTTATTTAAGAGCACAAGTTCCCACACTTGTTAAGCAGATTCAGCAGCGGGGCAGAGATTATGAAAACACCATTCGGATCGAATACCTTGAACGTCTCAATAAACTATATGAAGACTGGATCGATCGCTATCCTCACGAAAAGCTCATTATTGATACCGATGACCTTGATTTTGTGAATGAGCAAGAAGATTTGGGCAAAGTAATTGACCTAATTGACCAGCGAATGTTTGGGTTATTTAATTGATTGAACCACAGAAGTATAATGCTTATTTTAGGTAGCTATTGAGGAGATGTCCTATGTTGAAATTTAAGATCTTTGAAATACCTGAAGGACAAAGTGAAAGTACTGTCGAATTAAGTTCAGACGAATTTGATTTGGGAGACTACACTTTTAAAGGCGGTAGTGTAGATGTTGAATTCTACCGCACTGAACATTTTGTTCGAACACAATTTACCGTAGATGCAACTTTAGAATTGATTTGTGATCGTTCTCTGGATGCCTACGATTATGATGTTCAACAAGACTATGAAGTCCTTTTTAAAGCAGAAGAGGTCGAAGAATCAGCAGATGAAAATGGTGCTGTGCGTAATTACGATCATGCTTCTAAGCAAATTGACCTGGAGCAAGACGTACGTGACACTATATTATTGAATCTCCCAACAAAAAAATTACATCCCCGTTTTTTGGATGAAGACGGAAATCCTAAGGAAGTGCTAAACGAACAGTTTGGTGATATTCCTGATGAAGATGAAGAAAGAATTGATCCAAGATGGGAAAAATTAAAAGATTTAAAAGAATAACGATAAGAAGGTAAATTAATGGCACATCCAAAACGAAGAACTTCGAATGCACGTAAAAATAAAAGACGTGCTCACCATGCTATTTCTGATGTTACGTTAGCAAAATGCTCTAACTGTGGAGCGCTGCACCGTTACCACCATGCCTGCGCCGAATGTGGGTATTACAGAGGCAGACAGGTAATGAAAGCAGCTAATTAAAAAACTGATTTATGATTGTTGCAGTTGATGCAGCCGGTGGAGATTTCCATCCTGAAAATCCAGTAGAAGGGGCTATTCAAGCTACCAAAGAAAACAGTGAACTTACTGTGCTTCTGGTTGGTCCTGAAGGTGCCATCAAAGATGAACTTGCTCATCATACTTATGATGAAAAGCGGGTCTTGATTCATGATGCCCCGGAAATTATTGGTATGGAAGAATCGCCGGCTCAAGCTGTAAAAACAAAGCAGCAATCATCTATTGTAGTTGGAATTGGGTTACACAAAGCCGGAAAGTGTGATGCGTTTGTAAGTGCCGGAAATACCGGGGCTTTACTCGCAGCATCCATGTTTATTTTGGGTAAACTTGAAGGTGTAATCCGACCAACAATTGCATCCTATTTTCCAACATTAAAAGGTTTTAGGTTACTGGTAGATGCAGGGGCTAATCTTGAAATTAAGCCTGAAATTGCATCTCAATTTGCTAAAATGGGGGAGATTTACTGCAAACAAATCCTAAATATTGACTCCCCAAAAATTGCTCTTCTAAACGTAGGTGAAGAAGAGGGGAAAGGAACCGAGTTATTAAAGGATATCTATGCGTATCTGAAAGAACAACCCAATTTTATTGGAAATGTTGAAGGCAAGGATATTCTACCAGGTAAAGCTGATGTTTATTTATGTGATGGCTTGGTAGGTAATATAGTGTTGAAGTTTGGTGAATCGATCCCTGATGCACTTCAGCAAATGATTGGGAATGCTGTCAAAGAAATGAACTTAGGAAAAAAAGATATCCAAAATATTCATAAAGTATTAGAAACTGCTTTGGCCTCATTTAATTATGAAAATGTAGGTGGAATCCCTTTCTTGGGGGTTAATGGAGTCAGTGTAGTGGGCCACGGTGGAAGCTCGCCAATGGCAATAAAAAATATGATCAAAAGTGCCGTTCAAACTGTCGAAAATGACGTTAACGGTAAAATCGTAGCATCTCTAAATTGAGCTAATCTCTTAGTACATGGAAGTTAAAAGAGCCAAAATTACAGCGGTAGGGCATTACCTGCCTGAAGATCGAATGACTAACAAAGATCTTGAAAAGCTGGTAGATACCAATGACGAATGGATCCGAACCCGAACCGGGATTGAGGAACGCAGAATTTTAAAAGATCCCGATAAAGCTACTGCTTTTATGGGAACTCAGGCTGCTAAAGAAGTTCTAAAGAATAGAGACATCTCACCTGAAGAAATTGATTTAATTATTCTGGCAACTGTTACTCCCGATTATTTCTTTCCTGCAACTGCTTGTCTGGTACAAAAGAATATAGGAGCAAAAAATGCATTTGCTTTCGATTTATCCGCAGCTTGTTCCGGATTTTTATATGCCTTGAGTACAGGAGCGATGTATATCGAGTCTGGACGAGCCCAAAAAGTATTGGTTATAGGAACTGATAAGATGAGTTCTATCCTTGACTATACCGACCGGACTACTTGTATATTATTTGGAGATGGAGCGGGAGCCGTTTTACTTGAAGAATCGGATGATGGCACCGGAATCATAGATCAAAAGCATTACGTAGAAGGAGACTCTGAATGCAGTTTATACCAACCTGCCGGGGGCAGTTTGAATCCTGCAAATGAAGAGACCGTCAAAGAACGTTTACATTACTTACAACAAGATGGTCGTGCTGTATTTAAAAAAGCGACTATGGGAATGGCCGATGTTTCGCTTGAAGTTATGGATCGAAACAATCTTGAACCGGAAGATGTGGCCTGGCTTGTGCCACATCAGGCAAATCTGAGAATTATTGATGCCACTGCTCGCCGAATGGGAGTTTCAAGTGAAAAAGTTATGATCAATATCAACAAATATGGAAATACCACGGCCGCAACTATTCCACTTTGTTTGTATGATTGGCAAGAACAATTAGATTATGGTGATAACTTAATATTAGCGGCTTTTGGTGGAGGCTTCACCTGGGGCGCTATTTACTTAAAATGGGGAATGAAGTAATATGATTACGGCTTATTTATTTCCGGGACAAGGATCTCAATTTGTTGGCATGGGTAAGGAGTTATACGATTCCAACCCTGATGCCGCTGCTTATTTCGATAAAGCGAATGATCTTTTAGGTTTTGATTTGAAAGAAATAATGTTTGAAGGACCGGAGGAAAAACTTAAACAAACTGAGTTCACACAACCTGCCATTTTTCTACACTCTGTTGCTCTTTTTAAAACATTAGATGCCACACCGGATATGGTAGCAGGGCATAGCCTTGGAGAATTTTCAGCTTTGGTTGCATGTGGTGCCATTTCATTTGAAGATGCACTCAAAATAGTCCGACGCCGTGGAGAATTAATGCAGCAAGCCGGTACTGATAATCCGGGCACAATGGCTGCTATTATAGGTATGGACGATGAAGCGGTAGAAAAAGTTTGTGCAAAAGCTACAGAACAAACCGGAAAAGAAGTAATTGCTGCTAATTACAATTGTCCGGGACAATTAGTTATTTCAGGATATAAGGAAGCCGTTGAGAAGGCTGTAGAAATTGCTAAGGATAATGGCGCGCGCTTAGCCAAATTATTGCCTGTAAGCGGAGCTTTTCATTCTACGTTGATGCAGCCTGCATTTGATGGTTTAAAAGCACAACTTGAAGAACTCGAAATCTCAGAGCCTGGATGTCCAATTTACAGCAATTATAATGCAGAACCGACTACGGATCCGGACGAAATTCGATTAAATCTTCTAAATCAGTTGTTGAACCCGGTTCGTTGGACCCAGACACTCTATAATATGCACAATGACGGAGTTGAGGATTTTGTAGAAATCGGTCCCGGTAAGGTATTGCAGGGTTTAGTAAAAAGAACACTGAAAGACGTTAATATTTCAGGACATCACTAAAGGAAAGAATATGAGTTTATCATTAGAAGGAAAAACATGTTTAGTTACCGGCGGGAGCCGTGGCATCGGAAAGGCTATTGCCCTTAAGCTAGCTGATTTTGGCGCCGATGTAGCCGTAACATATGCACGTTCAGCAGATGCTGCTGAAGAAGTAAAAAAAGAAATCGAACAAAAAGGTCGTAAAAGTAAGGCTTTACAAGCTGATGCCGTCAACTATGCCCGTGCCGAAGAAGTTATTAATGAACTTGTTGAAGACTGGGGCAAGTTAGATGTTATAGTTAATAACGCAGGTATCACTAAAGACAATCTCATTCTCAGAATGAGTGAAGAACAATGGGATGATGTCATAACTACTAACCTGAAAAGTGTATTTAATTACTCTAAAGCAGCCGCAAAACCAATGATGAGGAACCGGGGCGGATCAATTATCAACATAAGCTCTGTAGTAGGTATTTCAGGGAATGCTGGGCAAAGTAATTATGCTGCATCAAAAGCAGGAATTATAGGTTTCACGAAATCATATGCAAAAGAACTCGCCTCTCGAAATATTCGGGCTAATGTTATTGCTCCGGGATATATTTTAACCGATATGACTGGCGAACTTGATGAGAAAGTTTTAGAAGGAATAAAATCAGAAACACCGCTTGGAAGAGCAGGCAAAGCTGAGGAAGTAGCTGATGCTGTTGTATTTCTATCATCTGATATGAGTTCTTACATTACCGGAGAAATTATACGGGTTGATGGTGGAATGGCAATGTAATTGTACATATTGCAGATACCGACCTGAATTTTTATGTTGAAATAACGTATTTTATCTAAATTAAAACTACCAACTAATCACTGAAAAAGGATACAAAATGTCACAAGACGTAGAATCAAAAGTAAAAGCTATCATTGTAGATAAACTTGGTGTTGATGAATCAGAAGTTGCTGCTGATGCAAATTTTACCAACGACCTTGGTGCCGATTCATTGGATACTGTTGAATTAATCATGGAATTCGAGAAAGAGTTCGATCTTAGTATTCCAGACGAAGATGCAGAAAATATTGCTACTGTTGGAGATGCAGTAACTTATCTTTCAGGAAAACTATCTTAAGTCCTATTAATCCTTACAAATTTCATCTATGAGCACTCGGAGAGTAGTAATTACGGGTATTGGGGCATTCACCCCCATTGGCAAAAGTGCACCGGATTTCTGGAACGGTTTAGTTTCAGGTAAAAATGGTGTTCAATTAATTGAACACTTCGATACGGAAAACTTTGCCACAAAATTCGCCGCTCTGATTGAAGATTATGAGCCTACTGATTATTTCGATCGTAAAGAAGCCAGGAGATTAGATAAGGTCGCACAATATGCCCTTATCGCCTCTGATGAAGCGATAGAAGACAGTAAACTTGATCTTGAAAAAATCAATAAAGATAATGTTGCTGTTTTAGTAGGAACCGGAATTGGTGGAATGGAAACATTTTACGAACAATCGGTGTCTTTTCATGAGCATGGCCCTCGGGGTGTATCTCCCTTCTTCATACCTATGTTAATTCCGGATATTGTATCCGGGCAGATATCAATTCGTCATGGTTTCAGAGGTCCTAACTTCTGTGCTGTGTCAGCTTGTGCTACCGGTTCACATAATATTGGACTGGCGTACGATGCCATTAAAAACGGTCAGGCAGATTATGCTGTGGCGGGAGGTACCGAAGCACCGGTTACCCGAATTGGTATCTCAGGTTTTAACAGTATGAAGGCAATGTCTACCCGTAATGATTCTCCTGAAACAGCTTCTCGTCCTTTTGATAAAGACCGGGATGGTTTTGTTTTAGGTGAAGGTGCCGGTATTTTTATGCTTGAAGAGCTGGAATCTGCCCTTGAACGAGGCGCTCGCATTTATGGTGAAATTAAAGGGTATGGGTTTTCTGCCGACGCTTATCATATCACAGCCCCTGATCCTGATGGAAATGGGGTTATATTGGCAATGACCAGAGCTATGGAAGCGGCAGGTATTAAACCTGAAGATGTTGATCATATCAATATGCATGGTACCTCTACACCATTAGGTGATGTTGCTGAGACCAACACCATCAAAAAAGTATTTGGTGAGCATGCGAAGGGTATAAACTTAAATTCAACAAAAAGTATGCACGGTCATACTCTTGGTGCAGCTGGGGCTGTTGAATCGATAGCAACCCTGCTATCAATTTACCATGGTATGGTACCACCAACTATAAACATCGAGAATCAAGATCCTGAATGTGATCTTAATTACACTGCTAATGAAGCAATTGTACGTGATGTTGAGTATGCACTGAATAATGCTTTTGGTTTTGGCGGACATAATTCAACCTTAGTATTTAAAAAATATAAGGACTAAGGTATATGCCGGAATGGTTTAGATCACTTTTTAGTAAAAAAAAGAAGTCAGATCTTAGCCCTGAGCTTAAAAGCAGAATTGAGAAATTAGAAGGGATCGTTGGTTTTCAAATCGACGATCCTTCTTTATTTCTAAAAGCTCTTCGACACCGATCCACGCTTTCCCAAGATCAATACGAGGTTTATGATTCCTATGAACGTCTCGAGTTTTTAGGGGACGCCGTATTAGATCTTATAGCTTCAGAAATTCTTTTTAATAATTATCCTGAGAAGGATGAAGGTTTTCTCACCAAAGTAAGAGCAAAATTAGTACGTGGGGATACACTTTCTATTTTTTCACAGAAACTGGGGATCGAAGAACTAATGGAGTTAGGGGAGAAAAATGGGGGAGGAAATATCTCCAAAAATATTTTAGCGGATGCTTTTGAGTCCATTATTGCAGCTATTTATATCACTAAAGGATACCAACACTCTTATCAGTTTGTAGACAAGGTGATCGAAGAAAATTTGGTTGTTGAAGACTTAATTAATACAGTAGATAATTATAAAAGTGCGCTTTTGGAATATGCACAGGCAGAAAAAATGACTATTCCGTACTACAAGCTTGTCAATGAAACCGGTCCGGGGCACGATAGAACCTTTGAAGTAAAAGTATTAATTGGGGATAAAGAATTTGGGAAAGGCAAAGGAAAAAGTAAGAAGAAAGCAGAACAGAAAGCGGCAAAAAAAGCTTTAAAAATATTGAAATCCTGATAAATTATTATCTTGTAATCATTCTCTGTTTGACTTGTTTTTTGTACTATTTACTCCGATTCTTAGCCTCACCACAATCGGCATATTTAACATAAATAACGATGTTTGTTCAACTCATAAAACCTGAATTTGAAGAGCTCATTGCAGCCAAGGACTGGGTTGCATTGAAAGAGGTTTTAAATGATGTGCCTCCCGCAGATATCGCTGATTTACTGTTAGAACTTCGTGGAGAAATAGCTATTGTCGTATTTAGGTTATTGAAGAAACCGATTGCAGCTGATGTTTTTGCAGAGCTGCCTACTTCAAAAGGTGTTGAGTTGTTAGAACTTTTCAATAAGCAGCAACTCAGTGATGTAATGGGTAATCTGGAGCCTGATGAGCAAGTTTCCATTTTGGAGGAACTACCCGGACATCTTACTCAAAGAGTGATGAATTCCATAGACCGGGAAGATCAGAAACAACTCAAAAAATTGCTTGGATATCCGGAGGAAAGTGTTGGTCGCTTAATGACACCTCGATATGTGAAGGTGAAATCAAACTGGACTATTTCCAGAAGCATGAACCACATCCGTAATTTTGGGGAAACTGCGGAGACCATTAACGTAATTTATGTTGTGGACGACAAAGAGCATCTAATTGATGATCTGCGCATTACGCATTTAATTTTGGCTAATCAGGATGATCAAATTGAAACATTAATGGATCGTTCTTTTGAAGCTCTCTCTGTTTATGATGATCAGGAAGAAGCCGTTAAAATGCTGGCTAAATATGACCGAGTTGCCCTACCTGTAGTTGATTCTGATGGTGTTTTGGTAGGGATAGTAACTGCTGATGATGTTATTGATGTGGCTGAAGAAGAAACTACCGAGGATATGCAGAAAATGGCCGGTATGGATGCTTTGGACGATTATTATTCCCAATCTTCCATTTTCGATATAGTTAAAAAACGACTTTGGTGGCTAATTATATTATTTGTCGGTCAAATTTTAACAGCCATAGCAATGGGCGGGTATGAAGAGATATTACAAAAAGTAGTAGCCCTCTCATTTTTTGTACCACTGATCATTTCAAGTGGTGGTAACTCTGGCTCCCAGGCCGCAACGTTGATAATTCGTGCTTTGGCAACAGATGATATTAAACCCGAAGACTGGAAAAAGGTATTCAAAAGAGAATTTTCATCCGGTCTTATGTTAGGTGGTCTTATAGGTCTTCTTGGATTTGTTACACTGGTTGGATGGGATCTCTTAGCAGGTGAAATGCTCTCAGCGACAGTTTTTCTTACGGCTGCAGTTATTGGGTTGAGCTTGTTTACCATTGTACTATTTGGAAATTTTACGGGTGCCATGTTACCATTTGTACTTTCAAAAATGAATTTAGACCCGGCTGTTTCTTCAGCTCCTTTTGTTGCAACAATAGTGGATGTAAGTGGAATCATTATCTATTTTACCATTGCAATTGTACTTTTAAGCGGAACGTTACTTTAAGCTTTATTTGATCTATGAAACAATATCACGACCTCGTCGAAAGTGTACTTGAAAACGGTGTAAGAAAAGAAAATCGAACCGGGACAGATACGATATCTAACTTTTCGGAATTCTATAAAGTGGATATGTCCAATGGGTTTCCTTTGTTGACAACTAAGAAAGTTTATTTTCGCTCCGTAATATTAGAAATGTTATGGTATTTGAGGGGGGAAGATCATATTCGGTGGTTACGTGATGAAAATGATTGCCATATTTGGGATGCCTGGGCTGATGATGATGGCCACGTAGGTCCCATTTACCCCACTTTATGGAGACGTTTTCCATACTTTGAAAAAGAGTCGGTGCGGTTTGAAGGCAATGGCTCTGCAATTGATAAAGAGTGTTGGGTACAAAAAGAGTTTGACCAGGTTCAGCGTGCAATTGATATGTTGAAAAATAATCCTAACAGCCGAAGAATTGTGGTCAGTGCCTGGCATCCGGGATTATTGGAGGAAATGGCATTACCACCTTGCCACATCATGTACATTTTTAATGTATCTGATGGAAAATTAAATTGTCATTTAACACAGCGTTCAGGTGATATAGCTCTGGGAATTCCATTCAATTTGGCCTGCTATTCAGCTCTTACAATGGCTATAGCTCAGGAAGTGGGCTTAGAACCGGGGACATTCGCCCATACTATTGTAGATGCGCACATTTATGTAAATCATGTAGATGGGCTTAAAGAGCAGCTAACACGCAAGCCCAAACCACTTCCAACCTTAGAGATCGCAAATAAACCGGTAGATCAACTTACCTTTGATGATTTCACATTGAAAGGATATGACCCTGATCCTTCCATTAAATTTGAGGTTGCAGTATGACAATAACGCTTGTTGCAGCTCATGATCCTAACCTTGTAATTGGCAAAGAAGGGGGGCTACCCTGGAGATATCCTGAAGATTTGAAACACTTCAAGAATACTACCATAGATCATACCATAATAATGGGACGGGGCGTATTTGAAGAGCTCAACGAAATCCCATTGCCGGGACGTAGGAATATCGTTTTATCGACCACAAAAGAATATGATCAGGTAGAAACTTATACCTCCTTAGATGAAGCCTTAGATGCATGCAAAGATGAAGACGAAGTATTTATTATAGGCGGGGGAATATTGTACAGGGAG
The DNA here is from genome assembly GCF_031581265.1 of Gracilimonas sp. Classification (GTDB taxonomy): domain Bacteria; phylum Bacteroidota; class Rhodothermia; order Balneolales; family Balneolaceae; genus Gracilimonas. Next base: position 19,561 of record NZ_JAVLBQ010000025.1, read on the forward strand.
TCTATAGAAATAGCAGATAAAATGATAATTACCGAGATACACAAGGAATACGAAGGGGATACTTTTTTCCCTGAATACCGGGATAAGATAGGTAATACCTGGCAGGAAATATCAAGAGAAGATCAAGGGGAACTATCATTTATTGCTTATAAGCGATTATAAATTAAATTTTATAATAATTAATTAAGAAAGATTAATCTAAAATAGATTAAAAAAGATTAACCTGATAATTGGAAAAGCTTTTATAGTTTAAGGAGTCTGTCAGTACAATGGCAATACTTCTATGAACAAAGAAAAAAGCAAAAATAAAAAAGCTAAAATGTCAAAGGCTCCCAAAGTCTTGATAGTTGATGATGTTAAAGAAAATAGAATGCTTGCCAGAGTTATTTTAGAAATGGGTAACATAAGCATCTACGAAGCTGAAAATGGGGAAGAAGCTATCAGGCATTTCGAAAAGCACAATCCTGATGTTGTTTTTATGGATCTATGCATGCCGGTAAAAGATGGAGTTGAAGCTATGCAGGCTATTCGGGGCAAGGCAAAAAATGGAAGAAAGGTACCTATTATCGCTTTTACTTCAGGGGAGCATAGAGATTCAAAACCGGAGCTTATTCGAAAAGGGTTTTCAGAATATTTGAAGAAACCGTATCAATCAGAAGAGTTATTTGATAAAATTTCAATTTTCTATCCCATTTCAGAATTAAAAACTGATATTTCCAGTGCTACATTTACTGGGGCTAAATAGTAACTTCTTTTAAATGTACACAATAAGGTTTTACTACAGGTTCAGTTAATGCGATTATATTTTTAGTTTCAGCTGCTTTTGAAAACTCAATGGCCTTTTCATCTTCCAAAATCCAAATACTTTCATTTTTGTATTTATAAGCTTCTGAATAGCTTTGTTCAAAGTTTAAATAATATTTGACAGAATTTTCATCATCAGGAAGCTTGAGTTTCTTTAACGCTTTTTGGGTTTTTTTGAAAATTTCATTTTTAAATTTCTCTGTTGGTTTTTTATCCAAAAAGGTAGTTCTAAAGAGTCCCCGATTCAAAAAACGAAAACTTAAATCAGCTAAAACTTTGTCTTCAGATTTCGCCCACTGTTTTATAGATAAATATATGTCATGGTCGTCAAGATTTGTATAATGATCCATCGTTTTTGGAGAAATCATTTTCTTTGCTGAAGGCTGCTCAATCATAAAATATTTTAAAGAATCAGATGGAAATTCAGGTCTATTTCCATTATCAATGAGGTCTCGAACTCTGCCAAAAATACTCCGGAGAAGACAATCTGCACTGAGTACCGTTTTGTGCTGATACACTTGCATGTACATAAGCCGGCGAGCAATGATGTAGTTTTCAACGGCATAAATTCCTTTCTTTTCAATTACAATATTGCCTTTAAAAACCCGCATGGTTTTCAAAATTCTATTGATCCCAACAGTCCCTTCCGATACCCCGGTGAAAAAGCTGTCTCTCCTTAAATAATCCAGACGATCTAAATCCAGCTGAGATGAGATTAACTGGTGCAAAAATTTCTTTTTATGCTGATTGGTAAAGATTGATATTGCTGTATCAAGCTCTCCATCAAATTCTTGGTTTAGCTTTCTCATGATGGCAAGACTCATCATCTCATGGTTAAAGTCTTTAATTAAGGAATATTCCAGAGTGTGGGAAAGCGGGCCATGACCTACATCGTGTAACAGTATAGCCATGAGTGTGCCGTCGTATTCAGGTTGACTTATAGTAGTATCTTTTTCCCTCAGATTATTTAAAACCCTTTGAGCAAGTTCTAATGCCCCAATTGCATGCGAAAAACGAGAATGTTCAGCCGCAGGAAAAACAAGATATCCCAATCCAAGTTGTCTTATTCTTCTAAGTCTTTGAACATAGGGGTGATCGATTAATCTTAAAATATTTCCTTTTGGCACGGTTATAAAACCATGAATAGGATCATTAAAAATTTTATAGCGGGTACTTTTATCCATTTATGGTATGAATCGAATTAGTTTTTAAAGCTGAGTTAAGATATTCAAAATTAGAAAAGTGTTATTAAGGTTGCTCTGCTAAATCAGGAGAGAAAATGAATCCGGTAAGGCCTATAATCTGTTTGTTATACATCGTAATTATTCATCTTTTTCAATTATCATATCCTCTAAATTTTTGATTTCAGGGAGACGGGTAGGTCGTTGTTTATTTATATCAAACCAAACCCCGGTTGATTCGGCAACGCCAAGCAAATCTTTTGAATCTTCATCGTAAAGTCCCTGGAAAGCAGTGATACTTGAATTCCCAACCTCACTGACACCCGTACCAACCAATATATTGGCCGGGAAAGTAATTTGCTTTAAATACTCAATGGTACATTTTACCAATACAAAAGTCTTGCCATCTGTAAATTGACTTTGCATTTGGCCTACTTCTCCCAAAAAACTAATTCTTGCTTCCTCCAAATACGTATTGAACAAAGCGTTATTAACATGGTTAAGTGGGTCCAAATCTCTGAAACGAACCGGGATCTTGGTCCAGTGATAAAAGAAGTCTGAATTATATTCGGGTCTGATCATAGAAGTAAATTTTTAAGGGAAGATGCGCTTCATATGTGGAAATGACAAATCTAAAACCTAACTCTGCCATGTATATTTCTTATATTTGGAGCAAACAAATTCAAATTCAAAAGTTTATTAATGACAGAGCAAAATAGTAGAAAGTTTCTGGAAGAATTATTGATTACTCCAAGTCCCACGGGCTACGAAAAAGAAGGCGTCAAAGTATGGAAAAATTACGTGGATCAGTTTGCAGATGAAGTAGTAACTGATGCCTACGGATCTTGTGCTGCCAAGATAAATATGAGTGGCGATGTGGCTACCGTTATGCTTGAAGCCCATTGCGATGAAATTGGGATGGTAGTTCAGCACATTAACGAGCAAGGATTTGTGTATATAAATAAATTAGGTGGGAGTGATTCTACAATTGCAAAAGCCAAAAAGGTATTTATTCATAATAAACGAGGGCGTGTAGTAGGAGTAACAGGAAATACTGCCATCCACCTTCAGGATAAAAAGAACGGTGGCGGTAAGCAGCCTGCATGGAAAGATATTTATGTGGACATCGGAGTGTCTAGTAAAGAAGAGGCATTGGAACTTGTTCAAATAGGAGATCCGATAACTTATGCCACAGATACTGAGATTTTAAATGACGATATGTTATCTGCCCGTGCTCTGGATAACCGAATAGGCGGATATGTAATTGCAGAAGCCTTAAAAAAGATCAGGGAAAGAAAGAAAAACCTTAAAGTTAATGTTATTGCCCTCAACTCCGTACAAGAAGAAGTAGGCGGATTTGGTGCCCGCATGATGAGCTATCGTTTTATGCCGGATGTTACTTTGGTCACCGATGTAACACATGCTACAGATACTCCCGGAATTGATCAGAAAGAGCATGGAACCGTCGAATTAGGGAAAGGTCCTACTGTGCAACATGGAGGAGCTAATCATCCGAAAGTAGTGGAATTCATTGAGGAAGTATGTAGTTCGCAAAAAATTGATATACAACATGAAGCGACAAGTGTACGAACCGGAACAGATACCGACAGTATATTTTATCAGCAAACCGGTATTCCGAGTGCGTTGCTTTCAACCCCGTTGCGGTATATGCACTCTCCGGTTGAAGTAGTTTCCATGAAGGATGTGGATACTCTGATAGATATCATGGTTGAAACGGTAATGGCTATGCGACCCGATCAAACATTTGGTGTATTTGAAGATTGATAACATTTCAGCTTTATAATTAAAAAACCCCTGCTTGATACTTGAAGCAGGGGTTTTATTTTTTCAAATATAATTACTGAATTGATATGGAGCCATTCATGGAAGAATGGTTACCACAGAAATAGGAGGCCAACTCATTAGCTAATGATTCCGTAAGAGTAAAACTTACTTCATTTCCGTTTACCTGGAAGTTTATTTCAGAATCAGATTCAAAAGTCCCATCTGAACCGCCTTCGGAAAGTAAAACATCGCCATTGCTGTTTCTAAACTCCAGAGGATGGGAGCTTCCTCCATTATTTACAAATGTGTACTCCTGTCCAACCGTCAAACTGATTTCCGTGTTTTCCGTATCTAGTGGAGCATCTGCACCATCACCTTGTATGTCAGTTACTTCCCAGGCACTTGCTCCAACATTGTTTAGAGTGATTTGGTTGTTAGAAGAGGAGCTTGTATAACTTGGAGGTAATAATACGCCATCAATTATGTGAACGACACCATTTGTTCCCTGTAAATCTACGGTGGTAATATTTACAGATTCGTTTAGGGTTACATTACCGTCGCCATCAATATTTACCGTAATATCTTCGCCCTGAACAGTAGAAACAGTCATGCCATCCTGTAAGTCACCGGAAAGTGCCTCGGCCGCTGCCACGTGATACGTTAAGACTTCAGACACCTGTTCCGAACTCAAACCCTCTAAAGTACTGCTTACTGCATCGAAGGCTTCGTTCGATGGTGCAAATACTGTAAATGGACCGTCGCCTTCTAATGTTGATACGAGTCCTGCATCTGCAACCAAATTAACTAACGTACTAAGGTTATAATTTTTAGATGCAATTTGCACAACATTCTGAAAATTATTGGGCAAAATTACTTGGTCTATAGCGTGAACGACACCATTATTAGTGAATACATCGGCTGCTGTTACTGTTGCTGAACCATTCACTGAAACCTCACCATCCGAGACCGTCACATACACGTTTTCTTCTGTGAGAGAGGCCGGAGCTTGCGCCTCAGCAAGATCACCGGAACCAACTTCAGCCGGTAACACATGATACTGTAAAATTTGAGCCAGTTGCTCCGTCGTTAAACTTGCAAGAAGTCCATCGGGAAGGGCTTCAAATGCTGCATCAGTAGGAGCAAATACGGTGAATGAAGCATCTGTATTTGACAGTGCATCAGCTAATCCGGCATCAACAACGGCGCTGACTAATGTTTCAAAAAAGTACCTCTTCGAAGCAGCATCTACCACTGTACCATAAGCATCGGGTAGAATTACTTCATCAATGGCATGAATTACTCCATTCGAGACATCCACATCTGCAGTAACTACGGCTGATGAACCATTTATAGTTACGTTTCCGTTATTTGCAGTAACAAAAACCTCACCTCCTGCAAGGGAACCTACAGCTTGTTCAGCGCTAAGATCACCGGCAAAAATCTCGCCATTTAATACATGATAAGTCAGAATTTCGGTTAGTTGCTCGTCACTTAAGCTTTGCAGTAAACCTTCAGGTAATGATGAAAAAGCATCATCAGTGGGGGCGAATAAAGTGAAATCTCCCTTATATTTTAATGTCGAGGTTAAACCGGTTTGTTCTACTGCTGAAGTCAGTGTTGTGAAATTACCCAACTCATTGGCTTGATCTATGATATTAGCTTCTCTGTATCCTTCAGGAAGTAATACCGCATCTACAGCATGAATGATTCCGTTTGTAGCTTCAATATCAGCGGTAGCTACATTGGAATACCCATTAATGGTTACTCCACCTTCGGATTCAACCAGTATTTCTTCTCCGAGTAATGTTTGAACATCTTGAGAAGCCTCTAAATCCCCGGATGCTACAGCGCCTTCAACTACGTGAAATTGTAATATTTCTGCCAGCTGATCATCGGTTAAATTGTATAAAGTACCTTCAGGTAAAGCTTCAAAAGCAGCATCGGTTGGAGCGAATACAGTAAATGGACCTGTTCCTTCTAATGCAGCAGTTAAGCCTGCAGATTCGATTGATTGCGCAAGAATAGTGAAGTCCTCACTTTCCTGAGCTGTTTCTACGATATTAAGTTCACCGTCAACTCCATTAGAATTATCGTCGCTATCGTTACCGCAAGAGATAAATGTAAGCGAAGAAATTAACAGAAGAGACAGAAATAACGTCAGTCTTGATGAATAGTTATAAGTCTTCATGAATAGTCATTTTTAATTATAATTGACGTATTCATAATTCAAAAAGACTCTATTGTGTACCTAAAATTTGTTATTAGATTTCTAAAAGGGGAGAAATAAAGAAGACAAATAATCTTGTTAGGTTAATTAATAAAGGATGTTAAATAACCTAAACTTTTGCGGTAGATAAGCTTACATGTGAAAATTTAAGATAATGCTTTTCGAATTCTATTGATCAGAGCCTCATAAAGAGAGGGATAATCTTTTTTCCAATCTGAAAATTCTTCGATGAAAACAGCTTCATATTTTTCAATATCAGCTTGGCGAAAACGATCATATAATTCTTTTGAGAGAAGAGGAAGGTCCCCGGCATAATTAATACAATTTCCGGAGTTAGCATATTTATTCTGAGTTAAGTACAGCGTGTTATCTTCTAAAGAGTCAATTTCACCTAAAAAAACAGATGCCTGTGGCTTGTAGTGAGTATATTTTTGGCCCGGACTTTTTGGGCTTTTAATATCTGAAGAACTAACATATACCTCAGTACCCAAAACTTGTTCAATTTCATCTTTTCCAATTTTACCGGGTCGTAATATCACAGGGTGTTTAGAAGTCAAATCTAAAACTGTAGATTCTAATCCAATCTCTGTTGAACCCCCGTCTATTACCAGGAATTCTTCTCCAAAATCTGTTTTCACATGTTCTGCTTTTGTGGGACTCGGCCGTCCTGACTTATTAGCACTTGGGGCAACCAATGGACCTGTGTGCTCTATGAAATCAAGAGCAATTGTATGGTCAGGCATCCGCAAGGCAACAGTATCTAAGCCTGCAGTTAAAGCATCTAATACATGAGGTTTTTTATTTAGAACAAGTGTTATGGGCCCAGGCCAAAATTTGTTGATCAATATTTCTGCATACTCTGGGATATTTGTAGTGAATTCTTTTACCTGATCCTTTTTTGATACATGTACGATAAGTGGATTATCGGAAGGGCGGCCTTTAGCATCAAAGATTTTCTTAATTGCAGAAGGATTCCATGCATCAGCCCCTAAACCATACACTGTTTCAGTAGGGAAGGCCACTATTTCCCCTGATTTGATTAATCTGATATACGGATTTAAATCAAGCATGAATCTCACTCAACACTAAGACTTTTAAAAACTCAAGTGCTGCTCGCATGTCGGGGATTTCTTGAATTACAAAACGCACGGTATCTTTTTTCTGAATGACCTGGAAATTATCCTGTTTTTCAGTTTCAATTTTTTCGAGTACCTCCTGAAATTTTCCGGAATCGAAAAACTGCTCACCTAACTCAGAATCTTGTTTAGGGCACACCAGCCACATTCGGTCTGCCCTGATGGTAACTTTAGTAAAGAAGTTTCGGGAAGCAAAAAGCTTAATTTTGCTTGCCAAGATCAAATATTGAGCTTCTTGAGGGGCAGGACCAAAACGATCTTCAATTTCTTCTTCCCAGTCATCTATTTCTTCCGGTGTTTTGGCTTCTGATAGCTTACGGTACAGGTTAAGTCTTTCTACACTGTCAGATATATAACTTTGAGGGAGGAGGGCTGTTTGATCAAACTCAACATTTGTTTCAGGGTATTCAACTTCAGTCTCTACCTTATCGAACAGATCACTGAATTCAGACTCTTTAAGCTCCTTAACAGCGTCATTTAAAATCTTGGTATACAAGTCGAAGCCAATATCATTGATAAAACCACTTTGTTCTGCACCAAGTATATCACCGGCTCCACGGATGTCAAGATCGCGCATAGCAATATTGAATCCAGACCCCAAATCTGAAAACTCCTCAAGAGCCATCAAGCGCTTTCTTGCTTCGGGACTAAGCGTTTGAATTGGATTGGTGATAAGATAGCAAAAAGCCTTACGGTTCGACCTTCCAACACGCCCACGTAATTGGTGTAACTCTGCCAGCCCAAAATGGTTAGCATGATTGATTATGATGGTGTTGGCATTTCCAATATCGATTCCATTTTCAACAATATTTGTTGAAACAAGGACATCAAATTTGTGGAGATAGAAGTCGCCTATAATTTTTTCGAGCTGCGAACCTGACATCTGTCCATGCCCAAATCGAACCCTGATATCAGGAACCAGCTTGCGAATCATTTCTGCAATTTCCTCGATATTCTTTACCCGGTTATGAATGAAGAATACCTGTCCACCACGAGATATTTCTTGCAGAATCGCATCGCGAATTAACTCTTCATCAAAGCTGTGAATTTCAGTGTAAACGGGTTGTCGGTTAGGAGGTGGGGTGTTAATTACACTTAAATCCCTGGCGCCCATCAAGGAGAATTGAAGCGTTCTGGGAATAGGAGTTGCTGTGAGGGTTAGAACATCCACTGAGGCACGGAAATTCTTGAGCTTTTCCTTAGCTGAGACCCCAAATCGTTGTTCTTCATCCACTACAATCAAGCCAAGGTCTTTAAATTTGACATCTTTGGAAAGGAGACGGTGTGTCCCTATAACTATATCAACCTCTCCATTTTCTAACTTCTTAATTACCTCTTTTTGTTCCTTAGTACTTCTGAAACGGGAGAGGGCTTCTATACGAACCGGAAATTTCTCCATTCTTTTAATGAATGTCTTGGCATGCTGTTCCGCCAAAATAGTTGTAGGCACAAGCACGGCCACTTGTTTATGGTCTAATACTGCTTTAAAAGCTGCACGTACGGCCACCTCTGTTTTTCCAAATCCAACATCTCCACAAACTAAACGGTCCATGGGGGTCTCACTTTCCATATCGGCTTTAACAGCTTTTATGGCCTCATATTGATCGGGGGTTTCTTCAAACTCAAAATTGGCTTCTAACTCAATTTGCCACTCATTATCGGGTGAAAACTCGTAGGCTTTCTGTGCTTTCCTTTTGGCGTATAGCTTAATTAGATCTCTTGCTATATCTTTTACTTTTTTCTTTGTCTGAGCCTTTTTGCGAGCCCATGAGCCTGATCCGAGCTTCGTAATTCTCGGAGCTGTTCCTTCCTTGCCAGAGTACTTTTGCAGCTTATGCAAGCTGGTGACATTCACATACAGCGTTGAATTTTCCTTGTACTCAAGTACTACAACTTCTTGTTCAGTATTCTTAACATTTATTTTCTTAAAGCCCCTGAATTTCCCAATTCCATAATCCACATGAACTACATAATCACCAATGCTTAGATCTTTCAGTTCTTTGAAGGAAATCCCACCATGAAATCGTCTTCTCTTGGTTTTAGGACGATGATATCGGTTAAAAATCTGGTGGTCGGTATAAAGGGCAATTCCTGCGGGATTAAAAGTAAATCCCTCATGTAAAGATTGCACCACCAATCGGTATTTAAAATCTTGGCTGGCTTCCCCCAATAATTCCTCAAAGCGCTCTCGCTGTCCCTCATTATCACAGAAAATAACAGTGGTTAAATTTTCTGAAGAGTTCTTAGTGATCTGCTCTCTGAGGAGTTTAAAATTACCATGGAAATCCGGTTGAGGTTTAGCCTCAAAAGAAAAGGTATCTTCGTCATTATCAGAAGCTCCAACATTGGCAACATAAATTTGATGGTTGAACTTCTGTAATTCTTTATCAAATTTTTGTTCAGATACATAAAGTTCGTCTGGTGTGAGTAATTCCTCCGCTTTATCGTGACTTTCATATGCTTTTTCAGCTTGCTCAAATAATTCACCAACTTTACTAACTACTAAATCACGATTTGAAGTGATTAGCAATGTGTTTTCATCAAAGTAGGTAAGGAAGTCTGATTTTTGTTTTTCAGGAAGATTTGTAAGATCCGGAATGATCCGAGCCTGATTTAAAAATGAAATGGATCGTTGTGAACCGGTATCAAATTCGCGGATGGTATCCAATTCGTCACCAAAGAATTCTAACCTGAGTGGGTATTCACCTGAATAGGGAAATACATCTAAAATTCCACCTCGTACGGCATATTCACCGGGTTCATCCACAAATTTAACGGGATTATACCCTTGTTCCGCTAACTGTTTTTTGAACTCATCAAGGTCCACATCATCGCCTTTGTTTAGGATGATGCTGACCTCGTTTAAAGCCTCCGGTGGAGCAATTTTATTACTCAAGGCTTCAACCGAAGTAACTACAATTTTTGAGTCGTGGTCGGTGATAGCTTGCAGAGCTTCAGAGCGCTGAACTAAAAGGGCCGTATCCGTAAGCTGTTGTCGATCATATGGTTTAGAGTTCGAGGGAGGAAATAGAATGACTTTTTCCTGGGATATAACATCTAAATCAGCTTTTAAAAACCGAGCGCCTTCATCACTTTCAGAAATAACCAAAACATCGCTGTAGTGACTTCCTAAGCCATCTAAGAGAAAACTGTTTAAAGCCCCAATGCTTTTCTTTAAGGTAAGTTTATTACTCTTTTGGAGTCGGTTTCGGACTTCCTCGAAGCGACCTGAATTTTGTAATTGTTCTTTAACAAAAGAAATGCTCATGAATAGCTAAGAATATTTTTTGATGCAGACTTTTAAGATACGCAGATTATAGAAGGGATGATATTATACCTCGAATCGGAAAACAGAGATTATGTATTCTGAATTCCATTCAAAATGGTCTTCTGAATTAAGAACCCAGCAAATAAAAGTACTAAAGACAAAGCGAGGTATCTTGAATATAAATCTTCATAATCAGTGTAGATAAGTTCTTCAACTTCGGTCTTTTCCAATTCGTCGATTTCATCATAGATGTTTTCTAACTGCTCCGTATCGGTAGCTCTGAAATATTGGCCTCCCGTTAATTCAGCTACGCTTGTAAGCATTTCTTCATCTATGTTTACTTGTACATTTTGATAACGGCGTCCAAAAATAGGATCTTGAATAGGGTAAGGGGCAGTTCCACGGGTACCGGCTCCGATTGTATATATTTTGATGTCGTACGTTAATGCTAAATCTGCAGCTGTTACCGGGTCAATTTCACCGGCATTATTTTGTCCATCAGTTAGTAGAATTATGACTTTGCTTTCTGCCTCACTTTCTTTCAATCGGTTCACAGCAGTGGCAATACCCATTCCTATTGCCGTTCCATCCTCAATGACACCCATTTCTAAATCATCAATGAGGTCTTTAAGCAAGCGATAATCAAGGGTAGGAGGTACCACGGTAAAGCTCTTCATAGCAAATGTAACCAACCCGATGCGATCGGTATTTCTTTGATCCACAAAATCCTTAGCCACTTCGCGGGCTGCTTCAAACCGATTTGGCTTTAAATCTTCGGCTCGCATTGAGGTTGACATGTCCAATACCATGACGATATCAATTCCCTCAGCGTTTTGTTCTACGGTTGTAAGTCGTTCCTGGGGCCGAGCGAGAGCTACTATTAAAAGTACAATACCACCCCACATAAATAGTGCTTGTACCCAATGCAAATGGGCTTTCCAGTTGCCCGGCACATCTTGTAAAAGATCGATGGATGAAAAAAGGAAGGTAGCTTCCTTATGCGCAAAGTATCGGTATAGGTAGAGTCCAATTATGATTGGCAGTATTAGCAGCGCCCAAAACCAGGCCGGATTAGCATATTCCATTACGAGTCCTCCTTTTTAACATCTGAGGGTTTTGGCTTGAACTGATCATCGTATTTTTTCTTTAAACGTCGAACTCTTGCTGCATCCACTTTCTTGGCCTTCTGTAAAAACTCTTCGGCTTCCTCAAAAGTTTTCCAGGCATCGTCAAGGGTGGGGGTGAACTTGGCAAATTTAACGAGATCCGCTTTTCGTAATACAGTTCTTGTTTTGTCAATCATTAGGTCATCAACCCCATATGCATCTAAATACCGAATTAATTCTGTAGACGTAGATTCCAAAGCGGGGATTTTATATAGGACTTCGAAATAAGTACGGATAGCATCCCCAACTTCACTGTAAAATCCTTTGAAATCTTTGGTTTCTGCAATATCAGATTCTTCTTTAATACCATAAAGCTTTTTCTCAAGTTCTTTAATGGGGTGATAGAAAGGTTCAATTTCCGGTTCGGGTTCAGCAGTTTCTTCTGAAGGTTGTTCTCTGAACTTAAACCACCACAGTAGAAATGCTGCCAAAATCAGCAAGACTAAAATCCAAGGCCACCATGCCCTTGGAAAGCTATAAATTGGTTTCATGGGCTTCAGGGTAGAATCGCCGGCCGCAACTACAGATTTAAACCCTATAAGAACAGGGTCAGTGTAAATGGTGGAAGTATCTTCCTCCGAGAGCAATGCAATCGGAAGCTCATCAATTTGCAGATCTTCATTCCCGAAAAACTGCAAATTATATACCAAACTATCTTTGAATTCTGATAACTTATATTGCTGACGGTCAATTAAATCAATGCTTAAAGGAAAAGAAGTGGTGTCAGGAAATACTATATTTTCGTAGACCTGATCAGTTTGTAACGTTAGGGCATATTCAAATGTATCCCCGATTTTAAGGGAATCGGTGTTTACGTTTGTGCTAACTGATTGACTATACAGGTCTGCTGAGAAGACAAAAGAAAATAACAGTATGTACAAATGTAAAGCGCTACGCTTTAACAGGCTTATTTTCATTAATTTCTGGAAAATGGGTTGGGTTAAAATTACAGACTGAAAATATAACAATGAGATGTAAATATTTTGCAAAACTAAGCATCTTCATTTTATGAAAACAGGGCATATTTTCTTATCATTTTGCGATTCTAAATCTATAAACGTCATATGTTCAAGAATAAAACGAGCCTAATAAGCTTAGCACTATTTTCGATTGTTTTCCTGCTTTATATAGCCTACAGCACAGACGGACAATCAACTGAAGACCCTAAACCTCTGCTTATCACGGAATCAAACACTGAAGAGATTAAGGAAGATGTAAACTTAGATGAATTCGGCATTGATGTTTTAAACGCAGAACGGAAACAGGGTAAAGTCAGCAGAAATGAGAGCCTTTATATCATCCTGAGTTCATTGGGACTTGATCCTTTGACCATTCATGAAATCAACCAAACGGCTAAGAGCACATTCAGTTACAAAGATATTAAGCCGGGACAAACATACTATGCATACAAAGATTTAGAATCCGGAACCTATAATAAACTGGTACTAAAAACGGACCTTCTTAACTATTTTGTCTTTGAGTGGGGAGATGAAATTACTGTTAGAAAAGAGCAGAAATCCATTGAATCAGAGTTGGTTACTGTTACCGGTACTATTAATTCTTCTCTTTATGAGTCTTTGATAAAGCAGGGCAGAAGTACGATGATAGGGCTTCGGTTGAGTGAAATATTTGCCTGGCAAATTGATTTCTTTAGGCTATATCCGGGCGACAGTTATAAGGTAATCTATGAAAGAGAATTCGTGGATGGAAAACCATTTCGGGTTGGACAAATACATGCTGCAGAATTCACCAGCAGAAATCAGACATACGATGCTTTCTATTATGAAACCGATGAGAAATTTGGGTTTTATGATGCAGAAGGCAATGGTGTTCAGAAAGCTTTATTAAAAGCTCCGTTTAAATTTTCACATCGTATTAGTTCAGGCTTTTCTTATAATCGTTTTCACCCCGTTTTAAAGGAGGGTCGTCCTCATTATGGGGTCGATTATGCCGCGCCACTTGGAACGCCTGTACTTTCGGTAGGTGATGGCCAAATTGTAGAATCTCAATACCGAGGTGCGAACGGAAATATCGTCAAAATTAGGCATAATGACACATATACCACTGCATATCTGCATTTAAATGGATTTGGGCCAGGTATCAAACGAGGAGTAAAAGTGAAGCAAGGTCAGGTTATTGGATATGTTGGAAGAACAGGACGAGTTACAGGAGTCCATCTGCATTACACAATGTATAGAAATGGCCAACCTGTGAATCCACTTACTATTGAATTACCTTCATCTGAGGGGCTGGAAAGTCAAGAGCTGAAACCATTTAAGGATCACATCCAACAATATATTGAGATGTTGGATCAAGCTGAAAATGAAGAATCAGTAGCTACTTTAGAGAGGTAGGGATATCAATATCTGGAACTTCGGCGGGTAAAGAAGTTCATAAGTGGTTTAACGTAAGATTCATTGGTTTGCACTTCTATGGCATCCACTTTCTTTTTGAGCATTAGGTCGTGGATGTAAGCTTTCTGTTCCATACGTCGAATTTTATAAGCTTTTCGAACTTTTTTACTTGAGGTGTCAATCATTTTCTCTGCCCCCGTTTCCGCATCCCGGATTTTAACCAATCCTACATTAGGTAACTTATCTTCAAGCTTATCGTTTATAATGATACTTACTAAATCGTGCTTTTGATTGGTAATTTGCAGCTGTTTTTCAAAATTATCATCCTGAAAATCTGATGCCAAAACTACAATAGCTCTTCGGTCTAACAGGCGATTTATGTAGGAGAGAGCATCAGCGATGTCTGTTCCTGTGCCGGTTGGTTTGGTGGTAAATAATTCACGTATAAGTCGAAGTACGTGGGTACGGCCTTTCTTAGGAGGAACTACCTTTTCAATATGATCGCTAAATAATACCAATCCAACCTTATCACTGTTTTTAATGGCGCTAAAAGCTAATACAGCACAAAGCTCAATGGCTAAATCCATCTTACTTTGTCTCTGACTTCCAAAGGTTCCGCTTTGGGAGATGTCGATGCAGAGCATCAATGTTTGTTCGCGTTCTTCCTCAAATACTTTAATAAAAGGATCTCCGGTACGAGCAGTAACATTCCAGTCGATTTGCCGGATATCGTCACCGTAAGTGTATGCACGAACTTCAGAAAACTCCATCCCGCGGCCTTTAAAAGCCGACTGATATTCGCCCCCAAACAAGGTATTGACTATACCTTTAGTTTGAATTTCAAGCTTCCGAATTTTTTTAAGTATTTCCTTAGGAATCATAGCGTTTGTTTTATGTGCAACCGAAGATAAGAAATGGGATTTTTAATACAGAACCGGAATCGTAAATATTTGGGAAAATTATTTAGAGGCATGATGGATAGGCTTTTGATTTCGAATTAAACCCTTATTCTTATGGTATAGCAAATCTGCCCTACGTCGTTTTATATATCTGTGGAACTCGTTCAAGCGTCCCGTTTGGACGTATGAAGAGGACTGAAAGTACGCTCCGACGCGGAGCGTCAGGAGCGAGATGAATTAATAGTATTATATAGCAATCAAATAGCTAAATAGGATTATAAATCTATATCAATATCAGCAGATTTATACTTCTTAGGTTCCCATACCGGATAGCTCAGAAATGCCAAAAGCACAATAATTCCAATCCAGTACATACTCCATGCATAAAACATATGATCATCGAGGACGCCCTTCATGGTAAACATATTATAAAAGTCATGAGCTGATTTTGGAAGATTTCCAATAAGGGGCATTCTTCTGGCTACAGCATCAGCGGCATAAGCAGAAGATTCGGTCCAGGCAAAGGCAGTTAGCAATAATCCCAATTGAGCAATTATTCGATTGTAATTCCACCATCCGTAAATGAAAATCAAGAATGGAAGCAGTATTTCAAATAAGGTTCCCCCTAAAATTCCGATAAAACGAGAGCCGAAGATACCAAAGAAAGTGTGACCGGCCTCGTGAACAATCAGTAAAAAATTATCGATCAGAAAAAAGAAGGGAGTGAGTAAAGAAGGATAATCATAAAGCCAGGCGAAAGTAATATCCCATTGTAGGGTCATCCAGAACTGATCGGCTAATACCCAGCAAAAGGGAATGCATACTACTGAAAACCACCACTTCTTAATGTGGGGCAATGCTTTAAGAAATTGTTTTTCTACATCAAAATTCAAAATAACTGAACCATTTGGGCTTCCATTGAGTTGTAATGTTAAGAATTAAAAAGATATAAAATACTTAGTAACCATGAGCAAACCACTTAACGTAACGCAAAAACTAATAAAAGATCATTTGGTAGAAGGGGAAATGATTCCCGGAGAAGAAATTGGACTTCGAATTGATCAAACTCTAACCCAAGATGCAACGGGTACTTTGGTGATGTTGGAGCTTGAGGCTATGGAGCTGGATGATGCAAAGACAGAGCTTTCGTGCCAATATGTAGATCATAATCTCCTGCAAACTGATTTCAAAAATCCCGATGATCATTTATTTCTTAAATCTGCAGCTGAGCGTTTCGGTATGTGGTTTTCACGTCCGGGTAATGGAGTTAGTCACCCGATTGAAACAGAACGATTTGCCATTCCGGGAAAAACGCTTGCCGGGTCTGACAGTCATACTCCCGCTTCAGGTTGTATGGGAATGTTAGCCCTTGGAGCCGGTGGACTGGATGTTGCCTTTGCGATAGCAGGTGAGCCTATGCATATCAAAATGCCGAAAGTATTGGGGGTTGAATTGAAAGGAAATTTACCTGATTGGGTAAGTGCCAAGGATGTAGTCCTTGAAATGCTTCGCCGTTATGATGTTGATGGAGCCACCGGCTATGTGATAGAATATTACGGGGAAGGCCTGAAAAATTTATCCACCATGGATCGACATGTGATTGCGAATATGGGTACAGAAATGGGCGCTACAACTACTGTTTTCCCAGCTGATGAGGAAATTAAGCGGTTTATGACTTCCCAAGGTCGGGGCGATGAATTTGTAGAGCTAATTGCCGATAAAGGTGCTGAGTATGATAAATACGAAGAGTTAATCCTGGATGATGTAGAACCATTAATTGCCCTCCCAAGCAGTCCCGGTAACGTAGTTCCGGTGCGGGAGGTAGAAGGCAAACCGATTTACCAAGCATATGTAGGATCATCAGCCAATCCCGGTTACAGAGATTTTTGGATGGCTTCTGAAATTGTGAAGGGTAGAACTGTAGATCAGAATGTATCTTGGGATATCAATCCAACTTCCCGTCAGATTATCGAAAATATGGTGAAGAATGATGTGATGTTTAACCTTGTACAATCCGGAGCCAGAATACATCAGGCAGGTTGTAACGGTTGCATTGGTATGGGACAAGCACCAGCTTCAGGACAAAACAGTTTGCGAACTGTTCCACGAAATTTTCCAGACAGATCAGGTACCAAAGAAGATTCAGTTTTTCTGGTAAGTCCTGAAACGGCTGCCGCTTCAGCTTTGACAGGCAAGATAACCGATCCAACTGATCTGGAGGAACTCTATGGTATGGAATATCCTCAGTTTGAAGAGCTTGAGAATCCGATCGTTAATACAGAAATGTTAACGGAGCCGGTTCCAATGCAAGAAAGGGGCGAAATCAAGAAAGGACCAAATATCTCAACCATGCCGGATTTTGATGAATTAAGCGATTTTGAAGTTCCCGTTTTGTTGAAGATGGATGATGATATATCTACGGATGAAATACTAAGAGCAGGCGCGGAAGTGTTACCCTTTCGAAGCAATATCCCGGAAATAAGTAAATTTACACTGGATGTAGTTGACAAAAACTTCCACGAACGAGCTCTAAAAGCTAAAGATGACCACGGTGGTCATGTAGTTGTTGCCGGCGAGAATTACGCACAAGGCTCAAGCCGAGAGCACGCAGCCATTGCACCCCGTTATTTAGGTCAGCGAGCTGTAATTGCTAAAAGTTATGCACGTATTGGCTGGCAGAATTTAGTGAATTTTGGAATTCCTCCATTTGAGTTTATCAATGACGAAGATTACGAAGACATAGATAAGGGTGACATTCTAAAAACGCAAAACATCCGAGCCAGTATTGAAAGCGGTGATACTGCTAAACTCATTAACGTGACTAAGGGGAATGAATATACTGTGAGGCATCAGCTAAGTGACCGACAGCGTGAGGCTTTACTGGATGGTGGCGTAATCAATACCTTCAAAAAAAAGAAAGCTTCTTGATATATCTATGAAATCCATCTTTCTGCCTGTAATAGAAGTTTGGGGATTTGGAAAAGATTCCTGGCGGGGTGATGGATTTATTGGATTCTCGTCTAACAACTCGTGCAGACGCTCTGCGTCGGCACGTATGGATTGAAAAAACTTTATACGCTCCGACGCTGAGCGTCAGGAGCGAGGCGGAGTTGTTACGGAAGATTTTTGAATTTCTTAACTGCCTTTAAAAAATGCTGCCAAATAATGCTGAAATTTAGCATTGCATCAGGGTCATCTTTATTTACCCTTTGTTTTTGCAGATAAGCTCTTTTGCGGCTGACTTTTCCGAGATCTTTCAGAAAATGAAGATGCGCTTTGGCAACTGCCCACCATTCTTTAGGTTTTCCTTGGGCTAATGCTTTCCAGGCTGCTACAATATCAAGAAGAATTCGAATACCAAATCGTTTTCTGAGACTAAAAGAGGAATAATTCTTCCAAAGCATAAAGAGACTATTTCGGAAATTATAATACACTTTACGTGGAGAACCCATGGGTAGTGAACCTCCTCCAAGATGATACACAACGCTGTCAGGGGCATACCCAATTTGATATCCAAGGTTTTGCAACCTCCAACAGAGGTCAATTTCTTCCATATGGAATTCAAAATCTTCATCAAAACCGCCGGTTTCCCGGAATAAGTCTTTACGAATGGCTAAGGCTGCCCCCGATGCCCAGAATAGATTCCTATTGTTGTCATATTGTCCTTCATCTTTTTCGACTTCTTCAAAAATACGTCCCCGACAAAATGGATACCCATACTTGTCAATAAATCCACCTGCTGCACCGGCATATTCGAACTTTTCAGGTTCCTTATCACTTAACATTTTGGGTTGAACAGCTGCTGTCATATCATCTTTAAAAGCCTTATTGATGCCATGAAGCCAGTTTTTGTCAACGCGTACATCATTATTTAAAAACAGTAAAATTTCTTTTTCAGTAAAAGGAACAGCTCTGTTATTTCCGCCACAATAGCCGTAATTTCGGTCAAAGGTTGCTATTTTAACATCAGGATAGGTTGACTTGATCCACTGTTTGGAGCCGTCATCAGATGCATTATCAGCAATGATGATTTCAAAATCAGGATACTCAGTTTCAACTACAGACGGAAGGTAATTCTTGAGATGATTGAGTGCATTCCAGGTTACGATGATGATGCTAAAGCCTTTCAACGAATGAATAAAGTTTTGTGAATATTTGTTAGCTAATAAATTGGTAGTTTTTCATAGCTGCCTTCAGTCTAAGATGATACAAAAAGTATGATCAAAATAGGGCTTATTTCAGATACCCATAATTATCTTGACCCACAGGTTTTTGAATATTTCAAAGATCGGGACGAAATTTGGCATGCCGGAGATTTTGGAAGCTTGGAAATTGCTGAAAAGTTAGAAGAAATAGCTCCTGTGATTGGAGTGTATGGCAATATTGATGGAGAAGATATCAGGTCAGAATATCCGCTGCACCAGCGGTTTGAAAGAGAAGGGCTTTCGGTGTGGATGACTCATATTGGGGGCATACCGGGACGCTATTGTATCCCAATTCGCAAAGAATTAGAAGAGAATCCGCCCCAACTTTTTATTTGCGGGCACTCTCATATACTAAGAATATCGAGAGATCAGGAGTTGGATAAGATGTTATATATGAATCCCGGAGCAGCGGGTAAACAGGGGTTTCAAAAGCAGCGTACTATAATAAGATTCGAAATAATTGAAGGGAAAATTCACAATGTTGAAGTGATAAACCTGGATGTGGAACAGGAAGAAGCTGCTGAATAGTTAATACTTACCTTTTGCTATCTATCCTCGTGCCTCTCGATTAACGTAATAGCATTAAAAGCTGATTGTATTACCAATGGAATTCCGCCCCCCGGATGGGTTGAACCTCCCACAAAATATAGATGTTCAATTTCCCCGGACTTGTTTCGAGGCCTAATAAATGCTGAAATTTTACTATTTGATGAAGTTCCATAAATGCTGCCTTTATTTGAACGGTACTTAGTATAAAATTCAACAGGTGTAATGGAAGATCTGTACACTATGTGGTTTGATAGATTTGTTAAACCTCTTTTTTCAAGCTCTTTTATTATTTTATCACCATAAGAATGTTCGTTCTCATCCCAGTTATACTGTTCTGATAAATAGGGAGCATTTATCAAGATGAATAAATTAGAACCATTCTCGGGTGCATGATCCGGATCAGAATAGGAGGTATTGGCAATATAGATTGTTGGATCATCCGGCATCACCTTCTCTTCAAAAATTTGCCTAAACTCTTTCCTATAATCATCTGAGAAAAAGATGTTGTGATGTACCAGCTTATCGTAGCTTCTATTGATACCCAAGAGTAAAACAAAACCGGAGCAGGAGGGTTCAATAGACTTTGCTTTATTTAATTTCCGTGAACTGAGAAATTCTTGAGGTATTAAATGCGTAATGGTTTCAGTAGCATCGCTGTTAGAAATAATGATATCTGAGTTTATACAAGAGCCGTTCGAAAGTTCTATTCCGGCTGCCTTTTTATTGTTTACTGATATTGAATTAATTTCAGACTGAAATTCAAATTTAACACCCAACGATTCTGCAAGTTTCTGTAATGCTTCGGCTACTTTGTATAATCCGCCTTTCACGTAAAACCCACCCTGATTAATTTCAACATGCGGGATAACATTCAGTGTTGCAGGTGCTTGATAAGGGGAGGAGCCGTTATAAGTTGTGAAACGCTTAAAGAATTTGCGCAGGTAGGACGACTGAAACCTTTCTTCTACTCTTTGGCTGACGGTGGAAAAAGCATCAATTCCGAAAAAACTTAATAAATCAAGTTCTTTTAGATCTTGAAATTCATAAAGAGGATTGAAAATAAATGCATCTGCTGTTTTATCGTATAGGTTCTCAGCATATTTTAGAAATTCGATATATGCTTCGGAATCTTGCGGGGCAAAGCCTTTTATTTCTTGAAGTGTTCTGGAAAGTTCATCGTAATTATTGAAAACAGTACCATCGGGGTAAAAATACCTGCAAATCGGTTCAAGGGGCATTAAATCAAGATAATCATGCATGTTGGCATCACATTCCTGAAACAATTTCTCAAGTATGAAAGGCATAGTCAGCAGGCTTGGGCCGGTATCAAAACGAAAGGGACCTGAGGTTACTTGGTTCATCTTACCGCCCACTTGTTCGTTCTTTTCAAAAACAGTGACTTTGTGTCCTTTGGCAGCCATAAGACATGAAACAGCCAATCCCCCTAATCCGGCTCCAATTACAGAAATTTTCATAGATAGCCTAAAACTCTAAATAGTGAAGGGAACCCCATTTATTATTCTTCTAAGATTTTATTTTCAATCTTTTTTAATGAATTTCTGATTTGTTCCAAAAGATCAGAAGTAGATTCACTTGATTCTGCTGCAGGAGATTGAATATCCGTTACAATATCTCTTTGAGTAAACACTTTATTGCGGAACTCAGAGGCATCAATTATACCTATTAAAGATAAGTCTGATGAAGTCTGTCCTGTATTTCCTGCTGTTTCAATTTTAAGAATACTCAAACCAAAATATTTCAGCAACGGGCCTTCTTTAAAGGTTAGATCCTGAATTTTGTCAAGTGGAATGGTTCGTTCCGTTTGAAACAGATATCCTTTTTTAAATCGAAGGGATCGAGTGGTTAACTCACATTCAAGTAACTCAAAATAGCGATTAAGGTATAGTTTACCGAAAATCAACCAGAAAGGAATGATCGGGATCAGAAAGATAGATAGCAGACAAATTAAGCTTCCGTACCAAAGAATATAGGTCTTGATTTTGGGATTGAATTCAGCCTTTTGAAGTACTCTTGTCTTTGATTCCATTCGTTCAGATATATGTTATAAGTTTATTTTAAAAAGACTTCATTATTACTAAATCATCCATTAGCTAAAAATATCTGTCAATACGTACAAAATTTAGTTAGAACGTTCATCTTCAGCTTTAATGAAATCCATTGCGGCTGAATTCATGCAATACCGAAGTCCGGTTGGCTGAGGGCCGTCGTCAAAAACATGGCCAAGATGTCCACCACAATTAGAACAAACGATCTCAATTCGTGTCATGAAGAAACTTTTGTCTATACGCTCTTCCACCAGTGAATCTGCAATAGGACGCCAATAACTGGGCCAACCGGTTCCACTGTCATATTTATGCTCAGAGCTGTATAGTTTTTGTCCACATCCGGCACATACGTAGATCCCTTTCTCCTTATTGTTGTCATATTCATTCACATAAGGGAGTTCAGTGCCTCCGCCTCTTAAGATTCGATATTCTTTTGAAGTTAAAATCTCTTTCCACTCGGTATCGGATCTTTTAAAAGTAAAATCTCCTCCACCTTCCGGAAGTGTGTCATTATCTGCAATGTTAACCGCTGTAGCATGAATAGGAACTCCCGGGACTTTTTTGATGGAATCATCGGGCTTATTAATCGCTATAACAAGTACTGTGGTAAGGAATAAAATCCCAAATATGGCTGCGTATTTCATAATTAGTAATGTTCGATATTTTGACAATTAATACAATCACATCACTAAACAGTACGAATTCAATTATAGTTTAGATTGTGACCAAATAATCCACAGTATTTTAAAACATTACCAGTCTATATCCCAATTATTGAACTCATCTTTAAATCGGGCCGGGGCTTTCTGTTTAAATAATCGTATTCCTGCTGTGAAGCCAACCCAAAACTGATATTCTCGTCCTTTTCTTTCCGGAGACCATAAGCTGTACCATGAATAATCCTCAGCTCCGTTTACCCGCGATACTTGCATATTGAAGGAGGGACCACCATAAATCGAAAATCCATTTGCTAATCTTTTTCCAAGTAAAAATTTATAGTTATAAATAAGGTTTAGATCTTTAGACCATTCATTTTCAAATTGATGCGTCACGGCAAACTCCTGATTCACAAACATAGATTCATCTTTCCAATTTCTGAACGAATCCTGGATGTTTTTTTCAAGTCCCACAGCCAAGCCAACACGATATACATCACGATCTAATAAGGTAGGGTCTTATGAAGCAAACGAGTCAAAGCGGATCGTCTCTGAGTCGTTTAAGCAATATGTGATATAAGTTATGATTG